>NZ_CP150217.1:0-10000 GCF_037969865.1 Bacillus sp. FSL R7-0646
ATGAAAAACATATCGGATCTTTGGAATCAAGCTTTGGGGCAGATCGAAAAAAAATTGAGCAAGCCCAGCTTTGAAACATGGATGAAATCGACAAAGGCCCATTCATTGCAGGGCGATACGCTGATCATCACCGCACCGAACGAGTTCGCCAGAGACTGGCTTGAATCAAGATACCTGCACCTGATCGCCGATACGATCTATGATCTGACAGGAGAAGAATTGAGCATTAAATTTGTCATTCCTCAGAATCAAAATGAAGAAGATTTTATGCCAAAGTCTCCAATCAAAAAAATGTCGAAAGAAGAACCGGCTGATTTTCCGCAAAACATGCTGAATCCCAAATATACATTTGATACGTTCGTTATCGGTTCAGGAAACCGATTCGCCCACGCAGCGTCTTTGGCAGTGGCTGAAGCCCCGGCGAAAGCTTACAATCCGCTGTTTATTTACGGGGGAGTCGGACTTGGAAAGACTCACTTAATGCATGCGATCGGGCACTATGTCATCGATCACAATCCATCTGCAAAAGTGGTTTATTTGTCATCTGAGAAATTTACAAATGAGTTCATTAACTCGATCCGTGACAATAAAGCTGTCGATTTTCGCAATCGCTATCGAAATGTTGACGTTCTTTTAATAGACGATATTCAATTTTTAGCCGGAAAAGAACAGACGCAAGAGGAATTTTTCCATACGTTTAATACGCTGCATGAAGAAACAAAGCAGATTGTCATTTCCAGCGACCGGCCTCCAAAAGAGATCCCAACGCTTGAAGACCGTTTGCGCTCCCGTTTTGAATGGGGATTGATCACTGACATCACGCCTCCTGATCTGGAAACAAGAATTGCGATTTTAAGAAAGAAAGCAAAAGCAGAAGGACTTGATATCCCGAATGAAGTCATGCTTTATATTGCCAATCAGATCGACAGCAATATCAGGGAGCTGGAAGGGGCATTAATCAGGGTTGTCGCATATTCTTCCTTGATCAATAAAGACATTAACGCCGATCTGGCTGCTGAAGCTTTGAAAGATATCATTCCTTCTTCAAAGCCGAAAGTCATTACGATCAAAGACATCCAAAGAATCGTCGGCCAGCAGTTCAATATCAAGCTGGAGGATTTCAAGGCGAAGAAACGGACAAAATCGGTGGCTTTTCCGCGGCAGATCGCTATGTATCTATCAAGAGAAATGACAGATTCTTCTCTTCCGAAGATCGGCGAAGAATTTGGCGGACGCGACCACACGACGGTCATCCATGCCCATGAGAAAATATCAAAACTGCTGAACGATGATGAACAGCTTCAGCAGCAGATTAAAGAAATTAAAGAGCAGCTGAGATAAGTGATGAGCGGGAAAGTGTGAATAACTTGAACATGGCCTTACACAGTCTGTCCACATGTGGATAGGCTGTGTTTCCGTTCTTTTTTTCACTTATCCACAAATCCACAGCCCCTACTAGTACTTCTGCTATTTTTTTAAAACATAATAATTAATAGATTCCCGCAAGGAGGATGATTATGAAGTTTACAATTCAAAAAGACCGCCTGGTCGAAAGTGTCCAAGATGTGTTAAAAGCCGTTTCTTCAAGAACGACGATTCCGATCTTAACCGGTATTAAAATCGTGGCCTCTGATGAAGGGGTCTCTCTGACAGGCAGCGATTCCGATATTTCGATTGAATCGTTTATCCCGAAAGAAGACGGCGATTTAGAGATCGTGACAATTGAACAGCCCGGCAGCATTGTGCTTCAAGCCCGTTTTTTCAGTGAAATTGTCAAAAAGCTGCCGATGTCAACAGTGGAAATCGAGGTTCAAAATCAATACTTAACGATCATCCGCTCCGGCAAAGCAGAGTTTAACTTAAACGGTTTGGATGCAAGCGAATATCCGCTTTTGCCGCAAATTGAAGAGCATCACGCTTTTCAAATTCCGACCGATCTGCTGAAAAACCTGATCCGCCAAACCGTTTTTGCAGTGTCCACCTCAGAAACACGCCCAATCTTGACAGGTGTAAACTGGAATGTCACTGGCGGTGAATTAATATGCACTGCAACGGATAGTCATCGTCTTGCGCTAAGGAAAGCTAAGCTCGACATTAACGAAGACAGTTCATACAATGTCGTCATCCCAGGAAAAAGCTTAACCGAGCTCAGCAAAATCCTTGATGACCATCAGGAGCTTGTCGATATTGTGATTACCGAAACACAAGTGCTGTTTAAAACAAAAAACGTTCTGTTTTTCTCCAGGCTTCTTGACGGAAACTATCCGGATACGAACCGCCTGATTCCTCAGGAAAGCAAAACGAACTTGATTGTCAATACTAAGGAATTTCTCCAGGCGATCGACAGGGCTTCGCTTTTGGCGAGAGAAGGACGAAACAACGTGGTGAAACTTTCCGCAGCCGCCAATGAGTCGATCGAAATTTCTTCAAACTCTCCGGAAATCGGAAAGGTTGTTGAAACGGTGAATGCCGAGCAGATCGAAGGGGAAGACTTAAAGATATCCTTTAGTCCGAAATATATGCTGGATGCCCTTAAAGTTCTTGAAGGAGAGGACATTCATGTAAGCTTCACAGGCGCTATGAGGCCTTTTCTGATCCGTACGCCGAATGACGATTCGATCGTCCAATTAATTCTTCCTGTCCGGACGTATTAATTTGTTGGAATAGAAAGTTGCCGGCTGGTCCGGCAGCTTCTCTTATTTTTTCTGGAGAAAAGCGCTCTCGCCCTGCCTTGATTGCTCATACCGCAAGTTTCCCCTTTCCTTCTTTCCCTGTTTTTTAGTACAATTAGATATTAGTGATATTGAAAGAGGTCGATATAATGACAAAGACGGTGGCTATTGATACAGAGATGATTACCCTCGGCCAGTTTTTGAAATTGGCGGATGTCATTCAGTCCGGAGGAATGGCAAAATGGTTTTTATCGGAATATGAAGTACTCGTCAATGACGAGCCGGATAACCGCCGCGGACGAAAACTGTATGTCGGAGATGTGGTGACGATTGAAGGATTCGGTTCATTTCAAGTCGTCGGCTAAAAGCAGGTGGTATTGATTGTATATCCAAAATCTTACATTATCGTCTTACCGTAATTATGAGCGCCTTGACCTTCAATTTGAGAACAAAGTGAACGTGATTATCGGAGAGAACGCTCAAGGAAAAACAAATTTGATGGAAGCGATCTATGTGCTTGCGATGGCGAAATCCCATCGGACGTCAAATGATAAAGAACTCATACGATGGGATGAAGACTATGCTAAAATAGAAGGCAGGGTCATTAAAAAAAACGGTTCTGTTCCCATTCAGCTTGTGATTTCCAAAAAAGGAAAAAAAGGTAAAGTGAATCATATTGAACAGCAGAAGCTGAGCCAGTATGTCGGGGCTGTCAACACGATTATGTTCGCGCCGGAGGATTTAAATCTCGTAAAAGGAAGTCCTCAGGTCAGAAGAAGGTTTCTCGACATGGAAATCGGCCAAGTATCACCTGTCTATCTTCATGACCTTTCTCTTTACCAAAAAATCCTTTCACAACGGAATCATTTCTTGAAGCAGCTTCAAACGAGAAAGCAAACCGATCAAACGATGCTTGACGTGCTGACGGAACAGCTTACGGAATTCGCGGCAAAGGTTGTGATGAAACGGCTTCAGTTTGTCGATCAGCTTGAAAAATGGGCTCAGCCCATTCATTCCGGAATTTCAAGAGGTCTGGAAGAGCTGACGTTAAAGTATCATACGTCTCTTCACGTATCAGATTCGCCCGATTTGTCGAAAATGATCAATAGTTATCAAGAAACGTTTTCTAAATTAAGAGATAAAGAAATAGAACGGGGGGTATCTCTTTCAGGTCCCCACAGGGATGATGTTCTTTTCTATGTCAATGGCCGTGATGTGCAGACTTACGGATCGCAGGGCCAGCAGCGCACGACTGCATTGTCGCTTAAATTGGCTGAAATCGACTTGATTCAGGAAGAGATAGGAGAATACCCGATTCTGCTTTTGGATGATGTTTTATCAGAGCTGGACGACTATCGGCAGTCTCACTTGCTCCACACCATTCAAGGCCGCGTTCAAACATTCGTAACAACGACAAGCGTTGATGGAATTGATCATAAAACCTTAAACGAAGCGGAAATCTTTCGTGTTGAAAATGGCACGCTATCGGACTGAAAAAATGGGGTGAGGGATTGTATATCCACTTAGGTGACGATTTTGTCGTCTCAACGCGTGAAATTGTGGCTATTTTTGATTACAAGGCAAAGACATCGCCGATTGTTGAGGAGTTTTTAAGCAAGCAAAAACAGCGGATTGTCTCTTCTAACAGCACGCCGAAGTCAATTGTTGTCACATTACAATCGATTTATTTTTCTCCTTTAGCCTCAGGCACGTTGAAAAAACGGGCGCAATCCAAGCCGGAAATCGATTCATAAAGAATCTTAACTATAAATTTATTATGTTTGAAGAAAAGTGTAGGTGAATGTGCGTGGCAATGGAACAGCAAAATAATTACGATGAAAATCAGATACAGGTTCTAGAGGGATTGGAAGCCGTTCGGAAAAGACCCGGAATGTACATCGGGTCGACAAGCGGCAAAGGTCTGCACCATTTAGTATGGGAAATTGTCGATAACAGCATCGATGAAGCATTGGCCGGTTACTGCACTGAAATCAATGTCGCAATTGAAAAAGACAACAGCATCACAGTAAAAGACAACGGACGGGGTATCCCGGTCGGTATTCATGAGAAGATGGGTCGTCCCGCTGTGGAAGTCATCATGACTGTCCTGCACGCCGGAGGAAAGTTTGACGGAAGCGGATATAAAGTTTCGGGCGGTTTGCACGGCGTCGGTGCTTCTGTTGTTAACGCCCTTTCAACCGAGCTGGATGTAACGGTTTACAGAGATGGAAAAATCCATTATCAGGAATTTGAACGTGGCGTTCCGAAAGCTGATTTGAAAGTCATTGGAGATACGGAAGTGACGGGAACGACCACACACTTCAAGCCTGATCCGGAAATATTCACGGAAACGACTGAATACGACTATGATACGCTCGCCACTCGTGTCCGCGAACTCGCTTTCTTGACAAAAGGCGTCAAAATCACGATCGAAGACAAGCGAGAAGGAAAAGAACGCAAGAATGAATACTGCTATGAAGGCGGTATTAAAAGCTATGTTGAACACTTGAACCGTTCGCGGGAAGTTATTCATGAAGAGCCGGTCTATATTGAAGGATCCAAAGACGGCATTACAGTCGAGGTGGCTCTTCAATACAATGACAGCTATACAAGCAACATTTATTCATTTGCTAACAACATTCATACGTATGAAGGCGGAACCCATGAAGCCGGCTTTAAGACCGGTTTGACGAGGGTCATCAATGATTACGCGAGAAGAAACGGCGTATTCAAAGAAAGCGATCCGAACTTAAGCGGAGAAGACGTCCGGGAAGGTTTGACAGCGATTATTTCAATCAAGCACCCGGATCCTCAATTTGAAGGGCAGACGAAAACAAAGCTCGGCAACTCAGAAGCGCGTACGATAACAGATGCGCTATTTTCAGAAGCGCTTGAAAAGTTTCTGCTAGAAAACCCGGATTCAGCGAAAAAAATCGTTGAAAAAGGGGTTATGGCCGCCAGAGCACGGATGGCTGCAAAGAAAGCACGCGAATTGACGCGCAGAAAAAGCGCCCTTGAAGTGTCCAATCTGCCGGGGAAACTTGCTGACTGTTCTTCTAAAGACCCGACGATTTCCGAACTTTACATCGTTGAGGGTGACTCTGCGGGCGGATCGGCAAAACAGGGCCGCGACCGTCATTTCCAAGCAATTTTGCCTTTGAGAGGGAAAATTTTGAACGTCGAAAAAGCCCGCCTGGACAAAATATTGTCCAACAATGAGGTTCGTTCTATGATCACCGCCCTTGGCACCGGAATCGGGGAAGATTTCAACCTTGAAAAAGCCCGCTACCACAAAGTCGTGATTATGACGGATGCCGACGTCGATGGTGCACACATCAGAACATTGCTGCTGACCTTTTTCTACCGCTACATGAGACAGATTATCGAACAAGGATATGTCTACATCGCTCAGCCGCCTCTTTACAAAGTACAGCAGGGGAAACGCGTTGAGTATGCGTACAATGACCAGCAGCTCGAAGAAATTTTAAAAGAGCTTCCGCAAAATCCTAAGCCAGGCCTGCAGCGCTACAAAGGTTTGGGCGAGATGAATGCGACACAGCTTTGGGAAACGACGATGGATCCAGAAACGCGGACATTGCTTCAAGTAACGCTCAAAGATGCGATTGATGCGGATGAAACCTTTGAAATGCTGATGGGCGACAAGGTTGAACCGCGCCGCAACTTCATCGAAGAGAATGCCCGATATGTAAAGAATTTGGATATTTAATGATTGTAAGACCTTATTTTCGCTTAATTGAAATAAGGTCTTTTCTAGAATGAGCCTTTGGCGCTCTAGTCATTTGATGTGTATAAAATCAAGATTATTGATATAATGGAGAATAGCCTAATTCGTTGAAGAGTATAAATACAAATCTACTCCCACACAACTCATGTAGATTCTCCAGGGAGGTTTTTTAATGAGTGAACAACATAAGCCCCAAGTTCAGGAAGTCAATATCAGTCAGGAAATGCGCACATCTTTTTTAGATTACGCAATGAGTGTTATTGTTTCCCGCGCTCTTCCGGACGTAAGAGACGGTCTGAAGCCGGTGCACAGAAGAATATTGTATGCGATGAACGACCTTGGGATGACAAGTGATAAGCCGTATAAAAAATCCGCGCGTATTGTCGGCGAAGTTATCGGTAAGTACCACCCTCACGGTGATTCTGCTGTTTACGAAGCCATGGTCAGAATGGCGCAGGATTTTAACTATCGGTACATGCTCGTTCAAGGCCATGGAAACTTCGGTTCTGTTGACGGCGACTCGGCTGCGGCCATGCGTTACACAGAAGCGAGAATGTCTAAAATATCAATGGAAATTCTGCGCGACATCAATAAAGACACAATCGATTACCAGGACAACTATGACGGTTCGGAAAAAGAGCCGGTTGTTATGCCTGCGAGATTTCCGAACTTGCTTGTCAACGGAGCGGCCGGTATTGCTGTAGGTATGGCCACAAACATCCCGCCGCATCAGCTCGGTGAAGTCATTGACGGTGTTTTGGCGGTCAGCAAAAACCCTGATATCACGCTTCCGGAATTGATGGAGATCATTCCTGGACCCGACTTCCCTACAGCAGGGCTGATCTTGGGAAGAAGCGGTATCCGAAAGGCCTATGAAACAGGCCGGGGATCAATTACGCTTCGAGCCAAAGCTCAAATCGAAGAAACATCTTCCGGCAAACCGGTAATCATTATTACGGAAATACCGTACCAAGTGAATAAAGCAAGGCTGATCGAAAAAATCGCCGATCTAGTGCGCGATAAGAAAATCGACGGCATTACGGATCTCCGCGATGAATCAGACCGAAACGGAATGCGCATCGTCATTGAACTGAGAAGGGATGCAAATGCCAATGTACTGTTAAATAACTTGTACAAGCAGACCGCTCTTCAAACATCATTCGGCATTAATCTTTTGGCGCTTGTTGACGGCCAGCCGAAAGTATTGAGCTTGAAGCAGTGTCTGGAGCATTATCTCGACCATCAAAAAGTCGTGATCAGAAGGCGTACTGCATTCGAGCTTCGCAAAGCGGAAGCGCGGGCCCATATTCTTGAGGGCTTGAGAGTGGCGCTTGATCACCTTGATGAAGTTATTTCCCTAATTAGAAATTCGCAAACGGCTGAAATCGCAAAAAACGGATTGATTGAGAAGTTTTCTTTGACTGAAAAACAGGCCCAGGCGATTTTGGACATGCGTCTCCAGCGTTTAACAGGGCTGGAACGCGAAAAAATCGAAGAGGAATATCAAAGCCTTGTTGAGCTGATTGCAGAGCTAAAAGCAATCTTAGCAGACGAAGAGAAAGTTCTTGAAATCATTCGGGAAGAGCTCACAGAAGTTAAAGAGCGCTTTAATGATGAGCGCCGTACTGAAATCGTGACATCGGGCCTTGAGACGATTGAGGATGAAGATCTCATCACGCGCGAGAATATCGTTGTGACTTTAACTCATAACGGATATATCAAACGTCTGCCTTCTTCTACTTACCGCAGCCAAAAACGGGGCGGGAAAGGCATTCAGGGCATGGGTACAAATGAAGACGACTTCGTTGAACACCTGATTTCAACATCCACCCATGACACCATTCTCTTCTTCTCGAATAAAGGGAAGGTGTACCGTGCGAAAGGATATGAGATCCCTGAATTCGGACGGACAGCGAAGGGAATTCCGATTATTAACCTGCTTGAAGTGGAAAAAGGAGAATGGATCAACGCGATTATTCCGGTAGGCGAATTTGATGACGAGTCTTATTTGTTCTTCACGACAAAACACGGAATATCAAAACGCACACCGCTTTCTCAATTCGCGAATATCCGCAATAATGGATTGATCGCCTTAAGCCTCCGCGATGAGGATGAATTGATCGCTGTCCGCCTGACGGATGGAAATAAACAAATTATTATCGGCACGAAGAACGGTCTGCTCATCCGTTTCCCTGAAACAGATGTAAGGCAAATGGGAAGAACAGCAGCCGGCGTTAAGGGCATCAATCTGACAGATGACGATGTTGTTGTCGGCATGGAGATTTTGGAAGAGGATTCACACGTGCTAATCGTAACTGAAAAGGGCTACGGAAAACTGACGCCCGCTTCAGAATACAGGGTGCAAAGCCGCGGAGGAAAAGGGCTGAAAACCTGCAAAATCACAGAAAATAACGGATCTCTTGTGACAGTGAAAGCAACGACAGGAGAAGAAGATTTAATGATCATCACAGCAAGCGGCGTGATCATTCGGATGGATATTAAAGATATCTCCACGACCGGACGCGTCACTCAAGGTGTGCGACTTATCCGCTTAGGTGAACAAGAGCATGTCGCGACTGTCGCTTTAGTTGAAAAAGATGAAGAGAACGATTCAGAAGAACAGGAAGCGGATGAATCATAAAAACATGCAGCCAAATGGCTGCATGTTTTTCTATTCAATCTTTCAAATATAATCTTTTCATCAGGAACATAATGTGCTATAATTTCTCTTGGTCGCTTATAAAAACAACAACAAAAACTTTTTCAAAAAAGTATTGACCGCTTTTCTCATAAATGTTATATTTAAGTGGTCGCTTTGAGAGCGGCAGCGAAGTTCTTTGAAAACTAAACAAGACAAAACGTACCTGTTAATTCATTATAAATCGCACATGTAAGTGTGCGTAGTCAGGGGCCTGCACGATGCAGGTCATGCAGATGTTGTCACAGGATGTGACGAACTTAATCTGCGCTCCATTATTTCATGGAGAGTTTGATCCTGGCTCAGGACGAACGCTGGCGGCGTGCCTAATACATGCAAGTCGAGCGGACCGACGGGAGCTTGCTCCCTTAGGTCAGCGGCGGACGGGTGAGTAACACGTGGGTAACCTGCCTGTAAGACTGGGATAACTCCGGGAAACCGGGGCTAATACCGGATGCTTGATTGAACCGCATGGTTCAATCATAAAAGGTGGCTTTTAGCTACCACTTACAGATGGACCCGCGGCGCATTAGCTAGTTGGTGAGGTAACGGCTCACCAAGGCGACGATGCGTAGCCGACCTGAGAGGGTGATCGGCCACACTGGGACTGAGACACGGCCCAGACTCCTACGGGAGGCAGCAGTAGGGAATCTTCCGCAATGGACGAAAGTCTGACGGAGCAACGCCGCGTGAGTGATGAAGGTTTTCGGATCGTAAAACTCTGTTGTTAGGGAAGAACAAGTACCGTTCGAATAGGGCGGCACCTTGACGGTACCTAACCAGAAAGCCACGGCTAACTACGTGCCAGCAGCCGCGGTAATACGTAGGTGGCAAGCGTTGTCCGGAATTATTGGGCGTAAAGCGCGCGCAGGCGGTTTCTTAAGT
>NZ_CP150217.1:12500-35000 GCF_037969865.1 Bacillus sp. FSL R7-0646
CGAACAGTGGTAGGAGAGCGTTCTAAGGGCTGTGAAGCGAGACCGGAAGGACTCGTGGAGCGCTTAGAAGTGAGAATGCCGGTATGAGTAGCGAAAGAGGGGTGAGAATCCCCTCCACCGAATGCCTAAGGTTTCCTGAGGAAGGCTCGTCCGCTCAGGGTTAGTCGGGACCTAAGCCGAGGCCGAAAGGCGTAGGCGATGGACAACAGGTTGATATTCCTGTACCACCTCCTCACCATTTGAGCAATGGGGGGACGCAGGAGGATAGGGCAAGCGCGGTATTGGATATCCGCGTCCAAGCAGTTAGGCTGGGAAATAGGCAAATCCGTTTCCCGTAAGGCTGAGCTGTGATGGCGAGCGAAATATAGTAGCGAAGTTCCTGATTCCACACTGCCAAGAAAAGCCTCTAGCGAGGTGAGAGGTGCCCGTACCGCAAACCGACACAGGTAGGCGAGGAGAGAATCCTAAGGTGATCGAGAGAACTCTCGTTAAGGAACTCGGCAAAATGACCCCGTAACTTCGGGAGAAGGGGTGCTCTGTTAGGGTGCAAGCCCGAGAGAGCCGCAGTGAATAGGCCCAGGCGACTGTTTAGCAAAAACACAGGTCTCTGCGAAGCCGTAAGGCGAAGTATAGGGGCTGACGCCTGCCCGGTGCTGGAAGGTTAAGAGGAGCGCTTAGCGTAAGCGAAGGTGCGAATTGAAGCCCCAGTAAACGGCGGCCGTAACTATAACGGTCCTAAGGTAGCGAAATTCCTTGTCGGGTAAGTTCCGACCCGCACGAAAGGCGCAACGATCTGGGCACTGTCTCAACGAGAGACTCGGTGAAATTATAGTACCTGTGAAGATGCAGGTTACCCGCGACAGGACGGAAAGACCCCGTGGAGCTTTACTGCAGCCTGATATTGAATGTTGGTACAGCTTGTACAGGATAGGTAGGAGCCTTGGAAACCGGAGCGCCAGCTTCGGTGGAGGCATCGGTGGGATACTACCCTGGCTGTATTGACCTTCTAACCCGCTGCCCTTATCGGGCAGGGAGACAGTGTCAGGTGGGCAGTTTGACTGGGGCGGTCGCCTCCTAAAAGGTAACGGAGGCGCCCAAAGGTTCCCTCAGAATGGTTGGAAATCATTCGCAGAGTGTAAAGGCACAAGGGAGCTTGACTGCGAGACCTACAAGTCGAGCAGGGACGAAAGTCGGGCTTAGTGATCCGGTGGTTCCGCATGGAAGGGCCATCGCTCAACGGATAAAAGCTACCCCGGGGATAACAGGCTTATCTCCCCCAAGAGTCCACATCGACGGGGAGGTTTGGCACCTCGATGTCGGCTCATCGCATCCTGGGGCTGTAGTCGGTCCCAAGGGTTGGGCTGTTCGCCCATTAAAGCGGTACGCGAGCTGGGTTCAGAACGTCGTGAGACAGTTCGGTCCCTATCCGTCGCGGGCGCAGGAAATTTGAGAGGAGCTGTCCTTAGTACGAGAGGACCGGGATGGACGCACCGCTGGTGTACCAGTTGTTCTGCCAAGGGCATCGCTGGGTAGCTATGTGCGGACGGGATAAGTGCTGAAAGCATCTAAGCATGAAGCCCCCCTCAAGATGAGATTTCCCATTCCTATAAGGAAGTAAGATCCCTGAAAGATGATCAGGTTGATAGGTCTGAGGTGGAAGTGTGGCGACACATGGAGCTGACAGATACTAATCGATCGAGGACTTAACCTAAATATTTGTGAATCGTCTGTCCGTTATCTAGTTTTGAGAGAACACCTCTCAGAAAGCCAAAGGCAAGGAAACTCGGCTAAAGGCCCTCACATCCTGTGAGGAACGCCCAGTACCTTCGTCCTGAAGGCATAGTTTGGTGGCGATAGCGAAGAGGTCACACCCGTTCCCATGCCGAACACGGAAGTTAAGCTCTTCAGCGCCGATGGTAGTTGGGGGCTTCCCCCTGTGAGAGTAGGACGCCGCCAAGCGCTAAGAGGACCAGCTTATATAAGCTGGTCTTTTTTGTTGTTTTCTTTTTTTCGAATAAGCAATTCAGCGATATAATAAGGGAACTTTGACTCGACTATATGTAAAAACTGTTGGATGATGACATAATCATCGCTGGCACTTTGAAGAAGAAGGTCATACCACCATTCTGTTTCATACCTGGCAATCATGCTTAAATTGTAAGCAACCAAGTAATGCACCAATATTTCCGGGAGCTTTAAAAAGCGATCCCGTTCAGCCGGAAAATAATATGCGCCATGTTCCAAATCATAAAGCAAGGTAGTCGAAGTGCTGGGACGGCATTCTTTTTGAGCGGCGGAAAAAATGATCCCCTCTTTTTCTTCACGGCAGAAAGACCAGTTTAAATGGTATTCGACATGTTCGATGAAACGCTTTGACGACATATTGTAAGCATCGGGCGTCTCGCTTGGCAGCCAAATGAGCCGGTCTTCGACGGCTGCTTTTACTATTGGATTCGGTTTTCTTTGAAATGCCAGTACTTTATTGATCTCCGGAATTCTCGCCAAAAGCTGCTTCATATTGAATCGTTCATCTTCCAATCCGGATAATTGGAAAAGGGACCTGATGACGTGCATACATAGGCCGTTCCTTTGGATTTTTACTTCATCTTCATAAAAGCGGTAATTTTGTTTTTTTCGTTTTCTAGTGGTCACGCCATGGGCGAGCACTGAAGTATGGCTTGGATAGGAAGGATCTGTCGTTAACAGGCAGGCTTTCAATAGCTGTGCCATGCCGTAAAATAATAAAATCGGTTTGATTTCCAACGTAGCGATTTTGGCTTGCTTGTAAAAGGCTTCCGCATGTTTAAGAAAAAAAATAAACCGCTCTCCGTTTTTATAGGAATTTTTTTTGGCATCTTCCATTCCTTGATTTTTATATACCATTTCAAGAAAATGCTGGGCTGTTTCGACCGAATAAAATAGCTTTAAATCCTTCCATCCTTTATCTTGCATGGACTCCACTTCCCTTATGGTTATTTTCTAAAAATTACAACTGTTTCTCGCTTTCTTGACAGTGGGTATTCAAGTTGATAATCTACATATAATATTTTGCCGAAAAGAGGGGGATTTACTAATGTGGGAAAGCAAATTTTCAAAAGAAGGCTTAACATTTGATGATGTATTGCTCGTTCCGGCTAAATCGGAGGTACTTCCGCGCGACGTCGATTTATCGGTAGAGCTTACACCGTCTCTCAAGCTGAATGTTCCAATTATTAGTGCAGGCATGGATACAGTTACAGAAGCTCAAATGGCCATCGCGATGGCAAGGCAGGGCGGACTGGGTATTATCCACAAAAACATGTCAATTGAACAGCAGGCTGAGCAGGTTGACAAAGTCAAACGTTCAGAGCGCGGCGTCATTACAAATCCGTTTTTCTTGACACCAGAGCACCAAGTTTTTGATGCAGAGCATTTGATGGGCAAATACAGAATTTCCGGTGTTCCGATTGTTGACAATGAAGAGGATCAGAAGCTGGTTGGAATCATTACAAACCGTGATCTGCGATTTATTTCTGATTACTCCATGAAAATCAGCGATGTTATGACAAAAGAAGAGCTTGTTACGGCTCCTGTTGGTACAACCCTGGATGAAGCAGAAAAAATTCTTCAAAAATACAAGATCGAAAAACTCCCTCTTTTAGATGATCAAGGTGTTTTAAAAGGGCTAATTACGATTAAAGACATTGAAAAAGTAATCGAATTCCCGAATTCAGCGAAAGATGTTCACGGCCGCCTATTGGTTGGAGCAGCGGTTGGTGTAACAGGCGACACAATGACACGCGTCAGAAAGCTTGTGGAAGCCAATGTCGATGTGATCGTCGTTGATACCGCGCACGGCCATTCACAAGGAGTATTGGATACCGTTAAGAAAATCCGCGACACTTATCCTGAATTAAATATCATTGCCGGTAACGTCGCAACTGCCGAAGGAACAAAAGCGCTTATCGAAGCTGGAGCAAATGTAGTTAAAGTCGGTATCGGACCGGGGTCAATTTGTACAACCCGCGTAGTAGCCGGTGTCGGTGTTCCGCAAGTGACAGCGATTTACGATTGTGCGACTGAAGCAAGAAAACACGGCGCTGCGATTATTGCAGACGGCGGCATCAAGTATTCCGGAGATATTGTCAAAGCCTTGGCTGCCGGCGGTCATGCCGTCATGCTAGGAAGCCTTCTTGCCGGAACATCTGAAAGCCCGGGCGAGACTGAAATCTATCAAGGCAGACGCTTTAAAGTTTATCGCGGCATGGGTTCTGTAGCTGCGATGGAAAAAGGAAGCAAAGACCGCTACTTCCAAGAGGAAAACAAAAAATTCGTTCCTGAAGGCATTGAAGGCCGTACGCCTTATAAAGGCCCTGTTGCTGATACCGTTTATCAGCTTGTCGGCGGTTTGAAATCCGGCATGGGCTACTGCGGAACGAAAGATTTGCACGCATTGAGGGAAGATGCGCAGTTCATCCGCATGACAGGAGCAGGCCTGCGGGAAAGCCATCCTCACGATGTGCAAATTACCAAAGAATCGCCTAACTATACCATTTCCTAATCAAATATGACAAAAATTAAACCGTAGACAGAGTGATACTCTGTCTATTTTTTTTTGCTTCATTATGATAAAATTTATAATGTTGTGTTTGAAAAATGTCTTAAAAGGCTTTGATATAGATTATTAGTCTGATGAAAAGCGGAGGTATCACGATTTGAAAAGCAAGAGATTAAAGCAGCTGATCATGTTAATCGTTGCTTTTGCCGTGACTGTAGGTGCATTTTCTCCTATGTCAACTGCAAAAGCTGCAAATGATCCAATCAATGTAGACGCGAAAGCAGCAATCCTGGTGGAAGCTTCATCGGGGAAAATTTTGTACAGTAAAAATGCCGACCAGCGTCTTCCTGTTGCCAGCATGGCAAAAATGATGACGGAGTATCTTCTGTTGGAAGCGATTCACGAAGGCAAAGTGAAATGGGATCAGAAGTACACGCCTGACGATTATGTATACGAGATTTCCCAAGATCGTTCACTATCCAATGTTCCTCTTCGTAAAGACGGATCATACACTGTAAAAGAGCTTTATCAGGCGACTGCAATTTACTCTGCAAACGCGGCGGCTATTGCACTTTCTGAAATTGTTGCCGGTTCTGAATCGAAGTTTGTAGAGTTAATGAACAAAAAAGCCAAAGAGCTTGGAATGAAAGATTTCAAATTTGTGAATGCCACAGGTTTGGAAAACAAGGATCTTCACGGCAAACATCCGAGCGGAACAAATGCCAATGAAGAAAATGAAGTGTCTGCGAGAGACATGGCGCTCCTTGCCGATCATTTAGTGAGCGATTATCCAGAGATCCTCGATACGGCGAGCATTGCCAAAACGAAGTTCAGAAAAGGCACAGACGATGAAATGGATATGCCGAACTGGAACTTTATGCTGAAAGGCCTTGTTCAGCAATATGAAGGTGTGGACGGGCTGAAAACCGGGTCAACCGACTCAGCCGGATCATGCTTTACGGCTACTGCTGAAAGAAATGGCATGAGAGTGATTTCCGTCGTTCTGAATGCGAAAGGCGACCTTCATACGGCGCGATTTAAAGAAACGAAAAAAATGCTCGATTATGCATTTGAAAACTTCACTATGAAAGAGTTTTACGCAAAAGGCGCACAAGTGAAAGGCAACGAAACAGTCACAGTCGACAAAGGGAAAGAAACTGAAGTCGGCATCGTCACAGAAAAAGCCTTTTCAATGCCTGTGAAGAACGGTGAAGAAAAGAATTACAAAGCGAAAGTGACGCTGAACAAAGACGAGCTGACCGCACCTGTTAAAAAAGGTGAGAAAGTCGGTACCTTGACGGCCTCCTATAAGGGAGAAGAAAAGGACTACGGATTTCTCGGCAGCGATGTATCAGGTGTAAACCTGGTGACAAAAGAAGATGATGAGAAAGCAAACTGGTTTATTTTAACGATGAGAAGCATCGGCGGCTTTTTTGCCGGTATATGGAACAGCATTGTTGAAATGGTAACCGGCTGGTTTTAAAAAATAAAGAGCTCTATTTGATAGGGCTCTTTATTGTCATATTCAGATAGAATTACCATTTACAATCCTAACGATTTGTTATTAAAATAGAAATAATCTTCGTGTTTTTCATATGATTTTGTGGAATTATAGGATACAATAGGATTAAATCTGACAATTCAATCTTTGATTAGGGGGATCCTTGAAATGGCTCAAACAGGTACTGATCGCGTAAAACGCGGTATGGCAGAAATGCAGAAGGGCGGCGTCATTATGGACGTTGTCAATGCTGAACAAGCAAAAATCGCAGAAGAAGCAGGAGCCGTCGCAGTCATGGCGCTGGAGCGCGTTCCGGCTGATATCCGTGCGGCAGGCGGAGTTGCCCGCATGGCAGATCCGACTATTGTCGAAGAAGTGATGAACGCTGTTTCAATCCCGGTTATGGCAAAAGCACGCATCGGGCATATCGTTGAAGCGCGTGTTCTTGAAGCGCTTGGCGTTGACTATATTGATGAAAGTGAAGTTTTGACTCCTGCAGATGAAGAATTTCATTTAAATAAAAACGAATTTACCGTTCCATTTGTATGCGGATGCCGCGACCTAGGAGAAGCGACGCGCCGGATCGCTGAAGGAGCTTCAATGCTTCGTACAAAAGGCGAACCTGGTACGGGCAATATTGTGGAAGCTGTCCGCCATATGAGAAAGGTGAATGCTCAAGTGCGCAAAGTAGTCGGCATGAGCGATGACGAACTGATGACAGAAGCGAAAAACCTCGGCGCTCCTTATGAGCTGCTGAAGGAAATTAAAGCCGAAGGACGCCTTCCGGTTGTCAACTTTGCTGCCGGCGGTGTAGCAACACCTGCTGATGCTGCTCTAATGATGCAGCTTGGCGCTGACGGCGTATTCGTAGGGTCCGGTATTTTCAAATCCGACAACCCTGCAAAATTCGCGAAAGCAATCGTAGAAGCGACGACGCATTTCACGGATTACAAGCTGATTGCCGAGCTTTCAAAAGAGCTTGGAACTGCGATGAAAGGGATTGAAATCTCAAATCTGCTGCCAGAACAGCGTATGCAAGAGCGCGGCTGGTAAACACGAAGGAGACGGATTGACATGCTGACAATTGGTGTACTTGGACTTCAGGGAGCAGTAAGAGAACACATTCGCTCAATTGAAGCATGCGGAGCGGCCGGAAAAGTCATCAAGTGGCCGGAAGAGTTAAAGGAAATCGACGGTTTGATTTTGCCAGGAGGCGAAAGCACGACGATGAGGCGCCTCATCGATACGTATCAGTTTATGAAGCCTCTTCAGGAATTTGCCGCATCCGGAAAGCCGGTATTTGGAACTTGTGCTGGGCTGATTATCCTGGCGAAGAACATTGCCGGAACTAACGATGCCCATCTCGGGGTTCTGGATGTAACGGTAGAGCGGAATTCCTTTGGAAGACAGGTGGACAGCTTTGAAGCAGACTTAACCGTTAAAGGACTTGAGGGACCGTTTACAGGCGTATTTATCCGCGCTCCGCACATTTTGGAAGCGGGCGCAGATGTAGAAGTGCTTTCGGAACACAACGGAAGAATCGTCGCTGCCAAACAAGGAAATCTTCTCGGCTGTTCTTTCCACCCTGAGCTGACGGATGATCACAGAATGACGAAATTATTTGTCGAGATGGTGGAAAAGCATAAACGGGAAGCCGTCGTATAAAACGGTTGAAAGCTGTTAAAACTTGTAGTACATTTATAAGACAATATAGATCGAAAAGCGTTGATAGGAAGCAGTAGGAAGCCTCTCTTTCCAAGAGAGCCGATGGTTGGTGCGAATCGGCGAAAGATGCTGTCCGAATCCATCCTTGAGCGAAATGCTGAACAGTCAAAGTAGGCATTTACGGGAGAACCGTTATCAAAATAAGCGGAAAGCAGGAGGTAGACGCCTGTTTTCAATCAGGGTGGCAACGCGAGAGCTCTCGTCCCTTTTATTTAGGGGACAAGGGCTCTTTTTTTCGGTCAAATCAGTATAAAAGGAGCGAGGCAGATGCTTGATGTCAAACTGCTGCGGGCAAATTTTGAAGAAATCAAACAAAAGCTTGCCCACAGGGGAGAAGATTTATCAGATTTTGATCAATTTGAGGAATTGGATACAAAGAGAAGAGAATTGATCGTCAAAGTGGAAGAGCTGAAAGGGAAGCGCAATGAGGTATCTCAGCAGGTTGCCGCTTTAAAGCGCGAGAAAAAAGATGCTGACCACCTCATTAAAGAAATGCGCGAAGTCGGTGAAGACATTAAAAAACTTGATGAAGAGCTGAGAACGGTCGAGTCTTCGCTTGATAAAATCATGCTGTCTATCCCGAACATCCCCCACGAGTCTGTTCCGGTCGGTGAGACTGAAGACGACAACGTGGAAGTTCGCAAATGGGGCGAACTCCCTGAGTTTTCGTTTGAGCCGAAGCCTCATTGGGATATTGCCGATCAATTGGATATTCTCGATTTTGAACGGGCCGGCAAGGTAACGGGAAGCCGTTTCGTTTTCTATAAAGGGCTCGGCGCCAGACTTGAACGCGCATTGTATAACTTTATGCTTGATCTCCACGTAGACGAGTACGGCTATACGGAAGTCATCCCGCCGTACATGGTGAACCGCGCAAGCATGACAGGCACCGGACAGCTGCCGAAGTTTGAGGAAGATGCTTTTAAGATCAGGGAAGAAGATTATTTCTTAATTCCGACGGCGGAAGTGCCGATTACGAACCTGCATCGCGATGAAATTTTGTCAGCTGACGAGCTGCCGATCAATTATGCGGCGTTCAGTGCGTGCTTCCGTTCAGAAGCAGGCTCTGCCGGACGTGATACGCGCGGTTTGATTCGCCAGCACCAATTTAACAAGGTTGAACTGGTGAAATTTGTGAAGCCTGAGGATTCATATGAAGAGCTTGAAAAACTGACAAATCAAGCGGAGAAGGTTCTTCAGCTGCTTGAGCTTCCTTATCGGGTGATGAGCATGTGTACGGGCGATCTGGGGTTTACCGCTGCGAAAAAATACGATATTGAAGTATGGATTCCAAGCCAAAACACATATCGCGAAATTTCATCATGCAGCAACTTTGAAGCTTTCCAGGCCAGACGGGCGAATATCAGATTCAGAAGGGAAGCAAAAGGCAAGCCAGAGCATGTCCATACGCTAAACGGATCCGGCTTGGCAGTCGGCAGAACGGTTGCCGCATTATTGGAAAATTATCAGCAGGAGGACGGAAGCGTCATCATCCCTAAAGCGCTTCGTCCATACATGGGGAACAGAGACGTTATTCAACCATAAAAAAGTGCGCGCCAATAGGCGCGCTTTTTTTATTCGAGTGACCAGACGGCGGCTACATTTCGCGCACAGCGCGTAAGATTTGAACTTCCATCGGCAAGAGCGTTCTCCAAGGAGCTGATGCCGGGCACGATCGAAAAGAGAGCGGAAATGCCGATATCATAAACAAGCTCGCAGCCTTCACCGAGCGATCCGGCAAATGCAATAACCGGAATATTTTCGCTGCAGGCGCGTTTTGCGACGCCGGCCGGCGTTTTTCCGCTGACCGTTTGGCCGTCTATTTTTCCCTCGCCTGTAATTACAAGATCGGCCCCTTTAATGCGTTCAGAAAAAGACAAAGTATCTAAAACAATGTCAACACCGCTTTTTAATTCCGCTTTTAAAAAGGCGCACAGGCCAGCTCCCAATCCTCCGGCCGCTCCGGCTCCCGGGAGTGAATCGATTTCGCATCCCAGCTCTGCTTTGACAGCTGCAGCATAATGTTTTAAGTTTTGATCCAAGTGGGCCGTCATTTCACTGTTCGCTCCTTTTTGCGGCCCAAATACAGCGGAGGCACCGCGAGGACCTGTAAGAGGATTATCAACATCACAGGCGGCTTCGAATTGGATATGCTTTAATTTTGGATCAAGGCCGCTCACATCGATTTTGGCAATCTCAGCTAGTGCACCGCCCCCATTTTCAATCTCTTCTCCAGCGCGGTTTAGAAACTTCACGCCAAGTGCTGAAGCCATTCCCGCGCCGCCGTCATTTGTCGCGCTTCCGCCGAGTCCGATGATGATCTGGGACACTCCTTTTTCCGCAGCATCCAGAATCAGCTCTCCGGTTCCTCTCGTTGTTGTTAACAGGGGATTCCGCTGTTCAGGTGGAACGAGGTGAAGGCCTGACGCTTCAGCCATTTCGATGACAGCCGTTTTTCCGTCACCAAGCAGGCCGTAAGCTGCCTTTACGGGCTTCCCGAGAGGGCCAGTGACCGTTTGATATACAATATCTCCTCCGGTAGCGTCAACCAGAGCCTGAACGGTTCCTTCGCCTCCGTCGGCAACCGGAATATTGACGTATTCGGCGTCAGGCAGAATCTCTTTAAAGCCTTTTTCAATGCTTCTAGCCGCCTCAAGCGATGTCATGCTTTCTTTAAATGAATCAGGTGCGATTACGATTTTCATGGTACCTGCTCCTTTTTAAATAAAGAATTGAAAAATTCCAAAAATCAAAGTCGAGATAATCGTTAGGATTAAGCCGATGACCGACTCATATGGAATCAGCTTTAAACGTTCTTTCATGGCCATGAATACGCTGCCTCCCGTCGTATGAAAAAAGCTTCCGTGAGGCAGATGGTCGAGCACCGTTGCTCCGGCGTGAATCATCGCCGCACCTGCGAGGCCGGCGACGCCAAGATCAAGCAATGTCGGGCCGAATACGCTGCTGGCGACAGCGGTGCCGGCGGTTGTCGAGGCGGTTGCCATTGACATCAGCATGCCCGAGATTGGAGCCAAGAGAAACGACGGTAGACCCAAGCCGACAAGGGTGTCGGTGATTAAAGAATTAAGTTTGGAGTTGGCGATGATGCCTGCAAGGGTTCCAGTCCCGAGCAGCATCACGGCAACGCCTGACATCTTTGACAGTCCTGAAGCGGCAAAATCCCTCAGTTTGCCCGCTTGCCCCGATGCGATCGCAGTGACGAGGCCTCCAGCCGGCAGAGCGATAATCGGATCAATCGTAATTCCTGCCGCAGGCCTTAAGGCGAGCAACAGGATAGAGACCACAGGGCCGCTGACCGCCGCCCAAAATGCCGGCAGTTGTTGTGCCGTTTGGGTCTCAATCTCATTTGCAGCTACTTTTGTTCCTTTATTTGAAAGGCGTTTTGCCAGCAAGTAAGTGGCGCCCAATCCGAAAATAGCGGGGATGATCCCGGCGGCCATCACGGATGTCAAAGGGACGTGAAAGGCATCTGAAGCGGCAATGGCATTAGGGTTTGGCGACATGATATTGCCCGCTTTTCCCCCGCCGATCATCGCCAACAGAATGGCCGCTTTGCTGATAAAGGTCCGCCTCGCGATCGCCAGAGCGATCGGAGCGACTGTGATGACGGCGACATCAACGAATACGCCGACCGTTGTTAAGATGGCTGTTGCCAATGTTAAGGCAAGAAGCGCCCTTTTTTCTCCGATCTGATTGACAATGGTTTCCGCAATCACCACTGCGGAGCCGGATTGAATCAGAACGCCGGCGAGCACGCCTGCCGCCAAGATGCGGAGCACCGCGGGAATCATGTTTTTAGCACCTGCTATCATGAGATCCGTCGTCTCTATTAAATCTGCGCCGCCGATTAAGCCTCCGGCCAATGCGCCGATCATCATGCCGTAAGCCGGCGGGACTTTTTTCAGAATGAGAAAGATTGATATGACTAATGCGCATAAGGCGCCTATTGCATTGATTTGAATATCCATGTGCATACCCTCCCTTACGTCCAATTGTAAACGCTTTCTGTATGAGGGAGAATTGGTCAGGTATACGGATTTCGTCCTTTTATCCTATATTTAAATTGTTCATTTGCACAAAAGGGTGAAAAAAGAGTAATGGCTGTATACAGTTTGAATAGGTCGTCAAACCGTTTTGGATTACACCCCGTTGCCAATTCAATCTTTCTGAGCCGGTAGTTTAAGGTGTTGCGATGAATAAAGAGTCTTGATGAAGTTTCCCCGATTTCGCCGTTTTCTTCTATGTAGCAGAGGAGGGTATGAGTTAATTCGCCTTTTTGATCTGCTTGGGAAAGGCGATCCCAGATGTTTTGAAAGTGAATCTCCTGATCCGGATGCTCTATTTTTGATAATAAAACAGGAATCGCAAACTCTCGATAATCGTATAAACTACAATTGTTTTCAGCAATCTTGAGCGTTTGTTTTGCACTTTGATAGGAAAATGGCAGCTGCTGAAGCTGGTCAGCCTGCTCGCCAAGCGCGCCTCTGACTGTTTTCCATTGGCTGAGCCAGCCGTTCCAAGCTGAAAAGAGATCAGACCTGCTTTTAGTGGGGGCGCCTGCCAGAATAACTGCGACCTCTTTTAAAGAAATATTGGCGTACAAATCTTTCGCGGTTAAATGTTTTTCAAGTTTTTTAATAAACGCCGGCTTCATATCAGCCGATGGGAGCTCAAACACAAGACAAGTACGCTGGCCGTCAAGCGGTATGTTTAATCGCTCTGCACGTTCAAAGAAGTCAAGGGATGCTAGATCAGTCCCCTGAATCATTTGGATGACCGTTTCTTCGCGGAGCCTTTGATCCCATGTCAGCTGTTTTGTTAAAAATGCCTGTTCGACTGTTAGCTCCGCTGCCATTTTGACAAGTTCTCCGTAACGGCTGACTTCAGAAGGCGGCCCCGTGATTCCAATGACGCCGATTATTTCATCATGAAATACGATGGGAAGGTTTACGCCGGGCTTCGTTCCCGTTAAAGCCGAGCATTCTTCGGGCGTGATGCTGATAACCTTTTCAGCTGCAAGTGCGTCCTTCGCTCCTGCGTGTTCATCACCGATTCTCGAACGGTCTCCTGAAGCGATGATAACCCCGTTTTCATCCATCATATTAATGTTGTGCCGAATAATCGACATGGTTCTTTCGACAATTTCCTCCGCCAATTCTTTTGATAGGTAATTCATTTCATCATGCTCCTGCCTAAGATCGTTTTTTAAATGGTGATTGTTCCGTCGATCCAGCCTTTTATGAATGATTTTAAAGAAGGTGCGACCCATATTCGGCTGTCGTCTATATGATTCCAAACATAAATATCATTTTTCCGTATGGAGCCGTTTAAAATAGAATAAGCAAATTAATCGCCATTGCCCGCACCTGCTATAAAGAGCAGACAATCAAACGGCTTAAAACAGTCGGTACATCTCATGTCTAGATTCTCTTCTATTATTCTGTCCGCAGGCCAAATGAGATGATCCCCGAAAGTATCATTAATGCCGTTTGTCATTTTTAAAAGGCTGACCAGTTCATCAGGAAAAGAGACGCCGAGGAGTTCTTCTGCTTTCTGAAGCTTTCCTGTTTCAATAGGTCTGTTCAGCGTGTAATCTTGAGGCAAACGGCTTATAAAATGTTTCCACAATGCCATCACCCTTTGCGTTTATTATTATTTTTGCATATAATGAGAAGCGTGAACAATAAAATAAATTTTTTATAAAAAAATCCCTTGACTTAAAAAGATAGGACATGTTATATTAATTCTTGTCGATACGGAGGAATACCCAAGTCTGGCTGAAGGGATCGGTCTTGAAAACCGACAGGGGTGTCAAAGCCCGCGGGGGTTCGAATCCCTCTTCCTCCGCCATTATTGATTTGCATTTTAGTGATTGAAAAGCATAAATTGGAGATTGTGTTGCCGCTGCCTGGATAGGGCAGCGGTTTTTTTTTATATGCAGCAAAAAGAGCGGCTCTTCAAGGGAATCCGCTCTTTTTGCTTGTTTATCTTTGAATGGCTTCACTGATTTTTTCAATGATTGGATCGAGAGAGGCTGAGTTGTTGAACAGGTCGTATTCATCAATATTGACTCTGACAACCGGACAGGCGTTAAATCCGCTGATCCAGTTTTCATACCTAGTGTACATTTCTTCCCAATACGATCTGTCGGTTAACAGTTCCATTTCCCGTCCGCGTTTTTGGATGCGGTCGAGAATCGTTTCCAAATCGCCCTCTAAATAGACTAAAACGTCGGGGCGGGGGAAGTAAGGCGTCATGACCATCGCTTCAAACAGGCTCGTATACGTCTTATAGTCGACTTTTGACATTGTGCCTTTATCGGCGTGCATTTTGGCGAAAATGCCTGTATCTTCATAAATTGAACGGTCCTGAACAAATCCGCCGCCCGATTCGTAAATGTATTTTTGTTCTTTGAAGCGCTCTGCCAAGAAGAAAATCTGCAGGTGAAAGCTCCAGCGTTCAAAGTCTTGGTAAAAAGCCTCCAAATAAGGGTTATTCACGACCTCTTCAAGAGAGGTTTTAAATCCGAGCCTTTTTGCAAGCTCTTTTGTCAATGTGGATTTCCCCACTCCTACCGTTCCTGCAACAGTAATGATAGCATCTTTCGGAATATCATATACACTCATTCTATATACTCCTTTACTTGATCGGCAATTCGATTGAAAACGGCTTCTGAGATTACGAAGTCTTCCTGATCTCCGTTAATTTCAATGACGGGTATTGGCGGATCGGATTCTTTAAATTGCTTAATGGCCGCCTCATAATCATTGATAAGCTGTTCCAGGTATTGCTTGTCCATTTCTTGTTCAAACGGCCGTCCGCGTTTTTTGATCCGTTCCAATAAAGTTGGAAGACTCGCTCTTATGTAAATGATGACGTTTGGTTTCGGCAGATCTTCTGTAAGCAGCTGATAAATTTTTCTGTATTTCTCAAGTTTTTTGCCTTCCAGCGTCCGTTCGGCAAAAATGAGGTTTTTATAAATATGATAGTCCGAAACAACGGGCATGTGATGATGCAAATACTTTTTCTCGGTATCTTCAAGCTGCTTATAGCGATTGCAGAGGAAAAACATCTCAAGCTGAAAGCTCCATTCATCTTTTTCATCATAAAATTTATCAAGAAAAGGGTTTTCTTCGACGATTTCTTTGACCAAAGAGAGTGAGAGCTTTTCGGAGAGCATGCTGGCCAAGGTTGTTTTTCCCGCGCCGATGGGGCCTTCGACAGCAATGAAAGGGGCTGTATTCATAGGTGTCCTCCTACTAAAGAAATTCATTTGTGAACCATACATATTGTATCACATCATCATCCGCTGCCATGAAAAAAAACGTTCCTTTAACTTGGGAACGTCTCTTTCACAACATTAAATTGATCGGCTATCAAGAGCCAGTTTTGCGGGAAGGACAGGCCGAGCTTCCAATAGCTGATTCCCCTTAAATTCAATTCCCTAATCAGATCAAACTTTGCCTGAATCGAGCGGGCGTCTTCAAACCATACTTCATGCTGTTTGCCGGCATTGTCCGTATAGCGGAAGTTTGGAGCCTGAGCTGTTTCATCGTACTGTATCGCCGCATTGTTCTCGCTCGCGATCTCAATCGCCCGCTGGGGGCTGATTGCTCTGGCCAGCGGTCCGCCTGGCGTATAGGGGAGCGTCCAGTCATAGCCGTACAAGTTCTGTCCCATGACGATTTTGCTGGCGGGCATTTCCGTGAGTGCGTATTCGATCACGTCCCGGACGGGCCCGATCGGCGATACCGCCATCGGGGGCCCTCCGCTGTAGCCCCACTCATATGTCATCAGCACGACGAAATCGACAATTTCGCCGTGGGCACGGTAATCATGGGCTTCATACCATTGTCCGGGCTGATCCGCTCTCGTTTTCGGAGCAAGCGCGGTTGAGATGAGCCAGCCTTCCTGCCTGAAGCGGGCCCGGGCATCCCGTAAAAACTGATTATAGGCTTCTCTATCTTCGGGCCTTAAGTATTCGAAGTCAAAATGGATGTCTTTAAAACCGTATCTTCTGGCCGCTGCAACGATGTTATCGAGCAATCTGTTTTTTACATTCTGGTCCGTCAGAATGATCCTGCCGAGTTCGTCGCTGAAAGCTTCATTTTCGAGATTGGTGACAATCATCATCATCGTAGTCCGATGTCTGTCGGCAATTTCTTTTAAGTTGTTCAGCGGCGGTTCTTCGAGTGTGCCGTCCCGCTTCGCCTGGAAGCTGAAAGCGCCCAGATAGGTCAAGTATGGCGAAGCCTCTCTTGCCGCCTGCTGCAAAGCGGGGCTTACGCTTTCTCCCCGAGGTTCGATATAGGCGTTTGTTTCAATGTTCCGTCTTGGCCGAGGGGGGATGTAAAGCAGCAGTCCGACCGGTAAAACGGCGCTAACCTGAATGCGGTTGATCCTCGCCAGTTCAGCCGGAGAAATATTAAAGCGTGCTCCGATTGATGCTAATGTATCTCCCTGTCTGACCTCATAAAACTCGCCGGCGATCGGGATCACGATGGTTTGTCCGACAACAAGCCGATTCGGGTTCGGAATTTCATTTGTCGCGACAATTTCATTAACTGTTGTTCGGTAACGATTCGCGATTTGGTAAAGGGTATCGCCTCTTTTCACGACATAAATCTGAATGGGAAACGCCTCCTTTCTCATTGCTACCACTATATGATGAAAGGAAGTGTTTCATGCTCTAAGTTTCGGAGGTAATCGCCTTAGCCGTCGTGATATTGGCGAACAGAACATTTTCCATCATCGTCAAGGCGTATTTGTTGTCTTTTTCATTGTTTGAGGCGATGCAATCGCGCGGAATCGTAATCTCGTACTCCCGCATATAAGCATCGTTTGCCGTAAATAATACGCAGATATTGCCTGCGATCCCAGTGATGATCAAATGATCGACATGAAGTTCATGCAGCAATGTTTCAAGAGCAGTGCCGTAAAAGGCTGAGTGCTTTGGTTTGATTAAAAAATAATCGCTGTCATTCGGTGCAAGCCGGTCGATGATATATTCGCTCCTGCCGTTTTTGCATTTCTTGATAATGGCAGCAATATCCGCTTGCCAAATTCCAAAATGGTCATTAATGTATATGATAGGCCATTTCATTTTGGCTGCGTGTTCTTTTAATGCCAGAAGATGCTCGGTGATATTTCTGGTCTTTTTGGAAAGAACGTCACCCATATCGAATTGAAAATCATTAATGATGTCGACTATAATGAGAGCTGAATTGGACAATGCGATTGTCTCCTTTCAGATTTTATATTCCTTTAACTATAAGTTAGCCTATTCAGTTTGGCGAAAAACATTGAAAGAGTGCATGCGGATGACACAAGACGAGTTTTATATGAAAGAAGCGGTCAATGAAGCGAGAAAAGCCGAAGAAAAAGGCGAAGTGCCGATTGGTGCTGTACTCGTTCTGGATGGGGAAATTATCGCCCGCGCCCATAATCTGAGGGAAACCGAGCAAAGGTCGGTTGCCCACGCGGAGATGCTCGTCATTGAAGAGGCATGCCGGAAGCTGGGGACCTGGCGGCTGGAGAGAGCTGTTCTTTACGTTACCCTTGAGCCATGTCCGATGTGTGCCGGAGCGGCCGTTCTTTCCAGAATCGACAAAGTGGTGTTCGGAGCGTCTGATCCGAAAGGCGGCTGTGCAGGGACTTTGATGAATCTCCTGCAGGAGGAGAGATTCAATCATCAGGCTGAAGTCGTGAGCGGCGTAATGGAAGAAGAATGCGGCAGGATGCTGAGCGATTTTTTCAGAAAGCTCCGCGCGAAAAAGAAAGCAGAAAAGCAAAGCGAGCTGTGATGACGGAAATTTGCAATTTAGGATGAAACAAGTTATACTAATGAGTGCGTCACATCAAGACGCAGCTTAAATAATTTGATATTTATTTTGCCGTGCTAAGCGGGGAGGTAGCGGTGCCCTGTACTCGCAATCCGCTCGAGCGAGGCCGAATCCCTTTCTCGAGGTTCGTTTACTTTAAGGTCTGCCTTAAGCAAGTGGTGTTGACGCTTGGGTCCTGCGCAATGGGAATCCATGAACCATGTCAGGTCCGGAAGGAAGCAGCATTAAGTGGAACCTTCCATGTGCCGCAGGGTTGCCTGGGCTGAGCTAACTGCTTAAGTAACGCTTAGGGTAGCGAATCGACAGAAGGTGCACGGTAAATCAATCATCAAATTAAGAACTCATCTATTTGAATATAGATGAGTTTTTTTCTTAAGAAGAGCTTTTGGATTTGAAAGCCGCATCATGTATAATGGAAATGATGAAAACAAGAGGAGGGCGTGTTTGTGAGTTACCAGGCTTTATATAGAGTGTTCAGGCCGCAGTTGTTTGAAGATGTAGTCGGTCAGGAGCACATCACGAAAACGTTGCAAAATGCCCTTTTACAAAAGAAATTTTCGCACGCTTATCTGTTTTCCGGACCGAGGGGAACGGGAAAAACAAGCGCCGCAAAACTGTTTGCCAAAGCTGTCAACTGTGAGCGCGCTCCGGTCAGTGAACCGTGTAACGAATGCTCCGCGTGCAAAGGCATTACAAACGGTTCGATTTCAGATGTGATCGAAATTGACGCCGCTTCTAACAACGGTGTAGATGAAATACGCGACATCCGCGACAAGGTGAAATTTGCCCCGTCTGCCGTCACGTATAAAGTATATATCATAGATGAAGTACATATGCTTTCTATCGGCGCATTCAACGCCCTTCTAAAAACGCTTGAAGAGCCGCCGGAGCATTGTATCTTTATTCTCGCAACAACAGAGCCTCATAAAATTCCTTTAACGATTATTTCTAGATGTCAGCGATTTGATTTTAAGAGGATTACCTCGCAGGCAATTGTCGGACGAATGAAAAAAATCGTCGAAGCTGAACAGTTCAAGGTGCAGGACGGAGCCTTAGACATCATCGCCAGTGCCGCGGACGGCGGCATGAGGGATGCGCTGAGCCTGCTCGATCAGGCCGTATCATTCAGCGGAGAAGAGCTGACGGTGGATGATGCGCTGCTGATAACAGGCGCCGTGTCACAGCACTATATTGGAAAGCTCGCCTCAACCCTTCACGAAAAAAATGTTTCCGGTGCTTTGGAAACATTGAACGAACTCCTTCAGCAGGGGAAAGATCCGGCAAAATTAATCGAGGATATGATTTTCTACTTCAGGGATATGCTTCTTTATCAAACGGCGCCCGATTTAGAAGGCGTTCTTGAAAAGGTGAAGGTGGACGAAGAGTTCCAAACCCTATCCCGGCAAATTCCCGCATCAGACCTTTACGAAATGATCGATATATTAAATAAAAGCCATCAGGAAATGAAATGGACGAATCATCCGCGTATCTTCTTTGAAGTTGCGGTTGTGAAGCTCTGCCAGGGACCAAAAGCAGGGGCATCCGCGGCCGCCCAGCCGGAAGTGGACAATCTCGTCAACAAGGTTCGGCAGCTTGAACAGGAGATTGAGAGGCTTAAAACACAAGGTGTGCAGGTCTCTTCTGCTCCCGCCCAGGCTAAAGAAGCGTCCCGTCCGCAAAAAAGCATAAAAAGCGCGTATAAAGCGCCTGTCGGCCGCATTCATGAAATATTAAAGGATGCCACAAGACCGGATCTCGAAAAATTAAAGGGCTGCTGGGGACAATTGCTTGCCCAGCTGAAACAGCAGAATAAAGTATCACATGCGGCCCTTTTAAATGACAGCGAACCGGTGGCTGCATCTTCAAAAGCATTTGTCCTCGCATTCAAATACGAAATTCACTGTAAAATGGTAGCTGAAGACAACAACGGAGTCAGGACGAATCTGGAACAAATTTTGGACGGAATGCTCGGCGGAAGGATAGATATAGTTGGCGTTCCCGAAGCCCAATGGGGTAAAATAAGAGAAGAATTTTTGCAGGATCACCAGCCGGAAGATTCTGAAGCAAACGAACCGAAAGAAGAAGATCCGCTCGTAGCAGAAGCTAAAAAACTGTTCGGAGCGGAACTGATTGAAATTAAAGAATAAAAACATGAAAGAGAGTGGATTTGAGTATGCGCGGTGGAATGGGTAACATGCAGAAAATGATGAAGCAAATGCAAAAAATGCAAAAGGATATGCAAAAGGCACAGGAGGAGCTGGCTGAAAAAGTACTCGAAGGTACTGCAGGCGGTGGAATGGTGACCGTTAAGGTGAACGGCCAAAAAGAAGTCATCGACGTCATCATCAAAGAGGAAGTCGTAGACCCTGAAGATGTTGAAATGCTTCAAGATCTTGTTCTTGCAGCGACAAACGATGCTTTGAAAAAAGTTGACGAAGTAACAAATGAAACGATGGGTAAGTTTACAAAAGGAATGAACATGCCGGGTTTATTCTAGGAGGAAAATAAGAATGCAGTATCCTGAACCAATATCAAAGCTGATTGACAGCTTTATGAAATTGCCAGGAATCGGACCCAAGACGGCGGTCCGTCTGGCTTTTTTTGTTCTTAGTATGAAAGAAGACGTCGTGTTAGATTTTGCAAAAGCATTGGTAAACGCAAAGCGCAATTTGACATATTGCTCGGTCTGCGGACATATAACAGATCAAGATCCTTGCTATATTTGTGAAGATACGAGAAGAGACAAATCGGTCATATGTGTTGTTCAGGATCCCAAAGATGTCATTGCTATGGAGAAAATGAAGGAGTACAACGGACTGTACCATGTTTTGCATGGAGCGATTTCTCCGATGGACGGCATCGGTCCGGAAGATATTAAAATACCCGAATTGCTGAAGCGGTTGCAGGATGATCAGGTGACTGAAGTCATTCTCGCGACAAACCCGAATATAGAAGGAGAAGCAACGGCCATGTACATTTCAAGGCTTTTAAAGCCGTCTGGTATCAAGCTGTCACGAATTGCCCATGGACTTCCGGTCGGAGGCGATTTGGAGTATGCAGATGAAGTCACTCTTTCTAAAGCGCTTGAAGGCAGACGTGAAATGTAGAGGGAGGAGATTGCGTTACCATGGGTTTTCTTCGGAAAAAGAAGCTTAGAAAAGAATTTGATAACAAGCTGGTTGAACAGCTGATCCATCAAAAGGAAGAATGGAACAGGCAAAAGCGGCTGATTGAAAACAGCCTAGAGCCTTCCCCAGAAGTTCTTTACGAATTAAAGGTTGCCGAGGCAAAGTACTTTTTTTATTTGCGGGAAGCAAAAAAAAGAAATTTAAGGATCGGCAGCTGGAAGTAGCAGGTCTATTTGCATGATTCCCATCATATGCTTGTACAAGAACGAGCGAGGAGTGAGGGAATTCATGGGATCTGTTATCTTTATCGGGGCAATTGTAGCTTTGGTTGCCCTGTTGTTTTTTTCAAAAGCATCATTTAAGCCTTTGCGATTAATCGGAAGAATAGCGGTTAGATTTGTAGTCGGCGCTTTGTTTTTGTTCTGTGTGAATCTGTTTGGCGAGAGCGTGGGCATTCACGTGCCGATTAATATTGTAACAACCGGAGTGAGCGGATTATTGGGGGTTCCCGGTGTAGCAGCTCTTATTGTCATTAAACAATTTATCGCAATATAATTTTTTGTTGACAAATATATTTAAAGGTGTTAAATTAATATTTGTCGCTAATGACGAATAATTTTTTTGAAAAAAAGTTGTTGACGACATCACGATTAAATGTTAAGATATTATAGTTGCTTTGAGAGCGGCAACGAAGTTCTTTGAAAACTAAACAAGACAAAACGTACCTGTTAATTCATTTTTATAAATCGCACATTTGAGTGTGCGTAGTCAGGGGCCTGCACGATGCAGGTCATGCAGATGTTGTCACAGGATGTGACGAACTTAATCTGCGCTCCATTATTTCATGGAGAGTTTGATCCTGGCTCAGGACGAACGCTGGCGGCGTGCCTAATACATGCAAGTCGAGCGGACCGACGGGAGCTTGCTCCCTTAGGTCAGCGGCGGACGGGTGAGTAACACGTGGGTAACCTGCCTGTAAGACTGGGATAACTCCGGGAAACCGGGGCTAATACCGGATGCTTGATTGAACCGCATGGTTCAATCATAAAAGGTGGCTTTTAGCTACCACTTACAGATGGACCCGCGGCGCATTAGCTAGTTGGTGAGGTAACGGCTCACCAAGGCGACGATGCGTAGCCGACCTGAGAGGGTGATCGGCCACACTGGGACTGAGACACGGCCCAGACTCCTACGGGAGGCAGCAGTAGGGAATCTTCCGCAATGGACGAAAGTCTGACGGAGCAACGCCGCGTGAGTGATGAAGGTTTTCGGATCGTAAAACTCTGTTGTTAGGGAAGAACAAGTACCGTTCGAATAGGGCGGCACCTTGACGGTACCTAACCAGAAAGCCACGGCTAACTACGTGCCAGCAGCCGCGGTAATACGTAGGTGGCAAGCGTTGTCCGGAATTATTGGGCGTAAAGCGCGCGCAGGCGGTTTCTTAAGTCTGATGTGAAAGCCCCCGGCTCAACCGGGGAGGGTCATTGGAAACTGGGGAACTTGAGTGCAGAAGAGGAGAGTGGAATTCCACGTGTAGCGGTGAAATGCGTAGAGATGTGGAGGAACACCAGTGGCGAAGGCGACTCTCTGGTCTGTAACTGACGCTGAGGCGCGAAAGCGTGGGGAGCGAACAGGATTAGATACCCTGGTAGTCCACGCCGTAAACGATGAGTGCTAAGTGTTAGAGGGTTTCCGCCCTTTAGTGCTGCAGCAAACGCATTAAGCACTCCGCCTGGGGAGTACGGT
>NZ_CP150217.1:40000-612500 GCF_037969865.1 Bacillus sp. FSL R7-0646
ATTCAAACTATTAAACAGAATCTAGAAATTCTTCGGATCGTCAGAAAAATTTACAGCATCACAAAGAACGAACCAAAGCGTTTTTATCAGGTTGAACGCTTTTATTATCAAAGCCTTGATTCAATTGTTGAACTGACGGAAAAGCATGCGTTTTTGGCGTCACAGCCAAAGCGCAATGCGAATCTTGAAGTTTCTTTAAGCGAAACGCGTATGATGATCGATAAGCTCGCCAAGCAATTGGAAGACGACCTTTATGACTTGCTGAAAACAGACATTGACCACTTGGAGTTTGAACTGGACGTCGCGAAGCATTCAATGAAAAAAAGCTGATGGAGGAAAGCTGAAATGAGCGAATATAAACCATCGTTACACAAAACTGGCGCACAGCTGGAATTTGATGATTTGCTTTCCGATCCTTTTGGACAAGGAGAAACGCCTGTTTCCGGCGTGGAGGAAAAACTCCGCGGGCAGCAAGTGAATCTGGTTGATACGTTATCTGAAGAAAAACGCCGGCAAGCATTTCAACTGGCCGAACAGATTGACCCGAAAAACCATAACAGCATTACTCTGTATGGAACGCAAGCTCAATCCAAACTCTTGAACTTCTCACATGAGATGCTCGAGCACGTCCAAAAAAAAGATGTCGGTGAAATTGGGCAGGTTTTAAGCGACCTCATGAAAAAGCTTGAACAGGTCAGCCCCGATGAATTGAAAACTGAAAAAAGGAACTTCTTTTCCCGTTTGTTCGGAAGAGTATCCCATTCTGTTCAAGAAATGTTATCAAGGTATCAAAAAACCGGCGCTCAAATAGACAGAATCAGCGTAAAACTTGAGCATTCCAAAAGCGCACTGATCAATGATAATAAGATGCTCGAACGGCTTTATGAAAAAAATAAAGAATATTATGAGGCACTGAATGTCTATATTGCAGCCGGTCAGCTGAAGCTGGAAGAATTAAATCATAAAACCATTCCCGAATTAAAAGAGAAATCGAAAACTGAACATCACCATATGGCCGTTCAGGAAGTAAACGATATGATTCAGTTTGCCGACCGGCTGGAAAAGCGGGTTTATGATCTAACGTTAAGCAGGCAAATTACGCTGCAGAGCGCCCCGCAAATCCGTTTGATCCAGCACACAAATCAAGTGCTGGCGGAAAAGATTCAATCTTCGATTATGACAGCAATCCCTCTTTGGAAAAACCAGGTTGCTATTGCGCTCACCCTGTTGAGGCAGCGCCGAGCAGTAGAGGCTCAAAAACAGGTGTCGGCCACAACAAACGAACTGCTCTTGAAAAATGCCGAGATGCTGAAGGCCAATACGATCGAAACGGCAAAGGAAAATGAACGAGGCTTTATTGATATTGAAACATTGAAACAAGTGCAGGACAATCTGATCGGTACACTTGAGGAGACGCTTAAAATTCAAGAGGAAGGCCGTTCAAAGCGGCTGCAGGCAGAAGAAGAAATAAGGGCAATGGAAGATGGTCTCAAGGCTAAGCTGCTGGACATGAAAGAAAACCAAAACCGTAGATCATAAGCAAGATTAACATTTACCAAATGGTCCGCCCTTTATGTAATCCGCCTTGAAGGGTATAATAAATGCAGAATGTCATATCGGCATCCGGCAGCGCCTGGATGCCGAAGAAAATAGAGAAGATGACTAAAGGATCGGTTTATATGAAGACACCTTTATATACAGCATTGGTGAACCATGCTGAAGGACATCATTATTCTTTTCACGTTCCGGGACATCACAATGGAGATGTCTTTTTTGATGAAGCAAAAACTTTTTTTGAAACGATTCTCAAAGTGGATCTAACTGAACTGACAGGACTGGATGATTTACATGAGCCATCTGGCGTCATCAAGGAAGCACAGGATTTAGTTTCGAGGCTTTACGGAGCGGAAGAAAGCTTTTTTCTCGTCAATGGTTCGACCGTTGGGAATCTGGCTATGATCCTGGCTGTTTGTCAGCCGGCTGATACGATACTCGTTCAGCGTAACTGCCATAAGTCTGTATTTCATGCGATTGAACTTTCAGGCGCCCATCCGGTTTTTTTGACACCGGAAATTGATGAGGCGATGGCTGTTCCCACACATATACTGTACGAAACAGTTGAAGATGCAATTTCACAATATCCGCACGCAAAAGGGATCGTGTTGACATATCCAAATTACTACGGCCATGCAGTTGATCTGAAGCCGATCATAGAAAAGGCCCACCAACACGATATTCCCGTTTTAGTCGACGAGGCTCACGGCGCCCATTTTGTGCTGGGCCATCCATTTCCCCAGTCGTCGTTGAAAGCGGGCGCTGATGCCGTCGTCCAGTCCGCGCATAAAACGCTCCCGGCGATGACGATGGGGTCCTATCTGCATCTTAACAGCGGCAGGATCAACAGGGACAGACTGGCATACTATCTGTCCGTGCTTCAAAGCAGCAGTCCTTCCTACCCAATCATGGCATCTTTGGATATAGCTAGGGCATACGCCGAAGATATCTTGAAAACAAATCGAACAGCCGATATTGAGAAAGAGCTCATCAATATGAGAGAAGTCTTTTCTCAAATAAACGGAGCTGATATTGTCGAGCCGGCTGATGCCCGTATCCGGCAAGATCCGCTTAAGCTGTGTATCAGATCAGCGTACGGCCACTCCGGTTTTGAACTGAAATCCATATTTGAAGCAAACGGCATCCATCCTGAATTGGCAGATGAAAGGCAAGTCCTGTTGATCCTGCCGCTTGAAGGAAAAAATATGCCCGCGCCGGAACTGATCAGCACAATCAGTAAAGACATGAAAGATACAGCAGTTCGAAATGATCTTCCTGCCGGAATCGGAATCCCTTCTGAAAAAGTCACGGCTTTGCCTTACCGGAAAAGCAAGTTGTCTGCCTTCAAAAAAGAATCGGTGCCTTTTACCGAAGCAGCGGGCAGAATAAGCGCCGAATCGGTCACACCTTATCCTCCGGGCATTCCGTTGATCATGGCGGGTGAGAGAATAACAAAAGAGACGATCAGCCGGCTGACGCGGCTCGTCGATCTGAATGTACACATTCAGGGCAGCAATCAGCTCAAACAAAAGCAATTAACTGTATATATAGAAGAGGAGAAATCATGAACGGTTTATTTATTACTTTTGAAGGGCCTGAAGGTGCGGGGAAAACGACAATCCTTCAGGCTGCGGCAGACCAATTGACGAAAAACGGCCATTCTGTTCTTGCGACAAGGGAGCCGGGCGGCATTGAAATATCAGAACGAATTCGCGAGGTTATTTTAAATCCAAGCCATACAGCAATGGATCCCAAAACAGAGGCCTTGTTGTATGCGGCCGCAAGAAGGCAGCACCTAGTCGAAAAAGTAAAACCGGCGCTTGAAGAAGGGAAAATCGTCTTATGCGACCGGTTCATCGACAGCTCGCTTGCTTATCAGGGGTATGCCAGGGGACTCGGCATTGATGAAGTATTTTCTGTTAATCAATTCGCGATCGGCAGCCTGATGCCGAATGTGACGATTTATTTCGACATTGACCCGGAAGAGGGAATCAAACGAATCGATTTAAATGATGCAAGAGAGAAAAACCGGCTTGATTTGGAAAAACTCCACTTTCATCAGCTTGTTCAAAAAGGCTACGAAGAAGTTATGAACCGGTTCCCCGGACGATTTCGGATTGTGGATGCCAGCCAAAGTGTTGAACTTGTGTTAAAAAGGGTAAATAACATCATTGAGGAAGCATTAAAAGAAAATCAGTTGTGACCAGTTTACCATTCATTGTTATAATGGTAACAAGAGTATCCTTAAAGTGTTTCCATCCAAAAGGGGGCTTTTCATATGAAGTTAATTATCGCTGTTGTTCAAGACCAAGACAGCAACCGGCTTTTAAAGGCTTTGACCGATCACAATTTTCGCGTGACCAAACTGGCGTCGACCGGCGGCTTTCTGAAATCGGGAAACACAACCTTCATGTTGGGTGTAGATGATATTCGAGTAGACAAAGCTTTAAGCTTGATAAAAGAAAACGGAAGCAAGCGGGATCAGCTGATTGCCCCTGTTTCTCCAATGGGCGGAAATGCTGATTCATATGTTCCTTATCCTGTTGAGGTTGAAGTGGGCGGAGCAACCGTTTTTGTACTGCCGATCGAGCAATTCCATCAATTTTAAGGGTTGAGGATATGAAAATAAGTCAAGAACTGCGTACAATGATAGAGAAACAGCAGACTCCGCCTGCAAGAGGAGAAAATGTTTCTGCTTCATTTAAAGAGAAGATGAATATACAAAGCGGCAAGCTTCGAGTTGAACAGCTGACAATGCTTTTAACAGATATTGAAGCGTTCGGAAAACGCCTCTCAAAATCGAGAAACTTCAAAGATTTGGCCAGGTTCAAAGGCTTGATCAAACGATTTGTAAAAGAGACCGTTGAAAACGGTCTGACGGTGGAGAATTCAAGAAGCTTCGATCTGTACGGAAACAGCCGGACATTAAGCATTGTGAAAGAACTGGACGAAAAGCTTGTGCAATTAACTGAGGATCTTATGGATCAAGAAAAATCCTCTATCGAACTTTTGGAACGCATTGGCGAAATAAAGGGTTTACTGATAAACCTTTACACATAGAGAGTGATGGTATGGCTACAACCTGGACAGAAATGCAGAAGCTTCAGCCACGGGTTATGAAGCTTTTGCAAAATAGTATAGAAAGAAATCGGCTTGCCCACGCCTATTTATTTGAAGGGCGCAAAGGGACGGGCAAATTAGACGCGGCAACCCTTCTGGCAAAAAGCTTTTTTTGCCTTGAAGATGGAGCAGAGCCATGTGAGTCATGCAGGAACTGCCAGCGGATTGAATCTGGAAACCATCCGGACGTACACGTCGTCCATCCGGACGGCCTTTCCATTAAAAAGGGACAAATCCAGGCGCTTCAGGAAGAGTTTTCTAAGACCGGTTTGGAATCGCATAAAAAGCTGTATATTATTTCCCATGCGGATCAAATGACGGTCAATGCGGCGAACAGCCTTCTAAAGTTTTTAGAGGAACCGAGCAGCGATACAATCGCTGTTCTTTTAACGGAACAGCCGCAAAAATTGCTCGATACGATCATATCGAGATGCCAGGTTTTATCCTTTCAGTCGCTGCAGCCCGAATCGATTGAAAAGGAACTGGTCAAACAAGAGGTCTCACCGAATATTGCAGCCCTTTTGTCGAATATGACCAACAATTTATCGGAAGCGCTCGAATTGAGTCGAAATGATCAGTTTGCAGAGTCGCGAGCGAAAGTGATAAAATTGTATGAAGTCTTACACCAGCGAAAAGGACATGCTTTTTTCTATATTCAAGATCAGTGGATGCCCTTTTTCAAGGAGAAAGACCACCAAGAAATGGGTCTTGATATGCTTTTATTTATATATCGCGACGTGTTGTCCATTCAGTTGGGACATGAAGATAAAATACTATTTCAGGACTTATTCCAATCATTAAAACAGCATGCGCTGCAAACAACACAACAAAGAGTGACAAACCAGATACTTGCTGTTTTAGAAGCAAAAAAACGGCTTTATTCCAATGTGAATGCTCAAGGATTAATGGAGCACTTGGTTTTAATGCTGCAGGAGGGATAAGCTTGTACAACGTTATTGGTGTCCGCTTTAAAAAAGCGGGCAAAATATATTATTTCGATCCGAACGGATTTCAGATAGATAAAGACAGCTGTGTGATCGTCGAAACGGTTCGCGGTGTTGAATACGGGCAGGTTGTCATTGCCAACAAGAAAGTAGACGAGAACGATGTCGTGCTGCCTTTAAGAAAAGTGATCAGAGTTGCGGATGAACGCGACCGCCTGATCGTTGAGGAGAATCAAGAAGCTGCGCTGTCCGCCTTTGATGTCTGCCAGAAAAAGGTTAACGAGCACGGCCTTGAGATGAAACTGGTCGATGTGGAATTCACTTTTGACCGCAACAAAGTCATTTTTTATTTTACGGCTGATGGAAGAGTCGATTTTAGAGAACTCGTCAAAGATTTGGCATCGATCTTTAAAACGAGAATCGAGCTGAGACAAATCGGCGTCAGAGATGAAGCGAAGATGCTCGGCGGTATCGGACCGTGTGGAAGAATGCTTTGCTGTTCCACGTTTTTAGGTGATTTTGAGCCCGTTTCTATTAAAATGGCAAAGGATCAAAATCTGTCGCTGAATCCGACGAAGATTTCCGGACTATGCGGACGGCTGATGTGCTGTCTAAAGTATGAAAACGATGAATACGAAACAGCCAAAGAACAGCTTCCGGATATCGGGGAAGTGATCGCCACGTCCAGCGGCCCGGCAAAAGTCGTCGGGTTGAATATTCTCGAACGCATTCTCCAGGTTGAACTGACAGACTGCGACAAAGTTGTTGAATATACGTGGGATGAGCTGTTGCAAGAAGGTGTCGTATCTGCACAAACCACAGATTAACGAGGTGTGAAACCTTGGATAAAAAAGAATTGTTTGATACAGTGATAAGTTTAGAAGAACAAATCGGGTCCCTTTACCGCCAGCTTGGAGATCTCAAGCAGCATATCGGGGAAATGATTGAAGAAAACAATCATTTACAGCTTGAAAACGAGCATTTGCGCAAGAGGCTGGAAGAGACGGATCAAAGGCTAAAAAGCGTAAAATCCGATGAAAAAGAGATAAAAGCAGAAAAGACAGGGCATGCTGATATTGGAGAGGGCCATGATAATTTGGCTCGCCTGTATCAGGAGGGCTTCCATATTTGCAACATCCATTACGGAAGTGTTCGCAAAGAAGGAGACTGTCTGTTCTGCCTCTCGTTTTTAAATAAAAAATAAGAAAGGCTTCCGGCGGAACGGAAGCCTTTTTAACGGTACAATGTGTTTAGGAAAGGGAAAAGACATGATTCAATTAAAAGATGATGAACGACTGGATTATTTACTGGCGGAAGATATGAAAATCGTGCAAAGCCCGACAGTTTTTGCATTTTCCTTAGATGCTGTTCTGCTGTCGAAATTTGCTTACGTTCCGATACAAAAAGGAAACATCATTGATTTGTGCACAGGGAACGGGATTGTTCCGCTGCTTCTCAGCACCCGCACAAAAGCCGCCATCACCGGGGTGGAAATTCAGGAAAGGCTGTATGACATGGCCCTCCGCAGCGTGGAATACAACAACCTGCAAAAACAGATTCATCTCATCAGGGACGACCTGAAAAATATGCCGCAGGTGCTCGGATACAATAAGGCCGATGTCGTCACATGCAATCCTCCTTATTTCAAGACGCCGCAAAAAACGGAGCAAAACCTAAATGAACATTTGGCCATTGCCAGACATGAAATCTACTGCACGCTTGAAGATGTTATTCGCGTCAGCAGCAAGCTATTAAAGCAGGGCGGCAAACTCGCTCTCGTTCACCGGCCGGGGAGGCTGCTCGAAATCTTTGAATTGATGAAGGCCTTTCAAATCGAGCCGAAGCGGGTCCAATTTGTTTACCCGAAAAAAAGCAAAGAAGCCAACACCATTTTAGTAGAAGGAATAAAAGACGGCCGACCTGACCTGAAAATTTTGCCTCCTTTGTTTGTGTATGATGAACAAGATCAATATACACATGAAATAAGGAAGATTTTATATGGAGACGAATAGCCATTACTTTTACGTGCTTTCGTGCCGGGACGGCAGCTTGTACGCAGGCTATACAAACAATATCGAAAAGCGCCTGAAAACGCATAATGACGGGAAGGGCGCCAAGTATACGAGGGCAAGGCTGCCGGTTAAACTCCATTATGCAGAGTGCTTTTCAACGAAACGAGAAGCGATGCAGGCCGAGTACTATTTCAAAAAATTATCGAGAAAAAACAAAGAACGTTATATAGAAGAAAAAAGACGGGAGGGTGTTGATTATCAACCGGCAAAAGAGTTTTGACCAAAAATCAGACATGGGTATGTTATATCTCGTACCGACTCCCATCGGCAATTTAGAGGATATGACATTTCGGGCGGTTTCTGTGTTAAAAGAGGCGGACATTATCGCGGCGGAGGATACGAGGCAGACGAAGAAATTGTGCCATGTGTATGAAATTGAGACACAGCTTGTCAGCTACCATGAACACAATAAAGAAAGCAGCGGACATAAAATTTTGGAATGGCTGAAAGAAGGAAAAAACGTCGCATTGGTCAGTGACGCCGGAATGCCGACAATATCTGACCCCGGGGCTGAAATCGTCCGCGATTTTATCGAAATGGGCGGCTATGTCGTACCCCTGCCCGGTGCAAATGCGGCTTTGACCGCACTGATTGCCTCAGGCATTGCGCCGCAGCCGTTTTTCTTTTTCGGCTTTTTGGACCGCAGCAAACGGGAAAGGAAAAAACAGCTCGAGGCTTTGAAGAACAGACAGGAAACGATGATTTTTTACGAGTCGCCGCATCGGCTGAAAGAAACCTTGGCGGCCATCAGAGAGGTATTCGGCAATCGGCAAATCGCATTGACAAGGGAACTCACGAAAAAATTCGAAGAATTTATCAGAGGTTCGATCGAAGAAGCACTCACATGGTCTGAACAGGAACAGGTGCGCGGAGAGTTTTGCCTTGTGATCGAAGGAAGCCGTGAAGAAACGATTGAAGAGGCGGTCTGGTGGGAGCATCTTTCAGAAAAAGAACATGTCGAGCATTATATCAGCGAAGGATATCCTTCAAAAGAAGCCATTAAAAAAACCGCGGTTGACCGCGGCGTTCCGAAACGGAAAATTTATGACGCTTACCATATTCAAAACTAAAAAACCGCCCTTGCTTCGGCAAGAGCGGTTTTTGTATAATCAAAATAATTATTTTTGAGATTGAAGTTGTGCTTGAATTTCGTTAATGATTTGCTCAGCGCCTTCAGGGCTAAGAACCAATTTACCGCCTGCAAGTTTAAGGTTGTCATCAGAAACCTCACCTGTAACTTGGCAAGTCATGTTTGGTTTATATTTTTTCAAGATGATTTTTTCGTCATCTACATAGATTTCAAGAGCGTCTTTTTCTGCGATTCCAAGCGTACGGCGAAGTTCGATTGGAATCACCACGCGTCCTAGTTCATCAACTTTACGTACAATACCTGTAGATTTCATATTCATTCTCCTCCCGAAAGATTGTTATTTTTATAGGTGTTTATTATCTTCGTCATTATTCGACAAAATCCTTACAGTCCTAGCATAACAAGGTTTCCAATAAACGTCAATCATTTTCTTTTCTATTGTTTGTAAAAATTAGATCATATAGTCAAAAGACCTTGGAAGAACTGATGTAACAAGGGAATTGAAGATGATAAAACAGTATGATCAATCAAAAAAAAGCCCTTAAATCAAGACTTTCGAACTAAGGTTTTTCCTCATATCGATTATATACGACATTATTCGACAATGAAAGCATTTTTTTGTCGAAGTATAATATTTCTTTCTGTTAAGAAATTTGTAATCGACCGTATTCATGATGGATCGACAATGTATATTTTCTTGAACTTGAAGGCTAAGATGGTATCATATAAAGAGGGATTATATATTGAGTATATACTGAATGAATACACATGCCGCTCTCGTCCTTTGGGCGGGAGTTTTTTGACATTTTAATTGGGAGGTTCCATCATGCCGCAAGAAAAAAATACGTTTTACATCACTACACCCATTTATTACCCAAGTGGGAAGCTACATATTGGACATGCCTACACGACCGTTGCAGGTGATGCGATGGCTCGTTATAAAAGACTGAGAGGCTTTGATGTCAGATACTTAACTGGTACAGATGAGCACGGACAAAAAATTCAGCAAACGGCGGAGAAGGAAAACATCACTCCGCAGGAATTGGTCGATCGTGCGGCAGAAGACATTCAGCAGCTTTGGAAAAAGCTCGACATATCCAATGACGACTTCATTCGGACGACAGAGGAACGTCATAAAAAAGTGATCGAAAAGGTATTTCAGAAGCTGCTTGACAATGGTGACATATATCTTGATGAATATGAGGGCTGGTACAGCATCCCTGACGAAACGTTTTACACCGAAACCCAGCTCGTTGATGTCGAGCGAAACGAGAAAGGCGAAGTTATCGGAGGGAAAAGTCCTGACAGCGGCCACCCCGTTGAGCTAATCAAAGAGGAATCTTACTTCTTCCGCATGGGAAAATACGCGGATCGGCTTCTCGCTTTCTATGAAGAAAATCCTGAATTCATCCAGCCTGAATCCCGGAAAAATGAAATGATCAACAACTTTATCAAACCGGGTCTTGAAGATTTGGCTGTTTCCCGGACGACGTTCGACTGGGGGATAAAAGTGCCCGGCAATCCGAAGCATGTCATCTATGTTTGGATAGATGCGCTGTTTAATTACATTACGGCACTTGGCTTTAATACGGAAAACGATGAAAATTATCAAAAATATTGGCCGGCAGACGTTCATCTTGTCGGTAAGGAGATCGTCCGCTTCCATACCATTTACTGGCCGATTATGCTGATGGCATTGGACCTTCCGCTGCCGAAAAAGGTTTTTGCCCACGGGTGGCTGCTGATGAAAGATGGAAAAATGTCTAAATCAAAAGGCAATGTGGTTGACCCGGTCACATTAATCGACAGATACGGACTAGATGCATTGCGTTATTATCTTCTCCGCGAAGTGCCGTTCGGTTCTGACGGCGTATTTACACCGGAAGGATTTGTCGAGCGGATTAACTATGATTTAGCGAATGATTTAGGCAACCTGCTGAACAGAACGGTCGCCATGGTCAACAAATACTTTGACGGCCGGATTCAGTCGTATGAAGGCCCGGTTACCGCTTTTGACGAACCGTTGTCATCATTCTCGCAAAAGACAATTGAAGCGTACGAGCAGGCGATCGAAAATATGGAGTTTTCCGTTGCGCTTTCATCATTGTGGCAGTTTGTCAGCAGAACGAATAAATACATCGACGAGACAGCCCCTTGGGTACTGGCAAAAGATAAGGATAAAGAAAAAGAGCTTCAATCGGTCATGTACCATTTGGCGGAGTCATTGCGCATCACTGCTGTATTGCTGCAGCCGTTCTTAACGCAGACGCCTGAAAAGATTTTCGCACAGCTTGGCGTTACGGATGCGTCACTGAAAACCTGGGACAGCATTCAAAGCTTCGGCCAGCTGAAATCTGTGACAGTTCAAAAAGGAGAACCATTGTTCCCGCGTCTTGAGGCGGAAGACGAAGTCGCTTATATCAAATCAAAAATGCAGGGAACGGCTCCAAAAGAAGAACCAAAGCAAGAGGAAAAAGCACATGAACGGCTTCCGGAAATCACGATAGACGATTTTATGAGCACAGAGCTCAGAGTGGCTGAAGTCATTCATGCTGAACCCGTCAAAAAAGCGGATCGTCTGTTAAAACTCCAGCTTGATTTAGGCTTTGAAAAACGCCAAGTCGTTTCAGGAATTGCCAAGCACTACAAACCTGAAGAGCTTGTCGGCCGGAAAGTCATTTGTGTAACAAATTTAAAACCGGTCAAACTAAGAGGAGAACTTTCTCAAGGCATGATATTGGCTGGAGAGGACAACGGCGTTCTCTCGCTTGCGGCGGTAGACAGTTCATTAGCAAACGGAACGCGAATCAAATAAATGCAGGCAAAGGGTGTTCCACGTGTAACATTTCGTCGAACACCTTTTGTTTTTTCGACAATTTCTTAAAAAGGTGGCATTTTCATGTTATTTGATACACATGCTCATTTAAACGCTGAGCAATTTAACGAGGATTTGGAAGAAGTCATTGCTCGGGCAAAGGAAGAAAAAGTGGAGCACATTGTCGTGGTAGGATTCGATCGTCCGACGATCAAGCGTGCGATGGAATTGATTGAAGAATACGATTTTATTTATGCAGCCATCGGGTGGCATCCGGTTGACGCAATTGATATGACCGATGAAGATTTGGCTTGGATCAAAGACCTGTCCGCCCATGAGAAAGTTGTGGCGATCGGAGAAATGGGACTTGATTATCATTGGGATAAGTCGCCGAAGGACGTTCAAAAAGAGGTGTTCAGAAAACAGATCGCTTTGGCAAAAGAAGTCGGCTTGCCAATCGTGATTCACAACCGTGATGCAACGGAGGATGTCGTTTCTATTTTGCGGGAAGAAGGGGCCGAGGAAGTCGGCGGGATCATGCACTGTTATACAGGAAGCGCTGAAATTGCACAAGAGTGCATCGATATGAATTTCTACCTATCTTTCGGCGGACCCGTCACATTTAAAAACGCCAAAAAACCGAAGGAAGTGGTCAAACAAATACCAAATGACCGGCTTTTAATTGAGACGGACTGCCCGTATTTAACGCCGCATCCATACAGAGGAAAGCGGAATGAACCTAGCTATGTCAAACTTGTCGCCGAACAGATTGCCGAATTAAAAGGAATGACTTATGAAGAAATAGCGGCCGTCACCACAGAAAATGCAAAAAAACTTTTCGGCATCAGCTGACACGATTTGATATCGAGCCTTGTTCAAGCTTGTCTCTTCGGGGGATGGTTCTAAAAAGTTCTACATGTCTGTTTACGCTCATAGGATATCTTTGTCGACAAGTCTTTCTTTCTTTTATGAGGTGGTTTTCCCATAATAAAAGAGATGGCGGGCTTGCGGAGAAAATAGAGAGGAGGGTTGACAGGCTTGTAGATACTCTATATAATCTCCCCGAGGAGAAGGAGGCGTTTTTCATCATACAAAAAATGAAAAAGCTGTTTTCCGTAAAGCTTAGCAAAAGCAGATGGATTCTGATTGCTGCTGGACTGCTTGTCGCAGGGAGCGGAACTGCTTACGGAGCACATGAGCTCGCTAAACAGCAAGTCACCATTTCGATAAACGGGAAAAAGCAGGATGTTCGCACGAATGCTAAAACCGTAGGTGAACTGCTGAAAAGCTTAGACATCGAGACGAGGAAAGAAGATCACATCTCTCCCGCTGAAGATACAAAATTAACGGCGAACATGAATGTTGAATATGTTGCCGCAAAACCTGTTCATTTCACGGTCGACGGACAGGAAAAGGAAATCTGGACAACAGCGGGTACAGTCGGCAAACTTCTGAAAGACTTAAATTTAGAGTTGGCGGAACACGATCAAATTGACCCCTCAGTTGATAAAGAAATAACGAAAGATATGAAGCTGACTTTGCAAAGGGCTTTTAAAGTAACCGTAAAGGATGCCGGTAAAGATAAAGACCTATGGACGACTTCGACTACGGTCGCTGACTTTTTAAAACATCATAAGATCAGCATAAAAGGCGATGATGAAGTTAAGCCTGCGCTTGATAAAAAGCTGACGAAAGATCAGGCGATTCACATTACTCGTATCAAAAAAGTCACCGATGTAGTGGAAGAGAACATCCCTTTTGAAGTCCGGAAAAAAGAGGACGATTCACTTGAAAAGGGGAAAGAAAAAGTTGTACAGGACGGTAAACATGGCAAGCTTAAAAAGCACTATGCCGTTGTTATGAAAAACGGCAAGGAAGTTTCCAGAGAACTGATTAAAGAGGAAACGGCAGCCGAAAGCAAAGCCAAAATCATCGCTGTCGGTACAAAGCAAGCCGCAGTGGCTAAAGTCAGCGCGAATGTATCGCGCGGAAATCAATCCTCAGGAAAGGAATTTTATGTATCCTCTACAGCTTATACAGCAAGCTGCAACGGATGCTCAGGCCACACTGCGACCGGCGTTAATTTGAAAAATAATCCCGGCGCTAAAGTGATCGCTGTCGATCCGAGCGTTATTCCGCTGGGTTCCAAAGTACATGTAGAAGGATATGGCTATGCGGTTGCGGCCGATACAGGCTCAGCCATCAAAGGCCGAAAAATCGATGTATTCTTTCCGAATAAGTCTACAGCTTACCGCTGGGGAAACAAAAGAGTTAAAATCAAGGTGTTGAACTAAATATCATTTATTATGCTTTTTATATAAGCAGAGGGATTTTGCGCCCTCTGTTTTTTTGGTTATAATAGATCCATCTTGTTTTCTAATAAATTAGACGGTTTTATTACAAAAAGGTTTCAATCATTTTAAAAATGTAATAAAAGGTTTTTCAACATACGGAGGAAGAAATGAAGATTAAAGAAATCATCGTTGTCGAAGGCCGTGATGACACCGCTAAAATCAAATCGGCTGTTGATGCAGATACGATCGAAACGAACGGATCTGCCATAGGGGAAGACGTCATCAAACGGATTCGGCTCGCCCAGGAAACGCGCGGGGTTATTATTTTAACCGATCCCGATTTCCCGGGGGAAAAAATCAGAAAAACGATTGCAGAAAAGGTCCCCGGCTGCAAGCATGCATTTTTGCCCAAGCATTTGGCAAAGCCTAAAAATAAACGCGGAATCGGTGTCGAACACGCTTCGCTTGAAGCGATCCGCGAATGCTTAATGACCGTTCAGGAGGAAATGGAAGCGACGGAACCTGAGATTGAGGCCCGGGATTTAATCGAAGCCGGCCTGATCGGAGGCCCGCTGGCAAAACAAAGGCGGGAGCGGCTCGGCGAAATATTGAATATCGGCTATACAAATGGGAAACAGCTTCAAAAGCGGCTGCAAATGTTTCAGATCAAAAAGAGTGATTATTTAAGCGCACTGGATGCTGTGCTGCGGGAGGAAGAACATGAATAAAGATATCGCCACCCCAATTAGGACTAAGGAAATTCTCAATAAATACGGATTTTCATTCAAAAAAAGCCTGGGGCAGAACTTCTTGATTGACACGAACATATTGGACAGAATTGTCGACCATGCCGGTGTGACGGAGCGTACAGGCGTGATTGAAATCGGTCCGGGGATCGGGGCATTGACCGAGCAGCTGGCAAAGCGTGCGAAGAAAGTAACGGCCTTTGAGATCGACCAACGGCTTCTGCCGATTTTAGAAGATACGCTTTCTCCGTATGATAATGTGACTGTCATTCACCAGGATGTCCTGAAGGCCGATGTCCGAGCGGTAATGGACGAACAGTTTCAAGACTGCGATGAGGTGATGGTTGTCGCCAACCTCCCGTATTACGTCACGACTCCGATCATCATGAAGCTTTTAGAAGAAAATCTGCCGCTGAAAGGAATCGTCGTCATGCTTCAAAAAGAGGTGGCGGACCGAATGGCTGCAAAACCTTCTTCAAAGGAATACGGGTCCCTTTCCATCGCGGTGCAGTTTTATACGGAGGCCAAAACGGTCATGAATGTACCAAAGACCGTATTTGTCCCTCAGCCTAACGTAGATTCCGCGGTCATCAGGCTGACGCTGAGGAAAGAGCCGGCTGTGGCCGTTCAAGATGCTGCCTTTTTCTTTCAAGTCGTAAAAGCAAGCTTTGCACAGCGTCGAAAAACGCTTTTCAACAACCTCGTCAACAATCTGCCGAATGGCAAAGAGAATAAATCAAAAATTGAAAGAGCGCTTCAGGATTCACATATCGACGGAAAACGACGCGGAGAGTCGCTTAGCATTGAAGAGTTCGCCGTCTTATCTGACCGCTTGAGAGAAGTCCTTCTTTAATGGAGGGCTTTTTTTATTGATGCCGGGCTTTAAGCCTGATCAGGCTTGTCATCCGTTCACCACTTGAAGGGCAGGCACATAGGCTAAAGAAGCACCTTTACTTTTTCGTTGCTTGATGTTCATCAGGATGGGGCTTAGTCTATGTGTGGAGTGAAAAGCATGCAATTTAAAATAGGCGATATGGTCGTCAGAAAATCTTATCGAAGAGATATTTTATTTCGAATTATAAGAATTGATCAATCGGCAAATGGAGAACCTGTAGCCGTTTTGCACGGAGATGAGGTCAGATTAATCGCTGACGCGCATTTGGGGGATCTTGAGATTGTCCGCGAGGCTGAGCGGCAGATGAGAAAGCGGGAAGAAGAAACGAGAATGAAGGAATCCCTCGATCTTCTCCGCCAGGATTACAAACTCCTTCACGATAAACATGAGTACCGCGCCACAAACCAATATAACAATCAACAGCAGTACTTTCATATGCCCGGAAGAGTCCTTCATTTAGACGGGGATTCGGCTTATTTGAAAAAGTGTCTGGCGCTCTACGAAAAGATCGGGGTTCCTGTATACGGCATTCATTGCTATGAAAAGAAAATGTCATCAGTCATCGAGGAACTGATCGATGAATACCGCCCGGATCTTCTCGTCATTACCGGACACGATGCCTATTCTAAGCAGAAGGGCGATATTAACAATCTGGATGCCTACAGGCATTCAAAAGATTTTATCGAAACCGTTCAAAAAGCGAGAAGAAAAATTCCCCATCTTGATCAGCTCGTCATTTTTGCCGGCGCATGCCAGTCCCATTTTGAATCACTGATCAGAGCCGGTGCAAATTTCGCAAGCTCTCCGTCCAGAGTCAACATCCATGCGCTTGATCCGGTCTATATAGTCGCAAAAATCAGCTTCACTCCGTTTATGGACCGCATTAACGTCTGGGAAGTGCTCAGAAATACCTTGACGAGAGAAAAGGGGCTCGGAGGTATTGAGACGCGGGGCGTATTGCGTATTGGAATGCCATATAAAACAAAAGCAAACGATTAAACGAGCCCGCCGGATGGCGGGTTTTTGCTATGCACACGAAATGTTTTTACCTTTTTTTTAAAAACATACATAATGAAACGAAAAATGAGGAAAATAAGGGAAAGTCGGCGTATAATTTGTCACAAATATTTTATTGACAGAGGCTTATGAACGTTGATATAATTTAAATTTTATTTGACAAAAATGGGCTTCTGGTGTATACTGAATATAGTGAGGTGGATGCAATGGCGAAAACGTTGTCCGATATTAAAAGATCGCTTGATGGACATTTGGGAAAAAGGCTGACGTTAAAAGCAAACGGTGGCCGCCGAAAAACGATTGAGCGTTCGGGCATTTTAGCTGAGACGTACCCTTCTGTTTTTGTGATACAACTAGACCAAGACGAGAATTCGTTTGAAAGAGTTTCATACAGTTATGCGGATATTCTTACTGAGACGGTTGAATTGAGGTTTTCCGATGATAAAACCAGCTCAGTAGCCCTTTAATAAGCAGTGGACTTTATGTTTGCTGCTTTTTGTTTTGCCTTTTTTTATCCAAAATTTTTCGGGGAAGTTCTGCACAAATCGAGCAAAGCTAATACATGTCACTTGTTTTATGATGAGTCAGACGGATGGTATGATACTTGAAAGGGGCTGTTTCGCATGGGCAGACGTCGAAGCATCATGTCAGAGGAATTCAAAAATGAATTGGCTAAAGATCTTGGATTTTACGATACGGTAAAGACCGAGGGCTGGGGCGGAATTCGGGCCAGAGACGCCGGCAACATGGTGAAAAGGGCCATCGAATTAGCCGAACAGCATATGGCTCAAAATCAGCAAAATCATTAAAACAGTGACATACGGGGGACGCTTCTGTCCTCCGTTTTTTTCATTGATCCGTTTTCAGTGTTCAGCCGCTGTAAGCGACCTGGGAATCATGGCGAGGGGCGCATTCGCAATCTGAAGGAATGACCGCATGCCAAAGGCGAGGCATCCTGCGCAGGCGCATGCATTTGTACTTGCGAGGAATGACCGCATGCTAAGAGCGAGGCGTCCTGCCTCAGGCGCATGCATTTGTACGTCCTGTACTTCAAAATATGTTACAATGTGGATACTTATGTTTAGATGGAGAAGTAGGTGAATGGATTGCGTATTTTAGAGAAGGCGCCGGCTAAAATTAATTTGTCGCTCGACGTTCGCCGCAAACGTCCAGATGGGTATCATGAAGTAGAGATGGTCATGACGACGATTGATTTGGCGGATCGGGTCGAATTAACAGAGCTGGCAGAAGATAAAGTAACGGTTTCTTCGCATAACCGCTTTGTTCCCGACGATCAGCGAAACCTTGCTTATCAGGCTGCAATGCTCATGAAAGAACGCTACGGCATTAAAAAAGGGGTTTCCATTTTTATTACGAAAGTGATTCCCGTTGCTGCGGGCCTTGCAGGAGGAAGCAGCGATGCGGCTGCCGTCTTCAGAGGATTGAACCGGCTGTGGGATTTGAAGCTTTCGATGAATGAACTGGCTGAGCTTGGCGCTGAGATCGGATCTGATGTCTCCTTTTGCGTACATGGAGGAACGGCTCTTGCAACGGGAAGGGGAGAGAAAATCCGTCATATCGAGACTCCGCCGCACTGCTGGGTAGTGCTGGCAAAGCCGACGATCGGCGTATCAACTGCAGAAGTGTACAAGCAGCTGAAAGTCGACGAGATTGAACATCCGGATGTTCAAGGTATGATTGCTGCGATTGAAGAGAAGAATTTTCAAAAAATGTGTGACAAGCTCGGCAATGTACTCGAATCTGTTACATTGAATATGCACCCCGAAGTCGCGATGATCAAAAATCAAATGAAGCGGTTCGGCGCCGATGCTGTGCTGATGAGCGGGAGCGGCCCCACTGTGTTCGGACTTGTTCAATACGAATCAAAAGTGCAAAGAATCTATAACGGATTAAGAGGGTTTTGCGATCAGGTTTATGCGGTGCGGATGATCGGAGAACAAAATGAACTTGATTAAATCCGTATGTTAAGTTATATTGTTTTTAAAAATATTCGGATTTTGGAGGTAAGTGCATGAAGTTTCGTCGAAGCGGCAGATTGGTGGATCTGACAAATTATTTGTTGACCCATCCGCATGTCTTAGTGCCATTAACCTTCTTTTCAGAACGGTATCAATCTGCTAAATCATCCATTAGTGAAGATTTAACCATCATTAAGCAGACCTTCGAGCAGCAGGGAATCGGAACGCTTCAGACCGTGCCGGGAGCAGCCGGCGGCGTTAAATACATTCCAAAGGTAAAACGCGATGAAGCGGAGGAATTTGTAAAGTCGCTCGGTGAGTCATTGATCGATTCGGAACGGATATTGCCCGGCGGATATTTGTATTTAACCGATATCCTTGGAAAGCCCTCTGTATTAACGAAGGCCGGCAAAATTTTTGCTTCCGCTTTTTCAGACAGGGAGATCGATGTCGTGATGACGGTGGCGACAAAAGGCATTCCTTTGGCATATGCGGTAGCCAGCTACCTTGATGTGCCGACAGTGGTCGTCAGAAAAGACAATAAGGTAACTGAAGGGTCAACGGTCAGCATCAACTATGTGTCCGGATCATCCAACCGCATTCAGACGATGTCTCTTGCAAAACGAAGCTTGCAGACGGGCTCGCACGTTTTGATCATAGACGACTTTATGAAAGCGGGAGGAACGATCAACGGCATGATCAATCTTCTCGATGAATTCAATGCCCATGTAGCGGGCATCGGTGTTCTTGTGGAAGCTCAGGGAGTCAAGGAGCGGCTGGTCGATGAGTATATGTCCCTTTTGACTCTTTCTGAAATTGATATGAAGGAAAAAAAGGTGGAAATACAAAACGGAAATTTTCAGCGTTTTTTTGCAGAAAATGAATAGGAAATGGGGAGTTTGAGATGACAAAGGTTGTTCAGACAAAAGAAGCACCGGCGGCGATCGGACCGTATTCACAAGGAATTGTTGTCAACAATATGTTTTACAGTTCAGGGCAAATTCCGCTGACCCCGTCGGGTGAAATGGTGACTGGAGACATCACAGAACAGACGCACCAGGTTTTCCGCAATTTAAAAGCCGTGCTGAAAGAAGCGGGCGCCTCTCTGGAGACTGTCGTCAAAGCAACCGTGTTTCTGGCGGATATGAATCAATTCACAGAGGTGAATGAAGTTTACGGACAGTACTTCGATACCCACAAACCGGCGAGATCATGCGTTGAGGTGGCGAGGCTGCCGAAAGACGCGCTTGTTGAAATAGAAGTCATCGCATTAGTGAAATAGAAAGAACTCTTAAAAGATGGTTTTGGTCTCAAAATCATCTTTTTTGTTTGGAAAATTTGTCAATTCAGTGTTTTTTTATCCCAATATTACAAAAATATTTTTAATTATGCAGGAAAACAAAAAAAGCCGTTGAATAGTTACACTAATGTTTTTATATTGGGAAAAGGTGGTGAACTACTGTGGAAGTTACCGACGTAAGATTACGCCGCGTGAATACCGATGGTCGCATGAGAGCGATTGCATCCATCACGCTGGATCACGAATTTGTAGTGCATGATATTCGTGTAATTGATGGAAACAATGGTCTTTTCGTTGCGATGCCAAGTAAGCGTACACCTGATGGAGAATTTCGTGATATCGCTCATCCAATCAACTCAAGCACCCGCGGAAAAATTCAGGACGCGGTGTTAAATGAATATCATCGTTTGGGTGACGTTGAGGAAATAGAATATGAAGAAGCTGGAGCTTCTTAAAAAAGAAGGGCTTATGGATAAGCCCTTTTTGTTTTGAAAAAAAATGATCTTATCATAATAAAATGACAATATATGGTTTGTGTCTGCGTATAACAGTAGCAGGAAGGTAAAGCATGCGAACTCGGATAACAAAGCGCATGCAGAAGGAATCAATCCGTCTCCCTGATCAGTTAATCCTAAATATGCTCTAAACATCCAAAATATGCTGTCTTGATTTCCCGATTTCTCATTTTGGCTTGCTTGAAATCAACTCATATTTAGGATATATTTTTCTATGGATAATAGGGATAATGGAGGCCAATACATGGATAAGCGGTTTGCAGTTGTGTTAGCAGCTGGTCAAGGAACAAGAATGAAATCAAAGCTATATAAAGTTCTTCATCCTGTTTGCGGAAAACCTATGGTCGAGCATGTTGTCGATGAAGCTCGCAAGCTATCATTAGAAAAACTTGTCACAATAGTTGGACATGGTGCGGAAGATGTCAAAAAACAGCTCGGGGAAAAAAGCGAATATGCCCTGCAGGCTGAACAGCTCGGCACGGCCCATGCCGTCAAGCAGGCCAAGTCGATTCTTGGAAGCGAAAAAGGAACAACAATCGTCATCTGCGGAGATACCCCGCTTTTAACTGCCGAAACGATGGAAGCCATGCTCACGGAGCATCAGAAAAAAGCAGCAAAGGTGACGATTTTAACCGCTGTAGCGGAAGATCCGACAGGCTACGGACGCATTATTCGCAATGAAAACGGCGATGTTGCAAAGATTGTCGAACACAAAGATGCAACAGAAGAGGAAAGGCTTGTCAAAGAAATCAACACAGGCACCTACTGTTTTGACAACGAAGCTCTTTTTCAAACGATCGAGCAGGTTTCCAATGACAACGTACAGGGGGAATATTATCTTCCGGATGTCATTGAGATCTTGAAAAATCAAGGTGAAACTGTAGCCGCTTATCAGACTGGCAACTTCCAGGAAACGCTCGGAGTCAATGACAGAGTCGCCCTATCACAAGCGGAAATCTATATGAAGCAGCGGATCAATAAACGCCACATGCAGAACGGCGTCAGCTTAATCGATCCCGACAACACATACATTTCACCGGAAGCCGTGATCGGCAGGGATACCGTGATTTATCCCGGCACCGTCATTAAAGGGCGGGTTGTTATCGGTGAAGACGCGGTCATCGGACAGAACAGCGAACTGGAAAACAGTACGGTCGGCAGCAGAACGGTCATTAAGCAGTCCGTTATCGTGGACAGTGAAGTCGGCGACGATGTTACAATCGGACCGTTTGCTCATATCAGGCCCGACTCAAAGATCGGCAATGAGGTAAGGATCGGGAATTTCGTCGAAGTGAAAAAATCGGAATTTGGTGATCGCAGCAAAGCATCTCATTTAAGCTACATAGGGGACGCGGAAATCGGAACGGATGTCAATCTCGGCTGCGGGTCGATTACCGTAAATTATGATGGGAAACATAAGTTTAAAACGAAAATTGAAAATGGGGCATTTATCGGCTGCAACTCCAATTTGGTCGCTCCGGTGACAATCGGCGAAGGCGCATACGTAGCTGCGGGTTCAACGATTACCGACGATGTGCCAGGCCGGGCTTTGTCTATTGCCAGAGCAAGACAAGTCAATAAGGAAGACTACGCTGAGAACATACACAAAAAATAATCCTAAATCGGAGGTTTACCATGTCTAAATATGAAGACGACAATTTGAAGATTTTTTCTTTAAACTCAAATCCGGGTCTTGCGAAGGAAATCGCGGATATCGTCGGAGTTGAGCTGGGAAAGAGTTCTGTTAAACGCTTTAGCGACGGTGAAGTCCAAATTAACATTGAAGAAAGCATCCGCGGCTGCGACTGCTATGTCATCCAATCGACTAGCGCGCCGGTGAACGAGCATATCATGGAGCTTTTGATCATGGTGGATGCGCTGAAACGCGCGTCGGCGAAAACGATTAATATCGTGATGCCTTACTACGGCTATGCCCGTCAGGACCGTAAAGCGCGTTCCCGCGAGCCGATCACAGCCAAACTCGTGGCAAATCTGCTGGAAACCGCCGGAGCTACCCGTGTGATTGCACTTGATCTTCACGCGCCGCAAATCCAAGGTTTCTTTGATATACCGATCGATCATTTAATGGGTGTTCCGATTTTAGGAAATTATTTTGAAGAGAAAAATTTCAAGGATATCGTGATTGTGTCCCCTGACCACGGCGGTGTGACCCGTGCCCGCAAATTGGCGGACCGCTTGAAAGCGCCGATTGCGATTATCGACAAACGCCGACCTAAGCCGAATGTAGCCGAGGTTATGAATATCATCGGGCATATCGAAGGAAAAACAGCCATTTTAATTGATGATATTATTGATACTGCAGGAACGATTACGCTGGCGGCCAATGCGCTCGTTGAAAGCGGCGCAGAGGAAGTGTATGCATGCTGTACACATCCGGTTCTTTCCGGTCCGGCGATCGAAAGAATCGACAATTCCAAAATTAAAGAGCTCGTTGTGACCAACAGCATTGAGCTTCCTGAAGAAAAGAAAATCGCGAAATTCAAGCAGCTTTCTGTCGCACCGCTTCTGGCAGAAGCAATTATTCGTGTGCATGAGAAACAATCTGTCAGCTTCCTGTTCGATTAATTTGCTGATTCTGGTTTAAAGTTTTGTCGTTATGGGAATGGTTTTAGAAAGACCAATCTAACGATAGGATGGTGCTGAAAATGGCAATTTTAAAAGCGGAAGAAAGAACGGATTCCAGACGGTCTTCTTTAAGAAGAATTCGGCAATCCGGGTATGTGCCGGGTGTCATTTACGGAAGAAATCTGGAGAACAAATCCGTTGCGTTAGACAGTATCGAGCTTTTAAAAATCTTGCGCGCTGAGGGCAAAAATACGATTATCAACTTGGATATAAACGGTGACCAACACTCTGTTATGGTGACTGAGCTGCAGACGGATCCGTTAAAAGATTCAATCGTACATGCCGATTTTAAAGTGGTTGATATGGAAGCGGAAATGGAGGCGACGGTTCCTGTAAACCTTACGGGTGAAGCAGAGGGCATCAAACAGGGCGGTGTTCTTCAGCAGCCGCTTTACGAGCTGTCTGTCACAGCAAAGCCGAAGAACATTCCGCAGACGATCGAGGTTGATATTTCCAGTCTCGAAGTCAATGATGTTCTAACCGTCGGCGATATTCCGACCAAAGGCGATTATTCATACAACCATGAGCCTGATGAAGTTGTTGCATCCATTCTTCCTCCTCAAAAGCAGGAAGAAACAGAAGCCGAATCAGCTGCTCAAGACGTTGAGGAACCAGAAAAAGGCACTGAAGAGGAAAAAGAAGAATAAATACGTAAGACGTAATCCGCCCGCGGTTACGTCTTTTGTGCTAGAATGAGGGGAAATTAGGATGCTCCCCCTCAGTATGCTGAGGCAGGGTTTTGCTTAAGGGAGGATATAGAATAATGCTTGTGTTTGCAGGATTGGGCAATCCGGGTAAAACATATGAAAATACGAGACACAATGTAGGTTTTATGACGATTGACGAGCTCTCGAAAGAGTGGAACATTCCGCTTGATAAAACAAAGTTCAACGGACAATACGGAATCGGGTTTGTTTCCGGCAAAAAGGTTCTACTTGTTAAGCCGCTTACATATATGAATTTATCGGGAGAATGTTTGAGGCCGCTTTTGGACTATTACGAGATCCCTGTTGACAATTTGAAAGTGATTTACGATGATTTGGATCTTCCGACCGGAAGAATCCGTCTGAGGACGAAAGGAAGCGCAGGAGGCCATAACGGCATCAAATCGACGATTCAGCATCTGGGAACAAGTGAGTTTAACCGGATCAGAATCGGAATAGGCCGTCCGGTAAACGGCATGAAAGTCGTCGATTATGTGCTTGGCGCTTTTACAGATGAAGAAGAGCCGGCGATAAAAGAGGCCGTCAGACAATCGGCCAAGGCCTGTGAAGCTTCTTTGGAAAAACCTTTTTTAGAAGTCATGAATGAATTTAACGCAAAGGTATAAGGCAAAAGGGAACGGAACATACTAGTCTTAAAAAGACTCGGTATGGAGGTTCCTTTATGGCTTTACATTATTATTGCCGGCATTGCGGCGTTAAAGTCGGAAGTCTTGACCATTCTTATGTAAACAGTGAACAGTTAGGCTTTAACCACTTAACAAATGATGAAAGAAACGATATGATTTCTTATATGGATAATGGGGATTTACACGTGAAGACGATATGTGAAGATTGTCAAGAAGCGCTTGAGCGAAACCCGGATTATCACCAATATCATTCATTTATTCAATAGATAGCTTTGGTGTAGAGACTAGACCAAAGCATTTTTCTATTTGAGGAAGAGAGGAGGGGCTCATTTGAACAATATTCAATCCTATATAACAAAAAGCGATGATTTTAAATCCATCGTCAACGGCTTGAACGAAGGGCTGAAGGAACAGCTGCTTGCGGGGCTCTCCGGATCTGCCCGGTCGTTATTTACAGCCGCTCTTACAAAAGAAACGAGACGGCCGGTATTTTTAATTACGCATAACCTTTATCAGGCTCAAAAAATTACAGATGATTTAACAGGGCTGATAAAAGATCAGCCTGTCCTTTTATATCCTGTCAACGAATTGATTTCTTCTGAAATAGCGGTGGCAAGCCCTGAGCTGCGCTCGCAAAGGCTTGATGTCTTAAATAGGCTTGCAAGCGGTGAAACGCCTATCGTTGTTGCTCCGGCAGCAGCCGTCAGAAGAATGCTGCCTCCTGTCGAAGTATGGCAAAACAGTCAGATTCACATTGAGACGGGGCGCGACATTGACCCGGAACAGCTGCTCCAGAAGCTCGTTCAAATGGGGTATGAGCGTACAGATATGGTGGCGGCGCCAGGCGAATTCAGCATACGCGGGGGCATTATCGATGTCTACTCTTTGACTGAAGAAAATCCTGTCCGGATTGAATTGTTTGATACAGAAGTTGACTCGATTCGTATATTCAATACGGATGATCAGCGCTCACTGGAAACGCGCGATGAAGTAACGATCGGCCCTGCGAAGGAACTGATCGTGCGGGATGAAGACAGGCAAAGGGCGCTTGAACAAATCGATCAAGGCCTTGCCAACAGCCTTAAAAAGCTGAAGCTCGATAAACAAAAGGAAATTCTCGACCAAAATATCGCGGAAGACAAAGAGCGGCTCAAGGAAGGGCATATCGGCCAGGAAATGGTCAAATACCTTTCTTATTTCTATGAGAAGCCTGCTAGTTTACTAGATTATTTCCCGAAAAATACCTTGCTTATACTAGATGAAATCAGCCGTATTCATGAAATGGAAGACCAGCTGCAAAAGGAAGAGGCAGAATGGATTACGAGCCTGCTTGAAGAAGGGAAAATCCTTCATGATACATCGATGTCATTTCCTTTTCACAGCCTCATTTCAAAACAGTCCCGCCCGATTTTGTATTACTCGCTGTTTTTAAGGCATGTGCAGCACACCAGTCCGCAAAACATCGTCAATGTTTCAAGCAAGCAAATGCAGAGCTTTCACGGACAAATGAATGTGCTCAAAAATGAGATCGAACGGTTTAAAAAATCGAAATATACGACGGTTTTTCTCGGAGACAGCAAAGAGCGCGTCGAAAAACTAGCATCTGTACTGTCCGACTATGACATCGAAGCCGCACAGGCCGACCAGGATGCAGCGCTCGCCCAAGGCCAGATTTACATTATGGAAGGCGGTCTTCAATCCGGTTTTGAGCTTCCGATGATCAAGCTGGCCGTTATCACGGAGGAAGAGCTGTTTAAAAAGCGTGTCAAAAAGCAGGCGCGCAAACAAAAACTGACCAATGCCGAACGGATTAAAAGCTACTCGGAGCTTCAGATCGGCGATTATGTCGTTCATGTAAACCACGGTATCGGAAAGTATTTAGGGATTGAAACGTTGGAGATCAACGGCATTCATAAGGACTACCTGAATATTCACTACCAGGGAAGCGACAAGCTTTACGTACCGGTTGACCAAATTGATCAGGTGCAAAAATACGTCGGTTCCGAAGGTAAAGAGCCGAAGCTTTATAAACTCGGGGGAAGCGAATGGAAACGGGTTAAGAAAAAGGTTGAAAGCTCTGTTCAGGATATCGCCGATGACTTGATCAAGCTCTATGCCGAAAGAGAAGCAAGCAAAGGCTACGCGTTTTCACCCGACCATGAAATGCAGCGTGAATTTGAAGCCGCATTTCCTTATCAGGAGACAGAGGATCAGCTGAGATCGATCCATGAGATTAAAAGAGACATGGAAAAAGAAAGACCGATGGACCGGCTCCTTTGCGGCGATGTGGGCTACGGCAAAACCGAAGTGGCGATCCGCGCCGCTTTTAAGGCGATTGCAGACGGAAAACAGGTCGCCATCCTTGTGCCGACTACGATCCTCGCACAGCAGCACTATGAAACGATATTGGAGCGCTTTCAGGACTACCCGATTAATATCGGTTTGCTCAGCCGGTTCCGGACGAGAAAAGAAGCAAATGAAACGATCAAGGGCTTGAAAAACGGAACGGTAGACATCGTGATCGGCACTCACAGGCTGTTGTCCAAGGATGTCGTATACAAAGATCTTGGTCTGCTTATCATCGATGAAGAACAAAGGTTCGGTGTCACACATAAGGAAAAAATTAAACGCATTAAAGCGAATGTCGACGTTTTGACGTTAACGGCAACTCCGATACCTCGAACCCTTCATATGTCCATGCTTGGTGTCAGAGATTTGTCAGTCATTGAAACGCCTCCGGAAAACCGCTTCCCGGTACAGACGTACGTTGTCGAATACAACGGGGCCTTGGTCAGGGAAGCGATAGAACGCGAGCTGGCCAGAGGCGGTCAGGTTTACTTCCTGTACAACCGGGTGGAGGATATTGAAAGAAAAGCAGAAGAAATCTCGATGCTTGTACCTGACGCCAAGGTGACGTACGCCCATGGAAAGATGACAGAAAACGAACTCGAATCGGTCATGCTGAACTTCTTAGAGGGAGAATCGGATGTACTAGTCAGCACGACGATTATTGAGACGGGCGTTGATATTCCAAACGTCAATACTTTGATCGTATTTGACGCAGACAAGATGGGGCTTTCCCAGCTGTACCAGCTGAGGGGCCGCGTCGGCCGCTCAAACCGTGTAGCTTACGCTTATTTTACGTACCGGAAGGACAAAGTCCTAACGGAAGTGGCTGAAAAAAGGCTTCAGGCGATTAAAGAATTTACAGAACTCGGGTCAGGATTTAAAATCGCGATGCGCGATTTGACGATCCGCGGCGCCGGAAACCTTTTAGGTGCGCAGCAGCACGGGTTCATCGATTCTGTCGGTTTCGATTTATATTCGCAAATGCTCAAGGAAGCAATAGAGGCGCGCAAGGGAGATGCACCGCAAGCTGAAAAGTTTGAGCCGGAAATCGATTTGGAGCTTGACGCATATATTCCGCAGACGTATGTGACAGACGGCAAGCAAAAAATAGATATGTATAAACGGTTTAGAGCGATTTCAACCATTGAAGAAAAGAGCGAGCTTCAAGACGAGATGATCGACCGCTTCGGCGAATATCCGAAAGAAGTAGAATATTTATTCGCCATCGCTGAGGCGAAGGTATATGCCATCAAGGAACGCGTCGAGCTGATCAAACAGGATAAAGACGCCGTCAGACTGACAATTGACGAAAAAGCTAGTGCCGAAATTGACGGTCAAAAACTGTTTGAACTCGGCAGCAAGTACGGCAGACAGATCGGCCTTGGAATGGAAGGGAAGAAATTGAAAATCTCGATTCAAGTGAAAAACCGAAAACCGGAGGAATGGCTGGAAACGCTTCTCGACATATTGAAGGGCCTTCAAAACGTTAAAAAGCAAACGATCGCTTCATCGTAAAAATTTGTTGTTTCTCGCGTATATTACATTTGATGTGAAGGATACTAAAACCAATCAAGAGTGGAGAGTGTTACATAAGTACACAGCTCTGTTTATATCCACCAGATATATCATCAAATGAAAGAGAGGCAGCAGAGATGAAAGCAACTGGTATCGTACGTCGAATTGATGATTTAGGCCGGGTCGTGATCCCGAAGGAAATCCGCAGAACTTTGCGCATTCGTGAAGGAGACCCTTTGGAAATATTTGTGGACCGGGATGGGGAGGTTATTTTAAAAAAGTATTCTCCGATCAGCGAGCTCGGCGACTTTGCAAAAGAGTATGCAGATGCGCTTTATGACAGCATGGGCCATTCCGTGCTGATTTGCGACCGGGATGTGTATATCGCAGTATCCGGGGGGTCTAAAAAAGACTATTTAAACAAATCGATCAGCGACATGGTCGAAAAGGCGATGGATCAGCGCACTTCTGTTTTGGACGGAGACGCGAAGACGATTCAGCTTATTGATGGTATTGACGAAGAGGTTGCTTCTTATACCGTCGGCCCGATTGTTGCAAACGGCGACCCGATCGGAGCGGTTGTCATTTTTTCAAAAGACCAGTCAATCGGCGAAGTGGAACATAAAGCGGTTGAAACTGCCGCCGGCTTTTTGGCCCGGCAAATGGAACAATAGGTCTCATTCCTTTTATTTTGACATTCCTGCTCAAACGAGCCGGAATGCCGAAAGTGTTTTTTCTCAGCTTGAATCAGCATCAGCATTGGAACAGCACCTTTTGGGCTGTTCTTTTTTAATTCACACTTGCAGGAGGGGTGCAAGCCCTGAATATGGTATAATAAGCTCGTTTCGTGCGCTTTTTAGAAAGCGCATTGGAAGGAGCTTAAAGGAATGGGGTTTTTAAAGGGCCAAAGACAATTGCTTTGGCAAGGCGCCTTTGTACTTTCATTGGCGGGGATATTATCAAAGATATTAAGCGCTGTATATAGAGTGCCTTTTCAAAATATAGTTGGAGATGTCGGTTTTTATATTTTTCAGCAGGTGTACCCGATGATCGGAATATCTGTCATGCTTGCCACCTCCGGGTTCCCGGTCATCATTTCAAAGTTGCTGAATGATTACGGGTCCGCAAACCGGGCAAAGATTCTCCGCGTGTCTATGCTCTTTTTATCGGCTGTCGGCCTCGGCTTTTTTCTACTCTTGTTTGCCGGAGCTGGAGCCATCGCAGGGTTTATGGGCGATCTCGACCTTGCCGGGGTGATCCGCGCCGTGTCGTTTTCTTATTTGCTGCTTCCGTTTGTGTCTTTGCTGAGAGGCTATTTTCAAGGAAGCGAACGGATGCTGCCGACGGCACTTTCTCAAATTGGAGAACAGATACTTCGGGTTGGGGCGATTCTTGTTTTGACGTGGTGGCTCGTCAAAAGCGGCTTTTCCTTATATGACGCCGGTGCAGGGGCGGCCTTTGGCTCTCTTGTCGGCGGCCTTGCGGCGTTTTTCATTCTCGCCGTGTTTTGGGCCAAGCGTGAAAAGAAAGCCACTGCCGTCCGAATTGAGGCCGGGACGGGTGATATTTTAAAACAGCTGTGTCTGTATTCGGTTACGATTTGTACCGCCGGCCTCATGCTGATCCTCATCCAGCTCGTCGACGCATTGCACTTGTATTCATTGCTGGCCGGACAAGGAATGGGCGAACTTCAGGCGAAACATACAAAAGGAGTGTATGACAGGGGGCAGCCGCTTTTGCAGCTGGGAACCGTTTTTGCTGCGAGCATTGCGACGGCTCTTGTCCCGTCCCTTACGAAAGCGAAGAAAAAGGGAGAAACTGCAGTGCTGGAGGAAAAGATCCGGTATTCGCTAAAAATGAGCTTTGTCATCGGCACTGGAGCAGCCGCCGGTCTGATTTGTATTTTGGAGCCGGTCAATGTCATGCTGTTTAAAAACAGCGATGGAACGGCTGCGCTCCAAATTTTCAGCGCGTCGATTCTCTTTGCATCGCTGGCGATGACGATGACTGCTGTTTTGCAAGGACTCGGCAATACATGTCTTCCGGCTGTATTCGTCTGCTGCGGCATTTTGGTGAAAGCCGTATTGAACGAGCTTCTGATCCCCGGTTTCGGCATTTCCGGCGCTGCTTTTGCTACTATGATGTCATTTGCCGCTGTTGCGGGGCTCAATTTTTTTCAGCTGAAAAGAAAAGGCTGGATTAAGCTGTCGGAATACAGGATAGCGGGTGTTTTGTTGTCGGCTGTGATCATGTCGGCCGCTCTGGCGGTGTGGCTTTTTGCATTTGAAGCGGCCATACCACATAAAAGCAGATGGATCTCAGCGGCGGAAAGTCTTAGCGCCGTTTTCGTCGGCGGCGTTGTCTTTTTGTCCGGTATCTTCACATTGCGCGTGTTTTCAGAAAAAGAACTTGAGCTTGTGCCTTTTGGCAGCAAGCTCCTGACATTAAAAAGAGAAAGGGGCGGCAGGCATGGCCGGTAAAATCACGGTAGTCGGCCTTGGGGCAGGCGATATGAATCAATTAACCCTCGGTGTATATAAACGGCTCACACAAGCGGAGGTTCTTTATGTCAGGACGAAAGACCATCCATTAATAGAAGACCTGAAAAAAGAAATAGCGGAGATTCATTTTTTTGATGAGGTCTATGAAAAGCATGATCAATTCGAAGATGTTTACGAGGAGATCGTAGAGCGGCTTTTTGAGGAGGCGAAGCAGGGGGATGTGCTCTATGCCGTTCCAGGCCATCCGTTCGTCGCTGAAAAAACGGTCCAGCTTTTGCTTGAGAGGCGTGGGGCTCATCAGGCCGATGTCGTCGTCGAGGGAGGCCACAGCTTTATTGATGCGACGTTAAATGCTTTGCAGATCGATCCGATTGACGGGTTTCAGTTTGTCGATGCCGTCCGGTTTTCAGCCGACGAAGTCGAGCTCCGTCATCATTTGATTATTTGCCAGGTATATGATCAAATGACGGCTTCAGAGGTCAAACTGACGTTAATGGAAAAGCTTCCTGATGACTATGAAGTCGTCATTGTAACAGCGGCCGGAAGCAGCATGCAAGACATTCGGACAGTGCCTCTTTACGAATTGGACAGAAGCGTGGGCATCAATAATTTAACGAGCGTCTATGTGCCGCCTGTCAAAGACGAAGAGATTCTCCACCAGGAATTTTCGATGTTCCGCAGTGTCATCAGAAAGCTGCGCGGACCGGACGGTTGCCCTTGGGACCGAAAACAAACCCATGAGTCGCTCAAAAAGTACTTAATCGAGGAATGCTATGAGGTGCTAGAGGCGATTGATGAAGAAGATCCCGACCACTTAGTAGAGGAGCTTGGCGATGTGATGCTCCAAGTTCTTCTGCATGCGCAGATCGGCGAGGATGACGGCCTTTTTACAATTGACGATGTGATTCGCGGCATCACCGCAAAAATGATCAGAAGGCATCCGCACGTCTTCGGAGAGGTCTCTGTTCGTGATGAGGCCGACGTCATGGTAAACTGGGAAGAGATCAAGAAGCAGGAGAAACAAGCGGACGATAAATCCCTCCTCGACGATATTCCAAAGCCGCTTCCTGCTTTGTCAAAAGCGAACAAGCTTCAGAAAAAGGCGGCAAAGACCGGGTTCGACTGGTCGAATGTCCAGGATATTTGGGATAAAGTCCAGGAGGAAATGAAAGAATTTTCTTCAGAAATTTCCGAAGCCGAACAGCACAGCAAAAAAATGAAAGAAGAGTTCGGCGACCTTTTATTCGCGCTCGTCAATATCGGCCGGTTTTATAAAATTGAACCGGAAGAAGCCCTCGCGATGACAAACGCCAAGTTTTACAGAAGGTTCACATATATTGAACAATCTGCAAAGCGCATGGGCAAGGATCTGGAAAGTATGACGCTTGAAGAAATGGACGAACTGTGGAATGAAGCGAAAGGCATTGAAAGGAGCTGACAAGCGATGAGACTCGACAAATTTCTCAAAGTATCAAGGCTGATTAAAAGACGGACGCTTGCAAAAGAAGTGGCTGACCAGGGAAGAATTTCGATCAATGGCCAGCAGGCGAAAGCAAGCTCTGTTGTCAAAGCGGGGGACGAGCTTGCGGTGCGTTTCGGCCAAAAACTTGTAACCGTCAAAGTCAATGAATTGAAGGATACGACAAAAAAAGAAGAAGCCGCTGATATGTATACCGTTCTCAAAGAGGAGAAGCTGGGAGGAGAATAGGCTTGTTCTAAAAAAATCCCCCGTCTCATACAATGCAGTATCGAATCTTTAGTATGAGGATATGGGGGATGAATCGATGAATGTATATTATGATCAGCACAACCCTTCCGGCGGGGCATCTGGTCCTGAACATAATGTGACGATGAAGGGCCGCAAGCTTCTGGATATATCCGGTGTCAAGCAGGTCGAGAGCTTTGACAACGAGGAATTTTTACTTGAGACGGTAATGGGCATGCTTGCAGTCAGAGGCGAAAACCTGCAGATGAAGAATCTCGATGTGGAAAAAGGCGTTGTCTCCATCAAGGGAAGAGTGCTTGATCTCGTCTATTTGGATGAGCAGCAGGGGGAGAAAGCTAAAGGATTTTTTAGCAAGTTGTTTAAATGACGCTGACCACACAGTTCTATACGATGCTGGCCATGGCCGGAATGGGGGCATGGCTTGGCGCTTCCCTTGACACCTATACCCGTTTTGTCGTTCGCTCGAAAACAGCAAGGTGGCTGTTGTTTCTCCATGACTTTTTGTTTTGGGTAGTACAAGGCCTCCTTTTTTTCTATGTTTTGCTGAGCGTGAATGAAGGGGAATTCCGAATTTATATCTTTCTGGCGGTCATGCTTGGTTTTGCCGCTTATCAGAGCCTTTTTAAGCAGGTCTATATCAAGCTTTTGGAATGGATGATTTCCTTTTTTATATTCATCTCCAGGCTGGGCTCAAAGATGATGCGGATGATGGTGTTTCGGCCTGTTGTATGGACGTTTCAAGCCATTTTAGCCATCATTCTCTTTACAATGAGAAATATCTATGTTCTTTTTCGTTTTTTTGCGGTATGTTTATATAAGATATTAAAATTTGCAGGATACCCGATTTATTTTATACTATATCAATGCTGCAGGCTTCTTCCCGCCCCGGTTCGGGGATTGTTGAGACGCTTTTTGCAAAAAGGAGCAGGATTTTTCGAAAAGGGGAAGAAACTATTCATAACAATTAAGGCAAAACTTTTAAAAAAATGAAGGGAGGCCGTCTGGAATGAATGATCCCACAAGACGCAACATATCGCAAATACAGAACGAATACAAAGAGCAGATGGAGCGAAAACAGCAGCAGCTGAAAAGAAAAAGACGCGGTCTATACAGACGGTTGATGGTTTTCGGCGCCGTTGTGCTGCTGTCGGCGATTGTGATTGTCAGCTCGCTCTGGTCGCAGACTTCGGATATCAGCGCGAAGCAAGAGAAGAAAGCTGAGCTTTTGAAACAATTGGAACAGCTGGAAGCAAAAAAATCGGATTTGAAAGATGAGATTGTGAAATTAAAGGACGAGGACTACGTTGCAGAGCTTGCCAGAAAGGATTACTACCTCTCAAAGGATGGCGAAATCATCTTCAAGTTTGAAGATAAGAGCAAGTAGCCTTGTTGACACTTAATTTTTTCTTTATGTATAATTAAACAAATGATCTTTTTTAAGTCTAAGGAGGAGCACTTTTTTTATGTCGATTGAAGTTGGCAGCAAGTTGCAAGGGAAAGTAACAGGTATTACAAATTTCGGAGCGTTTGTTGAACTGCCTGGAGGATCAACAGGTCTTGTTCATATCAGCGAAGTAGCCGATAACTACGTGAAGGACATTAATGATCATCTGAAGGTCGGTGATCAAGTAGAAGTTAAAGTTATTAATGTTGAGAAAGATGGGAAAATCGGCTTATCGATCAAAAAGGCTGTAGACCGTCCTCAATCATCAAGACCTGCGAGACCTAAAAATGATTTCCGCTCTAAAGAAACGTTTGAACAGAAAATGAATAAGTTTTTAAAAGACAGTGAAGATCGCTTATCGTCTCTAAAACGCAACACGGAATCAAAACGTGGAGGGCGCGGAGCAAGAAGAGGTTAACTTGCTGCTTTCTATATAAACGAAAGGCATTCGTCTTATCCCAACGGATGCCTTTTTATTTTCTAATAAAATTTTTATTAAAATTTCTATTGACGGATAGGGCAATCCTTTGTATTATAGAACTTGTGCGTTAAAAGAAATCAACAACATGGCGGTGTAGCTCAGCTGGCTAGAGCGTACGGTTCATACCCGTGAGGTCGGGGGTTCGATCCCCTCCGCCGCTACTTATATGAAGGCCCGTTGGTCAAGTGGTTAAGACACCGCCCTTTCACGGCGGTAACACGGGTTCGAATCCCGTACGGGTCATTCCGGAAACCGGCTTCTTCTGAAGCCGGTTTTTTGCTGCATAAAAATATGCAAAATAACGGGAATGGACTCGACTTATCAAGAGTGATTGAAGCATGCTACAAAAAGCGTCGAACAGTTCTTTGAATTCGTTACCTTCTTTTGACAAAATCCTATTTCATCTTTCGCTATAATGGCAAGCAACGAATAAACGAGTGGGAGATGAGAGCATGGAAAAAGCGGAAAGAAGAGTGAACAGCCCAATAGCTGGACCTGCTGTTCAAAAATTGTATTCATGGTTTGGCAGCATGACGAAGCTTATGATGCAGCATTTATATTCCCTCTTTTTTTATAAAGGGCTGATCTATATGGTCATCGGTTTTTTATTGGGACGAGCCTTCATTCTGTCAGAGGTCATTCCCTTTGCTCTTCCATTTTTCGGAGCGATGCTTTTAATCAAAAAAGATAAAGCTTTCCTTGCATGCCTGGCGCTTCTTGCCGGAGCTCTGAGCATATCGCCTCAGCATTCGCTGTTCGTGCTTGCGGCTCTGTTTGCATTTGCGATATGTACAAAAATGACGTCCCTTATTATAAAAGACCGTGTCAGAACGCTGCCTGTCGTCGTCTTTTTGGCGATGGCTGTGACAAGATGCGGATTCGTATATGCCGAATACGGAACGGTTTCAGGTTATCACTATATTATGGCTTTCGTTGAAGCCGGATTATCGTTTATCCTCACATTGATTTTTCTGCAAAGCCTGCCGATTGTCACATCAAAGCGGGCGAAACAGTCGCTGAAAATTGAAGAGATCATTTGTTTTATGATTTTAATCGCTTCCGTTCTCACGGGCTTGACAGGCGTTTCATTTCAAGGCATGCAGGCTGAACTGATATTGGCCCGTTATGTCGTGCTCGCTTTCGCGTTCATCGGAGGCGCAAGCATCGGCTGTACAGTCGGGGTTGTGACCGGGCTGATTCTCAGCCTCTCAAACATCGGCAATTTATATCAGATGAGCCTGCTGGCTTTCTCAGGCCTTCTCGGCGGTTTGCTAAAAGAAGGAAAAAAGTTCGGCGCAGCGGTCGGCTTATTGATTGGATCTCTATTGATTTCTCTGTACGGAGAAGGTTCGGCTGAATTAGTGCCGACGCTTTATGAATCTCTGATTGCAATCGGCCTGTTCCTTTTAACCCCTCAGTCGATTACGAAAAAAGTGGCCAAGTATATACCTGGAACGACTGAGCACGCCCAGGAACAGCAGCAGTATGCAAGGAAAATCCGCGATGTCACCGCCCAAAAAGTCGATCAGTTTTCGAACGTTTTTCACGCTTTATCCGAAAGCTTCGCTACCTTTTATCATTCAGCTCCGGACGATGAAGGAAAAGAAAAAGAGATCGATCTGTTTTTGAGCACGGTGACAGAACATTCCTGTCAGTCATGCTATAAGAAAAACAAGTGCTGGGTTCAGAACTTTGATAAAACATATGATTTGATGAAACGGGTTATGCAGGAAACGGAAGAAAAGCAATATTTTAAAAACCGCAAGCTGAAAAAGGAGTTTCATCAGCACTGCTCCAAATCAAAGCAAGTAGAAGCGCTGATTGAAGACGAGCTGACTCATTTTAGGGCGAACCAGACATTAAAACAAAAGGTGCATGACAGCAGACGTCTCGTTGCAGAGCAGCTTCTCGGCGTTTCTCAGGTTATGGCGGACTTTTCTCGGGAAATAAAAAGGGAAAGGGAGCAGCATTTTATTCAAGAAGAGCAAATTCGGGATGCGCTGCAGCACTTCGGCATCGAGATTCAGCAAGTCGAAATATACAGCCTTGAGCAGGGAAACATCGATATTGAAATGAGTATCCCGTATTGCAACGGCCATGGAGAGTGTGAAAAAATCATCGCTCCGATGCTGTCCGATATTTTGGAAGAACAAATTATCGTCAAAGCAGAACAGTGCGCCGGCCATCCGAATGGATATTGTCATGTTGCCTTCGGTTCGGCGAAGTCATACAGGGTGGTGACAGGAGCCGCGCATGCAGCAAAAGGCGGAGGGCTTGTCTCCGGCGACAGCTACAATATGATGGAGCTCGGCACCGGCAAATATGCCGCCGCCATTAGCGATGGTATGGGAAATGGCGCAAGGGCCCATTTTGAAAGCAATGAGACGATCAAGCTGCTGGAAAAGATTCTTAAGTCGGGCATCGACGAAAAAGTGGCGATTAAAACGATTAACAGCATTCTTTCATTAAGGACAACAGATGAAATTTATTCGACATTGGATTTATCGGTCATCGATCTTCAGGATGCGAGCTGCAAGTTTTTGAAAATCGGCTCCACCCCGAGCTTTATTAAAAGAGGCGATCAAATTATAAAAGTGCAGGCCAGCAATCTGCCGATCGGCATCATTACAGAATTCGATGTCGATGTTGTCAGCGAGCAATTAAAAGCGGGAGACCTTTTGATCATGATGAGCGACGGAATCTTTGAAGGGCCGAGACATGTGGAAAATCATGATCTGTGGATGAAGCGCAAATTGAAATCGCTGAAAACCGAGGAGCCGCAGGAAATCGCCGACTTAATCATGGAAGAAGTGATCCGGACAAGGTCGGGTCTGATTGAGGACGACATGACGGTGATTGTCATCAAGCTGGACCATAATACGCCAAAGTGGGCCTCCATTCCGGCGCCGGCTTTTTTCCAAAAGAATCAAGAGATTTCTTAGCATTCGTATAAATCAAATTTCTTCTGGCGATGATGGAACTAAATCAAGATATCTTTGTCCAGGAGGAATAAAAACGATGAAAAAGGGGCATTTGAATCAAATCCTGCTTTTGACGGACGGCTGTTCAAACCGCGGCGAAGACCCGCAGGCCATGGCTGCCTTTGCGAAAGAGCAGGGAATTACCGTGAATGTGATTGGGATTATGGACGAGCATGAAATGGATCAGGAGGCGATGAAAGAAGTCGAAGGGATCGCTCTCGCAGGCGGAGGAGTTCACCAGTTGGTTTACACGTCGCAGCTGTCGCAGACCGTTCAAATGGTGACAAAAAAGGCGATGACGCAAACCATTCAAGGCGTGGTCAACAGTGAGCTCAAACAAATTCTCGGCAAGCATACCGAAATGGATGAACTGCCTCCTGATAAACGCGGTGAAGTCATGGAAGTCGTTGACGAGCTTGGTGAGACCGTGCATCTTCATGTACTGGTTCTTGTCGATACAAGCGCAAGCATGAATCCGAAGCTTCCGACCGTTAAAGAAGCGTTGATAGATCTTTCCATCAGTCTCAATTCAAGAATCGGCGAAAACGAATTTGCGATGCTTATATTTCCCGGGAAAAAACAAGAGGTCGAACTTGTGCTCGATTGGACCCCGAAGTTTGAATCTCTTTCTTCAATATTTTCCAAGCTTTCAGCCGGTGGCATTACACCGACAGGACCCGCAATACGAGAGGCGATTCAGCATTTTAACAAAATCGGCTCAAGAAGGAGAATGTTAGAAGACGATGAAAAACGCTTCGACGAGTTTGGCGGCTAGTCTAAAGCCGGGTGCAGCCGTTGTTGGAAAGTGGAACAATCATTCCTACAAGATCATCAGACAGCTTGGAAAAGGGGCAAATGGGGTTGTTTATCTGGCCGATTCAAGAAAGGGCCGGGTTGCATTAAAAGTGAGCGATGACAGCCTGTCCATTACCTCGGAAGTGAATGTTCTGAAATCTTTCTCAAAGGCCCAGGCAAAAGCAATGGGGCCTTCTTTTTTTGATGTGGATGACATGATGGTTACAGGCACCGGCAAAAAACTTTCATTTTATGTCATGGAATATATTGAAGGTCCGCTTCTTTTAAGATATGTAAACGAAAAAGGCGAGGAATGGACTCCGGTGCTGATCAGCCAGCTTCTCTCAAGCCTGTCGGCGATTCATCGCGAAGGATGGGTGTTTGGAGATTTAAAGCCCGAGAATTTAATCGTGACGGGTCCTCCGCCGCAAATCCGCTGCATTGATGTGGGCGGGACGACAAAAGAGGGCCGGGCAATTAAGGAATATACGGAGTTTTTTGACAGAGGCTATTGGGAATTCGGCACTCGTAAGGCTGAGCCGTCGTATGACCTGTTTTCAGTCGCCATGATTATGGTGAACTGTGCGGTGAAAAAAGAATTCAAGAAGACAGCAAGGCCTCAGGAGCAGCTCATGTCAGTCATTGACGGACATCCGTTTTTAAAACGGTATAAACCGGTTCTTGCTTCTGCTTTAAAAGGAAGCTATCGAACAGCTGATGAAATGAAGGGAGATCTTCTGGAAATCGGCCGGCCGCCACGAATGCAAAGCAGCCGCCAGTCGAGAACAGCCCGTTCCTCATCGGCATCTGCCCCGTCGCAAGGCCTGCGGCATAAGCAGGGGACGCCTCAGCAGCAAAGGTTAAGGAGCGGGCGCAGAAAGCAAAGAAACCCTTCTAAATCCGGCGGTGTTTTTGAAACGCTGTTGATCGTCGTAAGCGTTCTTGCCCTTTACTTTGCGTATATCGTTCTCTTTTTTATTTAGCTGTGCATTCTCGGCGGATAGCTCTTCTTTGCAGGGACCGATTGAAAGTGTTAGGATATTTATATCTTTTGAAATACACCCTGCTCTTAGTGGGAGGACATTGTGAAAAGTATTGAAGATTTCATGAAAAAATACGAACTGTCATTTGATGGAGTGACGCTGATTGCAGGTGTCTCCGGCGGACCTGATTCGATGGCGCTTTTGCATGCTCTGCACCATACGGTTCCCGCTTCTGCAACGCTGATTGCCGCACACGTCGATCATATGTTCAGAGGCGAAGAGTCCGAGCGTGATATGCGGTTCGTTCAGGACTACTGCGAGGCGGAAGGCATACAATGCGAGGCGGTGCAAATCGATGTCCTGGCATTTGCCGCTGAAAACAATCTGAATAAACAGGCTGCTGCGAGAGAATGCCGGTATGCGTTTTTTCAAGAGTTAATGAAAAGGCACCGGGCCGAATACCTGGTTCTGGGTCATCATGGAGATGATCAGGTGGAGACGATGCTGATGAAGATGGCAAAAGGCACTGTCGGAATCGGGCTTGCCGGAATTCAGCCAAAGCGCCGTTTTGACAGCGGCTGGCTGCTCAGGCCGTTTCTGAGGCTGTCAAAGGATGATCTTTTGGCTTACTGCAAAGAGAATCGAATACCGTTTAGAACCGATCCGAGCAACAGTGAGGATGATTACACCAGGAACCGGTTCAGGCACCATGTTCTCCCTTTTCTGAAGAAAGAGTCGGAAGATGTCCATAAAAGGTTTCAATCCGTCAGTGAATTCCTGACAGAAGACGAATTATACTTACAGGCATTAACGAAAGACAAAATGAATACAGTAATCACAAGCAAGTCAAGTTCAGGCGTGGAAATCAGCATCGAACGACTTCTTGCGCTCCCTATGCCTTTACAAAGAAGGGGAGTTCATCTAATATTAAACTATCTTTATGAAAACGTTCCATCAGCGTTTTCAGCCCATCATATTCAAGTGTTTCTGGATTGGATTTCACAAGACGGACCATCCGGTTCCCTTGATTTTCCGAATGGGTTAAAAGTCGCAAAATCTTATCATACATGTTTGTTTACATTTCAGCGTTTACAATGTGAAAATGTTTCCTATCATTATGAAATAAGCGGGGCAGGCGAAGAAGAACTGATACTTCCCGGCGGCTCCTCCCTTCATGTGAGCGGACCCGGTTCAACCCGGAAGCTGCAAGGAAATGATGTTTTTGCAACAAGTCCCAAGCAGGTTCAGTTTCCCCTTTACGTACGGACAAGGCAAAACGGAGACCGAGTCAAACTTAAAGGGATGAACGGCACAAAAAAGGTTAAAGATATATTTATTGATGAAAAAGTGCCTCTTTCAAAAAGAGACAGCTGGCCCATTGTAACAGACGCGGTTGGAAACATTATCTGGATACCTGGTCTGAAAAAAACCATTTTTGAGGAACTTGATGTTACAAACAACGATCGCATTGTATTACAATATAGACAGCATGAAAAGTGTAGGGGGCTAGCAAAGAATGAAACAGGATATTGAAAATATCTTGATCTCGGAAGAAGAGATCCAAAAGAAAGTCAAGGAGCTGGGCGCGACTCTGACAGAAGAGTACAGCGGCAAGTTTCCGCTGGCAATCGGTGTGTTAAAAGGAGCCATGCCGTTTATGGCTGATCTTTTAAAGCATATTGATACATATCTGGAAATGGATTTCATGGATGTATCAAGCTACGGCAGTTCCACGGTTTCTTCCGGAGAGGTGAAAATCATAAAGGATTTGGACACATCTGTAGAGGGCCGTGACATCTTAATTATTGAGGATATCATCGACAGTGGGCTGACCTTGAGTTATCTTGTAGAGCTTTTCCGATACCGCAAAGCAAAATCGATTAAGATCGTAACCCTTCTTGATAAACCAAGCGGACGAAAAGCGGATATCAAAGCGGATTACGTCGGCTTTGAAGTTCCCGATGCTTTCGTTGTCGGATACGGTCTCGATTATGCTGAACGCTATCGTAATCTTCCGTACATCGGAGTGCTGAAACCTGCGGTTTATGAGAGCTGATACGGGCTTGTTAGCGAAAGGGATATCTGTTGTATTGGAACGATTTTCTATGATACTATTGAACATAGTTGTGCTTACTGTGGGAGGAGGTAAGGAATGAATCGGGTCTTCCGTAATACCATTTTTTATTTACTTATTTTATTAGTTGTGATCGGAGTTGTGAGCTACTTCCAAACCGCAAATCCGAAAACAGAAAATATGACGTATAGTGACTTTGTTTCAAACCTAGAAAACGGGAAGGTTGAAAATGTCTCCATCCAGCCTGTCAGGGGTGTGTACGAGGTTCGGGGGCAGCTGACGACCTATGAGAAAGATCAGTATTTCCTGACCCATGTTCCTGAAGGAAAAGGGGCAGATCAAATCATTGATCAAGTGAAAAAAACGAAGATACAAATAGAACCTGCGCAAGAAGCAAATGGATGGATGACGTTCTTTACCACCATCATCCCTTTTGTTATTATCTTCATTCTTTTCTTCTTCCTGCTTAATCAGGCTCAAGGCGGCGGCAGCCGTGTTATGAACTTTGGAAAAAGCAAGGCGAAGCTCTATACAGAAGAAAAGAAACGCGTCAAATTCAAAGATGTGGCAGGAGCGGATGAAGAAAAGCAAGAGCTTGTGGAAGTCGTTGATTTCCTCAAGGATCCCCGCAAATTCGCCGAGCTCGGTGCAAGAATTCCGAAAGGCGTGCTTTTGGTCGGACCTCCGGGTACCGGTAAAACATTGCTGGCGAAAGCATGTGCCGGTGAAGCAGGGGTGCCTTTCTTCAGCATCAGCGGATCTGACTTCGTTGAAATGTTCGTCGGGGTTGGTGCATCACGTGTTCGCGACTTGTTTGAAAACGCCAAGAAAAATGCGCCGTGTCTGATTTTCATCGATGAGATTGATGCTGTCGGACGCCAGCGGGGAGCAGGCCTTGGCGGAGGTCACGATGAACGTGAACAGACGCTCAACCAGCTTCTTGTTGAAATGGACGGATTCAGCGCCAATGAAGGAATCATCATCATCGCTGCGACAAACCGCGCCGATATTTTAGACCCTGCATTGCTGCGCCCGGGACGTTTTGACCGTCAAATTACTGTTGACCGCCCGGATGTCAAAGGCCGTGAAGCTGTACTTCAAGTACACGCAAGAAACAAGCCTCTTGATGAATCCGTAAACCTAAAAGCGATCGCGATGCGGACGCCAGGGTTCTCGGGTGCAGACCTTGAAAACCTTTTAAATGAAGCGGCTCTTGTGGCGGCGCGTCAAGATAAGAAAAAGATCGATATGCGAGACATCGATGAAGCGACAGACCGCGTCATCGCCGGACCTGCAAAGAAAAGCAGGGTGATCTCGAAAAAAGAACGCAATATCGTGGCTTATCACGAGGCGGGACACACCGTTATCGGACTTGTCTTGGATGAGGCGGATATGGTGCATAAAGTAACGATTGTACCGCGCGGCCAAGCAGGCGGATATGCCGTCATGCTTCCTAAGGAAGACCGTTATTTCCAAACCAAACCCGAACTTCTCGATAAGATTGTCGGCTTGCTTGGAGGCCGTGTAGCTGAGGAAATCATCTTCGGCGAGGTCAGCACGGGCGCCCATAATGACTTCCAGCGCGCTACAGGCATTGCCAGACGAATGGTAACCGAATTCGGTATGTCTGAAAAGCTCGGTCCTCTTCAATTCGGACAATCGCAAGGCGGGCAAGTATTCTTGGGTCGAGATTTCAACAATGACCAAAACTACAGCGACGCGATTGCGTATGAAATCGATAAAGAAATCCAGCGCTTCATTAAGGAATGTTATGAACGTGCAAAAACAATCCTTACTGAAAATCGCGACAAACTTGAGCTGATCGCTCAAACATTGCTGGAAGTTGAAACGCTCGACGCTGAGCAAATCAAGCATTTGTCTGAGCACGGAAGACTTCCTGATCGAACATACTCTGATGATCAGGAGAAGACAGATGATGTGAAAGTCAACATCAATAAACGAGATGACGAAGAGAAAAACGAGGATGAAAAAGAGTAATGACGCTTTTTCGTCTCTTCAGGAAAACTGCCAAGCTCTGCTTTTGGCAGTTTTCTTTTTTTATGGCTGAAAAAATCCGCTTTGGAAAATCTTTCTCCTCACCGGTTTGATTCGTTTACAAACAGAATCGGCATCGTGTATTGTATGATGGTAGAATGTTTTATGTCCAAGTAAGAGAAACTAGTCAAAAGTGGTGATCAGAATGTTGCTTGTTATAGATGTAGGAAATACAAACACCGTCCTTGGCATCTACCACGAAGGAGAGCTCGAATATCATTGGCGGATTGAGACAAGCCGCCATAAAACGGAAGACGAATTCGGCATGCTTCTTCGTTCTTTATTTGATTATGTCGGACTGATGTTTGACCAGATCGAGGGGATTATTATTTCATCAGTTGTACCACCGATCATGTTCTCCCTCGAAAGAATGTGTATCAAATATTTTCAGATCGAGCCTCAGATTGTCGGTCCGGGAATGAAAACAGGATTAAACATAAAATACGATAATCCGAAAGAAGTCGGAGCAGACCGCATTGTAAACGCAGTAGCCGCTATTCATCTCTATGGCAGCCCCTTGATTGTCGTTGATTTTGGAACCGCTACGACGTACTGTTACATTAATGAGCGCAAGGAATATATGGGTGGTGCGATCGCGCCGGGCATCACGATTTCAACTGAAGCGCTTTATTCAAGAGCTGCCAAGCTTCCCAGAATTGAAATTGCACGGCCTGATCATATAGTCGGCAAAAGTACGGTCAGCGCGATGCAGTCCGGAATTCTTTACGGCTATGTCGGACAGGTTGAAGGCATTGTCAAACGGATGAAATGGCAGTCTAAGAAAAATCCGAAAGTCATAGCGACGGGCGGCCTTGCTTCCTTGATTGCAGACGAATCGGACTGCATCGATATTGTTGACCCGTTCCTTACGTTGAAGGGGCTAGAGCTCATTTATGAACGGAATCGTGTTGAAAGTGTATAGGAGGATGAGGTATGGATTATTTAGTGAAAGCCATTGCATATGACGGCAAAGTGAGGGCATATGCAGCGAATACAACAGAAACGATTCATGAAGCCCAAAGAAGGCATAACACATGGCCTACCGCTTCCGCCGCTTTAGGAAGAACGATGACGGCGGCTGTCATGCTCGGCGCCATGCTGAAAGGCGAAGACAAGCTCACCGTTAAGATTGAAGGAGGCGGACCGATCGGCGCGATTGTCGCTGACGGAAATGCAAAAGGAGACGTCAGGGGATACGTGTCCAATCCGCACGTTCATTTCGACTTAAATGAACACGGCAAACTTGACGTCAGAAGAGCCGTCGGTACGTCAGGAACGCTAAGCGTAGTAAAAGATCTCGGTCTCCGCGATTTATTTACAGGCCAGGTTGAGATCGTTTCCGGAGAAATCGGCGAGGATTTTACTTATTATCTCGTGTCCTCTGAACAGGTTCCTTCTTCGGTGGGTGTAGGGGTGCTCGTCAACCCCGACAATACGATTTTAGCTGCAGGCGGATTTATCCTGCAGCTGCTGCCGGGAACGGACGACGAAACCATCACGAAGCTTGAAACAAACCTTTCACAAGTGGAGCCAATTTCAAAGCTGATTCAGAAAGGTTTGACACCTGAGGAAGTGCTGGCTGCGGTATTGGGAGAAGAACCGGAAGTACTGGAAACCGTTCCTGTCCGATTTACATGCAATTGTTCAAAAGAACGTTTCGCAAGAGGCATCATCGGTCTTGGCAAGGATGAAATTCAACAGATGATTGATGAAGATGGCCAAGCCGAGGCTCAATGCCATTTTTGCAATGAAACGTATCTGTTTACAAAGGAAGAGCTTGAAGCGCTTCGAGATGAAATATAAGCCCGCTATCCAGTAGCGGGTCTTTTACAATGGGGAAAGGGGAGACACCATATTGAAATCGAGAACACTTTGGCCGATTATTTTAGGTGCGATCTTCGTCAATTGCATTGTGATCGCGTATGTTCTGACGAAAGCGCAGACCGCTTCTTCATCGTCAGCTCAAGAAGTCATTGCCCATATCGGAAAAAACGGCATCACGCGTGAAGAATGGCTGAGCGAAATGGAAGAGCGCTACGGAAAATCAACCCTTGAAGATATGATCAACGACCGCGTAGTTACCCAAATGGCCGAAAAAAACAAGATCAAAGTGTCTGATGATGACATTGAAAGAGAATTTCTGCTGATTAAAGCTGTATACAATTCCTTCTACGAAGACGAAAACACAACAGAAAAAGAATGGAAAGAGCAGATCAAGCATAATATTCTTCTTGAAGAGCTCCTGACAAAAGACATTGTCATTTCTGACAGCGAATTGAAGTCATTCTATAACAAAAATAAGGACTTATATAAATTCGATGATTCTTATCGCCTCAAGCATATCGTTGTCAAAGATAAAGATGAAGCAGAACAAGTTCTTAAAGAACTGAAGGAAGGGTCCAGTTTTGAAGCGGCCGCAGCCGAACACTCGACTGACCGGTATACGGCTCCTTACGGCGGCGACCTCGGTTTCGTCAATGATCAGCATGAAAACGTTCCGGCCGAATATTTGGAGAAAGCTGAACAACTAAAGGAAAATCAATGGGTGGATGAACCGATTAAAACAAGCCAGGGCTATGCGATTATCCAGCTCAAAGAAAAGCTCCCGGGGCAAGCTTTCACTTACAGCGAAGTGAAAAATCAAATCAGAAGGCAGATCGCGATGGATCAATTAGGCGATAAAGCTTCTGTCAAGACGCTCTGGAAAGATGCGAAAGTGTCTTGGTTTTATGACGATAAAAAATAAAGATTGACAAAATATTTTGATATTGATAAATTAGATATAATCCCAATAAAATTACTCGGAAATTGAGGTGTTCAAATGGTTCGCGTTGCAAACTCTGTTTATGACTTAATCGGAAATACACCTGTCGTTAAATTAAATCGACTAGTTGATGAAGACAGTGCTGAAGTATATGTGAAACTGGAGTATATGAACCCTGGAAGCAGCGTAAAAGACCGGATTGCGCTTGCTATGATAGAAGACGCTGAAGAGAAAGGCCTTCTGAAAGAAGGAGATACACTGATTGAACCGACAAGCGGAAATACAGGAATCGGACTTGCCATGGTCGCTGCAGCGAAAGGCATCAAAGCGATTCTTGTTATGCCTGATACAATGAGTTCTGAGCGCCGCAACCTTCTGCGTGCATATGGAGCTGAGCTTGTGCTGACTCCAGGTGCTGAGGGAATGAAAGGCGCGATTAAAAAAGCGGAAGAACTGGCTGAGGAACACGGCTATTTTATGCCTCAGCAATTTAACAACCCTGCGAACGCAGAAGTTCACCGCCGCACGACGGGAAAAGAAATCGCTGAACAATTCGGAGACGGTTTAGATGCTTTCATTGCAGGTATCGGAACCGGCGGAACGATAACGGGTGCCGGAGAAGTTCTGAAAGAAAAAAATCCGTCCATCAAGATTTTCGCGGTGGAACCGACTGATTCTCCTGTTCTTTCCGGAGGAAAACCAGGGCCGCACAAAATTCAGGGAATCGGAGCGGGATTCGTTCCGAAAATCTTGAATACGGAAATTTACGATGAAATCATCACAGTGAAAAACGAAGAAGCCTTTGAATTTGCCCGTAAAGCGGCGAGAGAGGAAGGAATTCTCGGAGGAATTTCTTCAGGCGCAGCCATCTGTGCTGCTCTTCAAGTTGCTAAAAAGCTTGGAAAAGGCAAAAAAGTTCTCGCTGTGCTTCCTAGTAACGGAGAGAGATACTTAAGCACGCCTCTTTACCAATTTGAATAGGCTCCAGCTGAAACAGGAGGCTGCCGACGATGTCGGCGGCCTTTTGTTTGTCATGGAGCGCAGCCCTTTTAAAAGCTCGGTGTCCTTGAGTGAACATGCTCAAGGGCTTTTTTCTGTATTGGAAATGAAATTCTCTTTTCCTAGAAAAAAGATATGCATTACAATAAGGACATTAGACTAACGGCAGAGGAATGATATGATGAGACAACGAAGGCCTGTAGCCAGAGCGTTCCCATTTTCCAATCAACAGTTTTTGCAGCAATATGAAAGCCTATCGAAAGGAAAAGAATACCACGTTCTGCTGGAAAGCGCGAGAGGCGGAGAATACAGCATAGCCGGACTCGACCCTGTCGCAATAGCGAAAGGGAAAGACGGTATCACGACGATTCAATATAAAGGGGACGTCATATTCAAAGAGGGGGATCCGTTTCTGCAGTTTTCTCAATGGTTTGAAACGCTGAAAACGGAGACAGTTGCAGATTTTCCCGACTTTCAGGGCGGGGCTGTCGGTTTTCTTAGCTATGACTATGCCCGGTATATTGAGAAATTCAAAATCCTGTCTATTGATGATCTGCAAACGCCGGATTTATTCTTTCTCGTATTTGATGATATAGCCGTCTATGACCATGAGCAGCAGCAGCTTTGGGTGATTACCCACACTGATGAAGAAACGCCGGCCGCTGCGGAAGAGAAATTGGACAGGCTTGAGCAAATGTGGAAGACGGAACATCCGAAGGCCGCTGGAGGTCATCAGCCGAATGATAACAAAGGCCCGGCATTCGCGGCCTCATTTACAGAAGCCGGCTTTTCTCAGGCTGTTGAGAAAGTGAAGCAATACATCGCAAGCGGTGACGTATTTCAGGTGAATCTTTCTGTTCGCCAGTCGGAGCGCCTTTCTGCGCCTCCTTATGAGGTGTATAAGATGTTAAGAGAAATCAACCCTTCGCCGTACATGGCCTACTTGGAAACCCCGGATTTTCAAATCATCTGCGGGTCGCCTGAACTGCTCATTAAGAAAAAGGGCACCAGGCTTGAAACAAGGCCGATTGCCGGAACGCGATCCCGCGGGGCGGATGAAGCGGAGGATGAAGCGCTCGCGAACGAATTGATCATGAATGAAAAAGAGCGCGCCGAACATGTGATGCTCGTTGATTTAGAGCGTAATGACCTCGGCAGGGTCTCCAAGTACGGTTCGGTCCGGGTCGATGAATTCATGGTGATTGAGAAGTATTCCCACGTCATGCATATTGTCTCAAATGTGTGCGGTGAACTAAGGGATGAATGCGATGCCGTTGATGTCATCCATGCCGTGTTTCCCGGAGGTACGATCACCGGAGCGCCGAAAGTCAGAACGATGGAAATTATTGAGGAGCTTGAGCCAACGAGACGGGGGCTTTATACTGGTTCTATAGGGTGGTTCGGATATAATCAGGATATGCACTTTAATATCGTCATCCGAACGATTTATGTGAAAGCGGGCCAGGCGTTCATGCAGTCGGGAGCGGGAATCGTCATCGATTCAAATCCTAGGCATGAATATAAAGAGTCAATTAAAAAGGCCCTGGCGATGAAAAAGGCGCTGCAGTTGAGTGAAGAAGAGAAAAAAGAGCAGAGGAGAGCTGAGATATGATTCTAATGATCGACAATTACGATTCGTTTACGTACAACTTGGTTCAGTATTTAGGCGAGCTTGGCGAGGAGTTGGTCGTCAAGCGGAACGATGAGATCACCCTTCAGGAAATAGAGGACATGTCGCCTGACTTTTTGATGATTTCTCCCGGGCCTTGCAGTCCGGATGAGGCCGGGATCAGCCTTGAAGCGATCCGCCATTTTGCCGGGAAAATACCGATTTTCGGGGTTTGCCTCGGACACCAGTCGATCGCCCAGGTTTTCGGCGGCGATGTCGTCAGGGCAGAGCGGCTAATGCATGGGAAAACTTCCGAGATTTCGCACGACGGGCTGACGGTTTTTAAAGGCCTGGAACATCCGCTCACGGCCACGAGGTATCATTCTTTGATCGTCAAACCGGATACACTGCCCGATTGTTTTGAGACATCGGCTTGGACGGAAGAAGGGGAGATTATGGCCATCAGGCATAAAGAACTGCCGGTTGAAGGCGTTCAGTTCCATCCAGAGTCGATTATGACCGCTTACGGAAAAGAGATGCTGAAGAATTTTATTGAGACTTACCGAAAGAAAGTGAACGCATGATCATTTACCTGAACGGTCAATATGTAAAGGAGGAGGAAGCAAGACTTTCTCCTTTTGACCATGGTTTTTTATACGGAGTCGGGGTATTCGAAACGTTCCGGCTTTATGAAGGGAAGCCCTTCCTTTTAGACTGGCATATGGACAGATTGAACAACGCTTTGGAACAGCTGAAAATTGAGCTTGAGCTGACAAAAAGCGAAGTGCTTGTCATTCTTGACAGGCTGCTTCAGTTGAATCAGCCGCAGAATCTGGATGCGAGGGTCCGGCTAAATATATCCGCCGGTCCCGGCGGCCCCGGCCTTTTTCCTGATTCATACAAAAATCCCGGCGTCATGGTGATGATGAATCCTTTTCAGCCTGCATCCGTTCCGGCTGAAAAGGAGGGCGTCATCTTGCAGGTCCGCCGCAATACGCCAGAGGGTCCGTTCCGCTTGAAATCGCATCACTTTTTAAATAATTTGTACGGAAAAAGGGAGCTCGGACATGGCGCGGCCAAAGAAGGGATTTTTCTTACCGAAGGCGGAGCTGTAGCTGAAGGAATTATTTCCAACGTTTTTTGGCGGAAAGGCAGCTGTGTGTATACACCTTCTCTTGATACCGGCATATTAGGCGGTGTCACACGCCGCTACGTCATCGAGCGCCTTGCAGATATGGGAATCGAAGTCATAGAGGGGGTATACCCCTTGGAAGAGCTTCTCTTTGCGGACGAAGCATGGATGACCAATTCCGTTCAGGAAATCGTTCCATTCCGGAGAATCGGCAGCACTGAATTTCCGGGAAAGGATGGAAATTTGTCGAAACGTCTGCAAGAGGCATACACTAATGATAGGAAAGCAGCAAAAGAATATTTGAGTTAAAGGGTGAAGGATATGGCGCTTCAAACAGCGGTGCGTTCAAAGCAACTGATCGCAAAGCAATACACGTTGTCTTATGAAGATAAAACATTGATCATGGGAATTTTAAATGTGACGCCCGATTCTTTTTCAGACGGCGGAAAATATAACAGCATCGATCGCGCCGTCATTCATGCAAAACAAATGATCGAAGACGGCGCCCATATCCTTGATATCGGAGGAGAATCGACGAGGCCGGGGGCGGAAAAGGTTTCTCTTGATGAAGAGCTGTCAAGAGTCATACCTGTAATTGAAAAACTTGTTCAGGAAATCGACGTCCCGATTTCCGTTGACACTTATAAAGCGCAAGTGGCAGATGAAGCCATTAAGGCCGGTGCAGCCATCATCAATGATGTCTGGGGAGCAAAAGCAGATCCTGACATGGCCCGAGTTGCGGCCGCTCATAATGTGCCGATTATCTTGATGCATAACCGCGAGGAACGGAATTATAAGGATTTGATCCCGGACATGCTGTCTGATTTGATGGAATGTGTGAGCATTGCAAAATCAGCAGGCGTTCAGGATCATCACATCGTACTTGATCCCGGCATCGGCTTTGCCAAAACGTATCATGACAATTTGGCGGTCATGAATCAGCTCGAGAAGTTCAGCGAACCGGGATACCCGGTTTTATTGGGGACGTCACGAAAAAAATTTATCGGCCGAGTCCTGGATCTGCCGCCTGAAGAAAGAGCGGAAGGCACGGGGGCGACAGTATGCCTCGGTATTCAAAAGGGGTGCGATATCGTCAGGGTGCATGACGTCAAGCAAATCTCCAGGATGGCAAAAATGATGGATGCCATGATTGATAAAGGAGGCGTTTATCATCGATAAAGTGCATGTAGAGGGCATGGAGTTTTACGGATATCACGGTGTTTTCAAAGAAGAAAACAAACTCGGCCAGAGATTCCGCGTTGATCTGACAGCATTTCTAGATTTAAGCGAAGCCGGGAAAACGGATAATATTGAGGCCACCATTAATTATGCAGAGCTGTATAAGCTGTGCAAAGAGGTTGTGGAGGGAGAGCCGGTCAACCTTGTGGAGACCCTCGCGGAAACGATTGCCGCACAAGTGCTGGAGAATTTTGAAGCGGTTCAGGAATGTACGGTTAAAGTCGTCAAGCCTGATCCTCCTATACCTGGTCACTATAAATCGGTGGCCATCGAGATGACGAGAAAGCGAAAATGAACAACACGGCATATATAGCGCTCGGCTCGAATATCGGCCGGCGGGAAGAATATTTAAAAAAAGCTGTCTCTCTCCTCCATCAACATCCGTCTGTAGAGGTGACAGACATCTCGTCAATTTACGAAACTGATCCTGTCGGTTATACAGACCAAGATCTATTTTTAAACATGGCTGCAGCTGTTAAAACATCTCTTTCACCGTTTGAATTGCTCGATTTGACTCAGCGTATTGAAAAAGAACTCGGCCGCAAACGCGACATTAGATGGGGGCCGAGGACTGCAGACCTTGACATTTTGTTGTATAATCGTGAAAATATTGAGACAGAGCAACTTATCGTTCCTCATCCTAGAATGCATGAACGTTTGTTTGTACTCATCCCGCTGCTGGAGATTTATCCGGATCTTGAGGGAGCTGTCAATCATGCAAAAAATCAAGAAGGTGTAAGAGTATGGAAGCAGAAATCTGGGGTAGACGAATTCGTGCATATCGAAAGCTGAAGGGTTATACTCAAGAAGGGTTTGCCAAAGCATTGGGTATATCCGTTTCTGTGCTTGGTGAAGTAGAACGCGGGAATCGTATGCCGACGGAGAGCATGCTCAGGGATGTAGCCAATACTTTAAATATAACAGTGGAGGAACTATCTCCATCAGAAGAATAAGAAAGGAGGACTAAAAATGTTTAAAATCGGTGATATAGAATTAAAAAACAGGGTTGTGCTCGCGCCGATGGCCGGTGTCTGCAACTCAGCCTTCCGCTTGACGGTTAAGGAATTCGGAGCGGGTTTGGTCTGCGCCGAAATGGTCAGCGATAAGGCGATCCTTTACAATAATGCGAAAACGATGGGAATGCTTTATATCGATGAACGTGAAAAACCGCTCAGCCTGCAGATCTTCGGCGGAGAAAAAGAAACGCTTGTCGAAGCGGCGAAGTTTGTTGACCAAAACACAACTGCGGATATTATTGATATAAACATGGGATGTCCAGTGCCAAAGATCACAAAATGTGATGCAGGAGCCAAATGGCTGCTTGATCCGAATAAAATTTATGAAATGGTTTCAGCTGTCGTGGAGGCTGTTGACAAGCCTGTGACCGTGAAAATGAGAATGGGTTGGGACGAAGACCATATCTTTGCTGTTGAGAATGCGAGAGCTGTAGAACGAGCAGGCGGAAAAGCGGTCGCTCTTCACGGACGGACCCGCGTGCAAATGTACGAAGGAACGGCGAACTGGGATATTATCAAAGAAGTGAAGCAGTCCGTTTCAATCCCTGTAATCGGAAACGGTGATGTCAAAACTCCGCAAGATGCAAAACGCATGCTTGATGAAACAGGGGTGGACGGCGTCATGATCGGCCGTGCAGCGCTGGGTAACCCGTGGATGATTTACCGTACGGTTCACTATTTGGAAACAGGCGAATTGAAAGATGAGCCGAAAGTGCGTGAGAAAATTTCTGTCTGCAAACTTCACCTTGACCGATTAATCGGGCTGAAAGGCGAAAATGTTGCGGTTCGCGAAATGAGAAAGCACGCAGCCTGGTATCTAAAAGGCATAAGAGGAAACGCAAAGGTCCGGAATGAAATCAACCATTGCGAAACGAGAGATGAGCTCGTTCAGCTTTTAGACGCGTTTACGATTGAAGCCGAGGCAAAAGAGCTTCAGGATGCAAAAGTAGGATAAATCCGACCTCTGCTCACTGCCAGTTTTCACTGGCAGTTTTTCTGCTTTTTTCCTGAAAGACTAAAAGTAACGGAGTGATATATGATGAGCCATGAAGAGCATAACCATGAAGAATTAAACGACCAGCTGCAAGTCAGACGCGATAAAATGAATCAGTTGAGAGAAAGCGGAAAAGATCCTTTCGGACAGCGTTTTGATCGCACCCATCAATCAACTGATCTCATTGAGTCGTATAATGAATTCTCAAAAGAAGAATTAGAGGAAAAAGCAATTGAAGTAACGATTGCCGGCCGGATGATGACAAAGCGCGGAAAAGGGAAAGCGGGATTCGCGCATATTCAGGATTTAAAGGGCCAGATTCAGATCTATGTCAGAAAAGACAGTGTCGGTGAAGAGCAGTACGAATGGTTTAAAAGCTCTGACCTCGGGGACATCGTCGGCGTTACAGGCGTCATGTTTAAAACGAATGTAGGCGAATTGTCTGTAAAAGCAACATCTTTTGATTTATTGACAAAAGCCCTTCGTCCGCTTCCGGACAAATATCATGGATTAAAGGACATCGAGCAGCGCTACCGTCAGCGTTATTTGGATTTGATCGTAAATCCGGAAAGCAAAAATACGTTTATTACACGAAGCAAAATCATTCAATCCATGAGAAGATACTTAGATGACCACGGATACTTAGAAGTTGAAACGCCTACGATGCACGCGATTCCGGGTGGCGCATCTGCCCGTCCGTTCATTACACATCATAATGCGCTGGATATGCCGCTTTACATGAGGATCGCTATCGAGCTCCATTTGAAAAGGCTGATCGTCGGCGGGTTGGAAAAAGTCTATGAAATCGGACGTGTATTCCGAAATGAAGGGGTCTCCACACGGCACAATCCTGAATTTACGATGATCGAACTTTACGAAGCTTATGCTGACTATAAGGATATTATGAGATTGACGGAAAATCTCATTGCTCATATTGCACAAGAAGTGCTCGGCACTACGACCGTTCAATATGGAGATTATGAAGTCGACCTCAAGCCTGAATGGAAGAGACTCCATATGGTCGATGCTGTTAAAGAAGCCACCGGTGTAGACTTCTGGAAAGAAGTATCGGTAGAAGAAGCAAGAGCATATGCCAAAGAACACGGAATTGAAATTTCTGAAGGCATGTCAGTTGGACATATCATTAATGAATTCTTCGAGCAAAAAGTTGAAGAAACGTTGATTCAGCCTACTTTTATATACGGACACCCTGTGGAGATTTCTCCTCTGGCTAAGAAAAATCCTGAAGACCCTCGATTTACGGACCGTTTTGAGCTGTTTATCGTGGGCCGTGAGCACGCGAATGCATTTACTGAATTAAATGATCCTATCGACCAAAAAGAACGCTTTGAAGCGCAATTAAAAGAACGTGAAGAAGGAAACGATGAAGCGCATATGATGGATGAAGACTTTGTCGAAGCGCTGGAGTACGGAATGCCTCCTACCGGCGGCCTTGGAATCGGCATCGACAGACTGATTATGCTTTTGACGAATTCTCCTTCAATCAGGGACGTTTTACTATTCCCGCAAATGAGACATCGTTAGTTGACTTTCGTGCAGCAGCCGCGTAACAAGCGGCTGCTGCTCATTTAAAACAAATTAAATTTTTTCTCAAAAAAGTATTGCACAATCATAAATACGGTGGTATATTATTATTCGTTGCCGCAAAACGGCGGCGAAAGAAAAAAAGAACTTCAAAAAAAGTTCTTGACTTAATATCCGAGATTGGATATAATATAAAAGTCGCTTTAATAATGATCTTTGAAAACTAAACAAGACAAAACGTACCTGTTAATTCATTAAATAAATCGCACATGTAAGTGTGCGTAGTCATTATCAAACTTCATGGAGAGTTTGATCCTGGCTCAGGACGAACGCTGGCGGCGTGCCTAATACATGCAAGTCGAGCGGACCGACGGGAGCTTGCTCCCTTAGGTCAGCGGCGGACGGGTGAGTAACACGTGGGTAACCTGCCTGTAAGACTGGGATAACTCCGGGAAACCGGGGCTAATACCGGATGCTTGATTGAACCGCATGGTTCAATCATAAAAGGTGGCTTTTAGCTACCACTTACAGATGGACCCGCGGCGCATTAGCTAGTTGGTGAGGTAACGGCTCACCAAGGCGACGATGCGTAGCCGACCTGAGAGGGTGATCGGCCACACTGGGACTGAGACACGGCCCAGACTCCTACGGGAGGCAGCAGTAGGGAATCTTCCGCAATGGACGAAAGTCTGACGGAGCAACGCCGCGTGAGTGATGAAGGTTTTCGGATCGTAAAACTCTGTTGTTAGGGAAGAACAAGTACCGTTCGAATAGGGCGGTACCTTGACGGTACCTAACCAGAAAGCCACGGCTAACTACGTGCCAGCAGCCGCGGTAATACGTAGGTGGCAAGCGTTGTCCGGAATTATTGGGCGTAAAGCGCGCGCAGGCGGTTTCTTAAGTCTGATGTGAAAGCCCCCGGCTCAACCGGGGAGGGTCATTGGAAACTGGGGAACTTGAGTGCAGAAGAGGAGAGTGGAATTCCACGTGTAGCGGTGAAATGCGTAGAGATGTGGAGGAACACCAGTGGCGAAGGCGACTCTCTGGTCTGTAACTGACGCTGAGGCGCGAAAGCGTGGGGAGCGAACAGGATTAGATACCCTGGTAGTCCACGCCGTAAACGATGAGTGCTAAGTGTTAGAGGGTTTCCGCCCTTTAGTGCTGCAGCAAACGCATTAAGCACTCCGCCTGGGGAGTACGGTCGCAAGACTGAAACTCAAAGGAATTGACGGGGGCCCGCACAAGCGGTGGAGCATGTGGTTTAATTCGAAGCAACGCGAAGAACCTTACCAGGTCTTGACATCCTCTGACAACCCTAGAGATAGGGCTTCCCCTTCGGGGGCAGAGTGACAGGTGGTGCATGGTTGTCGTCAGCTCGTGTCGTGAGATGTTGGGTTAAGTCCCGCAACGAGCGCAACCCTTGATCTTAGTTGCCAGCATTCAGTTGGGCACTCTAAGGTGACTGCCGGTGACAAACCGGAGGAAGGTGGGGATGACGTCAAATCATCATGCCCCTTATGACCTGGGCTACACACGTGCTACAATGGGCAGAACAAAGGGCAGCGAAGCCGCGAGGCTAAGCCAATCCCACAAATCTGTTCTCAGTTCGGATCGCAGTCTGCAACTCGACTGCGTGAAGCTGGAATCGCTAGTAATCGCGGATCAGCATGCCGCGGTGAATACGTTCCCGGGCCTTGTACACACCGCCCGTCACACCACGAGAGTTTGTAACACCCGAAGTCGGTGAGGTAACCTTTTGGAGCCAGCCGCCGAAGGTGGGACAGATGATTGGGGTGAAGTCGTAACAAGGTAGCCGTATCGGAAGGTGCGGCTGGATCACCTCCTTTCTAAGGATATTATACGGAATATAAGACCTTGCGGTCTTATAGACAGGTGCGTTTGGATCTTGTTTAGTTTTGAAGGATCATTCCTTCAAAGCGTGTTCTTTGAAAACTAGATAACGAAAGTAGACATTCACATTCAATTGTAATGCAAGATATCACGTAGTGATTCTTTTTAACGGTTAAGTTAGAAAGGGCGCACGGTGGATGCCTTGGCACTAGGAGCCGATGAAGGACGGGACGAACACCGATATGCTTCGGGGAGCTGTAAGCAAGCTTTGATCCGGAGATTTCCGAATGGGGAAACCCACTGCTCGTAATGGAGCAGTATCCATATCTGAATTCATAGGATATGAGAAGGCAGACCCGGGGAACTGAAACATCTAAGTACCCGGAGGAAGAGAAAGCAAATGCGATTCCCTGAGTAGCGGCGAGCGAAACGGGAACAGCCCAAACCAAGAGGCTTGCCTCTTGGGGTTGTAGGACACTCTGTACGGAGTTACAAAAGAACGAGGTAGATGAAGAGGTCTGGAAAGGCCCGCCATAGGAGGTAACAGCCCTGTAGTCAAAACTTCGTTCTCTCCTGAGTGGATCCTGAGTACGGCGGAACACGTGAAATTCCGTCGGAATCCGGGAGGACCATCTCCCAAGGCTAAATACTCCCTAGTGACCGATAGTGAACCAGTACCGTGAGGGAAAGGTGAAAAGCACCCCGGAAGGGGAGTGAAAGAGATCCTGAAACCGTGTGCCTACAAGTAGTCAGAGCCCGTTAACGGGTGATGGCGTGCCTTTTGTAGAATGAACCGGCGAGTTACGATCCCGTGCAAGGTTAAGTTTGAAAAGACGGAGCCGCAGCGAAAGCGAGTCTGAATAGGGCGCATGAGTACGTGGTCGTAGACCCGAAACCAGGTGATCTACCCATGTCCAGGGTGAAGTTCAGGTAACACTGAATGGAGGCCCGAACCCACGCACGTTGAAAAGTGCGGGGATGAGGTGTGGGTAGGGGTGAAATGCCAATCGAACCTGGAGATAGCTGGTTCTCTCCGAAATAGCTTTAGGGCTAGCCTCAAGGTAAGAGTCTTGGAGGTAGAGCACTGATTGGACTAGGGGCCCCTACCGGGTTACCGAATTCAGTCAAACTCCGAATGCCAAAGACTTATCCTTGGGAGTCAGACTGCGAGTGATAAGATCCGTAGTCGAAAGGGAAACAGCCCAGACCGCCAGCTAAGGTCCCAAAGTATACGTTAAGTGGAAAAGGATGTGGAGTTGCTTAGACAACCAGGATGTTGGCTTAGAAGCAGCCACCATTTAAAGAGTGCGTAATAGCTCACTGGTCGAGTGACTCTGCGCCGAAAATGTACCGGGGCTAAACGTATCACCGAAGCTGCGGACTGTTCTTGCGAACAGTGGTAGGAGAGCGTTCTAAGGGCTGTGAAGCGAGACCGGAAGGACTCGTGGAGCGCTTAGAAGTGAGAATGCCGGTATGAGTAGCGAAAGAGGGGTGAGAATCCCCTCCACCGAATGCCTAAGGTTTCCTGAGGAAGGCTCGTCCGCTCAGGGTTAGTCGGGACCTAAGCCGAGGCCGAAAGGCGTAGGCGATGGACAACAGGTTGATATTCCTGTACCACCTCCTCACCATTTGAGCAATGGGGGGACGCAGGAGGATAGGGTAAGCGCGGTATTGGATATCCGCGTCCAAGCAGTTAGGCTGGGAAATAGGCAAATCCGTTTCCCGTAAGGCTGAGCTGTGATGGCGAGCGAAATATAGTAGCGAAGTTCCTGATTCCACACTGCCAAGAAAAGCCTCTAGCGAGGTGAGAGGTGCCCGTACCGCAAACCGACACAGGTAGGCGAGGAGAGAATCCTAAGGTGATCGAGAGAACTCTCGTTAAGGAACTCGGCAAAATGACCCCGTAACTTCGGGAGAAGGGGTGCTCTGTTAGGGTGCAAGCCCGAGAGAGCCGCAGTGAATAGGCCCAGGCGACTGTTTAGCAAAAACACAGGTCTCTGCGAAGCCGTAAGGCGAAGTATAGGGGCTGACGCCTGCCCGGTGCTGGAAGGTTAAGAGGAGCGCTTAGCGTAAGCGAAGGTGCGAATTGAAGCCCCAGTAAACGGCGGCCGTAACTATAACGGTCCTAAGGTAGCGAAATTCCTTGTCGGGTAAGTTCCGACCCGCACGAAAGGCGCAACGATCTGGGCACTGTCTCAACGAGAGACTCGGTGAAATTATAGTACCTGTGAAGATGCAGGTTACCCGCGACAGGACGGAAAGACCCCGTGGAGCTTTACTGCAGCCTGATATTGAATGTTGGTACAGCTTGTACAGGATAGGTAGGAGCCTTGGAAACCGGAGCGCCAGCTTCGGTGGAGGCATCGGTGGGATACTACCCTGGCTGTATTGACCTTCTAACCCGCTGCCCTTATCGGGCAGGGAGACAGTGTCAGGTGGGCAGTTTGACTGGGGCGGTCGCCTCCTAAAAGGTAACGGAGGCGCCCAAAGGTTCCCTCAGAATGGTTGGAAATCATTCGCAGAGTGTAAAGGCACAAGGGAGCTTGACTGCGAGACCTACAAGTCGAGCAGGGACGAAAGTCGGGCTTAGTGATCCGGTGGTTCCGCATGGAAGGGCCATCGCTCAACGGATAAAAGCTACCCCGGGGATAACAGGCTTATCTCCCCCAAGAGTCCACATCGACGGGGAGGTTTGGCACCTCGATGTCGGCTCATCGCATCCTGGGGCTGTAGTCGGTCCCAAGGGTTGGGCTGTTCGCCCATTAAAGCGGTACGCGAGCTGGGTTCAGAACGTCGTGAGACAGTTCGGTCCCTATCCGTCGCGGGCGCAGGAAATTTGAGAGGAGCTGTCCTTAGTACGAGAGGACCGGGATGGACGCACCGCTGGTGTACCAGTTGTTCTGCCAAGGGCATCGCTGGGTAGCTATGTGCGGACGGGATAAGTGCTGAAAGCATCTAAGCATGAAGCCCCCCTCAAGATGAGATTTCCCATTCCTATAAGGAAGTAAGATCCCTGAAAGATGATCAGGTTGATAGGTCTGAGGTGGAAGTGTGGCGACACATGGAGCTGACAGATACTAATCGATCGAGGACTTAACCTAAATATTTGTGAATCGTCTGTCCGTTATCTAGTTTTGAGAGAACACCTCTCAGAAAGCCAAAGGCAAGGAAACTCGGCTAAAGGCCCTCACATCCTGTGAGGAACGCCCAGTACCTTCGTCCTGAAGGCATAGTTTGGTGGCGATAGCGAAGAGGTCACACCCGTTCCCATGCCGAACACGGAAGTTAAGCTCTTCAGCGCCGATGGTAGTTGGGGGCTTCCCCCTGTGAGAGTAGGACGCCGCCAAGCTGTTGCACGCAAGTGCAAACGGAGGATTAGCTCAGCTGGGAGAGCATCTGCCTTACAAGCAGAGGGTCGGCGGTTCGATCCCGTCATCCTCCACCATTATAATATTTTGTTGATAAAGCCGGTGTAGCTCAATTGGTAGAGCAACTGACTTGTAATCAGTAGGTTGGGGGTTCAAGTCCTCTTGCCGGCACCACTTTTTTATGATATAATGTTTAAGTCTCTTTTAAAGAGCCATTAGCTCAGTTGGTAGAGCATCTGACTTTTAATCAGAGGGTCGAAGGTTCGAGTCCTTCATGGCTCACCATTTTATGCGGGTGTGGCGGAATTGGCAGACGCGCTAGACTTAGGATCTAGTGTCTTTACGGCGTGGGGGTTCGAGTCCCTTCACCCGCATTATAAAAAAAGATCTGCGGAAGTAGTTCAGTGGTAGAACACCACCTTGCCAAGGTGGGGGTCGCGGGTTCGAATCCCGTCTTCCGCTCCAACCATCCACGCCGGGGTGGTGGAATTGGCAGACACACAGGACTTAAAATCCTGCGGTAGGTGACTACCGTGCCGGTTCAAGTCCGGCCCTCGGCATTGATATATGCGCCCGTAGCTCAATTGGATAGAGCGTTTGACTACGGATCAAAAGGTTAGGGGTTCGACTCCTCTCGGGCGCGCCATTATATATAACGGGAAGTAGCTCAGCTTGGTAGAGCACATGGTTTGGGACCATGGGGTCGCAGGTTCGAATCCTGTCTTCCCGACCATTATTCGGGGCCTTAGCTCAGCTGGGAGAGCGCCTGCTTTGCACGCAGGAGGTCAGCGGTTCGATCCCGCTAGGCTCCACCATTTATTTTTGAAAAAAAGCACTTGACTATTTATATCAAGAGAGATATAATAATAGAGTTGCTTTAATAATGATCTTTGAAAACTAAACAAGACAAAACGTACCTGTTAATTCATTAAATAAATCGCACATGTAAGTGTGCGTAGTCATTATCAAACTTCATGGAGAGTTTGATCCTGGCTCAGGACGAACGCTGGCGGCGTGCCTAATACATGCAAGTCGAGCGGACCGACGGGAGCTTGCTCCCTTAGGTCAGCGGCGGACGGGTGAGTAACACGTGGGTAACCTGCCTGTAAGACTGGGATAACTCCGGGAAACCGGGGCTAATACCGGATGCTTGATTGAACCGCATGGTTCAATCATAAAAGGTGGCTTTTAGCTACCACTTACAGATGGACCCGCGGCGCATTAGCTAGTTGGTGAGGTAACGGCTCACCAAGGCGACGATGCGTAGCCGACCTGAGAGGGTGATCGGCCACACTGGGACTGAGACACGGCCCAGACTCCTACGGGAGGCAGCAGTAGGGAATCTTCCGCAATGGACGAAAGTCTGACGGAGCAACGCCGCGTGAGTGATGAAGGTTTTCGGATCGTAAAACTCTGTTGTTAGGGAAGAACAAGTACCGTTCGAATAGGGCGGTACCTTGACGGTACCTAACCAGAAAGCCACGGCTAACTACGTGCCAGCAGCCGCGGTAATACGTAGGTGGCAAGCGTTGTCCGGAATTATTGGGCGTAAAGCGCGCGCAGGCGGTTTCTTAAGTCTGATGTGAAAGCCCCCGGCTCAACCGGGGAGGGTCATTGGAAACTGGGGAACTTGAGTGCAGAAGAGGAGAGTGGAATTCCACGTGTAGCGGTGAAATGCGTAGAGATGTGGAGGAACACCAGTGGCGAAGGCGACTCTCTGGTCTGTAACTGACGCTGAGGCGCGAAAGCGTGGGGAGCGAACAGGATTAGATACCCTGGTAGTCCACGCCGTAAACGATGAGTGCTAAGTGTTAGAGGGTTTCCGCCCTTTAGTGCTGCAGCAAACGCATTAAGCACTCCGCCTGGGGAGTACGGTCGCAAGACTGAAACTCAAAGGAATTGACGGGGGCCCGCACAAGCGGTGGAGCATGTGGTTTAATTCGAAGCAACGCGAAGAACCTTACCAGGTCTTGACATCCTCTGACAACCCTAGAGATAGGGCTTCCCCTTCGGGGGCAGAGTGACAGGTGGTGCATGGTTGTCGTCAGCTCGTGTCGTGAGATGTTGGGTTAAGTCCCGCAACGAGCGCAACCCTTGATCTTAGTTGCCAGCATTCAGTTGGGCACTCTAAGGTGACTGCCGGTGACAAACCGGAGGAAGGTGGGGATGACGTCAAATCATCATGCCCCTTATGACCTGGGCTACACACGTGCTACAATGGGCAGAACAAAGGGCAGCGAAGCCGCGAGGCTAAGCCAATCCCACAAATCTGTTCTCAGTTCGGATCGCAGTCTGCAACTCGACTGCGTGAAGCTGGAATCGCTAGTAATCGCGGATCAGCATGCCGCGGTGAATACGTTCCCGGGCCTTGTACACACCGCCCGTCACACCACGAGAGTTTGTAACACCCGAAGTCGGTGAGGTAACCTTTTGGAGCCAGCCGCCGAAGGTGGGACAGATGATTGGGGTGAAGTCGTAACAAGGTAGCCGTATCGGAAGGTGCGGCTGGATCACCTCCTTTCTAAGGATATTATACGGAATATAAGACCTTGCGGTCTTATAGACAGGTGCGTTTGGATCTTGTTTAGTTTTGAAGGATCATTCCTTCAAAGCGTGTTCTTTGAAAACTAGATAACGAAAGTAGACATTCACATTCAATTGTAATGCAAGATATCACGTAGTGATTCTTTTTAACGGTTAAGTTAGAAAGGGCGCACGGTGGATGCCTTGGCACTAGGAGCCGATGAAGGACGGGACGAACACCGATATGCTTCGGGGAGCTGTAAGCAAGCTTTGATCCGGAGATTTCCGAATGGGGAAACCCACTGCTCGTAATGGAGCAGTATCCATATCTGAATTCATAGGATATGAGAAGGCAGACCCGGGGAACTGAAACATCTAAGTACCCGGAGGAAGAGAAAGCAAATGCGATTCCCTGAGTAGCGGCGAGCGAAACGGGAACAGCCCAAACCAAGAGGCTTGCCTCTTGGGGTTGTAGGACACTCTGTACGGAGTTACAAAAGAACGAGGTAGATGAAGAGGTCTGGAAAGGCCCGCCATAGGAGGTAACAGCCCTGTAGTCAAAACTTCGTTCTCTCCTGAGTGGATCCTGAGTACGGCGGAACACGTGAAATTCCGTCGGAATCCGGGAGGACCATCTCCCAAGGCTAAATACTCCCTAGTGACCGATAGTGAACCAGTACCGTGAGGGAAAGGTGAAAAGCACCCCGGAAGGGGAGTGAAAGAGATCCTGAAACCGTGTGCCTACAAGTAGTCAGAGCCCGTTAACGGGTGATGGCGTGCCTTTTGTAGAATGAACCGGCGAGTTACGATCCCGTGCAAGGTTAAGTTTGAAAAGACGGAGCCGCAGCGAAAGCGAGTCTGAATAGGGCGCATGAGTACGTGGTCGTAGACCCGAAACCAGGTGATCTACCCATGTCCAGGGTGAAGTTCAGGTAACACTGAATGGAGGCCCGAACCCACGCACGTTGAAAAGTGCGGGGATGAGGTGTGGGTAGGGGTGAAATGCCAATCGAACCTGGAGATAGCTGGTTCTCTCCGAAATAGCTTTAGGGCTAGCCTCAAGGTAAGAGTCTTGGAGGTAGAGCACTGATTGGACTAGGGGCCCCTACCGGGTTACCGAATTCAGTCAAACTCCGAATGCCAAAGACTTATCCTTGGGAGTCAGACTGCGAGTGATAAGATCCGTAGTCGAAAGGGAAACAGCCCAGACCGCCAGCTAAGGTCCCAAAGTATACGTTAAGTGGAAAAGGATGTGGAGTTGCTTAGACAACCAGGATGTTGGCTTAGAAGCAGCCACCATTTAAAGAGTGCGTAATAGCTCACTGGTCGAGTGACTCTGCGCCGAAAATGTACCGGGGCTAAACGTATCACCGAAGCTGCGGACTGTTCTTGCGAACAGTGGTAGGAGAGCGTTCTAAGGGCTGTGAAGCGAGACCGGAAGGACTCGTGGAGCGCTTAGAAGTGAGAATGCCGGTATGAGTAGCGAAAGAGGGGTGAGAATCCCCTCCACCGAATGCCTAAGGTTTCCTGAGGAAGGCTCGTCCGCTCAGGGTTAGTCGGGACCTAAGCCGAGGCCGAAAGGCGTAGGCGATGGACAACAGGTTGATATTCCTGTACCACCTCCTCACCATTTGAGCAATGGGGGGACGCAGGAGGATAGGGCAAGCGCGGTATTGGATATCCGCGTCCAAGCAGTTAGGCTGGGAAATAGGCAAATCCGTTTCCCGTAAGGCTGAGCTGTGATGGCGAGCGAAATATAGTAGCGAAGTTCCTGATTCCACACTGCCAAGAAAAGCCTCTAGCGAGGTGAGAGGTGCCCGTACCGCAAACCGACACAGGTAGGCGAGGAGAGAATCCTAAGGTGATCGAGAGAACTCTCGTTAAGGAACTCGGCAAAATGACCCCGTAACTTCGGGAGAAGGGGTGCTCTGTTAGGGTGCAAGCCCGAGAGAGCCGCAGTGAATAGGCCCAGGCGACTGTTTAGCAAAAACACAGGTCTCTGCGAAGCCGTAAGGCGAAGTATAGGGGCTGACGCCTGCCCGGTGCTGGAAGGTTAAGAGGAGCGCTTAGCGTAAGCGAAGGTGCGAATTGAAGCCCCAGTAAACGGCGGCCGTAACTATAACGGTCCTAAGGTAGCGAAATTCCTTGTCGGGTAAGTTCCGACCCGCACGAAAGGCGCAACGATCTGGGCACTGTCTCAACGAGAGACTCGGTGAAATTATAGTACCTGTGAAGATGCAGGTTACCCGCGACAGGACGGAAAGACCCCGTGGAGCTTTACTGCAGCCTGATATTGAATGTTGGTACAGCTTGTACAGGATAGGTAGGAGCCTTGGAAACCGGAGCGCCAGCTTCGGTGGAGGCATCGGTGGGATACTACCCTGGCTGTATTGACCTTCTAACCCGCTGCCCTTATCGGGCAGGGAGACAGTGTCAGGTGGGCAGTTTGACTGGGGCGGTCGCCTCCTAAAAGGTAACGGAGGCGCCCAAAGGTTCCCTCAGAATGGTTGGAAATCATTCGCAGAGTGTAAAGGCACAAGGGAGCTTGACTGCGAGACCTACAAGTCGAGCAGGGACGAAAGTCGGGCTTAGTGATCCGGTGGTTCCGCATGGAAGGGCCATCGCTCAACGGATAAAAGCTACCCCGGGGATAACAGGCTTATCTCCCCCAAGAGTCCACATCGACGGGGAGGTTTGGCACCTCGATGTCGGCTCATCGCATCCTGGGGCTGTAGTCGGTCCCAAGGGTTGGGCTGTTCGCCCATTAAAGCGGTACGCGAGCTGGGTTCAGAACGTCGTGAGACAGTTCGGTCCCTATCCGTCGCGGGCGCAGGAAATTTGAGAGGAGCTGTCCTTAGTACGAGAGGACCGGGATGGACGCACCGCTGGTGTACCAGTTGTTCTGCCAAGGGCATCGCTGGGTAGCTATGTGCGGACGGGATAAGTGCTGAAAGCATCTAAGCATGAAGCCCCCCTCAAGATGAGATTTCCCATTCCTATAAGGAAGTAAGATCCCTGAAAGATGATCAGGTTGATAGGTCTGAGGTGGAAGTGTGGCGACACATGGAGCTGACAGATACTAATCGATCGAGGACTTAACCTAAATATTTGTGAATCGTCTGTCCGTTATCTAGTTTTGAGAGAACACCTCTCAGAAAGCCAAAGGCAAGGAAACTCGGCTAAAGGCCCTCACATCCTGTGAGGAACGCCCAGTACCTTCGTCCTGAAGGCATAGTTTGGTGGCGATAGCGAAGAGGTCACACCCGTTCCCATGCCGAACACGGAAGTTAAGCTCTTCAGCGCCGATGGTAGTTGGGGGCTTCCCCCTGTGAGAGTAGGACGCCGCCAAGCGCTTAGAAAGACCAGCTTATATAAAAGCTGGTCTTTTTTCTTTTCCCTAAGGTTTTATGACAGCTAAAAGTGGAAATAATAAAGGACGAAGAGCAATTAGTTGAAAAAAAAACGAAAACCACTTATAGTAAAGTTAAAGTCAAATATAGTCAAAGTCAAGTGAAGGAGGGGGCTGAGTGGGGAAAAATATTTCTGACATAATCGAACAGTATTTGAAACAAATATTAGAACAGAACGGGAAAGAAATATTAGAGATTAAACGGAGCGAAATAGCCGATAAATTTCAGTGTGTTCCTTCTCAGATCAATTACGTAATCAATACGCGTTTTACGAGCGAGCGCGGATATATTGTCGAAAGCAAAAGAGGCGGCGGCGGTTATATCCGAATTATTAAAATTAAAATGAACGACAAAATTGATTTGATTAACAATATTATGAATCAAATCTATACAAGGCTCTCCCAGGCTGCTTCAGATGACATCATTTTAAGGCTGTTAGAAAATGGTGTCATTACAGAAAGCGAAGCGAAATTGATGGTGAGTGTCATGGACCGTTCTGTTTTATATATTGATTTGCCTGAACGAGACGAATTAAGAGCAAGAATGATGAAAGCCATGCTTACGTCACTTAAATTTAAGTAAAGCGGGTGAGAAGCGTGATATGTCAAGAGTGTAAAGAAAGACCGGCAACTTTTCACTTTACGAAAGTTATTAATGGTGAAAAAAAAGAAATGCACATCTGTGAACAATGTGCGAAAGAGAACAGCGAGTCATATTCTATGAATGAAAGTGGCGGATTTTCCATCCATAATTTATTATCCGGACTGCTTAATTTTGACTCGTCTTTTACAAACAGCAGCGAGGCGCAGCTTTTTCAACAGCCGGATCAGGTTTTGCGATGCAAAAAATGCAATATGACGTTCCCGGAATTTCGAAAAACCGGCCGGTTTGGATGTTCGGAATGTTATAAAACCTTCCACTCCTATATCACTCCGGTTTTAAGAAAAGTTCACAGCGGGAACACGGTCCACGCGGGTAAAATACCAAAGCGGATCGGCGGTAATCTGCATGTAAGAAGACAAATTGAAGCATTAAAAAAAGAGCTGAAAGAATTAATTCAGCAGGAGGAGTTTGAAAAAGCAGCCAACATCAGAGATCAGATCAGATCGCTTGAACAAAACCTGAATGCAAACAAGGAGGAGGAGGACTGATGTCACTGCAGCATTTTATTCAGAATGCTTTAAGCAATTGGATGCGGCAAGAAGGCCCTGAGAGTGACATCGTGCTTAGCAGCCGGATCCGTCTTGCGCGCAATTTGGATAAAGTCCGTTTTCCAACGCTTTTTTCAAATGAAGAGGCTTCAGCGATTATAGCATTGTTTGAAGAACAGTTCACAGGCTATGAAGTGCCCGGTATCGGGAAGTTTGAGCTTGTGAAAATGGATCAGGTCCAGCCTTTGGAAAAAAGGGTTCTTGTGGAAAAACATCTGATCAGTCCGCATTTGACGGAAGCTTCCTTTGGCGCATGCCTTCTTTCTGAAAATGAAGAAGTGAGTATTATGCTGAATGAGGAAGATCATATTCGCATTCAATGTCTATTTCCGGGATTTCAGCTGTCAGAAGCATTGAAAGCAGCAAATCAGGTGGACGATTGGATTGAAGACCGGATCGACTACGCTTTTTCCGAACAAAGAGGCTACTTGACCAGCTGCCCTACAAATGTCGGAACAGGGCTTAGAGCTTCTGTCATGATGCACCTTCCTGCTTTAGTGTTAACTAGGCAAATAAACAGAATTATTCCGGCAATTAATCAATTAGGGCTTGTTGTTAGAGGAATTTACGGTGAAGGCAGCGAAGCATTAGGGAATATCTTTCAAATTTCCAACCAAATTACCCTCGGTAAATCGGAACACGACATTGTCGAAGATCTGAACAGTGTCGTTGCCCAGCTGATCGAACAAGAGCGTTCAGCAAGAAAGGCGCTTTATCAGACTTCGCAAATCGAACTTGAAGACCGCGTCTACAGATCTTACGGCGTACTGTCCAATTGCCGGATGATCGAGTCGAAAGAAACAGCAAGATGTCTTTCAGACGTTCGTCTTGGAATTGACCTGGGGATAATAAAAGGTCTTTCCAGCAATATACTTAATGAGCTGATGATCCTGACACAGCCTGGATTTCTCCAGCAATATTCCGGAGGAGCCTTAAGGCCAAACGAGAGGGACATCAGGCGGGCTGCTCTTATCAGGGAGCGCTTGAAATTAGAAAACAACGGCAATAGACAGGAGGATGAAACGATATGATGTTTGGAAGATTCACAGAAAGAGCACAAAAAGTATTGGCGCTTGCTCAAGAAGAAGCTCTGCGTCTGGGCCATAATAACATTGGAACAGAACATATTCTCCTCGGCCTTGTCCGCGAGGGAGAAGGAATTGCTGCGAAAGCGCTGCAGGCGTTAGGACTCAGCCCTGACAAGATTCAAAAAGAAGTTGAAAGCCTCATCGGCCGCGGACAAGAAATGTCACAATCGATCCATTACACACCGAGAGCCAAGAAAGTGACCGAATTGGCGATGGATGAAGCGAGAAAGCTTGGCCACTCCTACGTTGGAACTGAACACATCCTCCTTGGCTTAATCCGCGAAGGGGAAGGTGTTGCGGCAAGGGTGCTGAATAATTTAGGCGTCAGCTTAAACAAAGCGAGACAGCAAGTATTGCAGCTGTTGGGCAGCAATGAGAGCGGAGGCGCTGCTTCAGGCGCCAACAGTAGCGCCAACACACCAACTTTAGACAGTCTTGCCCGGGATCTCACGGCGATTGCAAAAGAAGACAGCCTTGATCCCGTGATCGGCAGAAGCAAAGAAATTCAACGCGTGATTGAAGTGTTGAGCCGCAGAACGAAAAATAACCCTGTGTTAATCGGGGAGCCTGGTGTCGGTAAGACTGCGATTGCCGAAGGCCTGGCCCAGCAGATCATCAATAACGAAGTACCGGAGATTTTACGCGACAAGCGCGTCATGACACTTGATATGGGAACGGTTGTCGCCGGCACGAAATATCGCGGTGAATTTGAAGACCGCCTGAAAAAAGTGATGGACGAAATTCGTCAAGCGGGAAATATCATCCTCTTCATCGATGAGCTGCATACTCTCATCGGAGCCGGAGGAGCGGAAGGGGCCATCGATGCCTCCAATATCCTTAAACCGTCGCTGGCGCGCGGAGAGCTGCAATGCATCGGGGCGACAACCCTTGATGAATACCGCAAATACATTGAAAAAGATGCTGCACTAGAACGGCGTTTTCAGCCGATTCAGGTTGACCAGCCGTCTCCTGAAGAAAGCATTCAAATATTGAAAGGGCTCAGAGACCGCTATGAAGCCCATCACCGCGTATCGATTACGGATGAAGCGATCGAAGCGGCAGTAAAGCTGTCAGACCGCTACATTTCGGACCGTTTTCTGCCTGACAAGGCGATCGACTTAATCGATGAAGCCGGCTCAAAGGTTAGACTGCGTTCATTCACAACGCCTCCTAACTTAAAAGAGCTTGAACAAAAGCTTGATGAGGTAAGGAAAGAAAAAGATGCCGCTGTTCAAAGCCAGGAATTCGAAAAAGCAGCGTCTTTACGTGATACGGAGCAGCGCTTGCGTGAACAGGTCGAAGAAACCAAGAAAACCTGGAAAGAAAAGCAAGGTCAAGAAAATTCCGAAGTGACCGTCGACGATATTGCAATGGTTGTATCAAGCTGGACCGGAGTGCCGGTTTCCAAAATTGCGCAGACCGAAACAGACAAATTGCTGAACATGGAGAGCATTCTTCATTCCCGCGTTATCGGCCAGGATGAGGCTGTCGTTGCAGTTGCAAAAGCAGTCAGACGCGCGCGTGCCGGCTTAAAAGATCCAAAACGTCCTATCGGTTCGTTTATTTTCCTTGGCCCAACAGGCGTAGGGAAAACGGAGCTTGCCCGTGCACTTGCCGAGTCCATTTTCGGCGATGAAGAAGCAATGATTCGCATCGATATGTCCGAGTACATGGAAAAACATTCAACATCAAGACTCGTCGGTTCACCTCCTGGATATGTCGGCTATGATGAAGGCGGACAGCTCACTGAAAAAGTGAGAAGAAAACCGTATTCCGTCGTCTTGCTTGATGAAATCGAGAAAGCTCACCCAGATGTCTTCAATATTTTGCTGCAGGTGCTTGAAGACGGCCGCCTGACTGATTCAAAAGGGCGCACGGTTGACTTTAGGAATACGATTTTGATCATGACATCAAACGTCGGTGCGAGCGAACTGAGAAGAAATAAATACGTCGGGTTTAATGTGCAGGATGAAACCCAGAATTATAAAGATATGAAAGACAAAGTCATGGGTGAACTAAAACGCGCCTTTAGACCTGAATTTATCAACCGGATTGATGAGATCATCGTCTTCCACTCTTTGGAGAAAAAACATTTGAAAGATATTGTATCCCTCATGTCAGACCAATTGACCAAGCGTCTGAAAGAACAGGATCTTTCAATTGAGCTGACTGAAGCGGCTAAAGAAAAAATCGCCGATGAAGGCGTGGATCTCGAATACGGAGCGCGCCCTCTCAGAAGAGCAATCCAAAAACACGTGGAAGACCGGCTGTCAGAAGAGCTCCTAAAAGGCCATATTCAAAAAGGCCAGCATATTGTTTTGGATGTAGAAGACGGAGAATTTGTCGTAAAAACCGAAGCTAAAACGAACTAATATAGAGACAAAAGAAAGAGGCATACGATGTTCATCAGTATGCCTCACTTTCTTATAAAGGGAGCGTTTTGAAAAATCAATGGCTAAAACAAAGACTAAATTCATTTGTCACTCATGCGGCTACGAATCCGCCAAGTGGATGGGGAAATGCCCCGGATGCGGTGCATGGAATACCATGGTGGAAGAAACGATAAAAAAACCCGCCGCCAACAGAAGAACCGCTTTTTCACATTCCGTTCAAACAGTGCAAAAGCCTTCACCTCTCACTTCAATTGAAACAACAGAAGAGCCGCGAATTAAAACGAAACTTGGCGAATTCAACCGCGTCTTGGGAAACGGCATCGTCAAAGGTTCACTTGTTTTAATCGGAGGCGACCCCGGCATCGGGAAATCAACCTTGCTGCTTCAAGTATCTGCCCAGCTCGCTGATTCAAAAGAAAATGTCCTGTACATCTCAGGCGAAGAATCGGTCAAGCAGACAAAGCTGAGAGCAGACCGTCTAGGTATCAACAGTCCCACTCTTCACGTTTTATCTGAAACCGATATGGAGTATATTACGTCTTCTATAGAAGAGATGAACCCATCATTCGTAGTGGTTGATTCGATTCAAACCGTTTACCAAAGTGATATCACATCCGCTCCGGGCAGCGTCTCCCAGGTCAGGGAATGCACCGCTGAGCTGATGAGAATTGCAAAAACGAAAGGGATTCCAATATTTATCGTCGGGCATGTCACAAAAGAAGGTTCGATTGCCGGACCGAGACTTCTGGAACATATGGTCGACACCGTCCTTTACTTTGAAGGTGAGCGGCATCATACATTTCGGATTTTAAGAGCCGTCAAAAACCGGTTTGGATCAACGAATGAAATGGGAATCTTTGAAATGAGGGAAGAGGGCCTGACAGAGGTGCTGAATCCGTCAGAAATCTTTCTCGAAGAGCGCTCGGCGGGAGCGGCCGGATCGAGTGTCGTGGCCTCAATGGAAGGCACGAGGCCAGTCTTAGTAGAGATTCAGGCGCTGATTTCCCCCACGAGCTTTGGGAATCCGCGCCGGATGGCAACCGGGATTGATCATAACCGCGTCTCATTGCTAATGGCAGTTTTAGAAAAAAGGGTTGGACTGCTGCTGCAAAATCAAGACGCCTATTTAAAAGTCGCCGGAGGCGTCAAGCTGGACGAGCCAGCGATTGACCTCGCCGTTGCAGTGAGCATCGCCTCAAGCTTCAGAGACACCCCGCCTCATCCGACGGATTGTTTTATCGGAGAAGTCGGATTGACAGGGGAGGTCCGCAGAGTATCAAGGATAGAACAGAGGGTGCAGGAAGCGGCGAAGCTTGGTTTTAAAAGAATGATTATTCCTTCTGCAAATGTAGAAGGATGGACAAAGCCGAAAGGAATCGAAGTCGTCGGCGTTGAAAATGTAGCTGAGGCCCTTCGAGCTTCATTAGGAGGATCATAATATATGGACAAAGACAAAAAAGGAGCGAAACAGGATCTTTCAGAAATATTGCAGTTTGTCGCCCCCGGCACGCCTCTTCGCGAAGGAATCGAAAACGTCCTTCGGGCCAAAACAGGCGGATTAATCGTGGTCGGCTTCAACGATAAAGTGAAAGAAGTGGTTGACGGAGGGTTCCACATAAATTCTTCTTTCTCTCCGGCTCATCTGTACGAGCTGGCTAAAATGGACGGGGCGATCATTCTCAGCGATTCAGGGCAAAAAATTCTATATGCCAATACACAGCTCATGCCTGAGGCGACGATTCCCTCCTCTGAGACGGGCATGAGACACAGAACAGCCGAGCGTGTGGCCAAGCAGACCGGCTGTCTGATCATCGCGATTTCTGAAAGACGGAATGTGATTACGCTCTATCAGGAAAATATGAAATATATACTCAAAGATATCGGCTTTATCTTAACAAAAGCCAATCAGGCGATTCAGACGCTCGAAAAATACAAACTCATTTTGGACCATGCGATTTCCAATTTGAACGCGCTGGAATTTGAAGAGCTTGTTACATTTGGGGATGTCATCTCCGTTCTGCATCGATATGAAATGGTGCTCAGAATCAAAAACGAAATTAATATGTATATTAAAGAGCTTGGAACAGAAGGCCATCTCATCAGACTCCAGGTTAGCGAACTGATCACCGATATGGAGCAGGAAGCGGCGCTGTTCGTCAAAGATTATGTGAAAGAAAAAATCAAAGACCCGTTTGTTCTGCTGAAACAGCTTCAGGATATGTCGAGTTTCGAATTGCTGGATGATGCGATTCTCCTTAAGCTTTTAGGCTATTCAGCAACTACGAACATGGAAGAATACGTTTTTCCGAGAGGCTACAGGCTTCTCCACAAAATTCCCCGCCTCCCGATGCCGATCGTCGAAAATGTTGTCGAAGCATTCGGCCATTTAAAGCTCATTATCGAAGCGGATGTAAAAGATTTGGATGAAGTGGAAGGAATTGGGGCTGTTCGTGCCCAAAAGATAAAGAAAGGGTTAAAGAGACTTCAGGAGAAACATTATACTGACAGGCAGCTGTGAGAAAATTTTCTAGAAGTGATTAAAATTTGCAATTTATGGGTATATTATTCTTACTTTTTGTTTTCCCTTTTTCACGTGGAAACAGCTGCATTTATAAAAATTAAAACGATTATTTTAAAGGAGGTGAAGGTATGTTAAAACGAATAGTTCAAGCGTTCTTTGCGATTTTGGGAGGCGTTATCGGTATTTTTCTCATACCGGAATTGTTTGTACTGTTAAATGTACAGGACATACCTTTAGTAACAAACCCGTATGCGTCCGCTTGTTTAGGAGCTATCATCTTTTTTCTTCTGGGCATCTGGTGTGCGGATCACGTCATCAACTGGGTGAAACAGATTGAGGATTCCTTGATCAAAGCACCTGTCTCAGACTTGTTGTTCGGCTCTTTGGGATTAATCTTCGGACTTATGCTCGCTTATCTTATCGTCAACGTCATTCCGTTAAAAGACATCCCTTATCAGTTAATCAGCACGGTCATTCCGATTGTGTTGGCCGCATTTCTCGGCTATCTCGGATTCCGTGTGGGTTTCAAGAAAAAGGATGAAATGCTGACACTTTTTGCATCGAGAAAGAAAAAAGGTTCTGCTGAGGAAGAGCGTCCGGAAGAAGACAAAAAGCTGAAAATTTTAGACACAAGTGTTATTATAGATGGGAGAATTGCTGATATTTGTCAGACCGGATTTCTTGAAGGCGTCATTGTGATTCCTCAGTTTGTGCTTGAGGAACTGCAGCATATCGCCGACTCTTCAGACGTCCTCAAACGAAACAGAGGGCGGAGAGGACTGGATATTTTAAACCGTATCCAGAAAGAGCTTGATATTAAAGTTGAAATTTATGAAGGCGATTTTGAAGACATCCAAGAGGTCGACAGCAAGCTCGTCAAACTGGCGAAGCTGACCTCGGGCGTTGTCGTCACAAACGATTTCAATTTGAACAAAGTATGCGAGCTCCAAAAGGTTGCCGTATTGAACATCAACGACCTTGCCAACGCCGTCAAGCCTGTCGTGCTTCCGGGAGAAGAAATGAAGGTGCAGGTCATCAAAGACGGAAAAGAACATAATCAGGGCGTGGCTTATCTGGACGACGGCACGATGATTGTCGTTGAAGAAGGGCGAAATTATATTGGCAAACATATCGACGTGCTCGTGACCAGCGTGCTGCAGACAGCGGCAGGCAGAATGATATTCGCCAAGCCGAAACTGCTGGAAAAGGCGCTTTGAAAAAGGGAGAAATAAAATGAATTATGAAGTCGTCATTCCTGCCGCCGGACAAGGTAAACGAATGAATGCCGGGAAAAACAAACTGTTTATCGAGGCGAAAGGAATACCTGTGATTATTCATACATTAAAGGTGTTTGAAAACCATGATGCCTGCAAAAGGATCATTCTTGTCATCAATGAACAGGAATTCGGTGAATTCAACACCCTTTTAAAAACCTATCATTTTACGACTCCGATCGAGATGGTGCCGGGCGGAAGAGAACGCCAGCAAAGCGTTTTTGCGGGCATTAAAGCGGCCGGCAAAGAGGAAACGGTCCTCGTCCATGACGGAGCAAGACCTTTTATTAAACGGGAATATATCGAACAGCTTGTCGAGAAAGCAAAGGAAACAGGGGCAGCCATCGTTGCCGTTCCTGTTAAAGACACGATCAAACGCGTTCAAGACGGTGAGATAGCCGGAACGATTGAACGTTCAAGCTTGTGGGCCGCTCAAACCCCACAAGCTTTTCGTCTTTCTATTCTGATGAATGCTCACCTTGAGGCTGAAGCAAAAGGTTTCCTCGGTACGGACGACGCCAGTCTTGTCGAGGAAGCCGGAGGTACGGTTGCAATCATTCAAGGGGATTATCAAAACATCAAACTGACGACCCCGGATGACTTGCTTGTCGCAGAAGCGATATTAGAAGCGGAAAAGAGGAATGAACATGTTTAGAATAGGCCAAGGATTTGACGTCCATCAACTAGTGGAAGGCAGGCCGCTCATAATCGGGGGAATTACGATTCCTTACGAAAAAGGCCTTCTCGGACATTCAGATGCAGATGTGCTTTTGCACACGATTGCGGATGCATGTCTCGGTGCCGTCGGCGAGGGCGATATCGGAAAACACTTTCCGGATACCGATCCTGAATTCAAAGATGCCGACTCCTTCAAACTCCTTCGCCACGTCTGGATGATCGTGAAGGAAAAAGGCTATACGCTAGGGAACCTGGATTGTACAATCATCGCCCAAAAGCCTAAAATGGCGCCGTATATCGAAGACATGAGAGCCAGAATTGCCGAAGGGCTAGAGGCGGAAATTTCCCAAATTAACGTAAAAGCGACCACAACCGAAAAGCTCGGATTTACGGGAAGAGCCGAAGGAATCGCCGCCCAGGCTTCCGTTCTGCTCCAAAAGGTATAATTCATTTTGAAGACAGGTTCATTTGATGATAGAATAGGAAATAAATTTGAACTCTGCTAGAGACGAAAGGAAGTTAGACAGATGGGAAACGAAGTTCGGGTTCGTTATGCGCCGAGCCCAACAGGCCATTTACATATCGGAAATGCCAGAACCGCTCTTTTTAATTATTTGTTTGCCCGGAGCCAAGGCGGAAAATTCATCATCCGCATTGAAGATACGGACCGCAAGCGCAACATTGAAGGCGGGGAGCAAAGCCAGCTGAACTATTTAAAATGGCTGGGCATCGACTGGGATGAAAGCGTGGATGTCGGAGGAGAATACGGACCATACCGCCAATCCGAAAGAAACGACATTTACAAAACATATTACGAGGAGCTTCTTGAAAAAGGGCTAGCCTACAAATGCTACTGCACGGAAGAAGAGCTTGAGAAAGAGCGTGAGGAACAGGCTGCCCGCGGAGGAATGCCGCGCTACTCCGGCAAGTGCCGCAATTTAACAAAAGAAGAGCAGGAAAAGCTCGAAGCTGAAGGAAGACAGCCGAGCATCCGCTTTAAAGTGCCTCAAGGTGAAGTCATCCGCTTTGATGACATCGTCAAAGGAGAAATTTCTTTTGAAACAGACGGAATCGGCGACTTCGTCATCGTGAAGAAAGACGGAACGCCTACTTACAACTTTGCCGTAGCGGTCGATGACTATTTAATGAAAATGACGCATGTCCTGCGCGGCGAAGACCACATTTCCAATACGCCAAAGCAGATCATGATTTACAACGCCCTTGGCTGGGATATCCCGGCATTTGGACATATGACATTAATCGTCAATGAAAGCCGCAAAAAACTGAGCAAACGTGATGAGTCCATCATTCAGTTTATCGAGCAGTACGAAGAGCTCGGCTATTTGCCGGAAGCATTGTTTAACTTCATCACTCTTCTAGGCTGGTCGCCGGTCGGAGAAGAAGAACTGTTTACAAAAGAACAGTTTATTGAGATATTTGATGTAAACCGTTTGTCAAAATCACCAGCGGTGTTTGATACGCATAAACTGAAATGGGTCAACAACCAGTATGTGAAAAAACTTGATCTTGATCAGGTCATCGAATTGACCGTGCCGCATTTGCAAAAAGCGGGCAAGGTTTCAGAAGAGCTTTCAGGCAGCGAACAGGAATGGGTGCGCAAGCTGATTTCCCTATATCAGGAACAGCTGAGCTACGGCGCTGAAATCGTCGAGTTAACAGAGTTGTTCTTTAAAGACGATATCCAGTATAATCGTGAAGCAAGAACAGTTTTAGAAGAAGAGCAGGTTCCGGAAGTGCTTCGCGTATTTGCCGAAAAGCTTGAGCAGCTTGACTCGTTTACGGCAGATGAGATCAAGGCATCCATCAAAGCCGTTCAAAAAGAAACAGGACATAAAGGGAAAAAGCTGTTTATGCCGATCCGCGTAGCGACGACAGGCCAGACCCACGGTCCTGAACTGCCTCAGTCCATTGAATTATTGGGGAAAGACACCGTTTTAAAACGGCTGCATAACATTATTCAATAAGATAAATCGTTGACAGGGATAAGTATAAAGCCAGGGCCTTTAAAGAGAGAGTCTTCATCGGCTGGAAAAGACTTAAGCGCCGGGCTTTAGAAATGCACCTCTTGAGACCTTTGAAGAACGTTTTTATAACAAGTATTCAAAGGCGGTATCCGCCGTTATGGATGAGAGTTGAGAAAACAGCTGTGCTGTTTTCTAAACAGAGTGGAACCGCGCGTCAAAAAGCGTCTCTGTCATCAGACAGAGGCGTTTTTTATATGGTTTGACAATAGAGACAAAGGAAGCGGGGAACGGGGGGAATCATGTGTTCTTTAAAATGCTGAAAGAAGATGTAGATGTCGTATTTGACCAAGATCCGGCTGCGAGAAGCTACATTGAAGTCATCTTAACTTATTCAGGTTTGCATGCTATATGGGCACATCGAATTGCACATGCTTTATATAAAAGAAAAAGGTTTTTCATCGCCAGAGCGATCTCTCAAATCGCCCGCTTCTTTACGGGAATCGAAATTCACCCGGGTGCCAAGATCGGCAGGAGATTTTTCATTGATCACGGCATGGGGGTTGTGATCGGCGAAACCTGTGAGATCGGAAACAATGTCACGGTTTTTCAGGGCGTGACGCTTGGGGGAACAGGAAAAGAAAAAGGCAAAAGGCATCCGACAATCGAGGACGATGCCCTGATCTCAACAGGGGCCAAAGTGCTTGGATCCATTACAGTCGGAAGAGGGGCGAAAATCGGTGCAGGCTCCGTCGTCCTGCACGATGTGCCTGAATGCTCCACCGTTGTCGGCATCCCGGGCCGGGTCGTCGTACAAAACGGAAAGAAAATCAGACGCGACTTGAATCACCAGGATTTGCCGGATCCGGTGGCTGACCGCTTCAGAGAATTGGAAAACGAAATCAGGCAGCTGAAACAAGAGCTCCGGAGAAAAGAAAGGGAAGATGAGCTGTGACACTAACATTGTATAATACTCTCACACGAAAAAAAGAGCCGTTTGTGCCTCTTGAAGAAGGCAAGGTCAAAATGTATGTGTGCGGTCCGACAGTATATAACTACATCCATATCGGAAACGCAAGGCCGGCTATCGTGTTTGACACTGTCAGAAAGTATTTAGAGTATAAAGGCTATGAAGTCCAATATGTCTCCAATTTTACAGATGTCGATGACAAATTAATTAAAGCGGCAAATGAACTTGGAGAGGAAGTGCCGGTCATCGCCGAACGCTTTATTAAGGCATACTTCGAAGATGTCGGTTCACTGGGCTGCACAAAAGCTGACTGCCATCCGCGCGTCACTGAAAACATGGATGAGATCATCGACTTTATTCAGACGCTGATCGATAAGGGCTATGCCTATGAGGCGGACGGAGATGTTTATTATAAAACAAGATCGTTTGAAGGCTATGGAAAGCTGTCGCATCAATCGGTCGATGAGCTGAGATCAGGCGCCCGAATTCAAGTGGGCGAAAAGAAAGAAGATGCGCTCGATTTCACACTATGGAAAGCGGCTAAAGATAACGAAATCTCCTGGGATAGCCCTTGGGGAAAAGGCCGTCCCGGCTGGCATATCGAGTGCTCTGCGATGGCGAGAAAATATCTGGGCGATTCGATCGACATTCACGCCGGCGGTCAGGATCTGGCCTTCCCGCATCATGAAAACGAAATTGCCCAATCGGAAGCATTAACAGGGAAGCCTTTCGCGAAATATTGGCTTCATAACGGCTACATTAATATCGATAATGAGAAAATGTCAAAATCGCTCGGCAACTTTGTTCTTGTGCATGACATTATTAAAGAGCATGACCCCCAAGTGCTGCGGTTTTTCATGCTGTCTGTTCATTACAGACATCCGATAAACTATTCGGTCGAACTTCTCGAGAACACAAAAAACGCTTTTGGACGTCTAAAAACAGCTTATAGCAATTTGCAGCATCGCCTAAAAAGCAGTACAAATTTAACAGAGGGCGATTCAGAATGGCTTGAAAAAATCGAAGAGCAGCGAAAAGCCTTCCAAACGGCTATGGATGATGATTTCAATACAGCGAATGCCATTTCCGTCCTGTTTGACCTGGCCAAACATGCCAACTACTATTTGCAGGAAAAGAATACTGCAGAACATGTCATTCAGGCGTTTATACAGCTGTTTGACGAGATCTGCTCAGTGCTCGGCTTCTCCCTCAAGGAACAGGAACTTTTGGATAAAGACATTGAAGAACTGATCGAGAAGCGGAATGAGGCCCGGAGAAACCGCGACTTTGCAACATCTGATCAGATTCGCGACCAGTTGAAAAGCATGAATATTATCTTGGAGGACACTCCGCAGGGCACGCGCTGGAAAAGAGGAGAATCATAAACATGAATTTGGAAACCATTAAAGACGCCAAACAGCTGAATGGTTTGGCGCTTGCTTACATGGGTGATGCCGTTTTGGAGGTATATGTGAGGCATCACCTCTTAAAGCAAGGCATGACAAGGCCCAATGATCTGCACCGGCAGTCGAGGCGATATGTCTCCGCCAAGTCGCAGGCAAGCATGCTGTTTGCGCTTGAGGAGCAGGAATTTTTCACCGAGGAAGAACAGGCTGTGCTGAGAAGAGGGCGGAATGCCAAATCCGGAACGGTACCGAAAAACACGGATGTCCAAACATATCGTTACAGTACGGCTTTTGAGGCGGTCATCGGGTATCTTTTTCTTGAGAACAGGGAAGATAGGCTTAATGAACTCATCAAAGCAGCGCTGGAAAAACGGGATGGCAGGGAGGAAGTAAAATGAGTCAGCAGCATGATTACGTCATAGGAAAAAACGCGGTCATCGAAACATTAAAGTCCGGCCGGGAATTGTATAAGCTGTGGATGGCGGAAAACACAGTGAAGGGACAGGCTCAGCAAGTCGTCGATCTCGCCGCCAAAAAAGGCGTCACGATTCATTATGTCCCAAGAAAAAAACTCGATCAAATGGTTTCCGGACAGCATCAAGGCGTCGTCGCCCAGGTAGCGGCTTACGAGTATGCCGAGCTGGATGATCTTTTTCAAAAGGCCGAAGACAGAAATGAACAGCCGTTTATCCTTGTATTAGACGAAATTGAGGATCCGCACAACCTGGGCTCTATTATGCGCACCGCAGACGCGGTCGGGGCTCACGGCATCGTCATTCCGAAAAGGCGCGCGGTCGGCCTTACAACGACTGTCGCCAAAGCCTCGACAGGAGCCATCGAACATATTCCGGTCGTCAAGGTGACCAATCTGTCGCGGACCCTGGAAGAAATGAAGGGACGGGGCATTTGGGTCGTCGGTACCGATGCGTCTGGACAACAGGACTACAGGTCGCTGGACGGAAATATGCCGCTTGCGCTTGTCATCGGCAGCGAAGGAAAAGGCATGGGAAGGCTTGTTAAAGAGAAATGTGATTTTCTCATTCGCCTGCCGATGGCGGGAAAGGTCACATCCCTGAACGCCTCAGTTGCAGCCGGCCTGCTGATGTATGAAGTGTACCGGAAACGAAGCCCTCTGGGAGAATAGACGGAATGGACATCCTGTTGGTCGACGGTTATAACATGATTGGGGCTTGGCCTCAGCTGAAAGATTTAAAAGAAAACAGTTTTGAAGAAGCAAGGGACCTGTTGATTCAGAAGATGGCGGAATATCAATCGTATACAGGGTTTCGGGTAATCGTTGTCTTTGATGCGCATCTCGTTAAAGGAATCGAGAAAAAGAAGGTCAATCATCGCGTAGAAGTGATATTCACAAGGGAAAATGAAACGGCTGATGAACGGATCGAGAAACTGGTGTCAGACTTGAATAGTATTCAGACGCAGATCCATGTTGCCACATCCGATTACACAGAGCAGTGGGCGATTTTTGGCCAGGGGGCCCTGCGCAAATCGGCCAGAGAGCTGCTCAGGGAGGTCGAAGCGATCGAAAGGCAAATTGAAAACAGGGTGAAACAAATCACCTCAGAGCGTCCCGCAGGGAAAATTCCATTGTCAGAAGACGTCTTGAGGATCTTCGAAAAATGGCGGCGTGGCGACTTGGATTAGGTTGACGCTTTTTTGTCCATTACTGTATAATATTTCTATCTACGTGCGGTCGGGGGGATCGGAGTGAACTTACAAAACAACCAGGGAAAATTCAGCAAAGAACAGTTCAGCAAAGAACGTTTTTGCCAGTTGGAAGACGAGCAGGTCATTGAAATGGTTCATGTCGGAGACAGTGATGCGTTAGATTACTTGATTACAAAGTACCGTAATTTTGTAAGGGCAAAAGCAAGATCCTACTTCTTAATCGGGGCTGATCGGGAAGATATCGTTCAGGAAGGCATGATTGGACTCTACAAATCTATCCGTGATTTTAGAGAGGACAAGCTGACTTCATTCAAAGCTTTTGCAGAATTATGCATTACCCGCCAAATTATTACCGCTATCAAAACAGCTACTCGCCAGAAACATATTCCGCTCAATTCTTATGTGTCGCTGGACAAGCCCATTTATGACGAGGAATCAGACCGGACGCTTCTCGACGTGATTTCAGGGGCCAAGGTCATGAATCCTGAAGAGCTGATCATCAATCAGGAAGAATTCGATGATATCGAGCTGAAAATGGGAGAATTGCTTAGTGATTTAGAAAGAAAAGTTCTTGCGCTCTATCTCGACGGAAGATCCTATCAGGAAATATCCGAAGAATTAAACCGCCATGTAAAATCGATCGATAATGCGCTCCAGCGTGTCAAAAGGAAGCTTGAAAAGTACCTGGAGCTCCGCGAAATCAGCTTGTAGCCGATGCTTATGGCATATTGACAGTCATTTTATGACTGTGATATGTTACTTAGGAAATGAACGTCCAGAAAAAGGTGTAAACATGAAGAAAAAAGTAACGTTAGCCTGCAAAAATTGCGGAAATCGTAATTATACGACAATGAAAAGCTCCGCAGCTTTGGCTGAACGGCTCGAAGTAAAGAAATACTGCAATAACTGCAATTCACATACAGTACATCTGGAAACAAAATAGATGTTTTTGTTTTTAGGTTGTGGAGGTTTCTTACCATGGGTATTATCAAATTTTTAAAGAATGTCGGAAAAGAAATGAAAAAGGTCACCTGGCCTAAAGGAAAAGAACTAACGCGCTATACGATCACTGTTATCACCACCGTTATCTTTTTCGCCATCTTTTTTGCACTCATCGATTCGGGTATTACGCAATTAATTCGTTTAATAGTTGAATAATGATCAGCATAACGTGTTATAATAGATCTAAATATGACTTGCCAAAAAACCCGTTCAACGGGTTTTTTCATTGTTTCAAAATATGAGGCTCGTATAAAAGAAAGTGTCAGTTTCCCGGTACGGCCAATAAACTTTTAAGGTGTGGGGAGGGAAGGACTGAAAGGGTCCTGAATGAGAATGGAAAAGAAATGGTATGTGGTTCATACGTACTCCGGCTATGAAAATAAAGTAAAGGCGAATTTGGAAAAGCGGGTAGAATCGATGGGGATGCAAGATAAGATATTCCGCGTCGTTGTACCTGAAGAGGAAGAAACCGATATTAAAAACGGCAAGAAAAAAGTCGTTAAAAAGAAAGTCTTCCCTGGTTATGTACTTGTCGAACTTGTCATGACGGATGATTCCTGGTATGTTGTTCGAAATACGCCTGGTGTGACCGGGTTTGTCGGTTCAGCCGGATCAGGTTCAAAGCCGACTGCACTGCTTCCGGGCGAAGCGGAAAAAATCCTGAAGCGGATGGGGCTTGAAGAAAGAAAAACAGAAATCGACTTTGAATTAAAAGAAACCGTCAAGGTTATCGACGGCCCGTTTGCTGATTTCACAGGGACGATCGAAGAGATCGACCACGACAAAAATAAAGTCAAAGTTTTTGTTAATATGTTCGGAAGAGAGACCCCGGTTGAGCTCGAATTTACTCAAGTTGACAAATTGTAATGGAAAAGCGCTTGAAATCACTATATAAAAGTGGTAATATACAAAGGTGCGTCTTGGCAAAAAGGTCAAGGCAGCTAGCTTGATATTTTCATCATTCATATAAAGAATGAGACCTTGAGTGGGAGGGTTCACCCTATTACCACATCACGGACTTAAGGAGGTGTGTCTCGTGGCTAAAAAAGTAGTTAAAGTTGTAAAATTGCAAATTCCTGCTGGAAAAGCGAATCCAGCTCCGCCAGTTGGTCCTGCGTTAGGTCAAGCCGGTGTTAACATCATGGGATTCTGTAAGGAGTTTAACGCTCGTACATCTGACCAAGCTGGTCTGATCATTCCTGTAGAAATTTCGGTTTACGAAGACCGTTCATTTACATTTATCACAAAAACTCCGCCTGCTGCTGTATTGCTTAAAAAAGCGGCTGGAATTGAGTCAGGTTCTGGTGAGCCTAACCGTAATAAAGTCGCAACCGTTAAACGCGATAAAGTACGTGAAATCGCCGAAACAAAAATGCCTGACTTAAATGCGGCAGATGTTGAAGCGGCTATGCGTATGGTTGAAGGAACTGCCCGCAGTATGGGTATTGTGATCGAAGACTAATTTTTGTCTCTTTGCTGGGTTGCGAGTTTGGATCAGACAAGTTCGCAACCCTTATTCGTGGGAGGTTATTCCGCTAAAACCACTAAGGAGGAAATTTTAAAATGGCTAAAAAAGGTAAAAAATACGTCGAAGCTGCCAAGCTTGTAGATCGTACAAAAGCTTACGACGTAAACGAAGCGATTGAGCTTGTGAAAAAAACAAACACAGCTAAATTCGATGCTACTGTTGAAGCGGCATTTCGTTTAGGTGTTGACCCTCGTAAAAACGACCAGCAAATCCGCGGTGCAGTTGTACTTCCAAACGGAACAGGCAAAACTCAGCGCGTTCTTGTTTTCGCTAAAGGTGAAAAAGCGAAAGAAGCAGAAGCTGCTGGTGCAGACTACGTAGGCGATGCAGATTACATCAACAAAATTCAGCAAGGCTGGTTTGATTTTGATGTGATCGTTGCGACTCCTGACATGATGGGTGAAGTCGGTAAAATCGGACGCGTGCTTGGACCAAAAGGTCTTATGCCAAACCCTAAAACAGGAACGGTTACATTTGAAGTTGAAAAAGCAGTCAACGAAATCAAAGCGGGTAAAGTTGAATACCGCGTTGATAAAGCAGGAAACATCCACGTTCCAATCGGAAAAGTGTCTTTCGAAGAAGGCAAGCTTGTAGAGAACTTCGCGACAATGTACGACACAATTTTGAAAGCGAAGCCTGCTGCTGCTAAAGGTGTATACGTGAAAAACGTTTCTGTTACATCTACAATGGGACCTGGAATCAAAGTGGACCCTTCAACTTTCAACGTAAAATAATATTGACTTTTGATAAGACGTTCTGATATAATTCAAAACGTTGTAAAAATAAAATATGTCCATTTATACCGTAGACAGTAGGTGCTGATAAGGCTTAATTTCCTACCGAGGTGTATATATATCACAGCTCTAGCGTTACGTATGCTTGTATATACAGCCTCCATGTCGAATGGAGGCTTTTTATATGGAACATGTCGTTAAAGAACGTGATCACCGAACGGTATAAGTGTTACACAGATGAATCTTACAGGAGGTGTAACCATGAGCAGCGCAATTGAAACAAAAAAAGTTGTTGTTGAAGAAATTACTTCTAAACTGAAAGAAAGTAAATCAACGATCATCGTTGACTATCGCGGCCTTAACGTAGCTGAAGTAACAGAACTTCGTAAACAGCTTCGCGAAGCTAACGTTGAGTTCAAAGTGTACAAAAACACGATGACTCGCCGTGCGGTTGAACAAGCTGAACTTGATGGTTTGAACGATTTCTTAACAGGACCGAATGCGATTGCATTCAGCACTGAAGATGTTGTCGCTCCAGCTAAAGTTCTTAACGAGTTTGCTAAAAAGCACGAAGCTCTTGAAATCAAAGCGGGCGTAATCGAAGGCAAAGTGTCCACAGTTGAAGAAGTGAAAGCTCTTGCTGAACTTCCATCTCGCGAAGGCTTGCTTTCTATGTTGCTTAGCGTACTTCAAGCTCCAGTTCGCAATCTTGCTCTTGCAACTAAAGCTGTTGCAGAACAAAAGGAAGAACAAGGCGCTTAATAGCATCAGTATCTAAAAAATAAAACAAAATGGAGGAATTACAAATGGCTTTAAATATCGAAGAAATCATTGCTTCCGTTAAAGAAGCAACTGTACTTGAACTGAACGACTTAGTAAAAGCAATCGAAGAAGAATTCGGCGTAACTGCTGCTGCTCCTGTAGCTGTAGCTGGCGGAGCTGCTGCAGGCGGTGCTGCTGAAGAAAAAACTGAATTTGATCTTGTTCTTGCTGGTGCAGGAGATCAAAAAATCAAAGTTATCAAAGTTGTTCGTGAAATCACTGGTCTTGGCTTGAAAGAAGCTAAAGAACTTGTTGACAACACTCCAAAACCTCTTAAAGAAGGTATTGCGAAAGAAGAAGCTGAAGAGCTTAAAGCTAAACTTGAAGAAGTTGGCGCTTCTGTAGAAGTTAAGTAATCTTCACCTAATCTTTAGGGGAAAGCTCGCTTTTAAAAGCGGGCTTTTTCTTTGCTAATTAATTGTAGTCCCTTCCGCATAAGATAAGCCATCTTGTTTCAAGATATCTGGAGAGTTCACCAACTGAGGAGGTTCTGTGATGACTGACCATTATTATTCGGAAAAACCTTCAGCAAAAAGCAGCAGATCAATGTGGGCATTTCGCTTGAGAAACCGGACGTTTACTTTTATCAGCGACAGCGGAGTTTTTTCAAAAAGAGAAGTGGACTTTGGCTCAAGGCTGCTGATTGAAGCTTTCCGGGAACCGGATGCAGAAGGTGATTTTTTGGATGTAGGCTGCGGCTATGGCCCGATTGGTCTTTCGCTTGCTGCGGATTTCGAAGATCGAATGGTTCACATGATCGATGTTAATGAAAGAGCTGTCGAACTTTCGAAGGAAAACGCGTTAAATAATCAGATCGACAACATAAAGATCTACCAGAGTGATCTGTTTGCCAACGTCGAACCTGCAAAAAAATTCGCTTCTATTATTACTAATCCCCCCATACGCGCCGGGAAAAAAACTGTGCACGCCATCTTTGAAAAAAGCGCTGAACATTTGCGGCCTTCAGGAGAGCTGTGGGTCGTCATTCAGAAAAAACAAGGCGGGCCTTCTGCCATTGAAAAATTAAAAGAACTTTTTGCGGACGTTGAAGTCGTTCAAAAAAAGAAAGGGTACTATATCATCAAAGCAAAAAAAGTTTGACTCGGATTTTCAGCTATGTTAACATTATAAAATGCCAATGTATATATTTTGCTGCCGTTTTTAAGAAACGCCTAGGTTTGTATAAAATATACATTATTGGGAACACTAATAAAATCGGTATTTTGTTTTTGGATGTGGTTTTCTAAATTAGAAACCCTTTTTTCTTTTGTCTTGTAAAAGTATTTCTTACATATTTGAGGAAGAAATGCTTGTTACACATATATTACGCATGATTTGAGGGGTGAATCAGTTGACAGGTCAACTAGTTCAGTATGGACGACACCGCCAGCGCAGAAGCTATGCACGCATTAGCGAAGTGTTAGAATTACCAAATCTCATTGAAATTCAAACCTCTTCTTATCAGTGGTTTCTTGATGAGGGTCTTAGAGAGATGTTTCAAGACATATCGCCAATTGAGGATTTCACTGGTAACCTCTCTCTGGAATTTATCGACTACAGCTTGGGCGAGCCTAAGTATCCGGTAGAAGAATCAAAAGAGCGGGATGTGACCTATTCAGCTCCGCTGCGGGTTAAAGTCCGCTTAATCAACAAAGAAACCGGCGAAGTAAAGGATCAGGATGTCTTCATGGGCGATTTCCCTATTATGACAGACACTGGAACCTTCATTATCAACGGTGCAGAACGGGTCATCGTATCTCAGCTCGTTCGTTCTCCAAGTGTATATTTTAGTGGTAAAGTAGACAAAAACGGTAAGAAAGGTTTTACCGCGACTGTCATTCCAAACCGTGGCGCATGGTTAGAATACGAGACTGATGCGAAAGATGTTGTTTACGTACGCATCGATCGCACACGTAAGTTGCCGGTTACGGTTCTTTTGCGTGCTCTTGGCTTCGGATCTGACCAAGAGATCATTGATCTCATCGGTGAAAACGAGTATCTGCGCAATACGCTTGATAAAGATAATACGGAAAACACCGATAAAGCGCTTCTTGAAATCTACGAGCGTCTTCGTCCAGGGGAGCCGCCTACCGTAGAAAACGCAAAAAGCCTGCTTGATTCAAGGTTCTTTGATCCGAAAAGATATGACCTTGCGAGTGTAGGACGTTATAAAATTAATAAAAAGCTTCACATCAAAAACCGACTTTTTAATCAGCGGCTTGCTGAAACGCTAGTCGACCCTGAAACAGGCGAAATCCTTGCCGAAAAAGGAGCGATTTTAGACAGAAGAACGCTTGATAAAGTTCTGCCGTACCTTGAAAACGGAATCGGTTTTAAAAAGCTTTATCCGAACGGCGGAGTTGTCGAAGACGAAGTAACGCTTCAGTCTATCAAAATCTATGCTCCGACAGACCAAGAAGGGGAGCAGACAATCAATGTGATTGGAAATGCTTATATCGAAGAAGGCGTTAAGAATATTACACCTTCTGATATTATCGCTTCCATCAGCTATTTCTTTAACCTGCTTCACGGAGTGGGCGATACCGACGATATCGACCATCTAGGAAACCGCCGTCTCCGTTCAGTGGGAGAGCTTCTGCAAAACCAATTCCGTATTGGTTTAAGCAGAATGGAGCGCGTTGTTCGTGAAAGAATGTCTATTCAAGATACAAACACGATCACGCCGCAGCAGCTGATCAATATTCGCCCTGTCATCGCATCAATCAAAGAGTTTTTCGGAAGCTCGCAGCTTTCTCAGTTTATGGATCAGACGAATCCGCTTGCTGAGCTGACGCATAAGCGCCGTCTGTCAGCGCTCGGACCGGGCGGTTTGACTCGTGAGCGCGCCGGAATGGAAGTCCGTGACGTTCACTATTCACACTACGGCCGGATGTGTCCGATTGAAACCCCTGAGGGTCCAAACATCGGCTTGATCAACTCGCTTTCTTCATTCGCGAAAGTGAACCGTTTCGGCTTCATCGAAACGCCGTATCGCCGCGTCGATCCTGAAACTGGAAAAGTAACGCCGAGAATCGATTACTTGACAGCTGATGAAGAAGACAACTATGTCGTTGCCCAGGCAAACGCACGCCTGAATGATGACGGTTCTTTTGTGGATGACAGCATCGTCGCCCGTTTCAGAGGGGAGAACACCGTTGTTCCGAAAGACCGCGTCGACTATATGGACGTTTCGCCTAAACAGGTTGTCTCTGCCGCGACTGCATGTATTCCTTTCTTGGAAAACGATGACTCAAACCGCGCCCTTATGGGAGCGAACATGCAACGTCAGGCCGTACCTCTTATGCAGCCTGAATCGCCGATCGTCGGAACCGGGATGGAATATGTATCTGCGAAAGACTCCGGTGCCGCTGTTATTTGCCGCCACCCTGGAATCGTTGAACGGGTGGAAGCGAAGAACATCTGGGTGCGCCGCTATGAAGAAGTCGACGGCCAGAAAGTCAAAGGGAACCTTGATAAATACAGCCTGCTGAAGTTTGTCCGTTCCAACCAGGGAACTTGCTACAACCAGCGTCCGATCGTAAGCGTCGGTGATGAGGTTGAAAAAGGTGAAATTTTAGCTGACGGTCCGTCCATGGAAAAAGGTGAGCTTGCCCTTGGACGCAACGTCATGGTCGGCTTTATGACATGGGATGGCTACAACTATGAGGATGCCATCATCATGAGCGAACGCCTTGTAAAAGACGACGTATACACGTCTATTCATATTGAAGAATACGAATCAGAGGCCCGGGATACAAAACTCGGACCTGAAGAAATCACTCGCGATATTCCGAACGTCGGTGAGGACGCTCTTCGCAATCTCGATGAACGCGGAATTATCCGTGTCGGTGCTGAAGTAAAAGACGGAGATCTTCTTGTTGGTAAAGTAACCCCTAAAGGTGTTACAGAGCTTACGGCGGAAGAACGCCTGCTTCATGCCATCTTCGGGGAAAAAGCGCGTGAAGTGCGTGATACGTCGCTGCGTGTACCTCACGGAGGCGGCGGTATCATCCTTGATGTAAAAGTGTTCAACCGCGAAGACGGAGACGAACTGCCTCCGGGCGTTAACCAGCTCGTCCGCGTCTACATCGTTCAGAAGCGTAAAATTTCTGAAGGGGACAAAATGGCCGGACGCCACGGTAACAAAGGTGTTATTTCGAAAATTCTTCCGGAGGAAGATATGCCGTATCTGCCTGACGGAACGCCGATTGACATCATGTTAAACCCGCTGGGCGTACCATCGCGTATGAACATCGGGCAGGTGTTGGAGCTGCACCTTGGTATGGCTGCACGCCGCCTCGGTCTGCATGTCGCGTCACCTGTATTTGACGGTGCCCGCGAAGAAGATGTGTGGGAAACCCTTGAAGAAGCCGGCATGTCAAGAGACGCAAAAACCGTCCTTTACGACGGCCGAACTGGGGAGCCGTTTGACAACCGGGTTTCTGTCGGCATCATGTACATGATCAAACTGGCACACATGGTTGACGACAAATTGCACGCACGTTCAACCGGTCCTTACTCACTCGTTACCCAGCAGCCTCTCGGAGGTAAAGCGCAGTTCGGCGGACAGCGTTTTGGAGAGATGGAAGTTTGGGCGCTTGAAGCTTATGGTGCAGCATATACGCTACAAGAGATCCTGACTGTTAAATCGGATGATGTCGTAGGCCGTGTGAAAACATATGAAGCCATCGTAAAAGGCGACAATGTTCCAGAACCTGGTGTTCCGGAATCGTTCAAAGTATTGATCAAAGAGCTTCAAAGCTTAGGTATGGACGTCAAAATTCTATCAAGCGACGAAGAAGAAATCGAAATGAGAGACTTGGAAGACGACGAAGACGCGAAACAAAACGAAGGGCTTTCTCTGCCGAATGATGAAGAGTCCGAAGAGTTGGTTTCTGCTGACGCAGAACGCGATGTCGTTACAAAAGAATAAACGAATTTTATACGCAAGTGACAGGGTATAACCCGAAGATAAAAAGGGAGGTAGGCCCCTTGCTGGATGTGAACAATTTTGAGTATATGAACATCGGTCTCGCTTCACCTGACAAAATCCGTTCATGGTCTTACGGAGAAGTGAAAAAGCCTGAAACAATCAACTATCGTACTTTGAAACCTGAAAAAGATGGTCTATTCTGCGAGCGCATTTTCGGTCCTCAAAAGGACTGGGAATGCCACTGCGGAAAGTACAAGCGGGTTCGTTATAAAGGCGTAGTCTGCGACCGTTGTGGAGTTGAAGTAACCCGGGCTAAAGTCCGTCGTGAGAGAATGGGGCATATCGAGCTGGCAGCCCCGGTTTCTCACATCTGGTATTTTAAAGGAATTCCGAGCCGTATGGGTCTTGTGCTGGATATGTCTCCGCGCGCATTGGAAGAAGTCATTTACTTTGCTTCTTACGTCGTAACAGATCCGGCCAATACACCGCTCGAGAAAAAACAGCTTCTTTCTGAAAAAGAGTATCGGGCGTACCTCGATAAATACGGAAATAAATTCCAAGCGTCAATGGGTGCTGAAGCGATTCATAAGCTCCTTCAAGATATCGACCTCGATAAAGAAGTGGATATGCTGAAAGAAGAGCTTAAAACGTCACAAGGACAGCGCCGCACACGTGCGATCAAACGTCTGGAAGTATTGGAAGCCTTCCGCAATTCCGGAAATAAGCCGTCATGGATGATCCTCGACGTTCTTCCGGTCATTCCGCCTGAGCTGCGACCAATGGTACAGCTTGACGGTGGACGTTTTGCAACTTCCGATCTGAACGATTTGTATCGCCGCGTAATCAACCGTAACAATCGTTTAAAACGTCTTCTGGACCTTGGAGCGCCAAGCATTATCGTTCAAAACGAAAAGCGCATGCTTCAGGAAGCCGTGGACGCATTGATCGATAACGGACGCAGAGGACGTCCTGTTACAGGTCCAGGAAACAGACCGTTAAAATCCCTTTCTCACATGCTGAAAGGTAAACAAGGCCGTTTCCGTCAAAACCTTCTCGGTAAACGTGTTGACTACTCAGGACGTTCGGTTATCGTCGTAGGTCCGAACCTGAAAATGTATCAATGCGGTCTTCCGAAAGAAATGGCGCTGGAACTGTTCAAGCCATTCGTCATGAAAGAGCTTGTTGAAAAGGGCCTTGCCCACAATATTAAGAGCGCGAAGCGTAAAATTGAGCGCGTTCAGCCGGAAGTCTGGGATGTCCTTGAATCAGTTATCAAAGAACACCCTGTGCTTCTCAACCGTGCACCTACGCTTCACAGATTAGGTATTCAAGCGTTTGAACCAACGCTTGTTGAAGGCCGTGCCATCCGTCTTCATCCGCTTGTATGTACGGCATACAACGCTGACTTTGACGGTGACCAAATGGCGGTTCACGTTCCTTTATCAGCAGAAGCGCAAGCTGAGGCGCGCATCCTTATGCTTGCTGCGCAAAACATCCTGAACCCTAAAGACGGAAAACCGGTTGTTACACCGTCTCAGGATATGGTACTTGGAAACTACTATCTGACGCTAGAACGCCCTGGTGCAGTCGGCGAAGGTATGATTTTCAAAGATACGGATGAAGCGCTGCTTGCTTACCAAAACGGATATGTTCATTTGCATACGAGAGTAGCCGTCGCGGTTAACTCATTGAAAAATGAAACGTTTACCGAAGAACAGCGTTCCAAGCTGCTCATTACAACTGTCGGAAAACTGATCTTCAACGAAATTCTTCCGCCGTCGTTCCCATACATGAACGAACCGACGAAGAGCAACATTGAAGAAAAAACGCCTGACCGTTTCTTCTTGGATTACGGTGCAGATGTTAAAGAAGCCATTAAGAACCAAGAAATCAACCCGCCGTTCAAAAAAGGCATTTTGGGTAAAATCATTGCGGAGATCTTCAAAAGGTTCCATATTACAGAAACATCAAAAATGCTTGACCGCATGAAAAACCTCGGCTTTAAATACTCTACAAAAGCCGGAATTACGGTCGGTGTTTCCGATATCGTCGTATTGGACGACAAACAGGAAATCCTTGAAGAAGCGCAAGGAAAAGTCGATAACGTGATGAAGCAGTTCAGACGCGGTCTGATTACTGAAGAAGAGCGTTATGAACGGGTCATTTCCATCTGGAGTGCAGCTAAGGATACGATCCAAGGCAAGCTGATGAAATCCTTGGATGAAATCAACCCGATCTACATGATGAGTGATTCCGGAGCCCGGGGTAACGCATCAAACTTTACGCAGCTTGCGGGTATGCGCGGTCTGATGGCCAACCCGGCCGGACGGATCATCGAACTTCCGATCAAGTCAAGTTTCCGTGAAGGTTTAACGGTACTCGAGTACTTTATCTCTACTCACGGTGCGCGTAAAGGTCTTGCGGATACGGCCCTTAAGACAGCCGACTCAGGTTACCTGACACGCCGTCTCGTAGACGTAGCCCAAGACGTCATCATTCGTGAGACTGACTGCGGCACAGACCGAGGCATTCTTGCCAAAGCCATCACGGAAGGCACAGAAGTGATCGAGCGTCTTGAAGAGCGTCTTGTCGGCCGATTCGCGAGAAAGCCTGTTAAACATCCGGAAACAGGTGAAGTGCTCGTGAATGAAAACGAGCTGATCGACGAAGATAAAGCGATTGAAATTGTCGAAGCAGGCATTGAAGAAGTGTGGATCCGCTCCGCATTTACATGTAATACGTCACATGGTGTATGTAAACGATGCTACGGCCGCAACCTGGCAACAGGAACCGATGTCGAAGTCGGAGAAGCAGTCGGAATCATCGCTGCCCAGTCCATTGGTGAGCCGGGTACACAGTTAACGATGCGTACCTTCCATACGGGCGGGGTTGCCGGAGACGATATTACACAAGGTTTGCCGCGTATCCAGGAATTGTTTGAAGCGCGAAACCCTAAAGGTCAAGCGACGATCTCTGAAATTGACGGTGTCGTGGCCGAAATCAATGAGGTTCGCGATAAACAGCAGGAAATCGTCGTTCAGGGCGAAGTCGAAAGCCGTTCATATACGGCGCCTTACAACGCGCGCTTGAAAGTCACTGAAGGAGAGAAGATTTCTCGTGGTCAAGTGCTGACAGAAGGTTCGGTTGATCCGAAAGAGCTTCTGAAAGTCACTGACATCACCACGGTCCAAGAATACCTGCTTCATGAAGTGCAGAAGGTTTATCGTATGCAGGGGGTTGAAATCGGAGATAAGCACGTCGAGGTTATGGTTCGCCAGATGCTTCGCAAAGTGCGCGTCATCGATGCCGGCGACACGGAAGTGCTGCCAGGCACGCTGCTCGATATTCACCAGTTTACAGAAGCAAACAAAAAAGTTCTGCTTGAAGGCAAACGCCCTGCAACTGGCCGTCCGGTGCTTCTCGGTATCACCAAAGCATCGCTTGAAACGGATTCCTTCCTGTCTGCCGCGTCATTCCAGGAAACAACACGTGTCCTGACAGATGCAGCGATCAAAGGAAAACGTGACGAGCTTCTCGGCCTGAAAGAGAATGTTATCATCGGTAAGCTTGTTCCTGCTGGAACGGGTATGCTGAACTATCGTAAAGTGAAGCCGGTATTGCAAGTCCAATCATCTGATGAAATGGTTCCGGCTGAATAAATAAAAAATCCTAAAGAAGGATGTCACTAAAAATTGTCATCATATGTTGACATCCTTCTTTCAGGATGATAATATAACCAAGGTGCTCAATTTAAACCTGTTACTTTGGAGGATATATGATGTCTTATGATAAAGTATCACAGGCTCAATCTATTATTATCGGTACGAAGCAGACAGTCAAAGCACTGAAGCGCAATTCTGTTAAGGAAGTCGTCGTAGCAAAGGACGCTGATCCTTGTCTGACGTCAGGTGTTATCAATCTGGCAAATGAACAAGGGGTTCCAGTCTCAATGGCAGAGTCCATGAAAAAGCTCGGCAAAGCCTGCGGAATTGAAGTCGGAGCTGCAGCTGTTGCCATTATTCAATAACGTACTCGTTGTTTTTGCTTTTATGCAAAGGCATTGTTTTTTGCTTTTAAATGAACCACCTGGGTATGTGGGTTATAAAACGTAATGAAGGGAGGAAATACAAAATGCCTACAATTAATCAGCTAGTCCGCAAAGGACGCGTAAGCAAAGTTGAAACTTCTAAGTCTCCAGCACTTAACAAAGGATACAACAGCTTCAAGAAAGAGCACACTAACGTATCTTCACCACAAAAACGCGGAGTATGTACCCGTGTTGGTACAATGACACCGAAGAAGCCGAACTCAGCGCTTCGTAAATATGCCCGTGTTCGCTTAACTAACGGAATCGAGGTTACAGCCTACATTCCTGGTATCGGACACAACCTGCAAGAGCACAGTGTCGTATTGATCCGCGGTGGACGTGTAAAAGACCTACCGGGGGTACGCTACCACATCGTGCGTGGCGCACTTGATACTGCCGGAGTTGAAAACCGTGCACAAGGCCGTTCTAAATACGGTACAAAACGTCCTAAGAAAAAATAATTCCGTTTGAATACAAATAAAAGGGTTTTTAAAAGCAAGGAGTTCTGGCAATGCTGTTAAGGGCGTCGGGCTTTTCGCGCCAAGCGTCAGTTTGATCCCGGCAGCTGAACCGTGAAATCCCTCTGCTTGCTGTAAACCCGTAACAAGAGAAGGGAGGATAATCAGATGCCACGTAAAGGTCCTGTAGCAAAAAGAGACGTTTTACCTGATCCGCTTTACAACTCTAAACTGGTTACTCGTTTGATCAACAAAATGATGATCGACGGTAAAAAAGGTAAAGCTCAAACAATCCTATACAAGTCATTCGATATTATTAAAGAACGTACCGGCAACGATGCAATGGAGGTTTTCGAACAAGCATTGAAGAACATCATGCCAGTGCTTGAAGTTAAAGCACGCCGCGTAGGTGGTGCGAACTACCAAGTACCTGTAGAGGTTCGTCCTGAACGCCGTACGACTCTTGGACTTCGCTGGTTAGTAAACTACGCTCGTCTTCGCGGAGAAAAAACGATGGAAGAGCGTTTAGCTAACGAAATCCTTGATGCAGCTAACAACACTGGTGCTGCTGTTAAGAAACGTGAAGATACTCATAAGATGGCTGAAGCAAACAAAGCGTTCGCTCACTATCGCTGGTAATCTCACACGACAAAATATTATTCCCTAAGAAGGAAGGAGAAAAGACCCAATGGCAAGAGAGTTCTCCTTAGAAAAAACTCGTAATATCGGAATCATGGCTCACATCGATGCCGGTAAAACGACAACAACTGAACGTATCTTGTTCTACACAGGCCGTATCCATAAAATTGGTGAAACTCACGAAGGGGCTTCCCAAATGGACTGGATGGAGCAGGAACAAGAACGCGGTATCACAATCACATCTGCTGCAACAACTGCACAGTGGAAAGGCTACCGCGTAAACATCATCGACACACCAGGACACGTAGACTTCACAGTTGAGGTTGAACGTTCCCTGCGCGTACTTGATGGTGCCGTTGCCGTTCTTGACGCACAATCAGGCGTTGAGCCGCAAACTGAAACAGTTTGGCGTCAGGCGACAACTTACGGAGTACCTCGTATCGTATTTGTCAACAAGATGGACAAAACGGGTGCGGACTTCCTTTACTCTGTAGGAACTCTTAGAGACCGTCTTGAGGCGAACGCTCACGCGATCCAATTACCGATTGGCGCCGAAGACAATTTCGAAGGGATCATCGACCTTGTAGAAAACGTTGCGTACTACTATGAAGATGACCTTGGAACACGCTCTGAAGCGCGTGAAATCCCTGCTGAGTACAAAGACAAAGCTGAAGAGCTTCGCGCTAGCTTGATTGAAGCTGTTGCTGAGCTTGATGAAGAGCTTATGATGAAGTACTTGGAAGGTGAAGAAATCACAGTTGACGAGCTGAAAGCAGCAATCCGCAAAGGAACTTGTAACGTTGAGTTCTATCCGGTTCTATGTGGTTCAGCTTTCAAAAACAAAGGTGTTCAATTAGTGCTTGACGCAGTTCTTGACTACCTGCCAGCTCCAACTGACGTACCAGCAATCAAAGGTACTCTGCCTGATTCTGATGAAGAGGTTACTCGTGAGTCTTCTGACGATGCACCTTTCTCAGCGCTTGCATTTAAAGTTATGACTGACCCTTACGTTGGTAAATTGACGTTCTTCCGTGTGTACTCAGGAACACTTGATTCCGGTTCATACGTAAGAAACTCAACAAAAGGCAAACGTGAGCGCGTCGGCCGTATCCTGCAAATGCACGCCAACAGCCGTGAAGAAATCTCTACTGTGTACGCAGGGGATATCGCTGCTGCTGTAGGTTTGAAAGACACGACTACAGGGGACACGCTTTGCGACGAGAAAAACCTTGTTATCCTGGAATCAATGGAATTCCCTGAGCCTGTTATCCACGTTGCAATCGAGCCTAAATCTAAGGCTGACCAAGACAAAATGTCTACTGCACTGGCTAAATTGGCTGAAGAGGATCCGACATTCCGTGCGCATACTGACCCTGAAACAGGTCAAACGATCATCGGCGGTATGGGTGAGCTTCACCTTGATATCATCGTTGACCGTATGAAACGCGAATTTAAAGTTGAAGCCAACGTCGGTGCTCCTCAAGTTGCGTATCGTGAAACATTCCGTGCGAGCGCGCAAGTTGAAGGTAAATTCGTACGTCAGTCTGGTGGACGCGGACAGTTCGGACACGTTTGGATCGAATTCTCTCCAAACGAAGAAGGAAAAGGCTTTGAGTTCGAAAACGCAATCGTCGGTGGTGTCGTTCCTCGTGAATACATTCCGGCTGTTCAAGCAGGACTTGAAGATGCACTTCAAAACGGTGTAGTCGCAGGTTACCCTGTTATCGACATCAAAGCGAAACTTTTTGACGGTTCTTACCACGATGTCGACTCTAACGAAATGGCGTTTAAAATCGCTGCTTCCATGGCGCTTAAAAACGCGGCAAGCAAGTGTAACCCAGTTATTCTTGAGCCGATCTCCAAAGTTGAAGTCGTTATCCCAGAAGAATACATGGGAGACATCATGGGCGACATTACGTCACGCCGCGGTCGCGTAGAAGGTATGGAAGGACGCGGAAACGCTCAGGTCGTTCGCGCGATGGTTCCACTTTCTGAAATGTTCGGTTACGCTACGGCTCTCCGTTCAAACACACAAGGACGCGGTACGTTCACAATGGTCTTTGACCACTATGAAGAAGTGCCTAAGAGCATCGCTGATGAGATCATCAAAAAAAATCAAGGTGAATAATTGATTTTGCCTCTTCATTAAAGTATAACTACTATTGTAAGATGAGAAAGTGAAACATTGCTTTCACTTTCTATCACTCTATATAACAAAAACTAACCTTTTTAAGGAGGATTTTCAGAATGGCTAAAGAAAAATTCGACCGTTCCAAATCACATGCCAACATTGGTACAATTGGACACGTTGACCATGGTAAAACTACATTAACAGCTGCTATCACTACTGTGCTTCATAAGAAATCTGGTAAAGGTACTGCTATGGCATACGACCAAATCGACGGTGCTCCAGAAGAGCGCGAGCGCGGTATCACAATTTCTACTGCACACGTTGAGTACGAAACTGACAACCGTCACTATGCACACGTTGACTGCCCAGGACACGCTGACTATGTTAAAAACATGATCACTGGTGCTGCGCAAATGGACGGTGCGATCCTTGTTGTTTCTGCTGCTGACGGCCCAATGCCACAAACTCGTGAGCACATCCTTCTTTCTCGTAACGTAGGTGTGCCTTACATCGTAGTATTCTTGAACAAATGCGACATGGTAGACGACGAAGAGCTTCTTGAGCTAGTTGAAATGGAAGTTCGCGATCTTCTTTCTGAGTATGAGTTCCCTGGTGACGATGTACCAGTTATCAAAGGTTCTGCTCTTAAAGCTCTTGAAGGAGATGCTCAGTACGAAGAAAAAATCTTTGAACTGATGGCTGCTGTTGACGAGTACATCCCAACTCCAGAGCGTGAAACTGACAAGCCATTCATGATGCCTGTTGAGGACGTATTCTCAATCACAGGTCGTGGAACAGTTGCTACTGGACGCGTAGAGCGCGGACAAGTTAAAGTCGGTGACGAAGTTGAAATCATCGGTCTTCAAGAAGAAAACAAGAAAACAACTGTTACAGGTGTTGAAATGTTCCGCAAGCTTCTTGACTATGCAGAAGCTGGAGACAACATCGGTGCACTTCTTCGCGGTGTATCTCGTGAAGAAATCCAACGCGGTCAAGTACTTGCTCAACCAGGTACAATCACTCCGCACAAAAAATTCAAAGCTGAAGTTTACGTTCTTTCTAAAGAAGAGGGTGGACGTCACACTCCATTCTTCTCTAACTACCGCCCTCAGTTCTACTTCCGTACAACTGACGTAACTGGTATCATTCAGCTTCCAGAAGGCGTAGAAATGGTTATGCCTGGAGACAACATCGAAATGACTGTTGAATTGATTTCAACAATCGCGATCGAAGACGGAACTCGCTTCTCTATCCGTGAAGGCGGACGTACAGTTGGTTCTGGCGTTGTTTCTTCAATCATCGAATAATACTTATAAAATAAAAAACGAGATCCAGCCGGGTCTCGTTTTTTATTTTGAGCCGCTATGCTAAAGGGATTTATTTTCCGCCTGTAAGTCCTTGATTAACACTGCTTGAATCTGTATAATAAAAAAAGTGTGCAAAAGCCGGTAATATTCAATATTACCTTGCAACATGCCTATAAATTTTGTATAATAGTGCATGTTGGTCTTTGACTGCGATGAAGTGAGAGGTTGCTGACACACCCGGCCGCTTTGCCATGGCAAGGTGATTCAGGTTTTTCTCACGGAGAATTGTCTAATGTAAGTAGGCGAAAAGGAGGGAAAATAATGGCAAAACAAAAAATTCGTATTCGTTTAAAAGCGTATGATCATAGAATCCTTGATCAATCTGCTGAGAAGATTGTTGAAACGGCTAAACGTTCCGGAGCCAGCGTTTCTGGTCCGATTCCGTTGCCAACTGAGAAATCAGTTTACACAATCCTTCGTGCGGTGCACAAATACAAAGATTCTCGTGAGCAATTCGAAATGCGTACACATAAACGTTTGATCGACATTGTGAACCCAACACCACAAACTGTTGATGCTCTAATGCGATTAGATTTACCATCTGGTGTCGATATCGAAATTAAACTTTAATCTAAAATATAGAATGATCTTTATAGGAGGTGTGACGAATGACCAAAGGAATCTTAGGAAGAAAAATTGGTATGACGCAAGTTTTCGCAGAAAACGGTGATCTTATTCCGGTAACTGTTATCGAAGCTGCTCCTAACGTTGTGCTTCAGAAGAAAACTTCTGAAAACGACGGCTATGAAGCGATTCAGATCGGTTTTGACGACAAGCGTGAAAAGCTTGCCAACAAACCAGAAAAAGGACACGTTGCAAAAGCGGAAACTGCTCCTAAGCGCTTCGTTAAGGAATTACGCGGAGTGGATATGGATGCGTATGAAGTTGGTCAGGAAGTCAAAGTTGATATTTTCTCTAACGGAGAAATCGTAGATGTAACAGGAACATCGAAAGGTAAAGGTTTCCAAGGCGCTATCAAACGCCACGGACAATCTCGCGGACCAATGTCTCACGGTTCACGCTACCACCGCCGTCCTGGTTCAATGGGACCGGTAGACCCTAACCGTGTATTCAAAGGAAAGCTGTTGCCTGGACGTATGGGCGGAGAGCAAATCACTGTTCAAAACCTTGAAATCGTAAAAGTAGATGCAGAGCGCAACCTTCTTTTAGTTAAAGGTAACGTTCCTGGTGCCAAAAAATCACTAGTCACTGTTAAAAGTGCTGTTAAATCTAAATAATTCTCTTAGGAAAGGAGGAAATTGATCATGCCAAAAGTAGCTTTATATAACCAAAACGGTTCTACTGCTGGTGATATCGAATTAAACGACTCTGTATTTGGAATCGAGCCAAATGAGAGCGTAGTATTCGACGCTATTCTTATGCAAAGAGCTTCCTTGCGTCAAGGAACTCATAAAGTAAAAAATCGTTCGGAAGTACGTGGCGGAGGTCGCAAACCTTGGCGTCAAAAAGGTACCGGCCGTGCTCGTCAAGGATCTATCCGTTCACCGCAATGGCGCGGAGGTGGTATCGTATTCGGTCCTACACCACGCAGCTATGCATATAAATTACCGAAAAAAGTTCGCCGCTTGGCTATCAAATCAGCATTGTCTTCTAAAGTGAATGACAACAACTTGATCGTTCTTGAAGATCTTAATCTTGATGCGGTTAAAACAAAAGAAATGGCAGCTATCCTTAAAGGTCTGTCTATCGAGAAGAAAGCTTTAATCGTAACTGCGGATGCAAACGAGACAGTTGAACTATCTGCTCGCAACCTTCCAGGAGTTACTGTTGTTGAAGCTAACGGAATCAACGTCCTCGATGTTGTCGGTCACGAGAAGCTTGTGATGACGAAAGCAGCGGTTGAAAAAGTAGAGGAGGTGCTTGCATAATGAAAGATCCTCGTGATGTTCTAAAGCGCCCCGTCATTACTGAACGTTCTGCTGATTTAATGACTGAAAAAAAATATACGTTTGAAGTTGACGTAAAAGCCAACAAAACAGAAGTGAAAGACGCTGTTGAACAAATCTTTGGAGTGAAAGTTGAAAAAGTCAACATCATGAACTACAAAGGGAAATTCAAACGTGTCGGCCGCTACTCTGGTATGACAAACAAACGCAGAAAAGCGATTGTTAAGCTTACTGAAGACAGCAAAGAAATCGAAATTTTTGAAGCTTAATCACTTGTAAAAAGAAGGAGGGAAATTCAAAATGGCGATTAAAAAGTACAAACCGACCTCTAACGGACGTCGCGGCATGACTTCTTCTGATTTCGCGGAAATCACGACAGATCAGCCGGAAAAATCCTTGCTTGCCCCGCTTCACAAAAAAGGCGGACGCAACAACCAAGGTAAATTAACTGTACGTCATCAAGGCGGCGGACATAAACGCCAATACCGTATTATCGACTTCAAGCGCGATAAAGATGGTATACCTGGACGCGTTGCTACAGTTGAGTACGATCCAAACCGTTCAGCTAACATTGCTCTAATTAACTATGTAGACGGAGAAAAACGCTACATCCTAGCTCCTAAGGGGCTTCAAGTAGGCACTGAAATCATGTCAGGTCCAGAAGCTGACATTAAAGTAGGTAACGCACTTCCACTGATCAACATCCCTGTTGGTACAGTTGTGCACAACATTGAATTAAAACCTGGAAAAGGCGGACAGCTTGTACGTTCAGCTGGTACATCTGCTCAAGTTCTTGGTAAAGAAGGTAAATACGTTCTTGTACGTCTTAACTCCGGTGAAGTTCGCATGATTCTTTCTGCTTGCCGCGCAACAATCGGTCAAGTGGGTAACGAACAGCATGAACTGATCAACATCGGTAAAGCCGGACGTTCTCGCTGGAAAGGCGTTCGCCCTACAGTTCGCGGTTCTGTTATGAACCCTAACGATCACCCGCACGGTGGTGGTGAAGGACGCGCTCCAATCGGACGTAAATCACCTATGTCTCCATGGGGTAAACCAACTCTTGGATTCAAAACTCGTAAGAAAAAGAACAAATCAGATAAATTCATCGTACGTCGTCGTAAAAATAAATAACGGGGTTGTCTACGGTTCATATCGGACCGTAGTGCAATCACGAAGGGAGGTTCCAAAATGGCTCGCAGCTTAAAAAAAGGACCATTTGTCGATGATCATCTAATGACAAAAATCGAGAAATTAAATGAAGCGGATAAGAAACAAGTTGTGAAAACTTGGTCTCGCCGTTCTACTATTTTCCCGCAATTTATCGGTCACACAATCGCAGTCTATGATGGACGCAAACATGTGCCTGTTTACATCTCTGAAGATATGGTAGGTCACAAGTTGGGTGAATTCGCACCGACTCGCACTTACAAAGGTCATGCTAGTGATGACAAGAAAACAAGACGCTAATGAGAGGAGGCTTTTAAATGCAACAAGCTAAAGCTGTCGCAAGAACAGTCCGTATTGCTCCTCGTAAGGCACGTCTAGTAATGGACCTGATTCGAGGCAAGCAAGTAGGTGAAGCAGTATCGATCTTAAACCATACGCCAAAAGCTGCTTCCCCGATTATTGAAAAAGTTTTAAAATCTGCTATCGCCAACGCTGAGCACAACTACGAAATGGATGCAAACAACCTGGTTGTTACTCAAGCTTACGTGAACGAAGGCCCTACGTTGAAAAGATTCCGTCCGCGCGCTATGGGACGTGCAAGCCAAATCAACAAACGTACGAGCCACATTACTATCGTTGTATCAGAAAAGAAGGAGGGATAACTCGTGGGTCAAAAGGTAAATCCAGTCGGTCTTCGTATTGGGGTTATACGTGATTGGGAATCTAAGTGGTACGCTGGCAAAGATTACGCTGACTTCCTTCACGAAGATCTGAAAATCCGTGAATTTATTAATCAACGCCTGTCTGACGCTTCAGTTTCTAAAGTAGAAATCGAGCGTGCGGCAAACCGTGTAAATATTACGATCCACACAGCTAAGCCTGGTATGGTTATCGGTAAAGGCGGTTCCGAAGTCGAAGCGCTTCGCAAAGCCCTTAACAGCCTTACTGGCAAGCGTGTACACATTAACATTCTTGAAATCAAAAGAGCTGATCTTGATGCTCAGCTAGTTGCTGATAACATTGCTCGTCAATTGGAAAACCGTATCTCTTTCCGTCGTGCGCAAAAGCAACAAATCCAACGCACAATGCGCGCTGGTGCACAAGGAATTAAAACAATGGTTTCCGGTCGTCTTGGCGGCGCTGACATCGCTCGTTCTGAATACTACAGTGAAGGAACTGTTCCATTGCACACACTTCGTGCAGACATCGACTATGCTACATCTGAAGCTGACACAACTTACGGTAAGCTTGGTGTAAAAGTCTGGATCTATCGTGGAGAGGTTCTTCCTACTAAGAAGAAAACTGAGGAAGGAGGAAAATAATATGTTAATGCCAAAACGCGTTAAATATCGCAGAGAGCATCGCGGAAAAATGCGCGGCCGTGCGAAAGGCGGCACTGAAGTGCATTTCGGTGAATACGGTATCCAAGCTCAAGAATCTTCTTGGATCACAAACCGCCAAATCGAAGCAGCACGTATTGCGATGACTCGTTACATGAAACGTGGCGGTAAAGTTTGGATCAAAATTTTCCCTTCTAAGCCTTATACAGCTAAGCCTCTAGAGGTTCGGATGGGTTCCGGTAAAGGTGCTCCTGAAGGATGGGTAGCTGTTGTAAAACCGGGCAAAGTTTTATTTGAAATTTCTGGTGTGTCTGAGGAAGTCGCTCGCGAAGCTCTTCGTCTTGCATCTCACAAATTGCCAATTAAAACGAAGTTCGTAAAACGTGAAGAAATTGGTGGTGAATCAAATGAAAGCTAATGAAATTCGTGACCTTACCACTGCTGAAATTGAACAAAAAGTAAAGTCTCTTAAAGAAGAACTTTTCAATCTTCGCTTTCAATTAGCGACAGGACAACTTGAAAACACTGCTCGCATTCGTGAAGTGCGCAAGTCAATCGCGCGCATGAAAACTGTGATTCGGGAAAGAGAAATTGCTGCCAACAAATAATTCCGGAGGGAGGTTCTCTAAAACATGAGCGAACGCAATCAGCGCAAAGTCTACCAAGGACGTGTTGTTTCTGACAAAATGGATAAAACCATTACTGTTGTTGTAGAAACATACAAAAAGCATTCACTCTACGGTAAACGCGTAAAGTACTCTAAAAAATTCAAAGCACATGATGAAAATAACCAAGCTAAAATCGGAGACATCGTAAAGATCATGGAAACTCGTCCATTATCTGCGACTAAACGTTTTCGTCTAGTTGAAGTTGTCGAAGAAGCTGTTATTATCTAATAAAGTTCGGAAACTTTTTTCCGAAGGGAGGTAACAAATAATGATTCAACAAGAGACTCGTTTAAAAGTAGCTGATAACTCTGGTGCCCGTGAAGTGTTAACAATCAAGGTGCTTGGTGGTTCTGGACGCAAAACAGCTAACATTGGTGATGTCATTGTTTGCACGGTTAAACAAGCAACACCAGGAGGCGTTGTCAAAAAAGGTGATGTCGTGAGAGCTGTAGTCGTACGTTCTAAGAGCGGTGCACGCAGAAATGACGGATCTTACATCAAATTCGATGAGAATGCATGTGTTATCATCCGTGACGACAAAAGCCCGCGCGGAACTCGTATCTTCGGACCTGTAGCACGTGAACTTCGTGATAACAACTTCATGAAAATTGTTTCTCTAGCTCCAGAAGTACTTTAATGATATCAATGCCGGACTAAGGAGGTGCGATCAGGATGCATGTTAAAAAAGGCGATAAAGTAATGGTTATCTCTGGTAAAGACAAAGGGAAGCAAGGTGTAATTCTTGCAGCTTTCCCTAAAAAAGACCGCGTAATCGTTGAGGGTGTCAACATGGTGAAGAAGCACTCAAAGCCGACTCAAGCAAACCCTCAAGGCGGAATTTTAAATCAAGAGGCGCCAATTCATGTGTCAAACGTAATGCCGCTCGATCCTAAAACAGGTGAAGTGACTCGCGTAGGATACAAAGTAGAAAATGGCAAAAAAGTTCGTATTGCAAAAAAATCTGGGCAAGTTCTAGATAACTAGTAATAAAGGAAGGGAGGTCTATCTCATGAACCGCCTTAAAGAAAAGTACAATAAAGAAATTACACCTGCATTAATGAAAAAGTTCGAATACAAATCTGTGATGCAAGTGCCTAAAATCGAAAAAATCGTAATCAACATGGGTGTTGGTGACGCTGTTCAAAACGCTAAAGCTATCGATAGCGCTGTTGAAGAACTAACGTTTATCGCTGGTCAGAAACCTGTCGTTACTCGTGCGAAGAAATCTATTGCTGGATTCCGTCTTCGTGAAGGAATGCCAATCGGTGCGAAAGTAACTCTTCGCGGAGAGCGCATGTACGATTTCCTTGATAAACTAATTTCTGTTTCTTTACCGCGTGTACGTGACTTCCGCGGAATTTCAAAAAAATCTTTTGACGGTCGCGGAAACTACACACTAGGAATCAAAGAACAGCTGATCTTCCCTGAAATTGACTATGATAAGGTAACTAAAGTTCGCGGTATGGATATCGTTATTGTAACGACTGCCAACACTGATGAAGAAGCTCGTGAACTGTTAACTCAATTAGGTATGCCATTCCAGAAATAATCAATGAAAGGGAGGCGAAATCGTGGCTAAAAAGTCAATGATTGCGAAACAAAAACGCACACCGAAGTTTAAAGTACAAGAGTACACTCGCTGCGAACGCTGCGGCCGTCCGCACTCTGTTATTCGTAAATTTAAACTTTGCCGTATTTGTTTCCGTGAACTTGCATATAAAGGACAAATTCCTGGCGTTAAAAAAGCCAGCTGGTAATCCCCGTTTATGGGAAGGAGGTTATTAAATAATGGTTATGACAGATCCGATTGCAGATATGCTGACTCGTATTCGTAATGCAAACATGGTACGTCATGAGAAGCTCGAAATTCCTGCTTCTAAGTTGAAAAGAGAGATCGCTGAAATCTTGAAAAGAGAAGGTTTCATCCGTGACGTAGAATTCATTGAAGATAACAAACAAGGCATCATCCGTGTTTTCTTGAAATACGGACAAAACAACGAGCGTGTCATCACTGGCCTTAAAAGAATCAGCAAACCAGGTCTGCGCGTTTACGCTAAGTCAAACGAAGTGCCTCGCGTGCTTAACGGACTTGGAATCGCAATTCTTTCTACATCACAAGGTGTGTTAACGGATAAAGAAGCCCGCGCTAAACAGGCTGGCGGAGAAGTATTAGCATACGTTTGGTAAGAAGTTTAACATGAATGGAGGTGTTTGGTATGTCTCGTGTAGGTAAGAAGCTACTTGAGATTCCTTCAGGCGTTACAGTTACTCTGAACGACAACACTGTAACCGTGAAAGGACCAAAAGGAGAATTAACTCGTACGTTTCATCCTGATATGAAGATTAAAATTGAGGACAATGTACTTACTGTAGAACGTCCTTCAGATAATAAAGAACACCGTGCGCTGCATGGCACAACTCGCAGCATCATCGGAAACATGGTTGAAGGTGTATCTAAAGGTTTTGAAAGAGGTTTGGAATTAGTCGGTGTCGGTTACCGTGCTTCTAAATCCGGAAACAAACTTGTTTTGAACGTTGGATACTCTCACCCTGTAGAAATCGTTCCTGAAAACGGAATTGAAATCGAAGTTCCATCTCAAACAAAAGTGGTTGTAAAAGGTACAGATAAAGAACGTGTTGGAGCTACTGCTGCAAACATTCGCGCTGTACGTTCTCCAGAGCCTTACAAAGGCAAAGGGATCCGCTATGAAGGAGAAATGGTTCGTCGTAAAGAAGGTAAATCTGCTAAGTAAAACCGCTTAATGTGAGAAAGGAGTGACCCAGATGATTACGAAAACAAGCAAGAATGCTGCACGTCTTAAAAGACACGCTCGTGTTCGTGCGAAGCTTTCAGGAACCCCTGAAAGACCTCGTCTAAATGTTTTCCGTTCAAACAAACATATTTACGCACAAGTGATCGATGACGTGAACGGTGTTACACTTGTGAGTGCATCTACTCTTGATAAAGACTTTAACGCTGAAAATGGCAGCGATACGGCTGCGGCTGCAAAAGTTGGAGAGCTTGTTGCAAAGCGCGCTTCTGAAAAAGGTATCACAAATGTCGTGTTCGACCGTGGCGGTTACCTTTATCATGGACGTGTAAAAGCATTGGCTGATGCTGCACGCGAAGCTGGATTAGAATTTTAATAAAAGAAGGAGGGACATATGAATATGCGTCGTATTGACCCAAGCAAATTAGAGTTAGAAGAACGCTTAGTTACCGTTAACCGCGTAGCGAAAGTTGTTAAAGGTGGTCGTCGTTTCCGTTTCGCAGCTCTAGTCGTTGTCGGTGACAAAAACGGTCACGTTGGTTTCGGAACTGGTAAAGCACAAGAAGTTCCGGAAGCGATTCGCAAAGCTGTTGAAGATGCGAAAAAGAATTTGATCGAAGTACCAATGGTTGGAACTACAATTCCACACGAAATCATCGGACGTTTCGGTGCAGGAAACATCTTGTTAAAACCTGCTTCTGAAGGTACGGGAGTCATCGCTGGAGGCCCAGTACGTGCGGTACTTGAGCTTGCAGGTGTATCTGATATCCTTTCTAAGTCTTTAGGTTCTAACACACCGATCAACATGATCCGTGCAACAGTCCAAGGTTTAAGCGAGCTGAAACGCGCTGAGGACGTTGCGAAGCTTCGTGGAAAATCTGTAGAAGAACTGTTAGGATAAGGAGGGAACATTAATGGCTAAATTAGAAATTACCCTCAAACGCAGTGTAATCGGACGCCCGGAAGATCAGCGCATTACTGTAAGAACGCTTGGTTTAAAGAAAACAAACCAAACTGTCGTTCATGAAGACAACGCTGCAATCCGCGGTATGATTAACAAAGTATCTCATTTAGTTTCTGTTAAAGAACTTTAAAAATAAACGATAGGCTAAGGAGGTGTCCAAATGAAACTTCATGAATTAAAGCCCGCAGAAGGTTCACGTAAAACGCGCAACCGCGTAGGTCGTGGTATTGGTTCTGGTAACGGTAAAACAGCTGGTAAAGGTCATAAAGGTCAAAACGCTCGTTCTGGCGGCGGTGTACGTCCTGGATTCGAGGGTGGACAAATGCCTTTATTCCAACGTCTTCCTAAACGCGGTTTCACAAACATCAACCGCAAGGAATTCGCTGTGGTCAACCTAGACAAACTCAACAGCTTTGCAGAAGGGACGGAAGTTACTCCTGAACTTCTTTTAGAAACAGGTGTAATCAGCAAGTTGAAATCTGGAGTGAAAATTCTTGGCGACGGTAAATTAGAAAAGAAATTAACTGTTAAAGCCAATAAATTCTCCGCTTCTGCTAAACAAGCAATTGAGGCTGCTGGCGGTACAGCTGAGGTGATCTAACTTGTTTAAGACAATCTCCAATTTTATGCGTGTGAAGGATATTCGGAATAAGATTATCTTCACTCTTTTAATGCTTATCGTCTTTCGTCTCGGTTCGTTCATTCCTGTGCCGCACGTAAACACAGAAGTTTTAAAGGCACAGGATCAAATGAGCGTATTTGGGATTCTAAACACATTTGGCGGCGGTGCATTGTTCAACTTCTCCATTCTTGCGATGGGAATCATGCCTTACATCACAGCTTCTATCATCATCCAGCTCCTGCAGATGGATGTTGTGCCGAAGTTTACCGAATGGTCTAAGCAGGGGGAAGTTGGTCGCCGAAAACTAGCTCAGTTCACAAGGTACTTCACGATCGTTCTTGGATTTATCCAGGCTTTAGGTATGTCTTACGGGTTTAACAACATGGCCGGCGGCGCGTTGATTACAGACCCGGGAGTCGGTACTTATTTGCTTATTGCGATTGTACTAACTGCTGGAACTGCTTTTTTAATGTGGCTGGGAGAACAAATTACGTCTCATGGAGTTGGTAACGGAATATCCATTATCATCTTCGCCGGTATCGTTGCCGGTATTCCGCAGACGATTAATCAGATCTACGCTCAGCAGTTTGTAGATGCTGGAGATCAGTTATTCTTGCAAATCATAAAGGTTGTCGTTATATTGGTTGCGATTTTAGCGATTGTCGTTGGCGTTATTTTCATCCAACAGGCGGTTAGAAAAATCTCAATTCAATATGCGAAAGGTTCAGGCCGTTCACCGGTTCCTGGCGGCCAGTCTACACACTTGCCGCTGAAGGTTAACCCGGCGGGAGTTATTCCGGTTATCTTTGCCGTAGCATTTATCACCACTCCGCGGACCGTGGCAACATTCTTTGGCTCCAATGACGTCACGAATTGGATTCAAAAAACGTTTGATTACACGCATCCGGTCGGAATGGGAGTTTATGCAGCATTGATCATCGCCTTTACCTATTTCTATGCATTTGTGCAGGTTAACCCTGAGCAAATGGCCGATAATCTTAAAAAACAAGGTGGCTATATTCCGGGAGTTCGTCCAGGAAAAATGACTCAAGATAGAATTACGAGCATTTTGTATCGACTTACATTTGTAGGCTCCATATTCTTGGCCGTGATTGCCATTCTTCCTGTCTTGTTCGTTAATATTGCTGGGCTGCCTTCTTCTGCACAAATTGGTGGAACAAGTTTGCTGATTGTCATCGGGGTTGCACTTGAAACAATGAAGCAGCTTGAAAGCCAGCTGGTAAAACGAAACTATCGTGGATTTATGAAGCACTAGAGGAAATGGGGCGCGCCCATTCCCTCTAAAATAGAGAGGACGGGGAATCCGAAATGAACTTAGTCTTAATGGGACTGCCTGGAGCCGGTAAAGGGACACAGGCTGAACGGATTGTTGAAGATTTTGGGATACCTCATATCTCAACAGGAGACATGTTCCGCGCTGCGATGAAAGAAGAAACGGATCTGGGACTCGAAGCCAAATCATACATTGATAAAGGTGAGCTTGTTCCGGATGAAGTGACAATTGGTATTGTCAGGGAGAGACTTGGCAAGAATGATTGTGACGGAGGTTTTCTTCTGGACGGATTTCCGAGAACAGTCGCTCAAGCTGAAGCACTTGAGGAAATTCTTAAAGGACTTGGCAAGTCGATTGACCATGTCATCAACATTCAAGTCGATAAAGATGCATTGATGGAACGTCTGACAGGACGCAGAATCTGCAAAAACTGCGGTGCAACTTATCATTTAGTCTTTAATCCGCCTGCAAAAGAAAATGTATGCGACAAGTGTGGAGGAGAGCTTTATCAGCGTGAAGACGATAATGAAGCTACCGTATCCACGCGGTTAGAGGTCAACATGAAGCAAACCCAGCCTTTACTCGATTTCTATGAAGATAAAGGATATCTCGTAAACATTGACGGGCAGAAGCACATCAATGAAGTTTACGCTGATATAAAGGAGCTTCTCGGAGGCCGGGACAAATGATTATTTGTAAAACTCCCCGAGAAATCGAAATCATGCGGGAGGCCGGACGAATTGTCGCTTTAACTCATCAGGAGCTAAAAAAGCACATTAAACCCGGCATCTCGACAAAAGAATTGGATCAAATTGCCGAACGTTTTATTACAAAGCAAGGTGCAATCCCATCTTTTAAAGGGTATAATGGTTTTCGCGGGAGCATTTGCGTTTCGGTCAACGAAGAACTCGTGCACGGTATTCCGGGAAAACGAGTCCTTCGCGACGGGGACATCATCAGCATCGATATCGGTGCGAAGCTAAACGGTTATCATGGTGACTCCGCTTGGACTTATCCAGTGGGTACGATCAGCGATGATGATCAGAAGCTGCTGGATGTGACAGAGGAGTCTTTATATAGAGGCTTGAAGGAAGCAAAACCGGGAGAACGTTTGTCGAATATTTCCCACGCAATACAAACGTATGTCGAAAGCGAACAATTTTCAGTCGTCAGGGAATATGTAGGACACGGGGTAGGGCAGGATCTGCATGAGGATCCGCAAATTCCTCACTACGGTCCGCCGAACAAAGGCCCGCGTTTAAAGCCTGGCATGGTCTTGGCCATTGAGCCGATGGTCAATGCAGGTACACGCTATGTCAAAACATTGGCTGACAACTGGACGGTTGTAACTGTGGACGGGAAGAAGTGTGCTCACTTTGAACACACGATTGCCATTACGGATGCCGGTTTTGAGATACTGACAAAAGCCTAGGTGAAATGAGATGTATCGGAAAACACCTGAAATTGGACAGTTCGTACGCATGACAAGAGGCCGCGAAATGAACCAATACGCAGTTGTTATTGATATAGTCGATCATCATCATGTGCTGGTAGCAGACGGAGAAAAGCGTAAATTTCATTCTCCTAAGAAAAAGAATATCAATCATTTAACCTTTTATGATTGCGTATCTCCGGAAGTTCAGAACAGTATAAACGAAACAGGGCGTGTGACAAACGGAAAATTGAGATTTTCTCTTTTGAAATTTGTCAGAGAGCAAGTTACTGATTTGAAGAAGGGAGAACACTTGAATGGCGAAAGACGATGTAATTGAAGTGGAAGGTACTGTAGTCGAAACGCTGCCAAACGCAATGTTCAAAGTTGAACTTGAGAATGGCCACACGGTTTTGGCTCACGTATCTGGTAAAATCCGCATGCACTTCATTCGCATTTTACCTGGAGACAAAGTTACGGTAGAATTATCTCCATATGACTTAACTCGTGGTAGAATTACGTACCGTTACAAATAAAGCACTCCGGAAATTGAAGGAGGTTGGAAACACATGAAAGTGAGACCATCAGTTAAACCGATCTGTGAAAAATGCAAGGTCATTCGCAGAAAAGGAAAAGTAATGGTGATCTGTGAAAATCCAAAGCATAAACAAAAACAAGGATAATTTTTAAGGAGGTGCGAGAGAGATGGCTCGTATTGCTGGTGTAGATATCCCACGTGATAAACGTGTTGTTATTTCATTAACATACATCTTTGGAATCGGTCGTACAACGGCTCAGCAAATCTTAAAAGAAGCTGGAGTTTCTGAAGATACTCGCGTTCGTGATTTGACTGAAGAAGAACTTGGTAAAATCCGTGACGTGATCGACAAATTGAAAGTAGAAGGTGACCTTCGCCGTGAAGTGTCTCTTAACATCAAACGTCTGATCGAAATCGGAAGCTACCGCGGAATTCGTCATCGTCGCGGATTGCCTGTTCGCGGTCAAAATACTAAAAATAACGCGCGTACTCGTAAAGGTCCGCGTCGTACTGTAGCTAACAAGAAAAAATAAGCAAGGGAGGTAATTAAACAATGGCTGCTGCACGTAAAACAAACACGCGTAAACGTCGCGTGAAAAAGAATATTGAATCTGGAATTGCTCATATCCGTTCAACTTTCAACAACACGATTGTTACTATCACAGATGTTCATGGCAATGCTCTTTCTTGGTCAAGTGCCGGAGCTTTAGGATTTAAAGGTTCTAAAAAATCCACTCCATTCGCTGCACAAATGGCTGCTGAAACAGCTGCTAAAGGTTCTATCGAACATGGACTTAAAACTCTTGAAGTTACTGTAAAAGGACCAGGTTCCGGCCGTGAAGCTGCAATTCGTGCACTTCAAGCTGCTGGACTAGAAGTTACAGCGATCAGAGACGTAACGCCTGTTCCTCATAACGGATGCCGTCCGCCAAAACGTCGCCGCGTGTAATTTGTTTGTATAGATTTTGTGTCCCTGTCAATAATGGGTTATGATACAGTTAATTTATAAAACGAATGCACACTCGTTGCCTGAGCACATACGGGACTAAACAATGGGGAATTTCGGATAGAATCAGAGAAATTCTTTCCGGGGTTTCGACGTTTTGAAGGAGGGTTTTATGAAATGATCGAGATTGAAAAACCAAAAATCGAAACGGTTGAAATCAGCGACGATGCCAAGTATGGTAAATTTGTCGTAGAGCCACTTGAGCGTGGATATGGTACAACTTTGGGTAACTCCTTACGTCGTATCCTTTTATCCTCACTCCCTGGTGCCGCTGTAACATCGATCCAAATAGATGGTGTACTGCATGAATTCTCGACGATCGAAGGCGTTGTTGAAGATGTTACAACGATTATCTTAAACATTAAAAAACTTGCACTGAAAATCTACTCTGAAGAAGAGAAGACGCTTGAGATTGATGTTCAGGGTGAAGGAGTTGTAACAGCTGCTGATATTACCCACGACAGTGATGTTGAGATTTTGAATCCTGATCTTCACATTGCGACTCTTGGCCAAAATGCGAGTTTTCGAGTTCGCTTAACTGCTCAAAGAGGTCGCGGGTATACACCAGCTGACGCGAATAAAAGAGACGATCAGCCGATTGGCGTCATCCCGATTGATTCCATCTTTACACCTGTTTCTCGCGTATCTTATCAAGTTGAGAATACTCGTGTGGGTCAGATTACAAACTATGACAAACTTACGCTTGACGTATGGACAGATGGAAGCACTGGACCAAAAGAAGCTATTGCACTTGGTTCAAAGATTTTGACTGAACACCTTAATATTTTTGTCGGTTTGACCGACGAAGCTCAGCACGCTGAAATCATGGTAGAAAAAGAAGAGGATCAAAAAGAAAAAGTTCTTGAAATGACTATTGAAGAACTCGATCTTTCAGTCCGTTCTTACAACTGCTTGAAGCGTGCAGGAATCAATACAGTTCAAGAACTTGCGAACAAAACTGAAGAAGATATGATGAAAGTTCGCAACCTGGGCCGCAAGTCGCTTGAAGAAGTAAAAGCGAAACTTGAAGAACTTGGACTTGGCCTTCGCAAAGACGATTGACTAGTTTCCATGTGAACTAGGATTTTCGTGTGTTTTTTATTTCAGATAGAGTATTTCAATAAAGGAGGGGACACCACATGTCATACAGAAAACTAGGACGCACTAGTGCACAGCGTAAAGCAATGCTGCGTGATCTTACAACAGACTTGATCATCAACGAGAGAATTGAAACAACAGAAGCTCGCGCGAAAGAACTTCGCTCTGTTGTAGAAAAAATGATTACACTTGGCAAGCGCGGAGATTTACACGCACGCCGCCAAGCAGCTGCATACATCCGCAATGAGGTTGCAGATGCAGAGAAAAACCAAGATGCACTTCAAAAACTTTTCTCTGATGTAGCACCTCGTTATGAAGAGCGCCAAGGCGGATACACACGTATTATGAAGCTTGGTCCTCGCCGTGGTGACGGAGCACCAATGGCTATCATCGAATTGGTTTAATCACATATTTTGTGTGTCTAAAGAAGGGCGGGACAGTTTTTAACTGGATCTATGCCCTTTTTTTAGATACCGGGGAATTTTCTATGATAAAAGAATAGTCAGAAAAGCAGAGCTTTAGAGGAGAGGAGGCCGGACGGGCAAATGAATCAAGAGCGATTAATCGCTGCAGAAGATATCACGTTTCGCTACCAGAAAGATGCAGACAGGCCTGCGCTTGATCACGTATCTTTCCATGTGTCGAAAGGAGAATGGCTTGCGATCGTCGGTCACAACGGTTCAGGAAAGTCGACGCTCGCCCGTGCTTTAAACGGACTGATTCTGCCTGATGAAGGATCGATTAAAGTAGGCGGTATCAAGCTGACGGAAGAGACGGTCTGGGATGTCCGAAAAAAGGTCGGCATGGTGTTTCAAAATCCGGATAACCAATTTGTCGGGACAACCGTCCGCGATGATGTGGCTTTTGGTTTAGAAAACAGCGGAGTTCCAAGAGAAGACATGGTGGAAAGGGTGGATTGGGCCGTTCAACAGGTGAACATGCAAGAATTTCTCGATCAAGAGCCGCACCATCTCTCGGGAGGACAAAAGCAGCGTGTTGCGATTGCGGGAGTGCTTGCTGCCCGGCCTGACATCATGATTCTCGACGAAGCGACTTCCATGCTCGACCCGATGGGGCGGGAAGAAGTGCTGGATACGGTCAGAAGGCTGAAAGACCAAGGAATGGTTACGGTCATTTCGATTACCCATGACTTAAACGAAGCCGCGAAGGCCGACCGGATCATCGTCATGAACAGCGGTAGAAAATTTGCCGAAGGCACGCCGCAGGAAGTCTTTCGTCTGAATCAAGATCTGATTAAAATCGGGCTTGATTTGCCATTTTCTTTTCAGCTCACCCAAATGCTGAAGGAAAGCGGTCTGGCTCTGAAAGGCGATCATCTGACACAAGAAGGATTGGTGAATGAGCTATGGACATTGAAATCAAAGATGTAGAGCACCGATACCAGATGAAAACGCCTTTTGAACGCCTGGCGATCTATGATGTCAACGCTGTGATTAAAGAAGGAAGCTATGTCGCCGTAATCGGCCATACAGGATCGGGAAAATCGACTTTGCTTCAGCACCTGAACGGGCTTTTAAAACCGACAAAAGGACAGATACGCCTCGGCGAGGACGTTCTTGAAGCAGGCAAAAAGAATAAACATCTAAAAGCTTTGCGGAAAAAGGTCGGCATTGTCTTTCAGTTTCCTGAACATCAGCTGTTTGAAGAAACAATTTTAAAGGATATCGCATTCGGTCCGATCAACTTTGGCATGAGCCGGGAAAAGGCGGAAGAAAAAGCGAGGGAAATGCTGAAGCTGGTAGGTTTGGGTGCAGAGCTGTCCGACAGGTCTCCGTTTGAACTAAGCGGAGGGCAAATGCGCCGCGTGGCCATTGCGGGAGTGCTGGCGATGGAGCCTGAGGTTCTTGTCCTCGATGAACCGACGGCAGGGCTTGACCCAAGAGGCCGCAAGGAGATCATGGACATGTTCTACAGCCTCCATAAGCAGAGGAACCTGACGACAATTCTCGTCACCCACAGTATGGAAGACGCGGCAGCGTATGCAGATGAACTGATTGTGATGCATAAAGGGACGGTCAAAGCAAAAGGGACGCCGCGGGAGCTTTTTTCAAGGAAAGACGACATTGCCGCTTTAGGGCTTGATTTGCCGGAAACGATTAAATTCCAAAAACGCCTTGAAGAGACGCTGGGGATTACGTTCAAAGCGCCGATTTTGACGATTGAAGAAGCAGCCTCCGAAGTTAAAGCTCTTTTTCAGGAGGAAAATGCCCTATGATGGACAATATCATTATCGGCAAATACGTACCCGGGAAATCGGTCATTCATCGGCTCGATCCGCGTACAAAGCTGTTAACCATTTTCCTTTTTGTCTTTATCGTTTTTTTCGCGAATAATACGGAAACATATGCATTGCTCGGCCTGTTTACGGTTGCAGCCGCCGCTTTGTCAGGCGTTCCGGTGCGATTCCTTATAAAAGGAATGAAGCCGGTGTTCTGGATTGTGCTGTTTACGTTTCTGCTTCATATTTTTATGACAAGGGAAGGACCGGTTCTCGCCGATCTCGGCCTGTTTAAAATTTATGAACAGGGGCTTGTTCAAGGGATTTTTATTTCTCTGCGCTTTGTTTACCTCATCATGATCACAACGATTTTAACATTGACGACGACTCCAATCGAAGTGACCGATGGTTTGGAGCATTTGCTCGGTCCGTTTAAAAAATTGAAGCTTCCCGTCCATGAACTCGCTCTCATGATGTCCATCTCCCTCAGATTTATACCGACTTTGATCGAAGAGACGGATAAGATCATGAAAGCGCAAATGGCAAGAGGCGTCGATTTTGCGAACGGCCCGGTCAAAGAACGCGTCAAAGCGATCGTTCCTCTCCTTGTCCCGCTTTTTGTCAGTGCCTTTAAAAGAGCTGAAGAGCTTGCAACCGCGATGGAGGCGCGAGGATACAGGGGAGGAGAAGGCCGTACAAAATACAGGCAGCTGACATGGAAATGGAAGGATACTTCCGTGCTCCTCATTTTAGCTGTTCTTGGCGTTTTGCTAATTTTATTGCGGACTTAGGTGATGGACGATGAGAATGAAGTGCACGATTTCATATGACGGACACCTTTTTTACGGCTACCAAGTGCAGCCTGGGCAAAGAACGATTCAGGATGAGCTTGAAAAAGCGCTGCAAACGCTCCATAAAGCGAAGGAGCGTATTCCTGTCGTTTCATCCGGGCGCACCGACAGCGGCGTCCACGCAGTCGGACAGACGATTCATTTTGACAGTCCGCTATCCATTCCTGAGGCGAAATGGCCGTATGCATTGAATGCCCTGCTGCCCGATGATATATCGGTCCGCAAGGCGGAAGCTGTCAATGATCAATTTCATGCGAGGTTTTCTGCGAAAAGAAAAGAATACCGGTATATGATATACAGGGGCAGACATCCGGACGTTTTTAAACGCTACTATGCATACCATGTTCCTTATGACCTTGATATGGAGAAAGTTAAGGAAGCCTCCCGCTATCTGGTCGGAACCCATGACTTCACAAGCTTTTGTGCGACCAAAACCGAAGTGAAGGATAAAGTCAGAACGGTCCATGAACTGGAATGGTCTGACACAGGGGACGGACTGCAGATGAGAATTGTGGGAAGCGGATTTTTGTATAACATGGTTAGAATCATTGCCGGTACGCTTCTTGATGTAGGAACCGGCAAATTTTCCCCTGGTGACATTGAAAAGATGATTCTTGCCAAAAACCGCGATGCCGCAGGGCGCACTGCACCGGCACACGGCTTATATTTATGGCGTGTTATCTATGACAACTAAACCAGGTGTAACATTTTCTTGACAGAGAGTACAGAAAGTTATAAGATATCATATGGTATGTATTTCAACCCCACGATAAGCCCCGGAAACTTATTGTGTTTTGAAATAGAACGTAATTGAAGTTTATTGAAAATGGCAGATCATTTAGGAGGGAAATTTAATGCGTACAACACCTATGGCTAACGCAAGTAATATTGAACGCAAGTGGTTAGTTGTTGATGCTGCTGGCAAGACGCTAGGACGTCTTTCTACTGAAGTTGCATCTATCCTTCGCGGAAAACATAAACCAACTTACACACCACACGTTGACACTGGAGATCATGTGATCATCATCAACGCTGAAAAAATCGAGTTAACTGGTAAAAAGTTAACGGACAAAATCTACTACCGTCACACTCAACATCCAGGCGGTTTAAAATCAAGAACTGCTCTTGAAATGCGTACAAACTACCCTGAGAAAATGCTTGAACTTGCGATCAAAGGCATGCTTCCAAAAGGTTCTCTAGGTCGTCAAATGTTCAAAAAATTGAACGTATACCGTGGTTCTGAGCATCCACACCAAGCACAAAAACCTGAAGTTTACGAACTTCGCGGTTAATTAAAAAGGAGGTTACCAATTTGGCACAGGTTCAATATTACGGTACTGGCCGTCGTAAAAGCTCTGTAGCGCGCGTGCGTTTAGTTCCAGGAGAAGGCCGTATCATCGTGAATAATCGTGAAATCAGCGAGCACATCCCATCTGCAGCTCTAATCGAAGATATCAAACAACCATTAACTTTGACTGAAACAGCTGGTACTTATGACGTTTTAGTAAACGTACATGGAGGCGGCTTCTCCGGTCAAGCTGGAGCAATCCGTCACGGTATCGCCCGCGCTTTGCTTGAAGCAGATCCGGAATACCGTTCAACTCTAAAACGTGCCGGTCTACTGACTCGTGACGCACGTATGAAAGAGCGTAAAAAATACGGACTTAAAGGCGCACGCCGTGCACCTCAGTTCTCAAAACGTTAATTTCTGGCGTTTCAAAAACTCTCAAGCCATTTGGTTTGGGAGTTTTTTTATTATATTTTCCGCCCTATATATGAAGCGGATACTGGAGCAGAGCCCGATTCCCTCGCCCAGACGGAGATTTGGCCGATATGGTGGATCTCGTGTGCGATTAAATGCCTTAAAATATCGCCTTGCGTACAGACTTCGTCTGACCAAGCCGCTTTAACCGGCAGATGTTCGAAGGCGCTGGAATAATTAAAAATTACACTTTCTATTTCTGAGCGGTGCAGGTCGGAAAACCGAGCGATCTGCTGAATCGTCTGGTAATGAGAGTAATCAGGTTGAATATCCGGTTTTTCTAAAATGGCGTAGATCCAGCTTACTTCCACATCTACAATATGAAACAGATTTTTCTTAATGCTTCCCATTCCGCCTGAACGCTTCTTGACCAGCTCCTCTTGCGGCTGGCTGAGGCACCACTTAAACCATGCATGTCGAACTTCCCAATTATATTGAAACAATCCTTTCACTCATCTCACCTCTTCTAATATTTTCGGCTTCTTCCTCCGTTTCCCTTCCTTAGAAGAGCATGATTTCCGGCTCCTGACTGCACAATACAAGGTAAAAAGGAGGCGGTTTCTATGGGGACGGTCGTATCTTTTAACAATGAAAAACAAAAGAAGCAGATCAATTTGGAAAAACAGCTTCTGCGCGAACTGTCTTTGGAAAAAATGCTGAATTCTGCAGAGGAATGCTTTGCTCCTCTTTTTCACTTTTTTTCTAAGCATACGGATATCTTATATGACGGCTGCATCGACTTTGCCATTGAGGCATATTTGCTGGGAGCCGAGTACGGGAAGTTCGGCTATCACGGAGAACCCGTTCATCGAGCGATGATCCGCTCAGAAAAAGAAGAAAAACAGCTACTGCACGAGCTTTATGAATATGCTGTCAGCTGGTCTGAGGCTTTTAATGTTCAAGCTGCTTATGAACCGCTCTATTATGCCTGCGAATACTTCATCCAAAGCTGGTGGAAGGAAGGCTTCAGCCAGCGGGAAAGACGCTTTAAGCTTCGGCTCAGATAAAACAAAGTTTTATGAAAAAGTGAGGCCAAGCTTAATCATATTTCCTTTCCTTGTCCCATATCTTGTAGTAAGGACGAGCGGGAGGGAAAGGGATGAAGAAAAAAATAAAATGGCTCGGGTTTTTACTCGGCTTTGTCGTTTTATTATGTTTATTTCAATATCAATTCAACAATGATGATTCTTGGCGGTCATGGAATCTTCCGCTGAGCGGCAAAATCATTTATATTGATCCTGGACACGGGGGCGCCGATGGAGGGGCATCAAGCGGTGAACTCCTTGAAAAAGACGTGGCTCTTGAAGTATCCCTAAGAATCAGGGACTATCTCCAGGAGCAGGGCGCCTTGGTGATGCTGACGCGGGAGGACGATCATGATCTCGCTCCTGAAGAAACGAGGGGACTCAGCAGAAGAAAAGCTGAAGACTTGCGGAAGAGGGTCGATATGATCAACAATTCTGAAGCCGATCTTTACCTCAGCATCCATTTGAATGCGATTCCTTCCGCGCGATGGAGCGGTGCGCAAAGCTTCTATTACGGGCAATATGAAGAGAATGAACGGGCCGCCAAGTTTATTCAGGATGAATTAAGACATAATCTTGAAAACACGACGCGGAAGGCAAAGCGGATACACGGAATTTATTTGATGCAAAATGTTAAAAAGCCCGGGGCCCTTGTCGAAATCGGGTTTTTGTCTAACCCGGAAGAGGCAAAACAGCTGGCCAAGCCCAAATATCAGGACAAAATCGCAGCATCCGTTTATAAAGGCGTATTGCGCTACTTTACAGAAGACAGAGACCCTCCTGAATAAGAGGGTTTCTTTTTGTGTCAAAGACACTATAAGGAAAGATATGCTATACTTATTTTGTAAACGAATACAACAAAGGGTGAGATCAATGTTGCGAGAAGACGATGTAAAAAAGATAGTCGGCGATTTGGACGAGCCATTTCTTCACAAGCCGCTCAGAGAGCTGGATGCCGTAAAAGAAATTAAAATAAAACCCGAAAAACGGCACGTCAGCGTAAAGGTGGCGCTCGCAAAAACGGGATCTGCCGAACAAATGCAGCTTCAGCAGGAAATCGTCATACGGTTGAAAGAAGCCGGTGCAGAGACGGTCGGCCTGCGTTTTGAGGAGCTGCCCGAAGAAGTCGTAATGAGTTATCAAGAGTCTGCCAAAGGGCAGGATCAATCTCTGCTGAATAGTGAAAAACAGCCTGTGTTTTTAGCTGTGGCAAGCGGCAAAGGCGGCGTCGGCAAGTCGACGGTGTCGGTCAATTTGGCTGTGTCCCTGGCGCGAATCGGAAAGAAAGTCGGATTAATCGACGCCGATATTTACGGTTTCAGTGTTCCGGATATGATGGGAATCACTGTACGGCCGACGATCGAAGGAGAAAAGGTCGTGCCGGTTGAAAGATTCGGGGTCAAAGTGATTTCGATGGGATTCTTTGTTGAAGACAATGCCCCTGTCATTTGGAGAGGCCCCATGCTTGGAAAAATGCTGAATAACTTCTTCCATGAGGTTGAATGGGGGGATGTCGATTATATTATCTTAGACCTGCCGCCGGGAACAGGCGATGTAGCGCTTGATGTTCACTCAATGCTTCCAAGCTGCAAAGAGGTGATCGTGTCGACGCCGCACCCTACTGCCGCGTTTGTCGCTGCAAGAGCGGGCGCGATGGCCTTGAAGACCGATCATGAAATCGTGGGGATCGTTGAAAATATGGCTTATTACGAAAGCGTCAAAACAGGCGAGAAAGAATATGTATTCGGCAAAGGCGGAGGCGAAAAGCTCGCAGAGGAACTAGGCGTTCCAATTCTGGGCAAAATTCCGCTGAAGCAGCCGGATTGGGATGACAGCGAATTTGCGCCGTCCGTTTATGATGAAAGCCACCCGACCGGCGCCATTTATTTGGATATCGCCAAAAAAATCGACGAAAGCATTGGCGCAAAAGCTTAAAGAGCAAAAAAAGCTTCCTCCGCAGAAGAAGCTTTTAGGGAATGAAAAGCGGCTCAGCTTTGTTTTTCTTCGCCGCCTTTCATTTCTTCTTTCATGCTTTCAGCAGCAGCTTTTTTCAGTTCCTCTTCAAACTGCTTTCTGTAAAGAGGGCTTGTCAGAGTGTCAGATATGACTTCCTGCAGGTGGCTTCGGAATTCCTGGCTTCTGACAAGTTCACCGTATTTTTTGGCCATTTCAGGATCCTGCATGACCTGCATCAGCATTTTTTGGTACTCAGGATCTTTCATCAGTTTTTTCAGCACTTTTTCATGTTCATTTTGAAGTGTTTTGGCAAAGCCTTCAGCGAATTTTGGATCTTCAAAGACTTTTTTCCAAAATTCAGCTCCTTTTTTGGAGGTCATTGTTTTTTCAACGGTTTCTTTGACAGTTTTTTCATCCATTACAAGTGTTTCATTTAATTTGTCATCATTTAATATTTCTTGAATCGCTTTTTTTCCGTCATCTGTCTTTAATATATCGACAACCATTTTTTTGGTTTGTTCATAGTCCATCTCAGCTGCTTGGTCCGTGGGAGCACAAGCTGTTACAGATAGAAACAGAAAACAGCTTATCGATAGCATTGCGGTCTTGAACATGCTTAAGCTCCTTTCGAAAACTCGTCTTACCTTTAATATGAATGTCTTTTAAAAATTTATACATAACAAAATATCGCTGTTACAGCGGTTTATTTAGGGGTTGGGAAGTCTACAATGAAAAGCCGTAATCTCGTCCGATTTTTCTTTTCCGTATTGGGTGTCGGAGCTTTGACTACAAGTATTGTCGGTTTTGCCATAGAGTGGGGAAGATATAAGGAGCTGTTTCTTTCCTTCGAGGTATTGGAGATTCTGTCTGTTCTTTTCTGGTTTATCGGGGTTGGCATGATCTTTAGCGTGATTGCTCAAATGGGATTTGTGATTTTCTTAACGATTCACCGCTTTGCACTGGAAATTTTCAGATCTCATTCTTTGTGGAATTCGATTCAGCTGTTTTTGATTATATTTGTCGCGTTTGACTTGGTTTACTTGCGCTTTCTGTTTTTTGAAAAAGATGGAGGCTCCATCATTCCGTACATTTGGCTGCCGCTCTTTATTTTGGCGGTAGGCATTGCGGCCGCTTATGCAAAGCAAAAACAGTCCTCTAAAAAAACGTTCGTTTCCGCATTATTTCTAATGTTTGTTTTTACTGTGATGGAGTGGTTCCCGGCGTTAAGGGTCAATGAAGAGGACTGGCTCTATTTAATGCTGCTTCCTTTATTAGCCTGCAACGCTTTTCAGCTTTTAATGCTGCCAAAATTTCAGGCACGCGCTTAGACCGGCTGCTACTTTACTTCTGAAGATTTTGCATCCGTATTTGCGATTAATTCGCTGACGGTTACGTTTTTGAGCCCCTTGCTTCTGAGATGGTGCACGATCTCTGGCAGGGCTTCTTTTGTTTGTTTGGCGGAATCTGAAGCGTGAAAGAGCACGATGTCACCGGCGTTTACCGTTCCATTTACGTTTTGGACGATCTTTTGAACCCCCGGGTTCGTCCAGTCATCCGAGTTAATACTATAATGAACAACGGTGTAGCCGTACTGTTTAGCAACATCGAGTACGTCTTTATTAAACTGGCCGGTCGGCGGTCTTAAAAGCGTAAGGTCGTCAAGCCCGAGTTTTTGAAAGGAGTGTCGTGCTTTTGCTAAGTCTTTTTTGATCTCGCTTTTCTTCATTTGCGAATAGTTTTTATAAGCATAGCCCATACTCCCGATCTGGTGACCATCTTTACGGATTCTTTCTACGACATCCGGGTGGCGCTCTGCCCATGAAGCTGATAGAAAAAAGGTCGCGTCTTTAATACCGTTTGCTTTTAATGTGTCTAAAATGGGCATTGCCTTTTGATCTCCCCAGCTGATATTAAATGTAAGGGCTACTTCATTTGTATCTGAATCTCCTCTATATACCGCTTTTGCTCCGCCTTCTGTAGAAAACACAGGAAGAGGGAGCAGGTTTTGCACATAAAAAAAACTTGCTGTCGCAAAAGCGGCTATCATAATAATGATTAGCTGCTTAATCCGTTTGATATGCCACACATAAAAATGGTTCACAGAAAAACTCCTCCTTGTCCATGCTGCTTTGTTTTCATCCTATGCTTGTTTAAAATAGAACATAACAATAATTCATCTTAAGAAAAAAATTAAAAAGAGGGTTGACCGGAATTAAATAAACATGTTATATTGTTATTCGTCGCTGATAAACAGCTGACATGAAAAAGCTCCAAAAAATAATTTTGAGAAAAGTTATTGACAAATATGTGAGCTTGATGTTATATTATTAAAGCCGCTGAACGAAGCGGAAATGATCTTTGAAAACTAAACAAGACAAAACGTACCTGTTAATTCATTTTTATAAATCGCACATTTGAGTGTGCGTAGTCAGGGGCCTGCACGATGCAGGTCATGCAGATGTTGTCACAGGATGTGACGAACTTAATCTGCGCTCCATTATTTCATGGAGAGTTTGATCCTGGCTCAGGACGAACGCTGGCGGCGTGCCTAATACATGCAAGTCGAGCGGACCGACGGGAGCTTGCTCCCTTAGGTCAGCGGCGGACGGGTGAGTAACACGTGGGTAACCTGCCTGTAAGACTGGGATAACTCCGGGAAACCGGGGCTAATACCGGATGCTTGATTGAACCGCATGGTTCAATCATAAAAGGTGGCTTTTAGCTACCACTTACAGATGGACCCGCGGCGCATTAGCTAGTTGGTGAGGTAACGGCTCACCAAGGCGACGATGCGTAGCCGACCTGAGAGGGTGATCGGCCACACTGGGACTGAGACACGGCCCAGACTCCTACGGGAGGCAGCAGTAGGGAATCTTCCGCAATGGACGAAAGTCTGACGGAGCAACGCCGCGTGAGTGATGAAGGTTTTCGGATCGTAAAACTCTGTTGTTAGGGAAGAACAAGTACCGTTCGAATAGGGCGGTACCTTGACGGTACCTAACCAGAAAGCCACGGCTAACTACGTGCCAGCAGCCGCGGTAATACGTAGGTGGCAAGCGTTGTCCGGAATTATTGGGCGTAAAGCGCGCGCAGGCGGTTTCTTAAGTCTGATGTGAAAGCCCCCGGCTCAACCGGGGAGGGTCATTGGAAACTGGGGAACTTGAGTGCAGAAGAGGAGAGTGGAATTCCACGTGTAGCGGTGAAATGCGTAGAGATGTGGAGGAACACCAGTGGCGAAGGCGACTCTCTGGTCTGTAACTGACGCTGAGGCGCGAAAGCGTGGGGAGCGAACAGGATTAGATACCCTGGTAGTCCACGCCGTAAACGATGAGTGCTAAGTGTTAGAGGGTTTCCGCCCTTTAGTGCTGCAGCAAACGCATTAAGCACTCCGCCTGGGGAGTACGGTCGCAAGACTGAAACTCAAAGGAATTGACGGGGGCCCGCACAAGCGGTGGAGCATGTGGTTTAATTCGAAGCAACGCGAAGAACCTTACCAGGTCTTGACATCCTCTGACAACCCTAGAGATAGGGCTTCCCCTTCGGGGGCAGAGTGACAGGTGGTGCATGGTTGTCGTCAGCTCGTGTCGTGAGATGTTGGGTTAAGTCCCGCAACGAGCGCAACCCTTGATCTTAGTTGCCAGCATTCAGTTGGGCACTCTAAGGTGACTGCCGGTGACAAACCGGAGGAAGGTGGGGATGACGTCAAATCATCATGCCCCTTATGACCTGGGCTACACACGTGCTACAATGGGCAGAACAAAGGGCAGCGAAGCCGCGAGGCTAAGCCAATCCCACAAATCTGTTCTCAGTTCGGATCGCAGTCTGCAACTCGACTGCGTGAAGCTGGAATCGCTAGTAATCGCGGATCAGCATGCCGCGGTGAATACGTTCCCGGGCCTTGTACACACCGCCCGTCACACCACGAGAGTTTGTAACACCCGAAGTCGGTGAGGTAACCTTTTGGAGCCAGCCGCCGAAGGTGGGACAGATGATTGGGGTGAAGTCGTAACAAGGTAGCCGTATCGGAAGGTGCGGCTGGATCACCTCCTTTCTAAGGATATTATACGGAATATAAGACCTTGCGGTCTTATAGACAGGTGCGTTTGGATCTTGTTTAGTTTTGAAGGATCATTCCTTCAAAGCGTGTTCTTTGAAAACTAGATAACGAAAGTAGACATTCACATTCAATTGTAATGCAAGATATCACGTAGTGATTCTTTTTAACGGTTAAGTTAGAAAGGGCGCACGGTGGATGCCTTGGCACTAGGAGCCGATGAAGGACGGGACGAACACCGATATGCTTCGGGGAGCTGTAAGCAAGCTTTGATCCGGAGATTTCCGAATGGGGAAACCCACTGCTCGTAATGGAGCAGTATCCATATCTGAATTCATAGGATATGAGAAGGCAGACCCGGGGAACTGAAACATCTAAGTACCCGGAGGAAGAGAAAGCAAATGCGATTCCCTGAGTAGCGGCGAGCGAAACGGGAACAGCCCAAACCAAGAGGCTTGCCTCTTGGGGTTGTAGGACACTCTGTACGGAGTTACAAAAGAACGAGGTAGATGAAGAGGTCTGGAAAGGCCCGCCATAGGAGGTAACAGCCCTGTAGTCAAAACTTCGTTCTCTCCTGAGTGGATCCTGAGTACGGCGGAACACGTGAAATTCCGTCGGAATCCGGGAGGACCATCTCCCAAGGCTAAATACTCCCTAGTGACCGATAGTGAACCAGTACCGTGAGGGAAAGGTGAAAAGCACCCCGGAAGGGGAGTGAAAGAGATCCTGAAACCGTGTGCCTACAAGTAGTCAGAGCCCGTTAACGGGTGATGGCGTGCCTTTTGTAGAATGAACCGGCGAGTTACGATCCCGTGCAAGGTTAAGTTTGAAAAGACGGAGCCGCAGCGAAAGCGAGTCTGAATAGGGCGCATGAGTACGTGGTCGTAGACCCGAAACCAGGTGATCTACCCATGTCCAGGGTGAAGTTCAGGTAACACTGAATGGAGGCCCGAACCCACGCACGTTGAAAAGTGCGGGGATGAGGTGTGGGTAGGGGTGAAATGCCAATCGAACCTGGAGATAGCTGGTTCTCTCCGAAATAGCTTTAGGGCTAGCCTCAAGGTAAGAGTCTTGGAGGTAGAGCACTGATTGGACTAGGGGCCCCTACCGGGTTACCGAATTCAGTCAAACTCCGAATGCCAAAGACTTATCCTTGGGAGTCAGACTGCGAGTGATAAGATCCGTAGTCGAAAGGGAAACAGCCCAGACCGCCAGCTAAGGTCCCAAAGTATACGTTAAGTGGAAAAGGATGTGGAGTTGCTTAGACAACCAGGATGTTGGCTTAGAAGCAGCCACCATTTAAAGAGTGCGTAATAGCTCACTGGTCGAGTGACTCTGCGCCGAAAATGTACCGGGGCTAAACGTATCACCGAAGCTGCGGACTGTTCTTGCGAACAGTGGTAGGAGAGCGTTCTAAGGGCTGTGAAGCGAGACCGGAAGGACTCGTGGAGCGCTTAGAAGTGAGAATGCCGGTATGAGTAGCGAAAGAGGGGTGAGAATCCCCTCCACCGAATGCCTAAGGTTTCCTGAGGAAGGCTCGTCCGCTCAGGGTTAGTCGGGACCTAAGCCGAGGCCGAAAGGCGTAGGCGATGGACAACAGGTTGATATTCCTGTACCACCTCCTCACCATTTGAGCAATGGGGGGACGCAGGAGGATAGGGCAAGCGCGGTATTGGATATCCGCGTCCAAGCAGTTAGGCTGGGAAATAGGCAAATCCGTTTCCCGTAAGGCTGAGCTGTGATGGCGAGCGAAATATAGTAGCGAAGTTCCTGATTCCACACTGCCAAGAAAAGCCTCTAGCGAGGTGAGAGGTGCCCGTACCGCAAACCGACACAGGTAGGCGAGGAGAGAATCCTAAGGTGATCGAGAGAACTCTCGTTAAGGAACTCGGCAAAATGACCCCGTAACTTCGGGAGAAGGGGTGCTCTGTTAGGGTGCAAGCCCGAGAGAGCCGCAGTGAATAGGCCCAGGCGACTGTTTAGCAAAAACACAGGTCTCTGCGAAGCCGTAAGGCGAAGTATAGGGGCTGACGCCTGCCCGGTGCTGGAAGGTTAAGAGGAGCGCTTAGCGTAAGCGAAGGTGCGAATTGAAGCCCCAGTAAACGGCGGCCGTAACTATAACGGTCCTAAGGTAGCGAAATTCCTTGTCGGGTAAGTTCCGACCCGCACGAAAGGCGCAACGATCTGGGCACTGTCTCAACGAGAGACTCGGTGAAATTATAGTACCTGTGAAGATGCAGGTTACCCGCGACAGGACGGAAAGACCCCGTGGAGCTTTACTGCAGCCTGATATTGAATGTTGGTACAGCTTGTACAGGATAGGTAGGAGCCTTGGAAACCGGAGCGCCAGCTTCGGTGGAGGCATCGGTGGGATACTACCCTGGCTGTATTGACCTTCTAACCCGCTGCCCTTATCGGGCAGGGAGACAGTGTCAGGTGGGCAGTTTGACTGGGGCGGTCGCCTCCTAAAAGGTAACGGAGGCGCCCAAAGGTTCCCTCAGAATGGTTGGAAATCATTCGCAGAGTGTAAAGGCACAAGGGAGCTTGACTGCGAGACCTACAAGTCGAGCAGGGACGAAAGTCGGGCTTAGTGATCCGGTGGTTCCGCATGGAAGGGCCATCGCTCAACGGATAAAAGCTACCCCGGGGATAACAGGCTTATCTCCCCCAAGAGTCCACATCGACGGGGAGGTTTGGCACCTCGATGTCGGCTCATCGCATCCTGGGGCTGTAGTCGGTCCCAAGGGTTGGGCTGTTCGCCCATTAAAGCGGTACGCGAGCTGGGTTCAGAACGTCGTGAGACAGTTCGGTCCCTATCCGTCGCGGGCGCAGGAAATTTGAGAGGAGCTGTCCTTAGTACGAGAGGACCGGGATGGACGCACCGCTGGTGTACCAGTTGTTCTGCCAAGGGCATCGCTGGGTAGCTATGTGCGGACGGGATAAGTGCTGAAAGCATCTAAGCATGAAGCCCCCCTCAAGATGAGATTTCCCATTCCTATAAGGAAGTAAGATCCCTGAAAGATGATCAGGTTGATAGGTCTGAGGTGGAAGTGTGGCGACACATGGAGCTGACAGATACTAATCGATCGAGGACTTAACCTAAATATTTGTGAATCGTCTGTCCGTTATCTAGTTTTGAGAGAACACCTCTCAGAAAGCCAAAGGCAAGGAAACTCGGCTAAAGGCCCTCACATCCTGTGAGGAACGCCCAGTACCTTCGTCCTGAAGGCATAGTTTGGTGGCGATAGCGAAGAGGTCACACCCGTTCCCATGCCGAACACGGAAGTTAAGCTCTTCAGCGCCGATGGTAGTTGGGGGCTTCCCCCTGTGAGAGTAGGACGCCGCCAAGCTGTTATATATCTTTACCCTGCATGAATTGAAGCTTTTCTTATTCCGCAGTAGCTCAGTGGTAGAGCTATCGGCTGTTAACCGATCGGTCGCAGGTTCGAATCCTGCCTGCGGAGCCAATGCTTCCATAGCTCAGCAGGTAGAGCACTTCCATGGTAAGGAAGAGGTCAGCGGTTCGAGCCCGCTTGGAAGCTTAAGTGAATACGTTGATATGACAAGGTTTCTCCTGTTGTGGGGAAAGCTTTTTTTGTTTTTGCGATATTTTGCTTTTAGACTTATTGAATGTATAAAAGCAGGCTAAATGCCTGCTTTTATTTTTATCCCCATAAAACGTTCAGTGTGACTTCAAAGACAAGAAGAGACAACATATAACTTGCGTACTTTAACGTATCAGGTTCATGCTGTTTTGAGTCTTTAAAAGTCCATATAAATAATGCAGCAACGCCTATAATGGTCACGATTTTGCTAAGCGTTAATAATGACATGACGACCTTCCTTTATATTGAAAATTCATTTATCATCTATCTTCTACATTTATAATTAAAATCCCTTTTAGCTGTAAAAACTTTCTCTGCTGTTCAAAATCCATTTAAAATAGAGAAGATCCGATTATTCACACTGCCAAAAGACTTAATGTTGTTTTGGATGTTTGAAAATAGAATGACGTATCTGCTCCCTGTCAGACTGAAACTGTTTAATATGTTGTAGCCGGGCATGACACCGTGGCTTGAATAGCTTCCTGGAGACACATAAAAGCCCATGCCGTATGTTGCTTTATTCGGCGTAAACATTTTCATAAAACTTTCATTGGAAATGATTTTTCTTTCGTAAAGTGCTTTATCAAACAAATACATGTCATAAGCGGTCATATAAATATCACCGGCCCCGTAAAGCTGTGATAAATCCGGCATGTCAGGCGTATAAAGCTTTTTTTGCAGGTTTAATTTATATCCTGTCGATGGATTTGACTCTTTAGCAAATGTTTTATAAAAGCCTGCATGTTTCATACCGGCAGGTTTAAAAATATGCTTTTTGATGTATTGGTCGACTGGTTCACCGCTTACCATGGAAACAATGTATGCCAGAACCGAGTAATTGGAGTCTCTATAATCCCATTTCCCTGTTGGGTATTTTACACCCCGTTTTTCGATATCTTTAATTAAATCTTCCGGCGAAATATATCCGCGGCCTTCTTTGTGACCCCTAATTCCGGATGTGTGCGTCAAGAAATGATAAAGGGTGATCTTTGAGCCGTTTGGAAAATTGGGAAGATACTTAGAAACAGGGTCATTTACAGATAGCAATCCTTTTTCCTCCAGCTGTAAAATTGCCGTTGCAATAATCGCTTTTTGTGATGACCCCACATAAAAGACGGTATCTGGTGTATTGGGAACCATTTCCTCGCGGTTTGCATATAAATACCCTTTGCTTGTCACCACTTTTCCATCTTCTACGATCAATGCTGTGCCGCTGAATCCAATGCTTTTCAAATATTGATCCAATTGAGCATTATCATTTTTTGTGACGATTTTGCTCTTTTTTGTTTCATTTTGTGTTGGCTTTTTCTTTGCTTCAGGCTGTGCCTTTTTTTCAGTTGCTTGCAATTGGTTTTCCTGGTGATCTCGCATACCGCTTGGAAGTGCAAGATAAATTAATCCACAAACAACCAAAAAGGAAAATATGATAAGCCTTCTTTTTGTTTTCTGCTTTTTTCTTTTCTTTATTCGCGTTCTGTATGTTCTTGCCATGTCGGGTACTCCTTCTTTTATATGTGACGTATTTACTGACGCAATAACCCCTTAAAAAGTTTCTTCAAAATGCTAATATTTTCATACATGAACTCGAATAATGCCAAAATTTACATTTTGTTTACACTTGATCAAGAACAAATGTTCGTATAAAATAGAATGTGAGGTGAGACGATGAATAAGCTGTTGTATCGTTCCATGGAAGACGGCATTCCGGTAGAAATCATATACATGAAAAAAAGCGGTTTTTCTAAGCGGGCGATTCTTGTGAAAGAAATAAAAAACGGTTATGTGAAAGCATTTTGCTTCCAAAAACAACAGATCAGAATGTTTAAAATAGAGTCCATTTTGTCCGTGTTCCCATATAAAAAAAGAAATTCAGCCCATTATGCTTAAAAGCTTCACCATCATCCTGCCTTCTTTCTGTATTCCCTTCCTGTTTTGATATTCCATCTTTTGTTATAATGAATGTAAATTCGATTTAAAGAGAGCGGGCGTTTTACATCTATGCTTCAGACAATCAATAAAACACTTGGTAAGATTATGCCTTTGCTGACGCCTTTAAGCGTTGTCAGCGGAGTACTGCTTGCAGATTATTTAAATGGGCTGGCGAGTCTTGTGCCGTGGATTTTTGCGTTTATGACGTTTGCCGGCAGCCTGGGAGCAAATTTTCAGTCGCTGAAAACAGCGGTGGCTCATCCCTTGCCGATGTTTCTCGCTTTATTTGTTTTGCACATATTTATGCCTGTTTTGGCATGGAGCACGGGGCATCTTGTGTTTAGCGGGGATTCATTGACGATTACAGGGCTTACCCTTGGTGTTGTCATTCCGACGGGTATTACGAGCATGATTTGGGCTGCAATGTATAAAGGTAACATCGGTTTAACCCTGTCAATTATTTTAGTGGACACGATTCTTTCGCCTTTTATTGTTCCATTCAGTCTTTCCATCTTGGCCGGGGCGCATGTTGAAATGGATGTCATCGGCATGATGAAGGGGTTAGTTGGAATGATTGTGATTCCTTCTTTATTGGGAATGCTCGTCAATCAATTTTCAACGCCGGAGCGGACAGTGCGATTAAGCGCAAATTGTGCTCCGTTTTCGAAAGTCGGGTTAGCCGCCGTAGTGGCGATTAACAGCTCGGTGGTCGCTCCTTACCTTAAAAACGTCGATTTAAAGTTTTTAACGATAGCCGTTACGGTCTTTTTGGTGGCATTTACAGGCTACCTGACAGCTTGGCTGATAGGACGGCTGATGAAGCGGCCCCAGGAGGAAATCGTGGCTTTAATTTTTACTGGAGGAATGCGGAATATTAGCGCGGGCGCTGTGTTGGCCACTAGCTTTTTTCCGCCTCAAGTGGCGGTGCCCGTTGTCATTGGCATGCTGTTCCAACAGATTCTGGCCGCGCTGTTTGGGCATTTGCTTGCAAGAAGCGAGCTGAAAAAAGCGCATCATTTGGACAAAAAGACGAGTCTGCCCTCATAGTTGGCAGACTCAGATCTTGCGGGAGTTAAATATAATGAAAACCAATAGAGTAAGTGTAATGATCTGGACTTTAATCTCCGCTTTTCTGTTTTGTTCTATGATAGTCGCAGCTTCACTTTCTCCGCTCGCTCATTCAGGCCCTCATGCTAATGAGTTTGGCACTTTGGGGATGTGGGCGGCAATCGGAACCGTTTTGCTCTTTTATATGCTGCCCCTCGCTGTTTATATGGCCGGGTTTGATGCAATGAAGTTTGTAATGGCTGTTCTTTGCGGAATTGGGTTAATCATCACGCTGACTATGAGTCCAGTGTTTGTGTTGATTGGCGCTATTGGCGGAAATGCTTCTGCATTACTGGGTGTCGCAGGTCTTTGCGTTCTGTTAGCGATTGTGAATGTGATTTGGCTAGTGGTTGCTTTTCGCCGGACGTCAGCAAGTGCCTCTTTCTGATATTCAAAGTTGTGTTCAAATTTGCCAACTTCCTTTAGCGATCAGGTGGACGTTTCCCCCGACGTGAATTTCTGTGCTGTTTTCCGTTATTTGGGCTTCAAGATGAAGCAGGGAAGGGCGGTTTATTTCAAATCCTTGTTCAGCCCTTATGCTGAGGTAGTGTTGATTAAAATAGCCGTGATGCAGTAAATACCCTGCGAGACCCCCGATTGCGCTTCCTGTTGCCGGATCTTCAGGAACGCTGAAACAGTCGCAAAATACTCGTGCATTGATGTGGTTTTGTTCATGATATGTTTCGGTAGTAAAAACGAGCAGACTTGCTTCTGTTTCTTTCATGAAAGCTTCAAACCGATCCTTGTTGATTTTGCATTTTTTAACTGCATTTAACGAGTTTAACGGTACGATAACCGCTGGAAGCCCTGTAGAAACCTCCTGTATCGGGAAATTCGAATCCATATCAGATGTGTCGATTCCAATTACCCCCGCCATCATTTCTTTATCAAAGGTTCGGTTAAACACGGGCGGATTTTGCTTCATCCAAATGATTTGATCAGCACCTTTTTCAAACGTCACCGGTATTGCGCCTGCTGTTACATTTAAAATGACATTAGAAGATGGTTCAGTTTCGATTTCATTCTTAATGATAAACGCTGTGCCCAGCGTTGGATGTCCTGCAAACGGAATTTCTTTTTCCGGGGTGAAGATTCGGACATCGTACCCGCCGTTTCCCTGTTTTCCCAATATAAAAGTAGTCTCGGAAAAATTGATTTCCCTGGCTATTTTTTGCATTTCATCACTTGATAGGTTCTTTTCTGCTTTAAAAACAGCGAGCTGGTTTCCTGTATATTTTGTTTCTGCAAACACATCCACAAGATAAAAATCCATCTGAAGTATCTCCCCTCTAATAAGACGCAGTTTCACATATCTTACATGAGATGGGAATGATTGAACAGTCTAATCAAAAATAAAGAAGAGCGGCTCCCGCTCTTCCTAATAAAGCAAATACTTCTTTCTGATATTCATAAACCGTTTTTGCTCTGCTTCGTATTTTTTGGCGATTTCATCAATTGAAGCGCCTTGCTCAATCATTGTTTTGACCCATCCGTTCCCGATCAGACGGTTGAAATTGCCTGAAGGGAGGAACTCAAAGTCGTCCGGGTAGAGGTCATGGACGGTTTTGATGATCGCAATACCGGTATTTACAGGCTTAAAAGCGGACCTGTTGGTCACGTAAAGCTCCACCCCGTGGCACAGTTTATTCTGATGCTTTGAAAATGTCGGATTGAAGGAGGCGGCTCTGAATCTGACGCCAGGCAGCTTCAGACCGTTTAATTTTTCGGCGAGCTCCGTACTTTTCATGTAAGGCGCACCAATCAATTCAAATGGCTTTGTCGTGCCCCTTCCCTCTGACATGTTGGTTCCTTCAATTAAACCTGTGCCCGGGTAGACGATGCTCGTATCCGGCGTCGGCATGTTCGGGGAAGGCAGGACGAAAGGAAGACCGGTGTCTTCAAAGAACATCTGCCGCTTCCAGCCTTTCATTTTTATGACGGTTAGGTCGGCTCCGATGTTAAATTCATCATTAAACAGCTTTGCCAATTCTCCTGCCGTCATTCCGTGACTTAGAGGGACGGGATACATTCCGACAAATGAAGAATAATCCGGATCTAGGACAGGCCCTTCAACTTTTAAGCCGTTTTGCGGGTTTGGGCGGTCAAGGACGATGAATGGAATATCATTTTCTTTTGCCGCTTCCATCGCATATGCCATAGTGTAAATGTAAGTGTAAAACCGTGTTCCGACATCTTGGATATCAAATAGCAGGACGTCAACGTTTTTCAACATCTCCGGTGTCGGCTTTCTCGTATCTCCGTAGAGGCTGTAGACGGGGAGACCGGTTTTTTCATCAATATAAGAGTCAACCTTGTCACCGGCTTGAGCGTCTCCTCTTACACCGTGCTCTGGACCATAGAGAGCGGTCAGCTCAATACCGGGGGCTTGGTGAAGCAAATCGATGCTGCTTGTTAATGTCGAATTGACACCGGTTGGATTTGTAATGAGACCGACCCTTTTTCCTTTTAATATGCTTTTTTTGTTCATGAGCACTTCAATACCCGGTGAGACCTTTGCTTTTTTTTCTTTGTCCGGAAAGGCAGCTGCTGCGGTTAGTGTACTGAAGACAAACATTCCAGCAAGCAGCCAGATTGCTTTTTTTCCCATCATGACCCTCCTTTGTGAAGCGGCTTGCCGTTTTTAATATTCAATCCGTAGCCATACGGGTAAAGGGTTTCCCCGGGGCGCGTGACTGAAGGAATGTCTACGGGCAATGTTCCTTTAGGCTTTGCCTTTCCGAAAATGGCTTCCACTCCGGCCGGGATATTCGGCTGCCTGAAGCGTCCGTTTGCATAGCCTTTAAAGCCGTATACCGCAATCACGGCTTCGGCTTCTTCAAAATTTGCCGTGTCATAAGGGTTTCTCAGGCTCATTAAGACGAATTTTTTTCCGTTGGCCTGCGCGTATTTCATGGCGGCGCGCGGAAAAGCGGTTGCCCACTTGCTTGAGTCTTGAATGCTGTCATCAATGACACCGTCGTTCACAACCGGATCGTTTTTGATGACGTATGATCCTGTGATGACATAATCGGCTTCGTCAATTTTCTTTTGAATCTCTTCCTCAAACGTTTTTTCTGCAAAGCGGTATTCGACTACCTTGATGTTTTTCCTTATTTTGCTGATGGTCTTTGCGATTGCTGCTGTTTGCTCTTCATATGGAGCGAGAATGAGGACGGTGTCCCCTTTTTTCGGTTTAAACGGCAGGGTGCTTTTGTCGTTTTTAAGGATAGTGGCGCTATCCCTTGCCATTTTCTTTTCGTATTTCATGTGTTTGCTGCTGCCGACCGTTTTCAAGGCGTATTTGATTTTTTTCTGAAGCGGTTCGGAGCCGGTGTGATCTATGATGCCTCGGTCTATTTTTAATTGAAGGATTCGCTCCACCGACTGATCGATTTGTTCCATGGGGATATCCCCATTTTTAACGGCTGTCAGAAGAGCTTCGAATACACGCGCCAGATTTTTTTCGGTCTCAAGCGATGTGACTTGCGCGGGCATGAGTGCGATGTCGACTCCTGCTTTAACAGCCATGACGACGGCTTCCTCCTGTCCGAAATTATCAGAAATGGCTTTCATATTTAAAGCGTCTGTTACAACAACGCCCTTAAAGCTGAGATCTTTGCGGAGAAGGTCTGTCATGACTTTTTTGGAAAGCGTAGCAGGCACCATGATGTCCTCGCCGTCTTTTTTGCTTTTATAGGTAGTATCGTCAAAGGCGGGGAACTGGACATGCGCTGTCATGATCATGTCAATACCTGCATCGATCGCCTTTTGAAATGGCGCAAGTTCAACACTTCTCAGCCTTTTTTCATTATGCGGAACAAGCGGCAATCCGTAATGACTGTCAACCGCTGTATCGCCGTGTCCGGGAAAGTGCTTTGCTGTGGCGATCATTTGCTCGTCCTGAAGGCCCTTCATCATCTGGATGCCGAGCTTTGAAGTCAGCTCAGGCTTGGAACTGAAAGAACGGACGCCGATGACAGGGTTGTCGGGATTGTTGTTGACATCAAGTACAGGACTGAAATTCACGTTAATGCCCAGTGATGATAATTCTTTTCCGATGATTTTTCCTGATCTGAAGGCGTTTTTGCTGCTTCTCGATGCTCCGACTGCCATATTGCCGGCCAGGTTTGTGCCTGATTCGAGTCTCGTGACAATCCCGCCTTCCTGATCGATCGTGATAAAGAGCGGAATGTCAGGGCTCGCTTGTTGCAGGCCGTCCGTTAACCGTACAGTCTGCTCTGTGCCTGTGACGTTTTCAGCAAAAAGAATGACGCCCCCGAGCCGGTATTTTTCAATGATTCCAGCAACTTCGTCATTCATTTCTGTTAATCCTTTGGCGCTCGATTCCCCTTTTTTCTTCCAGTTTCTAAAGTCAGGCATCAGCATTTGCCCGATTTTCTCTTCAAGCGACATGCTGCTGACCATTTGTTTGATGTTTTGTTCCGGACGCTGTTTTGCTTCTGCTTCGCGAGCGGCCGGCTGCAAAGCGAGAGACGATAACAGCAATGCAATCAACGCGCATTGAAGAAATCTTTTCATATAAAGGGTCGCCTCCTATTGGTGATGTAACGCCTCGTAAACAGCTGTAATGACGCTGCCGTACTTTCCGGTTGCAAATTCATCACCTTCGAATTGATTCGGGTTTTCTTTAGGGTTGATAACAGGAGAGTGCTTTTTATTGGTTAACAACACAATGCCGATTTGATACACGGGATCAATGATAGTAACCGTTCCCGTCCAGCCGGTATGGCCGTATGCTTTGCTGCTGGCGTGCTTGCCGAACATCCACTCCATATCGGTATTGCCGTTGAGCCGCCATCCTAGTCCATATGTGGGATTTGTTTTTGACGGCTCTGTAAATTGTGAAATGACAGAACTGCTGAATAGATGCTGTCTTCCGTAACCGCCGCCGTTCAGCATGACTTGAAGGAGCACTGCTGCGTCGTCAACGGTGGAAAACAGGCCGGCATGCCCAGAAACGCCTTCCATTGAATAGAATGCTTTTTCATCGTGGACTTCCCCCTGAAGTGTGTAAGTTCTGATGTTTGGGAACGAAATGGTGCCGTCTCTGGTGTTTCCCAATCGTTCCGTAGCTGCAAAATGCGACCGTTTAAAGCCCTTTTGGAGCGGATTAAACAAAGTATGCCGCAATCCGAGAGGCCGGTAAAACCGGTTTTCAACAAAGGTATCTAAACGCTCGTTTGTGATTTTTTCAATGATCAGCCCGAGGAGCATATAGTCGATGTCACTGTAAATTTGCTTTGTGCCGGGTTCATATGCCAAGGGGGTTTTCACAAGATATTCAAGCGTTTTGCTCCGTGATTGAGAGTAGAGGTGTCCGGCTGATTTCGGGTCGTAATAATTCCAGCTTGCAGGGAAGCCTGCGTTATGATGAAGCAAATCAATCACGCGGAGCCGGTTTTTTCCCTTTACATCGTCTTCCGGGTGATCTTTGAAATCAGGGAGATATTGAGAAATGTTTTTGTTCAAGTCAAGCTTTCCGGTGCTCACTAAATGCTGCAAGGCAAAATTGACGGCATACATTTTTGTATTGGAGGCTAGGTCGAACATCGTGTTTGCTTTCATTTTTTTTGGATGTTTGAGCGCTATGAGGCCGTTGTATTTCTGCTTGTAGCCGTAGACTTCTTTTTTGATGATTTTTCCGTCTTTAATCAAAATAAGGGCAGCGCCGGGAAAGCCCGCTTTGACATCCTGTTCGATCAGACGGTCCACAGCTTTAAGCTTTTTCGAAGAAAAACCGGCTTCTTCAGGCGTTTTCGCTTTCGTTAAAACAGGATATGTCAGCCGCTGTTTTGTCTCGTTCCCGATGGCAGTCTGTGCTGTGGACGGAAGCGGAAAAAAGCATGTCAGCAGCAATAGGGACGCGGCCGCACTGATCATAAACTTTTTCAGCTTGCTTCACTCCTTTCTGTTAAAAATTGCATAGTGGGAAATTTTAAACAAACGTTTAATCAAATTCAACTGCCATATCGTACTTGAAACCAAAGGAGTATGTTAAGACAAAGCCGGCAGCATAGGAAATAAACAAACCGAGAATATACAAAAGAACTTGGTGGGTATGAACCAAAAACGACAAAGGGAGCCCTGATACGCCTATCGATACGGTCGCAATTTTGAAATACGCTTGAAATGCTCCGCCTACTCCGGCCCCGAGGCACGCGGTTAAAAACGGACGTCCGAGCGGAAGGGTTACACCGAATATGAGCGGTTCGCCGATGCCGAGCAGGCCTGACGGCAGTCCGCCGGCAATGGCTCTTTTTAGCTTTGCTTTTTTCGTTTTGAAATAGATCGCAAAAGCGGCGCCTACTTGTCCTGCGCCCCCCATGGCCAAAATCGGCAGCAGCGGGTCATCGCCGATTGAATTGATTAATTCCATATGAACGGGTGTCAGTCCTTGATGAAGTCCGGTTACGACGAGCGGAAGGAAGGTGGCGCCCAGTACAAAGCCGGCGATAATGCCCCCAAGATCTAAGATGGCGAGAAGACCTGACGTAATGGCGTCGGAAATCAAGCCGCCGACAGGCATGAAGACAACGTAGGTGACGATTCCTGTGATAAGAAGGGAGACTGTAGGTGTGATGATGATGTCGAGTGAGTGAGGTACAAGGCGCCTGACCCGTTTTTCGAGAAAAGCGATAAATGCAGCTGCGAATAAAATGCCGATTAAACCGCCGCGTCCCGGCAAAAGCGCTTCACCGAAAAGTGAAATTTCACCAACGGCGGGGTTAATGATTAAAATACCGGCTAATCCGCCGAGTGCGGGGGAGCCGCCGAATTCTTTCGCCGTATTGATCCCCACCAGGATACCCAAATACGTAAATAGACCTGAGCCTATTACCGTTAAAATAATCGCGGTTTGTGAGGTTTCCGCGAGCCAGCCAGCCTGGATAACGGCTTTGGTGATTCCGGTAATCAAGCCTGAGGCGACCAAAGCGGGGATCAGCGGTATAAAAATGCTTGCGATTCGTCGGAGAAACAGCTTGAAAGGCGTCGCGTTTTTCTTGGAAATCTCCGCTTTATGTTTGGCTGCGGATTCTTTTAAGTCAACGTGTTCTGCGGATTTAAGCAGCTTCCCGAACTCGTCTGATACGTGCTGTACAACGCCTGTGCCGAGGATAATCTGAAGCGTTTCCTCCTCAACTACGCCGATCACGCCTTCAAGCGCTTTGATCGAGTCGATGTCGGTTTTTTGACTGTTGACAGGCGTGATGCGCAGGCGCGTCATACAGTGGGTATGATCTGCGACGTTAGACGGGCCGCCGATGTGTTGTAAAATCAGTCTTGCCAGCCCGGCATATTTTTTCTCATCGCTCATTTTATATCCCCCTTTTTTACAATTCGCTAAATTCCCATCATGCGGATGGCCGCTTTTGTTTGATCAATATACTGAATGATGTCCTCGTAGCGCTCTGCGGCCATGCCTAAAAACAGTAAGTCAATCATGTAAAGCTGAGTTAAACGAGAGGAGGTGGCGGCGCTGCGAAACGGCGCTTCATTTGAGCATGACGTATACAGGGCGATATCGCTTAATGAAGCGACAGCAGACTGTCCCAACCGCGTCAGCCCAATGGTTTTAATACCATGTTTTTTGGCGAGCCTGACTGCATTGGCGATTTCCTGTGTTTCTCCTGAATGGGATATAGCAAACAGAACGTCATTCTCGCCGGCATTGGCGATTAATGTCGCAACAAGATGCATATCACTAAAAGCGGTGGCCTTTTTATTGATGCGCAAAAATTTCTGCTGGGCGTCTTGTGCGACGATTCCTGAAGCCCCGATCCCGCAAAAATGAACCGTTTCTGCGTTGATCAATATTTGAATCGCTTTTTGAAGTTCTTCGTGGTCAATGTTTTCAAAGGTATCGCGAATCGCCTGAATCGAATTGCTGGTTGTTTTTTGAACGATTGAATGGAGCGGCTCCTGTGGTTCGATATCCCGGTATCCCTGATCAGACGGCTTCATTAAATCACCGGCGACTCTCATTTTTAAATCTTGAAAGCCTTTCAGCCCCAAAGATTTGCAGAGCCGTATCGCCGCCGCCCCGCTTGTCTTTGCCGAAGAGCTCACCTCCTGAATGGTGCCGTTTACGATCTCGTGGGGGTTTTTCAAAATGTATTCGGCAAGCTTTCGTTCAGATTGCGGCAATTTGTGAAGCATATTCTGAATGATTTCCAATCCTCCTGCAGCCATTGTTTCTTCCTTTCTTATTTAAGATTTTTCATAAATGGATAGGGCCTTTTCAATATCGCCTTCTGATTTCTCCAGCAGTTTTTCTGCAGCGGCTGCATCTTCGTTTGTTTTCAGCATGATGATGGCGGTTTTGACTTGGTTATTGGACATTTCCAATGCTTGCGCCGCTGTTTCTTTTGGCATACCTGTGACCGTTTGGATGATGCGGATCGCCCGCTCCTTTAATTTGTCATTGCTTACTTTTACATCTACCATGAGGTTTTCATAGACTTTCCCCATTTTGATCATGGCCGCCGTTGAGATCATGTTTAAAATCATTTTATGAGCGGTTGCGGCTTTCATTCTCGTCGATCCGGCAATGACTTCAGGGCCGACGACTACTTCTATGCTGTGATCTGCCGCCTGGCTGATCGCCGAGTTTTCATTGCATGTCAGCGATATGGCCTTGGCACCTGTTTTCTTGGCATACTTCAGGGCGCCTAGGACGTACGGAGTTCGGCCGCTGGCGGCGATTCCGATTACGGTATCATTGTTTGAGAGGTTAACGGCTTCTAAATCCCGTCTGCCAAAAGCCTCATGATCTTCAGCGCCTTCGACGGCATTGTACAAAGCTTTTTCTCCCCCTGCAATGATGCCTATGACCGACTCGGGAGATATGCTGAATGTCGGCGGGCATTCAGCTGCATCAAGTACGCCGAGCCTCCCGCTTGTACCGGCACCGATGTAGATGATCCGTCCCCCTTTCTTTAACGACCCGACGGCGTAGTCAACGGCGGTCTTAACATCGGGCAAGACTTCTTGTACAGCTTCGGCTACCGTTTTATCTTCATCATTCATGATTTTCAACATATCGATCGTTTCTGCCTGGTGAATGCGCTTGGATCTTTCATTGCGGCGTTCGGTTGTTAAGGAACCTAAATGGCTGTTTTCCATCGACAAATCCTCCTGATCATAAAATGCATATATTTCTTAATTTTCAGTATATTATGGCTGGAATATAATTTCAATGACAAAAGATAAATATTAAAATTTTGTTTCAATTAGGTTCTAAACATCTGAACGCCGAAATAAAATAAAGCGCAGATGAACTGCGCTTCAGCTTGTCGACAAAGTCACAAAAAAGTGGCTTGATCGACAAGCTTTTTTTGTTAAAATGTGTGTGGAATCTAATTTTTGGAGGTTTTACCATGTTGACCAAACACTCTAAAGATCAGCGTGAACAGCTTGAAGTCGTTGCCTTAAGTGAGCTTGTACCTGAAGACCATTTGGTCAGGAAGATGGAAGAAGCCATTGATTTTTCATTTATTTATCAAAAAGTTGCCCCTCTTTATTCTTCAAAAGGGCGTCCAAGTATTGATCCTGTTGTACTGATTAAAATGGTGCTCATTCAATACGTGTTTGGTCATCGCTCCATGCGCGAAACCATTAAGCGAATCGAAACTGATGTAGCCTATCGCTGGTTTATTGGATATGGATTCTCTGAAAAAATCCCTCACTTTTCAACCTTCAGTAAAAACTATGAACGTCGCTTTCATGACACAGACCTATTTGAAACAATCTTCTATAGGATTTTACGTCAGGCCATGGATCTCGGCCTCGTCGATCCTTCGGTTGCCTTCATCGACAGCACACATGTCAAAGCGAATGCCAATAAGAAAAAGTTTGTGAAAAAGATCGTAAGAAAAGAAACAAGAGCTTATCAGGAACAGTTAGATCAAGAAATTAATGCCGATCGCGAAGCCAACGGCAAAAAGCCCTTAAAGCCCAGGCAATGCTCAGAAGAACGAGAAATAAAAGAAAGTACAACAGATCCTGAGAGCGGCTATTTTGTAAAGGGTGAACGGGAACGCCTTTTTGCTTATGGTTTTCATACAGCTTGTGACCGGAACGGATTTGTGCTGGGGACGGTTGTTGAGCCTGCCAATATTCATGACAGCCAAGTGTTCACGACCCTGTTTCAACAAGTGAAAGAGCGCGTCGCCAAGCCTCATACGGTCGCAGTTGATGCCGGATACAAAACACCGGTTATCGCAAAATTTCTTCATGAAGAAAACGTTCGCCCTGTTATGCCTTACACGCGTCCGCAAACCAAAAAAGGATTCATGAGAAAACACGAGTATGTTTACGATGAATTTTATGATGTCTATATCTGCCCGCAAGACCATATTCTCTCCTATCGCACAACCAATCGGCAAGGTTATCGAGAGTATGCTTCAGATCCAAATCGATGTAAACAATGTCCATTACTACATACGTGTACAGAAAGTAGAGATCATCGAAAGATGATTCACAGACATATCTGGCAGGATCATTTAGACGAAGCTGATCATCTTCGGCATACGGAAGAGAATAAACAAATCTATGCCAAACGTAAAGAGACGATCGAACGAGTTTTTGCCGATTTAAAACATAAGCATGGCTTGCGCTGGACAACCTTACGGGGAAAGAAAAAATTGTCCATGCAGGCGATGCTTGTTTTCGCTGCCATGAATCTGAAAAAGCTGGCGAATTGGACCTGGAAAGGTCCTAACCGCCAGCCTTCTGATCGAAATAATAGAATAAAATGGACAAAAACAGGTCGGATTTTTAAAATCCGACCTGTTTTGTCAACGGTCTGAAGCGCAGATGAACTGCGCTTATGTCCTGGTACTACAGCTCGTCTATTTGATGTTCGGAAATCACACGGAAGCCTTCTTTTTTCAGAAGTGCCGACGTAAGGCCGTTGCCGGCTATTTTTTTGCTTGAGAAACTTCCATCGTATATATGGCTGCTGCCGCAAGACGGGCTGTTTTCCTTCAGCACGATCGTATCAGCCTTGATTTGCCTTGCCATCTCCAATGTTTGATATGCCCCTTTTATATATAGGTCTGTTACGTCATTTCCCGATTGTGTCTTGATCACCGCTTTGCCGTCTAAAACGTCTTCTCCCGTCCCGCCTATAATTTCGGCCGGTTCCCTTGGTGTTTGAAATCCGCCGAGCAGCTCGGGACAAGCCATCACCGCTTTTTTTTCTTCAACGAGCTTATTGATTTTTTCGACATAGCTGTGCGAACCGTTATAGCGGCATTCCACTCCGGCCAGACATGAACTTACCAGTATCATTATTCGGTCCCCTCTCTTGCACATCAGATAGCCCTATTTTAAACAAAATTTCCGCGCTTTTCTCAATCTCTATGAATAAAAAATTTGAAAATAAAAATTTTAATTTACCTCTTTACAAATGGGGAGGAACCTGTATATAATAACTTTTGTCAGCTTTACGAGAGCTGCTTGAAACACGGTGATGGCCCGTTGGTCAAGTGGTTAAGACACCGCCCTTTCACGGCGGTAACACGGGTTCGAATCCCGTACGGGTCACCATTCTTTTTTGGACGGCACGCTGGGAAAAGGAAGGCATGCTAAAGGGAGCAACATTCTGTTGCAACGCGCACTTGTACTTCAAAGGCAAGGAAGGCATGCTAAAAGCGCAACGTCCTGTTGCAACGCATGCACTTGTACGTCCTGTACTTCGGAGGATTAGCTCAGCTGGGAGAGCATCTGCCTTACAAGCAGAGGGTCGGCGGTTCGATCCCGTCATCCTCCACCATTTTTCGAAGCGGTTTTAGACACAACCGCGCCGGTAACTGCATAAGATACCGTATCATGCCGGTCTAGCTCAATTGGTAGAGCAACTGACTTGTAATCAGTAGGTTGGGGGTTCAAGTCCTCTGGCCGGCACTGTTTTTGGAGGGGTAGCGAAGTGGCTAAACGCGGCGGACTGTAAATCCGCTCCCTCAGGGTTCGGCGGTTCGAATCCGTCCCCCTCCACCATTATTGGGCTATAGCCAAGCGGTAAGGCAACGGACTTTGACTCCGTCATGCGCTGGTTCGAATCCAGCTAGCCCAGTTTTTGGACATCCTGTTCGGATGTCCTTTTTATTTTGTCTTTTTTGTATAACTATTCAAAAAAATGTCTTGTTGAGTCAATTCCGAATCGGAAGGTACAATGAAGGTCTGAAAGGGGGATATCATATGTTAAAACAGCAGATTTCAATGATCGGCGTGCCGATGGATCTTGGACAGCTGAGGCGGGGAGTCGATATGGGACCGAGCGCGATTCGCTGTGCAGGTGTTAATGAACGGCTGGAATGTCTTTGTCAGGATATTGAAGACCTCGGCGATATGACGATCGGGCAAAGAGAGGATGAGAAAGAAGGCGGGGAGCCGGCATCTGAAGAGCTAAGAAATTTGAAAGCGATTACAAAAGCGAGTGTAAAACTTGCTGAGACTGTCGATAATATCGTAGCTTCTGGCGCTTTTCCGCTCGTGCTGGGCGGTGACCACAGCATTGCGATCGGAACGCTTGCCGGCCTTGCGAAGCATTATCAAAACCTGGGTGTGATCTGGTATGACGCCCATGCCGATTTAAATACAAAAGAAACGTCTCCCTCAGGCAACATTCACGGCATGCCGCTCGCCATCAGCCTGGGAATCGGCCACGAAGGGCTGACCGCCATCTATGGAAAAGAAGCTAAAATTAAAGCGGAGAACATCGTCATCATCGGTGCGAGGTCACTTGATGACGGGGAAAAAGAATTGATTCGCGACAAAGGGATCAAAGTATATACGATGCATGAAATCGACCGCCTCGGCATGACAAGGGTGATGGAAGAAACGATAGACTATTTGCGAGGCAGGACGGACGGTGTCCATCTGTCACTCGATTTGGACGCGCTTGATCCGAACGATGCACCGGGTGTCGGAACTCCGGTAGCAGGAGGCATCAGCTACAGGGAAAGCCATCTGGCTATGGAAATGCTTGAGGAATCGAAGCTGATTACGTCCGCCGAGTTTGTCGAAGTAAACCCGATATTGGATGAGAAAAACAGGACGGCGGAAGCGGCTGTAGCCTTAATGGGATCGCTGTTTGGCGAAAAGCTGCTTTAGGTGCAGTTGAAGAGCGGCTTCAGGCTGCTCTTTTTTATGATAGAAGTCTCAACTTCATAATATTTATGATGTATAATAATTTTAAGCTAATATTAAGCGCATGAACCCTGTCAAAGCATCTACACCCTGCCAAAAATTTGATAAACTATTTTTATGAATTTAATGAAACCTTATAAAAACCAATTCGTATACATAAAGACCGGTGAAGGCAGAGGTTAGATAAATATGGAAACAATGATTAAAAAAAGAATCAAACAGGTGAAAAAAGGCGATCGTAACGCATTTGCAGACATCGTGGATATTTACAAAGACAAAATTTATCAGCTTTGCTACCGTATGCTCGGCAATGCGCATGAGGCGGAAGATATTGCGCAGGAAGCGTTTATCAGAGCATACGTGAATATCGACAGTTTTGATATCAACCGGAAATTTTCCACATGGCTTTATCGAATCGCAACCAATTTGACCATCGATCGTATCCGTAAAAAAAAGCCGGACTATTACTTGGATGCAGAGGTGGCAGGGACTGAAGGACTGACAATGTATTCCCAGGTTGCGGCGGATGTTGCGCTTCCAGAGGATGAAGTGGTTTCTTTGGAGCTGCACAGCACCATCCAGGAAAAAATCTTAAGGCTTCCCGATAAATACAGGACGGTCATCGTATTAAAGTACATTGATGAGCTTTCACTCATTGAGATCAGTGAAATCCTCAATATTCCCGTAGGTACGGTGAAAACGAGGATACACAGGGGCAGAGAGGCTCTCAGAAAACAATTAAGGGATCTTTAAGTGGGGTGATGAAATGAGCTGTCCGGAGCATATTGTTCAGCTTATGCATAAATACCTTGACGGAGACATACTTCCGGAAGATGAAACGCGTTTAAAAGAGCACCTCCAATCATGCGAAGGCTGCAAAAAGCACCTTCATGAAATGGAAAAATCCATCGCTCTTGTCCAGAGCACGTCGCATCTTACAGCTCCGGCGAACTTTACAGCCAATGTGCTGGCGAATCTGCCGAAAGAAAAGCGGACGGCATCGATCAACAGGTGGCTTAAAGCCCATCCGTTTTTAGTGGCGGCGGCTTTATTTGCAATTTTGATGGGCGGCAGCTTTTTCTCCAGCTGGAAAAACGATCACGATTTCAGCGTATCCAGCCAGCCTAATCTTGTGGTGAAAAACAACACGGTCATCGTGCCTGAAGGCGAAGTTGTCAAAGGCGATGTGACCGTGAAAAACGGAAAGCTGATTATAGAGGGCAAAGTCGACGGCGATGTCACGATTGTAAACGGTGAAAAATATACGGCTTCAGCAGGACAAGTCACCGGTCAGATCCATGAGATCAACGAGGTGTTCGACTGGATCTGGTATAAGATCAAATCGACCGGAAAATCGGTTTTTGGTGTGAAGGAGTCTAAAGAGTAGAGCAAAGCGGGCGAATGAGCTTTGCTCTTTTTTTATGAGGGGCCGCCATTTCACTTGGAAAATCAATTTGTGCTATAATAGCCCCTGTATATATAAAAATAATAGATCATACCATTTTGAAACATATTAACCTTACTAATGACTGAATTCTTGGAGGACGAGGAAATGGCTTTTGAGGATATCCCTTTCTTGCAGTACCTCGGCGATGCCGTTGATATTCTCCTTGTTTGGTACGTAATATATAAATTAATGATGGTCATCCGCGGGACAAAGGCGGTTCAGCTTTTAAAGGGAATCGTGGTCATTGTTCTCGTCAGGCTGGCCAGTCAATATTTAGGATTAAGCACCCTGCAGTGGCTGGTTGACCAGGCGATCACATGGGGGTTCCTGGCGATTATTATCATCTTCCAGCCTGAATTGAGGAGAGCGCTGGAACAGCTGGGGCGGGGGCGCTTTTTTTCGAGGAGCGGAACACCTGAGGAAGAGCAGCAGCAGAAAACGATTGATGCGATTACAAAAGCGATTAAATATATGGCGAAACGCCGGATTGGCGCGCTTCTGACAATTGAACGGGAGACGGGAATGGGCGATTACATAGAAACGGGGATCCCTTTGAATGCAAAGGTCAGCTCTGAGCTATTGATCAACATCTTTATTCCGAACACTCCGCTTCATGACGGAGCCGTGATTATGAAAAACGATGAGGTTGCTGCAGCTGCCTGCTACCTTCCGCTTTCTGAAAGCCCTTTTATTTCAAAAGAGCTTGGAACGAGGCACAGAGCAGCAGTGGGAATCAGTGAAGTGACCGACAGTCTGACGGTTGTTGTATCCGAAGAGACGGGCGGCATCAGCGTCGCCAAAAACGGAGACCTTCACCGTGATTTATCGGAAGAGGCATTGAAAAATATGCTTGAAGCGGAATTTAAGAAAAATTCGCGGGAAACTTCCTCAAATCGCTGGTATTGGAGGGCGAAGAAAAATGGATAAGTTCTTAAACAATCCCTGGGCTGTCAAAGTTGTCGCGTTATTGTTCGCGTTTCTTCTTTACTTTGCGGTCCACAGCGCTCAGGCGCCGACTCCGAAGAAACCAGGTGAATCGTTTTTCCCGACATCGACAACAGACGAAGCGACGCTCACCGATATACCGGTCAAATCGTTTTATGATGATGAAAACTACGTCGTAACAGGCGTGCCGCAGACGGTGAATGTCACGATTAAAGGCCCGACTGGAACCGTCAAGAAGGTCAGACAAGTGAAGGATTTTGAGATTTATGCCGACATGCAAAACCTGAAAACAGGCAGGCATAAAGTCGAGCTGAAGGCCAGAAATGTTGCCGACGGCCTCACTCTGACCATCAATCCATCGGTGACAACCGTGACGATCGAAGAAAAAACGACGAAGGAATTCCCGGTCGAGGTTGATTTTTATAATAAAAACAAAATGAAAGACGGCTACACGCCGGAGCTGCCGATCATCAACCCGAAAAACGTCAGCGTCACCGGCTCAAAAGCCGTGATCGACAGAATCCAGAACATCAAGGCGACGATCAATTTAGAGGGCGTCGACCAGACGGTTGAAAAAGAAGCCAAGCTTACAGTATACGACAAGGACGGAAATGTCCTGCCGGTTGAAGTCAGCCCTTCCGTCGTTAAAATCACCGTTCCGGTGACGAGCCCGAGCAAAAAGATTCCGGTCAAAGTTGACCGGAAAGGCAGCCTTCCGGACGGCATCAGCATTTCCAGCCTCGATATAAGTCCGGGAGAGGTGACCGTCTACGGGCCGCAAAATGTTCTTGATTCGTTAGAATTTGTCGAGGCCGACGAGATTGATTTAAGTAAAATAAAGGATGATACTGAATTGGAAGCCGGCATTAAAGTGCCGGACGGCGCTAAAAAGGTGTCACCCGAAAAAGTTAAAATCCAGGTGAAAGTTGACAAGGAAGAAGAGAAAAAACTGAAAAACGTTTCAATTAAAACCGCGGGGCTGAATGACAGCCGGGATCTTGAATTTCTCGATCCGAAGTCAGGCAAGCTGGATATCACGGCAAAGGGCTCGACAGCCGCGATCGAAAAACTCCAGCCTTCCGACGTCGAGCTCTATGTCAATGTGGCGGATCTTGATGACGGCGAGCACAATGTAAAGCTGGAAGTAAACGGTCCGCAGAACATGACATGGTCGCTGCCGCGGCAAAGCATTCGAGTGAAAATCTCATCTCAAACAACCCAAAACGAAAAAAACAATGGTCAGGATGAAGAAGAAGAGAATCATTCTGAAAAGGATTCACAACCTTCATGAATCAAAAAGGAGCGATATTAATGGGCAAGTATTTTGGTACAGACGGTGTAAGAGGCGTGGCAAACAGTGAACTTACACCTGAGCTGGCCTTTAAAGTCGGACGCTTTGGCGGATATGTCCTAACAAAAGATAAGGAGCGTCCCAAGGTTCTGATCGGCCGTGACACGCGCATTTCAGGGCATATGCTGGAAGGGGCCCTTGTAGCAGGCCTTCTTTCGATAGGAGCAGAAGTCATGCGTCTCGGCGTGATTTCGACGCCCGGAGTCGCATATTTGACGAAGGCTATGGACGCGGAGGCGGGTGTGATGATTTCCGCTTCCCACAACCCTGTCCAGGACAACGGAATTAAGTTTTTCGGCGGCGACGGCTTTAAGCTTTCCGATGAACAGGAGCTTGAAATCGAGCGTCTGATGGATCAGCCGGAAGATCACCTGCCAAGGCCTGTAGGCGCTGATCTGGGCATGGTGAACGACTACTTTGAAGGCGGACAGAAATATTTGCAGTTTCTTAAGCAGTCTGCTGATGAAGACTTCACAGGCATTCATGTCGCGCTTGACTGTGCGCACGGGGCGACATCTTCGCTGGCGACCCACCTGTTTGCCGATCTTGACGCAGATGTATCGACGATGGGGACTTCTCCGAACGGATTAAACATCAATGACGGAGTCGGATCAACCCACCCTGAAGCCCTGGCAGAATTTGTGAAGGAAAAGGGAGCTGACGTCGGCATGGCGTTTGACGGGGATGGCGACCGCTTAATCGCTGTCGACGAAAAAGGGAATATCGTAGACGGCGATCAAATCATGTACATATGCGCGAAGTACTTGAAGAGCGAGGGGCGCCTGACGGACAATACCGTTGTCTCCACGGTGATGAGCAACCTCGGTTTCTACAAAGCGCTTGAAGCGGAAGGCATTAAAAGCGTTCAGACAGCGGTCGGCGACCGCTATGTAGTGGAGGCGATGAAAAAGGGCGGATTTACCCTCGGCGGAGAACAGTCGGGACACCTGATTTTCCTTGATTACAATACGACAGGCGACGGACTGCTTTCTGCGATCATGCTGATGAACACGATTAAAATGACAGGCAAGCCGCTGTCTGAGCTTGCGGCAGAGATGCAGAAGTTTCCGCAGCTCCTCTTGAATGTGAAAGTAACCGATAAACATAAAGTAACGGAAAACGAAAAGGTAAAAGCGGTCATCGAAGAAGTTGAGAAGGAAATGAACGGTGACGGCCGCATCCTTGTGCGCCCATCCGGCACCGAGCCGCTTGTCCGTGTCATGGCTGAAGCGAAAACGAAGGAGCTTTGCGAGAAGTACGTAGGCCGCATTGCAGATGTCGTGAAAGCTGAAATGGGAGCAGAGTAATTTTCCGCAGAAGACTGAAGAACGAGACATGCTGATTTCACATAAGATAAAGGGAACCGTTCAATCTTGGAAAAAATGTGAACCATTTTGAAAAATGTTTGACGGTTCCTTTAGCGTATAGTAAAATCAGCTTGTCTTGTTTAATTTATAAGGAAAGGCAGGGCAGAAAAATTTTTATAGTTATAGCGCCCGGACTAAGCGTACGGATGAAACAGCTTAGTTGACGAGGATGGAGGTTTATCGAATTTTCGGCGGATGCCTCCCGGCTGACCTCAAAGATCACAGCCGCAAGGATTTCCTCAAACCAAAGAGGCGACTCTTTGAACAAAGGGAAATTGCATGATCTTCCATAAAAAACATGTAGGAGGGGACGATGAAAGTCCCCGCCTGACAAGCAGACTTTCTTCGTCTCCTGCCTGCGACTTTAGGAGGAAGAAAATTATGTGTGGTATTGTAGGTTATATTGGCCAGCTTGATGCAAAGGAAATTTTACTTAAAGGTTTGGAGAAGCTGGAGTATCGCGGCTACGATTCAGCTGGAATCGCTGTAGCGAACGAAGACGGCGTACACGTGTTTAAAGAAAAAGGACGGATCGCCGATCTTCGCGCAGCCGTTGATGCAAACGTGAAGTCACAAGCGGGAATCGGACACACGCGCTGGGCGACTCACGGAGAACCGAGCCGTCTAAACGCTCATCCGCATCAAAGCGCATCAGGCCGTTTTACACTTGTTCATAACGGCGTCATCGAAAACTATGTTCAACTGACGCGCGAATATTTACACGATGTAACCCTTAAAAGCGATACGGATACAGAGGTTGTCGTTCAAGTGATCGAGCAATTCGTCAATAACGGCCTTGACACAGAAGAAGCGTTCCGCCAAACGCTCATGCTGCTCAAAGGCTCTTATGCGATTGCATTATTCGATCATGAAAACAAAGAAACAATCTATGTTGCGAAAAATAAAAGCCCGCTTCTTGTTGGCCTTGGAGACAATTTCAATGTTGTCGCGTCTGATGCGATGGCGATGCTTCAAGTGACAAACGAATACGTGGAGCTTATGGATAAAGAAATGGTGATTGTCACAGACAAAAAAGTCGTGATCAAAAACCTCGACGGAGAATTGATGTCACGTGCCTCATATATTGCAGAGCTTGATGCGAGCGATATCGAAAAAGGCACATACCCTCACTACATGTTAAAAGAAATCGATGAACAGCCGCTTGTCATGCGGAAAATCATTCAGACGTACCAAGATGAAAACGGCAAGCTCTCCATTCCTGGAGACATTTCAAACGCTGTTGCTGAAGCCGACCGCGTCTATATCATCGCCTGCGGAACTAGCTACCATGCAGGTCTTGTCGGCAAGCAATTTATTGAAACATGGGCGAAAGTTCCGGCTGAAGTCCATGTCGCAAGCGAATTCTCTTACAATATGCCATTGCTTTCTGAGAAGCCGCTGTTTATCTTTATTTCTCAAAGCGGAGAAACGGCTGACAGCCGCGCGGTTCTCGTACAGGTGAAAAAGCTCGGACACAAAGCGCTGACATTGACCAACGTACCGGGATCTACGCTTTCCCGTGAAGCGGACTATACGCTTTTACTGAATGCCGGCCCTGAAATCGCGGTAGCGTCAACAAAAGCATATACGGCGCAAATCGCCGTTCTCGCAATTTTGGCAGCCGTGACTGCGGAAAGCCGCGGCAAAGAACTCGGCTTTGATCTTGTCAAAGAGCTCGGCATTATCGGAAACGCGATGGAAGCCCTTTGCGACCAAAAAGACGAAATGGAAATGATCGCCCGTGAATACTTGACCGTAACACGCAATGCATTTTTCATCGGCCGCGGCCTCGACTATTTCGTCTGCCTCGAAGGATCCCTGAAGCTGAAAGAGATTTCTTACATTCAAGCTGAAGGCTTCGCCGGCGGCGAATTGAAGCACGGTACGATCGCATTGATCGAAGACGGCACACCGGTCATCGCCCTTGCGACACAGGAGCACGTCAACTTAAGCATCCGCGGAAACGTCAAAGAAGTGACAGCCCGCGGCGCCAACCCTTGCGTGATCTCCCTGAAAGGCCTGGAAGAAGCAGACGACCGCTTCGTCCTGCCTGAAGTGCATCCGGAGCTCGCACCGCTCGTCTCCGTCATCCCGCTGCAGCTGATCGCATACTACGCAGCGCTGCACCGCGGCTGTGACGTTGATAAGCCACGGAACCTGGCGAAGAGTGTGACGGTGGAGTAGGAGTCGGTTGAAATAAAAGTTTGTACCCCTCTTGGATTGGATGATCTGGAGGGGTATTTTTATGTTTGAAAGAGGAATAAGTCTTATCAAAAATCGAAGTGCGCTAGATTGTAAGTGAAGCGCACAGCGGAATGCCGGGGCGGTTTGGACGATGCTCGTATATATACTTATCTTTTAAGGAAGTGTAACCATGAACAATGAAACGTACATTGAAGTTAACAGAACATCGCAGCTTATGAATAAAATGAGAAAATTTACAGTGCTGATTGATGGTGTCGAGGCTGGAAAAATCAAAGATGGCGGGAGACTGCGAATTGATTTGGAGCCTGGCGAACATGAGATCCAAGTGAAAATTGATTGGTGTGTAAGCCAAGCTTTGAGGTTTACTTTAGATGAAGGAGAAGTGTTAAAGTTTAGATGCGGAAGTCCGGTTCGTGGGTGGAAGATGTTCTTCGGACTTTTTTATGTATTGGCCGATCCAGAGAAATACTCGTTTATTGAACTGGAAGAATAGGCGATTGAAAGACGGCCTTGGTCTTCATCATCCCCATCAAACGCTGCACCGTAACAACCTGACTAGGAGTGTGACGGTGCAGTTTTTTTATCCGAGGATGAATATGAAGCGGTGTCAATGATGGAAAAAAGCCCTATCCTATTTAAAACACTTTATTTCTATAAATCCGAATCGACAGAAGCCATGAACACCCATACAGCGTAATAATTGATATGGCAACGATCAGATAGAGAAAAGTATTTTGTAAGGTTAGAAGCATGTGAATGAACTCTCTAATTTGATCGTTCAAATTTTGGACGAGAAAGTTAATCGTTAGCATATATAAGCCAAATGCAGCAATAGAAGCAATCACGAGATAGTTGCTTTTGAATTTATAACAGAATGGCAGCATGAATGAAGCAGCTGTCATCACAATGGCAACCATTAGCAAGATGTCTTTCCAGATCGTAAATTCCCGGTGAATGATGAAGTGTACGATAAATATGGCTGCAGCCACCATAGATGTAAAGAGAACGACGACAATATACTTTGAACTGACAATCTCTTTCCGTGTATAAGGCAAAGAATTGAGAAGCATATGTATAGAAGACTTTTCATCTATTGAAAAGGCATACATCGATATAACTATACTAAATACAACCCCAACCCAGATTGGAGAAATATCTAACATTAAATAAACACATAATACCAAAAACGAAGCCGCCAATGTTTTTTTCTGCAAGATAATATCTTTAAGAATTAAGTTGAACATGTTCTTTGGCTCCTTTCTTCGTATAGAACATAATATCTTCAAGGGTCGGTTTTTCTATTAACGCCATGTCCCCAAAGATTTTTTCTGTTCGTGATTTATTCGCAGTCAATGCTTCAAATCCATGAGTTGATTTTCGAACCGCTATAAATTCCTGTTCGGTCTCCCGGTCTAACAACTCCATTCCGCCTTTTACAATTGCATATTGTTCCTCAATTTCGTAAAAGTCCTTTGTAAAGATGTGCTCTCCTTTATCAATGAACGTGATATAATCTGCAATCTTATCTAAATCAGTTGTAATATGAGTCGAAAAAAAGATCGTCTTATCCCCATCTTGCATGAGCTGATGCAAGATTTCCAACAGCTCCCGGCGGAAAATCGGGTCGAGTCCGGACGTCGGTTCATCCATAATAATTAATTCCGCATGATGGGACAAAGCAACGGTTAATGATGCTTTCATTATCATCCCTTTTGAGAACGTCTTGATTTTTTTTGTGAGCGGCAAGTTAAATGTGTTCACATAATCATTAAATACTTGTTCATCCCAATTGACATAGGATCTTTTCACAATATCTTTCATTTCAGCTAACGTTAAATGTTCATAAAATATGTTGGAATCAAATACAAAGCCAATACGTTGTTTGATTTCTTTCTCATGCTCCTTGTAATTCATGCCAAATACCGTAATTGTTCCGCTGTCAGGCTGCAATAAGTTCATGATCAGTTTAATCGTTGTCGATTTTCCCACGCCATTTCCGCCGATAAATCCGGTGATAAAACCTTTTTTTACATTCATCGAAAAGTCCTTGAGCTGGAAACCATCGAACGATTTATGAACATGCCGGAGTTCAATTACATTGTCCATCATTCTTCCTCCTGATATAAAATGGTAAGCAAGTCTTTTAATTCTGTAAGGGTAACGCCTATGTCTTTGCTGTTTTTTATCGCTGCCGACAATTGCTCTTCAATGGCTTTCATTTTTCCTTCTTTCATCATTTCGTCATTCTGATCTGATACAAAAGAGCCTTTCCCGACTACGGAATAAATGAACCCATTCTTCTCCAGTTCTTCATAAGCGCGCTTTGACGTAATAAGACTGACATTCATGTCCTTTGCCAATTGGCGCATAGAAGGCAGCGGCTGTCCGGGTTTCAATTCATTCGCAAGAATTTGATCCTTAATTTGGGTGTAAATTTGTTCATAAATGGGTTGCTTTGAACTATTCGAAATTATAATTTTCATTTTAAACCCTCTTTTGTTTATATACAATATACACAATATGTACAATATACACAAAGATTGCTTGAATGGCAACGATTTTTTTATTCTTTGGGGAGTGAATTGTCAGCCAGAATTTGATGTTAAGAATAAAAGGGCACAACACATATTTACAATTTGCGATATGAAGATATAATGATTGGTATGGAACCTATTGAAATTTTCAAAGCTTTATCAAATGAATCAAGGCTGCAAATTTTGCAATGGCTGAAGGAGCCTGATCGTCATTTTAAGCCCCATGAAGGGATTGATATGAACACAATCGGGGTGTGTGTCAGCCAAATCACGGACAAATTGAAAATGACGCAATCGACGGCTTCCCAATATCTCGCGATCCTTTTAAGAGCCGGCCTGATTAAGGCGGAGCGAATCGGAAAGTATACGTACTACAAAAGAGACGAAGAGGCCATTGGAAAGCTTGCTGACTTTCTTAAAACAGAGATATGATGAGCATTAAAAAATAAACATCTCTTGATGATGTTTATTTTTACACCATACATATCGACATATTCCGATGTGTTTATTTTTTAATTTTACATATCGTTATTTCGTGATATGTAAATGTATAATGTGATAAAGGAGCGAACGATAATGTTTAGCACTTGGAAAATTTATCTTTTAGCAATCATCAGTTTTTTGGTAGGGACCTCAGAGTACATCATTTCCGGTATTTTGGATCAGATCGCCCACACACTCGGGATAACTTTAGCTGCAGCGGGGCAGCTCATTACGATCTTTTCACTGGTGTATGCTGTTTTCACCCCGGTCCTGATGGCGTTGACGGCAAGTATGGATAGGCGCAAGTTAATGATGTATGCTCTCGGTTTGTTTGTGATAGGAAATATTTTGGCTTTTACCCTGCCTGGTTATGGTTGGTTTGTTGCAGCGCGTGTCGTTATGGCTTTGGGGGCAGGCATGGTTGTGGTCACGGCCTTAACGATTGCCGCCAAGATCGCACCGGCGGGTAAGCAGGGCAGTGCAATTGCTACAGTCGTCATGGGGTTTACCGCTTCTTTGATTATAGGTGTTCCACTCGGAAGAATGACGGCAGAAGCATTAGGGTGGAAGTCTGTATTTGGGGGAATTGCTTTATTGGGATTCATCGCAATGATTGTTCTATTCTTAACATTGCCGCATACTGAAGGCGATAAGCCCGTCCCTTTGCTTCAGCAGCTTTCCCTTTTAAAGAAACGGAAAGTAGCGATGGGGTTATCGGTCACTTTTTTCTGGCTCGGAGGATATTCCGTTGCATATACTTATCTGTCTCCTTACCTTCTGACCGTTTCAGGGATCAGCGGCAATTTGCTCAGCGGCGTTTTGCTTATATTTGGAATCGCCAGCTTGGTTGGATCGAAGTTTGGCGGATATAGCACTGATAAATGGGGAGTTCCTTTTACGCTCGTTGGCGGGATGGCGCTGCATATCATCGCACTGATTTTGCTGTCGCTTGTCACCCATTCCTATGTCGGAGTACTGTTGATTCTCATATTATGGTCGTTCGCCGCATGGTCTACCGGCCCGACGCAGCAATATCACTTAGCGACGCTTGAACCCGAATTGTCAGGTGTATTGCTCGGCATCAATCAATCGATGATGCAATTCGCCATGGCCGCAGGTGCAGGAATCGGAGGGATTTTTGTAGAAAAAGTGTCGCTGGCTTCTATTACGTGGTTTGGGGCATTGGGGGTTATGATTGCGATTGTTGTTGTTTTGACGACCTTCAGTTCACGGAAAGCAGCACATGTAAGAGAAATCAGTTCATAATAGCCTTGATTGGTGTTGAAGATTCAAGGGTTTCATTCGTCATATCTTACCTGCTTTTTTGAGCCTGACAGGCAGCGCTGAGCCGAAAAATCTAGCATCCGCTCGCTGTAAAACGAGCGGATGTTTTTTTACTCAGCTAAAATCCGCAAATAAGCTTTCCAAGGTCCGACATCATCCTGATACCGCTTCGCCAGCACTCTTGCGATTTGCGAGAGGTGAGTGAGATCGTGGGCAACCCAAGTTGAGATCTATTCTCTAAGCTTGACGATTCCAAACTCCGGGTGCATCCCCGTTTGTTCGAAGTCGGTTTCAGGATCAAGAATCTGCCGCAATGTTTTCAGATTCGCCCGTCTGATTTCAGCAAATTCGTTAAGCAGCTGTTCAATCGTTTTCCCGTCGTTTTGATTCAACTGGCTGAAGCGGTCGAACGGCGGAAAAGTTTCCGTTGCTCCTTTTGTCACGATCATTTTGATTCGGGGCAACCAGTTGTTTTTTTCTCCCTCAATCAGATGGCCGACTACATCAAAGGCGTTCCAAGTGTCTTCGCCTTCATCGCAGCTGATCCAGGGGTTTGATAATCCGGTCAGCAGCTGACTCAATGTTTGTGGTGTGCGCTCCAGGATTTCGATGGCTTCCTCGAGTTGAAAGTTCATGTGAATGACCTCCTCCTTTTATAAAAGATCACGTCAACTGCCGCTCAGCAAACTCCCGATACAGCGCATGCGAAGCAATCAGCTCATGGTGCCGTCCCCGCCCTGTAATCTCGCCTTTTTCGATAAACATAATTTGGTCCGCGTTCACGATTGTCGATAGCCGGTGGGCGATGACGAAGGTGGTGCGGCCTTCCATGAGGCGGGCAAGCGCCTGCTGGACGATGGCTTCTGATTGGCTGTCGAGGCTGGCCGTCGCTTCGTCCATCATTAAAATTTTCGGGTCGCGCAGGAAGGCGCGGGCGATGGCGATCCGCTGTCTCTGTCCGCCGGACAGCTTGACGCCGCGTTCGCCGACTTCTGTATCAAGCTGCTCAGGGAATTGTTTAATAAATGTATCGGCATACGCCATTTCCGCGACTTTCCACAGTTCTTGATCATCAATGCTGTCGGCGTGATCCAAGCCGTAGCATAAGTTCTCACGGATGGTGCCGGACATCATCGGGCTGTCTTGAGATACGTAGCCGATCTGGCTGCGCCACGATTTCATCGACAGCTTGCTGATCGGTGTTTCCCCGATGTTAATGGCTCCTGAGTCCGGTTCGTAAAATCGTTCCAAGAGGCCGAACATCGTGGTTTTTCCGCCGCCGCTCGGACCGACAAACGCAATCATCTGCCCGGGATCGACGTCGAAAGATACCCCGCGTAAGACCGGCTCGCCACCGGCGTAAGTGAAAGTTACATTCTCGACATGTATCGGCAGATTGGAGATGTCCATCTCAAGCCCTTCCTGGCCTTCTTCCTCTTCAGAATGCATAATCTCGATGATCCGCTCTGTTGCCCCTTTTGCTTTTTGCAGCTGAGTGAAAAACATTGTGAACGATGTGATCGGGAAAATGATTTGAAACAGATAAAGCAAAAAGGCGATCAGCGAGCCTGCCGACATCGTCCCTTCAGAGACGCGGATGCCGCCGTAGCCGATGATGGCGACGATCACAATCATAATGACAAGGTGCATGAACGGGGAGACGAGCGCGAATATCCGAGCTTCCTTGAGGCCGTATTGAAAGAGCTTTGAAATGCCTGATAACCCTTTCATTTTTTCTGTATGCTCGGCGTTTGATGCTTTCATCAATCTGATTTCGCTTAATGTCTGCTGGACATGTCCGGTGAAGGAAGCTGTTTCATCCTGCATTGTTTTGGAAATGCGCTGCATTTTCATGCCGAGCGGGATCATGATGAAGGTCGTGATCGGAACGGAGATCAGCATAAGAAGCGTCATTTTCCAATCCATGATCAGCAGAATGACCACAGATCCGACAATGGTGATGATTCCGGAAACAAACTGCGGAAAATGGTCGGAAATCAAGCTTTCAACAATGCCGGTATCATTGACAACTCGGCTGACGGTTTCGCCGCTCGTCTTTTCGTCAAAGTAGCGGACAGGAAGGCGCAGCAGCTTGAACCACATGCGCTCCCGCAGGGAAGCGACCACTTTCTGCCCGGCGTAAGAAAGAAAATAGGTCGAAAACCCGTCGCAGACCGCTTGAACGATAAAAACGAGCGCAAGGATTCCCGATAAGGCCAGATTGATCGAATTGGCGGAAAAGCCGTCAACCATTTCCCTTGTCAACAGCGGAATGGACAAGCCGACCAAAGTCGTGACGAGGCTTGCGGTCAAACCGGCGCTTAAAGCCAGCCTGGGTACGCCGGATGTGAGAATCATTGAGAAAAACGGTTTCATGCTATTGTTGTTTTCTGTTTTCATTTAATAAACTCCTTATCGATATAATGTCAAAGAAGTTGATGGCGCAAGCTGTAACGCATCATAATACGATATAGACAGCTGAAAGTTCCCGATCATTGCCGATTTTAACTCCATACTAAAAGTTTGACAGATGACATAATTGTAACTATTATTGTTACATATAGTTGATTGGGTGACAAGAAAGGAAGAAAAACATGACAATAAATATTAAAGTATATTCCGATTATGTCTGTCCATTCTGTTTTCTCGGAAAAGACCAGCTCGAAAAAGCGATCGAAGGCAAAGATGTGGAAGTCGAGTGGCTGCCATTCGAACTGAGGCCGCGCCCATCGGAGCAGCTTGATCCGTTAAACGACCCGGCCAAATTGGCGATGTGGGACGGCGCCATTAAGCCGCGAATCGAGGCTTGGGGCGTCAATATGAAGCTGCCGAACGTCTCTCCGCATCCTTATACAGATCTGGCTCATGAAGGCTATCACTTCGCAAAAGAACACGGTAAAGGGAAAGCGTACAATGACCGGGTTTACAAAGCGTTTTTTCAGGAAGAGCAGGATATCGGCGACATCGACGTATTAACGTCGCTGGCCAAAGAAGCCGGACTGGATGAACATGCTTTTAAAGAAGCTTTAAGCGCAAGAACATATCAGGACGTGCAGCGGAAGGCGCTCCAACACGCTTACGAAGAAGCCGGCATCACGGCCGTTCCGACTTTTATCATCGGCAATGAGCGGATTGCCGGAGCCGCGGCGAAGGAAGTGTTTGAACAGGCGATCGAAAAAGAAAGCAGACAAAAACCTGTTGACGGCTTGCAGTGCGATCTTGACGGAAACAACTGCTAAGCAGGAAAAATGAGCGATTTGAAGAACCCTTTAATAGGGTTCTTTTTTATAAAGGAAAGAAGAGGGAAGACAGTTGACACTTCATCATTTTATTGCAGCCGATCGGGAGCTTCCGCTGGGGAGCTTCCGAGACCAAACAGAAGAAGGTTTGATTAGCATCGTTAAGCTTGATCCAGGATACGAAATGGTCAAAACAAAACTCAGCAAGCCGTTTGTATATGAGGCAACCGGCTGTTTACATAGACCCGGAAATGACATAAGGGCGCTATTCAGCTATATCAATTCAAATATTCCCGAGGGTGAAGATATAGAAGTTTACTCTTGCTGGGACGGTGAGGAAGACAAAGAAAAAGACGACCGCTTAGACTTTTTCATTGATATAGAGAACCTTCAGCTGGGCAAGCATGTCAAGCTGGATAAAAAGAAATACATCGATGAAATTGCCGGCCTGTTTTATTTCGAGGAGCGGCAGCTGGTCAAGATTCGCAAATAAAACACTTGTTGGCACAGGGTTTTCACGGTTTTTTTCGCCGTTTCATTTAGATATCCAATCAAGGAGGAATCAAGATGTCCGATCACAAAGCGGTACACAGCGTTCAAGCGAAAGCGGAAGGGAAAACTCTGGTCATGGAGCGGAGTTTCGAGGCGCCACGGGAGCTGGTGTTTAAGGCTTTTTCTGGGTCAGTGCATTTGGAAAGCTGGTGGGGGCCGAAAGGATGGCAGACTGCCAACAGCAGGTTTGAGTTTCAGCCGGATGGCGTATGGCTTTACTGTATGGAATGCAGAGATCAAAACCAAGGCGAATTCTATGGCCGGAAATCTTGCGGCAAGGCTGTTTTTCAAGAGATTGCGGCGCCGGAAAAGATCGTGTACACGGATATGTTTACAGACGAGGAAGGGAATGTTGTTCCCGGCATGCCGGAGATTTTGAATGAGGTTTATTTTCAAGAGCGCGACGTGGGGACAAAACTGATTACACGCTCACATTTTTCTTCTCCGAAAGAGCTTCAACAGCTGCTGGATAAGGGGATGGTCGAAGGCTTTTCTTCACAGCTGGAGCGCCTTGAAGACTACCTGAAAGCCATTCGCTAAAAGAAGGAGGACATGTCGATGACGTTTTTAGAGCATTTCATATAACCGTGTATTCGCGGACCTCCTCATCAAGATTTACTACAACAATCAAAAAGAGGAGGTATATACATGCGTACAGAGCAGGAAATCATCGATTTGGTGCTGAAGGTCGCACGGGAGGACAGCCGTGTCAGAGCGGTCGGCATGAACGGCTCGCGGACGAACCCAAACGTCCCGAAGGACCCTTTTCGCGATTATGATATTGTCTATGTTGTAACAGATATGCAGTCTTTTCTCGATGAGCCGGGCTGGGTGGACGTTTTTGGAGAGCGGATCATCATGCAGACGCCGGAAGCGATGGAGCTGTTTCCGAATGAGCTTGGCAACCGCTTTTCGTATTTGATGTTATTTACAGACGGCAGCCGCATTGATTTGATTCTTGTGCCGCTTGAAGAAAAGCTGGAATATAGCAGGGAAGACGGCTTGACCGTGATCCTGTTGGATAAGGATCAGGATCTGCCCGTCATCCCGCCGCCGACGGATCGGGAATATTGGGTGCAAAAACCGTCCCCGCAATGCTTCGCCGACTGCTGCAATGAATTTTGGTGGACATCGACATATGTGGCCAAAGGCTTGTGGCGGCAGGAAATTCTTTATGCACTCGATCATTTAAATCTCGTCAGGGCCATGCTGTTGAAAATGCTCGAATGGAAGGTCGGCTTTGAAACGGGCTTTTCGCTGAGCATAGGTAAAAATGCAAAATTTTTGGATCGCTATGTTGATCAAAATACGTGGGAAAGGCTTTTGGAGACGTATCCGCCAGCTGATTATAAGCGGGTATGGAACAGTTTGTTTAAGATGTGGGAGCTGTTTGAAGAGACAGCAGCAGCAGTTGCTGAACATCTGAATGAACAATACCTCTTCGCAGAAGCGGAGAAAGTCAGACAGTATCTGAGGCGCGTTCAGCAGCTGAAACCTGATGCAAAGGAAATTGACTAATCAAATGATGGCCGCACTCCCGGCAGGTGAGCCGGGAGTGCGTTTTTTGCGGAGGTGAACGGAATGTTCAGTATTAAAAAAATGCTGCAGAACCATTATGGAATCGACAGTGTGAACATTTCTCCCGAGCAAGGCGGGTGGACAGCACTTGCTTATCAAGTAACCGACGGTGAAGCGGCTTTCTTTTTAAAAGTGTATGATAAAAATAGGGCATCGACAGCGAAATGGGCAGCTTTAATCGATAATTACATCCCTGTTCTGGGGTGGCTGGGGGATCACACCGCTCTCAACGGGAGGCTGCCTGTGCCGCTTTTGACAACAGCTGGAGAATACAAGTGTGAAGATGACGATGCGGTGTATATGCTTTATGAATACATTGCCGGTGAAACCATTGGAGATCAGCCGCTCGGCAAAGGGTGCGTGGAGAAGCTCGCCGGAATCATAGCGGAGCTGCACCGATATGATGAGACGATCCCGGTGAAGACAGAAGGAATTAAAGAAAAATATGATATTTCGTTTTTAGATGAGATGACACAATGGCTTGATCACCTGCCTTGTGAGCTGGCGACACTCATTCAACCCTACAGCGGAGCAATCCGCGATATGATGGAGTCAGCCTTATCCCTGGCGGATGATTTGAAATGCAGCGGCAGAAGATTGGCTTTGTGCCATACAGATGTTCATGGCTGGAATTTGATGAAAACGGGCGGGGAATTGATTCTGATCGATTGGGAGGGCTTGAAACTGGCCCCTGTTGAAGCGGATCTGATGTTCTTTGCTAACCAGCCGTATGCTCAAGAGTTTTTGCGCGTTTACTGCGAGACTCATAAAGGATTTGAAATCGATCAGAACGCTTTGCGGTTTTATCAGATCAGGCGAAGACTGGAGGACATATGGGAGTTTACAGAGCAGCTGGCGTTTGACATTCAGGCAGAGAAAGAAAAGGCAGAGACGATGAGCTTGCTGAAAAACGAGCTTGAAGCCATAAAAGACAGCAAGACCGGCTACTAAAATGCTAAACGGAGGAACACTCGTGAAAAATTATCGTACTTTATTTTTTGATGTGGATGATACACTATTAGACTTCGGTGCGGCAGAAAAGTCAGCATTGCGAATGCTTTTTGAGGAGCAGCAAATTCGTTTGACAGCTGAAATAGAAGCGAATTATAAACGAATCAATCAAGGTTTATGGAGGGTGTTCGAAAAAGGGGAGATGGACCGCGACCAAGTGGTGAACACACGCTTTTCCCTTTTATTCAAAGAATATGGTCTTGAGGCTGACGGCGTTTTGCTTGAGAAGAAGTATCGCAGCTTCCTTGAAGAAGGGCATCAGCTGATAGACGGCGCTTTTGAATTAATCAAAAGCCTGCGGGATCAATATGATTTATATATCGTGACGAACGGTGTTTCAAAAACGCAGTATAAGCGCCTGCAAGCTTCAGGATTGTACCCGATGTTTAAAGGGATTTTTGTTTCAGAAGACACCGGTTTTCAAAAGCCGATGAAAGAATACTTTGATTACGTTTTTGAACGGATTCCTCATTTTTCTGTCGATCAGGGGCTGATCATCGGGGATTCATTGACAGCGGACATAGAAGGGGGGCGGCTGGCCGGATTGGATACATGCTGGATGAATCCGGGCATGATAGCAAATGACACTGGTATTGTACCAACCTATCAAATACAAAAACTTGATGAGTTGTATTATATTTTAAACATTGAAAAAGAATCGGCCGCCGGCCATTGTTTATAAGGAAAAACGGGCGCATTTTGATTGGTTATTCAAGATGCGTACTGCTTTTTGATATTATAAGAATATTCTTTATATTGGGATAGTTGTTTCTTAATAAATAGATAGAGTAAAATTTGTTCTCCTGGAAAAAACAATTGTATTTTTGGAAGGAGTTTATTATGATGGAATAAGTAAATTTTGAGATATATACTAATTGTAATTATCAGATTTTTATTACTACTTAATACGATGAAGATGCTTTGTCATCATATAGTTTTTTGGGTGACATCAGCCGTGTAAGAGGAGGAAAAGAAGTGGCGAACAAAGAATTGAAGAGAGGCCTGGGCGCGCGCCACATCCAAATGATTGCGCTTGGCGGCACTATCGGCGTCGGTTTATTTATGGGATCTTCCAGCACGATAAAGTGGACAGGACCTTCCGTCCTGCTTGCTTATGCCATTTGCGGAATTTTTATCTTTTTTATTATGCGTGCAATGGGGGAAATGCTATATGTAGAGCCAAGCACCGGTTCATTTGCGACATTCGGCCATCAATATATACACCCGTTGGCCGGATATATGACCGCGTGGAGCAACTGGTTTCAGTGGGTGATTGTCGGGATGTCCGAGATCATCGCCGTCGGGGAGTACATGAAGTACTGGTTTCCGGATCTTCCCGCTTGGATACCGGGCATTATCGCAATGGCGATTCTCGGAGGAGCAAACCTTGTCTCTGTTAAATCATTTGGTGAGTTTGAATTTTGGTTTGCGATGATTAAAATCGTTACGATTGTATTAATGATTGCAGCGGGGTTCGGGATTATTTTCTTCGGATTCGGCAACGGCGGACAAGCGATCGGGTTTTCAAACCTTTGGTCGCACGGCGGTTTCTTTACAGGCGGATTCTCAGGATTCTTCTTTGCGCTGTCGCTGGTCATCGCCGCTTATCAAGGGGTCGAACTGATAGGAATTACGGCGGGGGAGGCAAAAGATCCGCAAAACACGCTGAGACACGCGATCCAAAGTATTATTTGGCGTATTTTAATTTTCTATATTGGCGCCATCTTCGTGATTGTCACAGTCTATCCTTGGGATGAGCTGAATGCAATCGGTAGTCCGTTTGTATCCACTTTTGCGAAAGTCGGAATTACGGCGGCAGCCGGCATTATTAACTTCGTCGTCATGACGGCGGCAATGTCCGGCTGCAACAGCGGAATTTTCAGTGCGGGCCGCATGCTTTATACATTGGGAGTAAACGGCCAAGCGCCAAAATTCTTTACGAAGATTTCCAGAAATGGCGTGCCGTTATACGGGACGATTGCCGTCTTGATCGGTTTGGCAATCGGCGTCGTTTTAAATTATATTGCGCCGCCTAATATTTTTGTGTATGTATACAGTGCGAGCGTGCTCCCGGGGATGATTCCGTGGTTTGTCATTCTGCTCAGCCATATCGGATTCAGAAAAGCAAAAGGAGCTGAAATTGACAAACATCCGTTCAAAATGCCTTTCGCCCCAGTGACGAACTATTTGACGATTGGTTTCCTTCTTATGGTATTGGTGGGCATGTGGTTCAACAATGACACACGCGTGTCTCTGATTGTCGGGGTTATTTTCCTTGCGGTTGTTGCCGCCAGCTATTATGTGTTTGGAATTGGCAAGCGTGCCTCAGCTGATGGGAATAAATAATGAAATTTTTAAGGCGCTTGGGGCTGTCGAGATGTTATTGGCAGCCCTCTCAGGCGCTATGATCAAGAACCAGCTCCTGGTTCTTTTTTTTATAAGCTTGGCTGTGTTTCAATACGGGCGCCAATGATGGGCGGAAACCCGCCCGCTCCGGAGAGCCTCTGGGGTCCATTTCAAACAACGGGTCCGAAAGATGTTGTGTTTCAAGTGAAGCCAAGCCACACAGTAAAGGCTTATGAAAAGGTATAAGGGAGGTCTTTTTTATCCAAAAGAAAAAGCCCGCAGAAAACAGGAGTGTCTCTGCAAGCTTAAAAAGGCCGCTATGTGAAAAGGTATGCTGCGATACGTGTATCGCCCTCATAAGGGCATTGAAGCGATCAACACCATCAATAAATTGATATGGATCCGATGAGAAGCGCGCATCCTGTCATCACGATGACAGCGAGCACCGCCCACTTTATCGCAAATTTTTGATGATCGTCGATGGAAACCCCGACAAGCCCAACAAGCAAATGTGTTGAAGGCACAAGCGGGCTCAGCATGTGAATCGGCTGGCCGATGATGGAGGCTCTTGCAATTTCGACCTTATTAACACCGTATGCGACAGCGGTTTCTGATAAAATCGGGAGCACTCCGTAAAAATAAGCGTCATTCGGCATCAGAAAAGTGAAAATGCCGCTTGTTAAGGCTACTATCATCGGAATAAAGCCGCCCATTTGTTCAGGAATCATAGACGCAAGCGAAATCGCCATTTCATCTACCATTTTTGTGCCTGTTAGTATTCCGGTAAAGACCCCTGCGGCAAATATCATTGAACCGATAGCCAATACATTGCTCGAATGCGCCGAAATTCGCTGTCTCTGATGATCGAGGTTTGGATAATTGACAATCAATGCGATGCAGAACGCGATAATAAACAGAACGGTCAAGCTTACTTTTCCTGATATGAGAAGCCCTATCAATGAAAGCGTCAACAATAAGTTGAACCACCAAAGCTTCGGACGCTTCCACTCATCCTCCGCAGCGGCGGCCGTTTCATTGGCACCAGCCGGATGTTTGAGTTCAATCACGCCGAGGCGTTTTCGCTCCGCTTTTCCGAGCATATACGCAACTCCGATCATACAAAGCATGCCGCTTACGATGACAGGTATCATCGGGCCGGTCAATTCAGCCGGGTCAACCCCGAGCGCACTCGCTGCCCGCGGTGTTGCGCCTCCCCATGGAATCGTATTCATAATCCCCATGCCGACTCCTGCGATTCCCGCTAATATAATCGGGCGGATGCCAAGCAGCAAATAGAGCGGGAGCATCGCGCTCGTTGTAATCATATATGTTGTTGATCCGTCTCCGTCCAATGCGACCAGCATCGTGAGCACCGCAGTGCCGACGACGATTTTTAACGGATCGCCTTTGACCATTTTTAATATTTTTGTGACCATTGGGTCAAACAGGCCAGTATCAATCATAATCCCGAAATATAAAATTGCAAACATAATCATAACGGCGGTTGGCGCGACTTGCTGAATCCCCGAAATCATCATGTCGCCGACATCGCTGAATCCGAATCCGGCGATCAGCGCAAACACTATCGGTGTCAAGACTAATGCCGTCAGAACAGAAAGCCGTTTTGTCATGATCAATACCATAAACACAAGCATCATGAAAAAACCTAAAATTGCTAACACAGTTATTCCCCCCTCATATGAATCCGCTTACATTTTTTTCTCTCCTGTTCCCCCTAAGCCTTGCCTTTTTGTCATCATATGAGAAGAACTTTCTGAAGTAAATAATTTGGTTTTTATGTATTTTTAATTTTTTAAAATCATTTTGTTCTTTTTGACCATTTTTAAATACATAAAAAAAGTATTCCGCAGACGCGAAATACCCGGTTAATCCCCAGCCATGATGTTTTGATAAAATGCTGATTGCTCCTCAAGGAATCGTTGCGTCTCCTTGCTGTTTAAATAATAGCTTTCCCATTCCTGTTCATTTATTTTCTGCTTCCATTCCGGTGAGGATGTGATCTTTTTAAACACTTGATCCCAGTAGGAAATTTCTTCTTTGGTCATATTTTTCGGGCCTAATACACCTCTCCAATGGGAAAATACAAACGGGATGCCCTGCTCTCTCCACGTCGGTACATGCGGATATGCGGGAAGCCTTTTGTCTGAAGTAACAGCCCCAAGTGTGATGCTGCCGCTTCTTTCATATGTTTTAGCTTCTGATAGAGTCATCGATGCGGCGTCAATTTCATGTCTGATAAGCGCCTGAATGAGCTCTTCGCTGCTTTCATACTGTAAATATTGAATGTTAAAAGGGTCAACTCCGTACATATCGGCCGCCCTGACGAATGACAGCTGGTCATCATTGCCAAGTCCGGGGGAAAAACCGATTTTTACCTTGCCGGGGTTCTTTTTGATCTCATTCAGCAAATCCTTTCCGCTCTTTATTTCCGATCCTTTTGGAAGAGCGATCGTCTGCCATTCTTTTGCAAGAATCGCCAGCGGGGTGAAATCGTCTGTTTTCAGTTTGCTCTGTCCGAGAATGTAATTGCTCAGCATTAAGCTGGATGTCATGCCGATGGTGTACGTATCGCTGCTATTTATATACTTCCAGCCTTTGTCACCGCCGCTTCCGGGTTTATAGACGATCTTCACTTCGCTTTTTATCACTTGTTTTTGTTTAAGGACGGATTGTATCGCCTGAGCCGTTAAATCCCAGCCGCCCGAAGGCTCAGCGGGTACGACGATTTCAACCGGCCCTCCCGGGGGACGCGGGGCGGACGATTGTCTTTCATCCCCCGACATTAAGATCAATAGACAAATCATTATAATCGCAAAGTTCTTCATGTTTATTCATCCGCCAAATAGTATTTTCTCTCCGGTCTGCCGATAATTCCGTATTCCAGCTCAGCGCGCGCTTCTTCTTTTGACACGAGATATTCGGCATAGCGGCGGGCTGTTGTACGTGAAGCCCCCATTTTTTCACCGAGTTCTTCGGCTGTCATTCCTTTAGCTGCGTCTCGCAGAACATCCCTGATTTTTTGCAGTGTAATCGAATTGATACCTGTCGGCAAATCCTCAGCCTGACGGGATCCGCTGGAGAAGTCTCCGAAGATTTGGTCAATCATTGATTGGCTGACCTGTGGCTGAGAAAGCAGTGTTTGCCTTTTTTTCTTATATTGAAGCAGCACCTGTTTGAATTTTTCGGCAGTCACAGGCTTAATCAAATAGTGCACAATTCCCGCCCGGAGCGATTCCTGTAAATGACATGTTTCGGTTGCTGCTGTGATGATCATGATATCCACTTCCGGAAACCGGTTTCGAATGACAGGAATCAATGTTGTGCCCATCTCATCCGGCATGTAAATATCCAACAGCAGCAAGTCGGCCTTTCGGACCTCGAGAATTTCCATTGTTTCTTTGGCATTGGCCGCTTTACCGATAATGTTGAATCCATCAAGCTGTTCGATCAATCTTTCATGAATTTGCGCTACACGGAAATCATCCTCCGCGATCACGATATCAATCAAATGGATTCCCCCTCTCGTGTTTGCTTCTCCTTCGGTATAAAAACGGTAAATACCGCTCCGCCGCCTTTTTGATTGGCCACTTCAATCCAACCGCCAAGTTCACGTACAGATTCCTTTACGTTGGCCAGCCCGTAGCCTCTCTTCATCCCCTTTGAAGAATATCCTCGTTCAAAGATGGCTTTCATCTTATCAGGCGCTACGCCGCATCCTGTGTCAGCCACTTCTATGACAATATCGCGGCCGATGTCAGTGATGAAAAATGAAACAAGCCGCACATTTTGCTCAGCTACGGCTTCGAAAGCGTTATCAATTAAATTCCCGATGATCGTAATGAGATGAGACATCCCGATATGCTCAGGAAGCGGCTCAAGCGTGCTGTTTTCATCAATGGACAACTTAACTTTTTTCTCCGAAGCCTTTCCCATTTTGCCCAACAGGATAGCCTGCACCTGCTGAGAATGAATGTTTTTGAATAAAATGTCGTGCTGTTCATTTTGAATGGCGTATTCCTCTTTAATCAGGTCGATCGCTGCTTCATACTCACCTAGCTCAAGCAGGCCTAGGATCACATAAAGCTTATTTGAGAATTCATGTGTTTGCGCGCGGAGATCTTCAGAGTATTTTTGCACCTCTGTCAGCGTGTCAATGAGCCTTTTTAACTCGGTTTTTTGACGGAAACTTACGACAATTCCGTAAGTTTGACCGTTTTGGAGCATCATTTTTGTATTTAAAATAAACACTTGATCGTTGACGCAGACCTCCTGATTCAGCAACATCTGCCGCTGCTGAAGGACAGACATTATTCCGGCTCCGGGCAGGATGTCATCAATTGGCCGGTTGACCACAGGTTCGGGAAGCCTAAGCATTTCCGCTGCCGATACGTTCATCATTGTGACGACTCCTTCACGGTTGGTGGCAATGATCCCTTCTTTAATCGCACGCAGCATCGCATTTCGTTCACGGTAAAGAGATGCAATCTCTTGGGGTTCAAGGCCAAGCGTATCTTTTCTAATGCTTTTGGCAAGAGCGGCGGCACCCGCAAATCCTATGAGCAAAACGAGAACAGCCATGAAGCTCAATTTTCTCACATTCTCTTTAATACGTTGTTCTGTCTCGTTTAACAGAAAATCAACAGACACACTGCCGATGACCTTGCTGTAACCACTTTGTTCCTGGATAATCGGCGCACTTCCTCTGATCACCATGCGGCCATCGTTTTTTGTTTCAGAGATGTGAGAGCCGCCGAACAAGATTTTTCTGCTTCTTGTCAGCTTCGTTTGACCTCTCTTTTCCGAGGCGATTTTGATCTCTCCCTTTTCGTTGAGGACATAAATAGTATAGGCACCGGTCTGTTCTTTCATTTGTTCAATGACCTCTTGCGCCTCTCCCTTATGCCCGCGCTTCTTTTGAAAGAGCTCTTTTACCGGAGGCATATAAGAAATGGTTTTTGCAGTCTGAACGGCAAGCTGTTCGGACTGTTTTCTTCCTTCTTTTGTTTGCTGAACGGCAAACGTGACTGTCAGCAAGCCGATTACTAAGATAAGCAGTGCTGCAATCAAGCCCATAATTTTTGTTTGCAGAGAAAAATTGACCCGTTTTTTGACCACAGGCACCAGCCGTCCTTTCTACCAAAAATCATACCACTTTTTATTCGGAAATTTTGGCATTTTTAAAAATATCCTTTGCAAGATAACGAAAAAGCCCAAGTATATCTTATAAGTGATGATTTCATAATGCAGGATCAGGCGTAGGACAGTGTGCTGTTAGTTTCTTAAGCTGGGATCCGGTTTTATTCCACATATAGGTCTAAATCCAGAAGAAAGTCTGCCTCCGGCCACAAGACGGAGCTTCGCATGACGATTGAAGGAAGCAGCTGTCCTCGCGAACACCGCCCCGAGAATAGCTGCTGGCTCCTTGTGTTGTTGTCATAAATTGAAAAACCATTGATTCACACATTGAGACGGCCCGTCTGCTGCTGTTGACTACTAAAACACCTTACCAAACATGCGCTCAATAATATTCAACAGTACAACCCCCGGCAGTTTACGGCGTTCCACAGCCGGTCGAGCTTTGTAAAGAACCCATTTAATGGAAATCGAGATGACGTCCGTTATAGAGGATATTCATCGGTCGAATCGATCATTTGAATAAAGTTAAGGGCAGATGGAGATAGATGGTCTTCCGTCCTTACACATAGCGAAATCGGGTTCTTTATTACGGCTTTATCAACATGAACCTTTGCGATGTCTCCGCGGGCGATATATTCGTTTACTTCAAGAGCGGATACGAATGTTACACCGTATCCTTCCATAACCGTTCTGATTGTTTCGTTTAATCCGTTTATTTGTACACCCATATTTGGTTTTCCCGCGTTATGCAGGTTGCACAGCGAAATCAATTTTTCCCGCGAAAAACTTCCTTCCTCGCGAAAGACGAAAGGTTCTTTTACAATCTCCTCTAATGCCACGTGTTTTGAGGCGAATTTATGTTTTTGATTGACTACGAATAACATGTCATCTTCCAAAAGCAGCGTTCCTTTTAAGAAGGGGCCGAATTCCGTTGTCCCGCCGATCAGGCCAATGTCCGCTTCGTAGTTGATCAGCTGTTCACAAGCTTTTTGAAAATTCGTTGTCGTGATTTCAACTTCCGTTTTCGGAAATTGCTGTTTAAATCGGCTGAGCCATCTTGGCAGCAAATAATTGGCGGGGAGGAAGGTGGAGGCAATACGCAGTTTTCCAATTGACCCTTCCCTTAACTGCTCCACGTACGATTCAATTTCTTTTTCAAGTGAAAACAGCCGCTTGGCCTGTTTTGCAAGCTCTGCGCCGGACTGTGTCAGCAGGATCCCTCTGCCTTTAGGAACGAATAAGGTGCAGTCGATCTCGCGTTCTAATTTCTTAATTTGCGAGGTGACGGCGGGCTGGCTGATACTTAACTGTTTGGCGGCTTGAGTGACACTGCCTGTTTCAGCGACCGAATAGAACAATCGCAGTGCATGGAGATTCATATTTCACACCTCTATTTATAAATAAAAGTTATTAATACTAGATAAAGATATATTAGAGTTATCTAAATACTTTTACTATTATAAAGTTGAAAAACATGTATTACAAGAAAGGAGAAATTGTTATGAGTACGCTTATCTTAAATAAAACAGCTTATAGCAAGTCTCCGTATGATGTATGGCTGAAGGGACTGGATGAACCGGTGGCGATGCTGACCTCAACCGATCGTGCGGATGAATGCAGGAATTATGATGTGATCGAAGCATTTGACGATTATCCGGTTAATGGATGCATCGAAATGCGCGCTTTGGAGCTGAATGAAACGTATCACTTTAAAACGATTATTGCATCCTCGGAATTTGATATGCTGAGGGCGGGGAAGCTGAGGTCGCTTTTGGGGATAAAAGGGCAGTCTTACAAAAGTGCTCTGCTGTTCCGCAACAAAATATTAATGAAAGAGCAAGTAAGAAAAGCCGGTGTGAAGGTTCCAGATTTTAAGAAAATCGACTCGGCGGCCGACTTATATAAGTTTGTTCAAACTTTCGGTTTTCCTGTGGTCGTTAAGCCTATTTACGGATCGGGGTCTGTTGATACAACCGTTTTAAGGAATCGGCAGGACGTGTGGAATTTTCTTGCGAAAGGTCTTCCCGATCATCTGGAAGTTGAGTCGTTTATCGAAGGGGATATGTATCATATAGACGGCCTCATCCTTGATGAAGAAATTGTCCTCAGCTGGCCGTCGCGTTATATCAACGGGTGTCTGGCGTTTCAAGATCATCAGTTTTTAGGCAGCCTCCAGCTTGAATTGAAAAATCCGCTTACCCGGCGGTTGACTGATTTTGTTCAAAAAGCGCTTGCTGCCCTTCCTGTTCCGAATACCACAACATTCCATGCTGAAGTGTTTCATACACCAGATGATGAACTGGTGTTTTGTGAAGTGGCCAGTAGAACCGGCGGCGCTATGGTCCGTGAAGCAACTGCGCAGACTTTCGGTTTTGATATCAATGAAGTGTGTGTTAAAGCGCAATGCGGCCTGGAATTTCATATACCGGAGGTGGACAACAATCCGGACCGCCTAAGCGGCTGGCTGTTGATTCCGCCGAAAGACGGCGTGCTGAAAGAAATCAAGCCTGCGCCAGCCGCAGACTGGATAGCGAAACAAAATATATCCGCTCAAGCCGGAGACAGGTTCCACGGCTCGTCTTCCAGTGTAGACGCAATTGCAAGCTGTTTAATTATCGGACGCACAGAAGCCGAATTGAGAGGCCGTATCAGCCGGCTTGCAACGTGGTTCCATGATCATACCGTATGGGAAAAGAATTCGGATGTTTGCGCAATTTAAAGCATTCAGCCGCCTTCATCCGTTGATCCGATTTTTGCTGATAGGCACGCTTGTCACGAAGGCGGCTAAGTCGATGACAACCCCGTTTTTGGCGCTCTATCTCCATATGAAAACGGGAGCCGATTTTGGAACCATCGGGCTTGTCATCGGTTTAGGCTATTTTTCAAGCACTGTAGGAGGGGTAGTCGGAGGAGCGCTTTCAGATAAAATCGGCAGAAAAAAAGTGATGCTTTCATCCATTTTCATCTGGAGCTTTGTATTCATTCTTTTTGGACTTGTTCATGATTTCATGTGGTTTTTATTGCTGAATATTTTAAGCGGGCTTTGCCATTCGTGTTTTGAACCTGTGTCAAAGGCTTTGATGGCTGAGTTATCAGAACGGGAGATGAGATTCCGCATTTTCTCTTTGCGGTATTTGGCCATCAATGTTGGAGCTGCTGTCGGCCCTTTACTGGGCGCTTATTTTGGTCTTGCCAAAACCGGAACGCCGTTTATCATCACAGGGCTGGTCTATTTTGGCTATGCCATACTTTTGAGCTTGATGATGATTCGGCTGACCACGGTGAAAGAGACAAAAATCGCTCCTGAAAAAGTCCAGGCAGGTTCAGTTTTGAAGACGTTAAAGCAAGACAAGGCTCTTCGATTATACATAGCCGGCGGCATCCTTTTTTTGTTCAGCTATTCGCAAATGGAAAGCACTTTGCTGCAGTATTTAAATAACGACTTTGCAAACGGAGTTAAAATATTTTCGACTTTAATCACGTTAAACGCGGTGACGGTCATCCTTTTACAAGTGCCGCTCACCCGTTTATTTGAGAGGTATAAATCCTTAACAACAATATCAATTGGAACCGTTTTTTGCATTTTGGGGAATATCGGTTTTTCTATCGCAAATGGCTGGATTGTTTTTATGCTTTCGATGTTTGTTCTGACAATCGGCGAAATTTTATGTTTTCCTTCAATGAATGTCCTTTTGGACGAGCTGGCTCCGGATCATATGAAGGGCGCGTATTACGGCATGCAAAACTTATACAACATCGGTGAGTTTTTAGGGCCTTGGCTGGGGGGGATGATGCTTGCCTTGTACGGGGGAAAAGCCGTCTTTCTTATTGCTGCGTGTTCAGTCTTTTTGGCTTTAGGCGCTTACCATGTGGGAAGGAGAAAGTTTTTATCTGCACAGCATTATGGTGTATCGCCTTTTTCTTATTGAAAATTTAGGCCGCTTATGCATGAATCATTAAGAATTACCCAACCTAAAAGGTAAAAAAGGAGTATGAATCATGGACACAACATTGGGCTACCTCCGTGAGTCACTGTCGAATCACCTTGAACACGGCATAGGACAAAACATTTACAGAAAAATCGTTTCCGGGCGATATGCCAATGAGGAAGAGTTTGTCGAGCACTTGGAGGAGCGGGAAATGGAATTTCTGAATCAAGTGCTTGAACATGAGATGAAATATGCGCTGAATGAACAGGACCATAAACGGACAAGAGAATTAAACGAAGTGTATGAACTGCTGTTTTGAAAGGCGGGAATGATCAATGGGTGCAATAGAGCGGAACGGATACACGTTTGAACCGGAATACAGCGTGACCAGACAAAACGGTGCGATCCATGTATACCGGCGCGGCCGGTTTGTCGAGGAGATTCCCTTTGAGTTTCACGGGGAGTTTCCAGAGCATGATTTAATTGAAGAGCTTGTCAATCATTATTGTTATGAAAATAAAATATAAGGCTTGAAGAGGCTGCCGACCGGGCGGCTTTTATTTTTGGATTTTTATATCTATAATCCGCTTGCAGTTTTTTAGAACGGCAGCAGAAAAGCTGCCATAAATATGACAGCTCATGCATCGCTATTTTTTCTTTTCGTCGTAGTATTGAACAGGGTACATGGATCCTTCCGATACCATTTTGTTATCTTCGATATCATGCGGAGACGGGTGTCCTGCTTTTTCAACCGGGAATGAATCTACGTTGTGTTTTTCCGAAAAGTAAGGGATCTTTTCTTTGACGTTTTGCAAGTACGATTTCAGTTTTTGTCTGTTTGTTTCGTCTTTGAGCATATATGCGGTGACTCCGGCGACAACGGCGAGACCTGAGATCAGATTCTTTTGCTTCATGGTCATAACCCCTTTCGATTAGGTGTTTGCAAATGTTATTCCCATGATTGCCGCCGGTTAAACCAGCTGATCGAGCGCTTCGTCTATATTCGTCGTCGGCTGCCTGCAGGCGAAATTTTCACAAATATAGACAGTCGTTTTGTTATCGACTGCTTTGTATTCGGCCGCAAAGTCGGCAATCCCTTTGAAATCGTCAGGCGATTCTGCGGCGAGGACGGCATAATTCGGCTGGAAGGCCTGCTGCAAAGCGCTTACGATCTTCTGTCTGTCCGGATCATTCCGTTTTCCGAGCACAACGATTTCCTTTTGCGGCATGAATTGGCTCAGCAAACCTTGGAGAAAGTTTGTATGGCCGCTCGGATAAGCAGAGACGTCTCCATGGAAGGCAGCAAACATTTTTGCCGCTTGATCATGGAGCGACAAGTCGCCAGTCAGCCTGCCCAGCCGGGACAGCTGCACGGCCAGGACGCCGTTTCCGGACGGGAGGGCGCCGTCGTATACTTCTTTATCCCGCACGATCAAAGCCTCGGCATCGCTTCCCGTAAAATAAAAACCGCCGTGCTCTTCATCCCAGAACAGCCCCTTCATGTCTGCTTCGAGCTTTTTGGCTTTTCGCAAATCGGTTAAATCAAGTGATGCTTCATACAATTCGATGTAGGCCCACAGCAGGAAGGCGTAGTCATCGATAAATCCTTTATTTTTCACCTCGCCGTCACGGTAGCGGACCATGATGCGACCGTCTTGAATCAATTTATTCTCGATAAACTCGGCTGCAGCTCGCGCCATCTCCAGGTATTCGGGCGCATTGTAGACTTTCGCCGCTTTGGCAAGACCCGCGATCATCAGAGCGTTCCAAGAAGTCAGCACTTTATCGTCGACATGAGGATACGTTCTTTCCTGACGTTTTTCAAAAAGCTTTGTTCTCGCTTCTTCAAGCTTGTTCTGAAGCTCTTCATCTGTCAGCGCGAATTCATCCTTGATGTCTTCCAGCCTGGTGTAGATCAAGTTTGGAATATTATGGCCTTCAAAATTCCCTTCTTGCGTGATGTTGTAGACCGCGCAATACAATTCGCCAAGTTCATCTCCAAGCGTTTCAAGGACTTCTTCTTTTGACCACACATAATATTTGCCCTCTACGCCTTCCGTGTCGGCATCAAGCGCTGAATAAAAAGCGCCTTTCTCATCGGTCATTTCGCGGCGGACAAATGTGATGATCTGCTCGGAAATCTGTTTATACCGTTCGTTTTTCGTGATTTGATAGGCTTCAGTATATGCGATCAGCAATAAAGCATTATCGTAAAGCATTTTTTCAAAGTGGGGAACAAGCCATTCGTCATCTGTCGAATAGCGGGCAAACCCGTAGCCGACATGGTCGTAAATGCCGCCGTTCGCCATGCTGTCCAACGTTTTCATCACGCTGTACAGCGCGTTCTCCTCGCCGCTGTATTGATGATAGCGAAGCAGAAATGTCAGCATATGGGGGATTGGAAATTTCGGCGCGCTGCCGAAACCGCCGTACGCCGCATCAAAGCTGTTGATCAGCTGCTGATACGTCCGCCTCAATATGTCTTCGCCGAGCGAATCGCCGGCATCGCTTTTCGCTTTGATTCTCAGGTTGTTGGCCGCTTTTTCGGCAATATCTTCAACATGCTCCCGGTTTTTCGCGAAGGTATCGGAAAGCTGCTTCACCACCTCAACAAACCCCGGACGGTTAAAACGGCTCGTCTTCGGAAAATATGTACCCGCATAAAACGGCTTCTGATCAGGGGTTAAAAACACATTCAGCGGCCAGCCGCCCTGCCCCGTCATCATCTGGCAGATCGTCATATAAATCGAATCCACATCAGGCCGCTCCTCGCGGTCCACTTTAATGGAGACGAATTTCTCATTCAGAAGCTTCGCAACTTCTTCATCTTCGAAGCTTTCATGAGCCATGACATGGCACCAATGACAAGTCGAATAGCCGATGCTGACAAGTACCGGCTTGTTTTCGCGCTTTGCTTTTTCAAAGGCTTCTTCGCCCCACGGGTACCAGTCGACGGGGTTGTGTGCATGCTGGAGTAGGTATGGCGACTTCTCGTTGATTAATCTGTTCGTTGGCATGGGATCACCTGCTTTATAAACGAATTTTTATTCATTATTGTCTTTACATGATTTAATATACCAAATATCAAAAGAAGAGGTTTCTAAGGTTAACTTCTTCTATTTTATTTTATGGAAAGAGAAGCAGACCAACTGTTATTAAAAGAGCTCAGTTAATTCTTAAGATTTTTCGCCCCTCTTTCTTCAGGTTTTGAATTTAAAGTATGATTATAAATTATTCAAAACAAAGGAATGAGACAAATTGGGGCTATATATTGACGGAGAAATAGAAAAGCAGAAGAACCCCTCGCGCCGAAGCGTCTTGTTTGCCATTTTGGTTGTTAATCGTTGCCGATAACGTACTTGCATGCGGTAGTGCACGGACGATAATGCTATGCCGAAGCGACATACCGAATCAATGAAAAAATTCAATCAAGGCGTCGCCGCCCACCCCAATTAGAATCCCTGCTGATTCCGATCGGTGACGGACTGACCGTGTCGCAAGTCAAGAAATAAAAGCACATCATCTGACTAGTTACTGATTCGGTGACTAGTTTTTTTAATGCCCGCAATGCCGCCACAATCTAAAATCGGAATATGATAAATTCAGTTCATAAAATGTTGAAGGGGACATGCCCTTAGCAAATTGACAAAAGGTTCTTTTGTAGTAAAATTCAAACTATTCATAAACGAAAGGAACCGCCGTGATTGAAAGCGGGGACAAATTTTAAATAAGAAGGTGTTGAGGTGGCGGGGTATTCTGAACGAACGGTTGAGAGTTACATAGATTCTCCGGATCGATTAAAGAGATTGTACAAAAGAGTATTATTCATCGTGAGTCTGTCGCAGATTTTCGGCGGTGCGGGGCTGGCTGCCGGGATTACGGTAGGCGCCCTGTTAGCAAAGCAAATGCTTGGGACGGATGCGTTTTCAGGAGTCCCTTCTGCCTTATTTACTTTAGGATCGGCAGGAGCCGCTTTCGGCGTCGGGAGACTTTCTCAGCGTTACGGGCGCCGCACGGGCTTAACCGCCGGCTTTATGGTCGGCGGGATCGGCGCAATCGGGGTCGTTGCTGCGGCCGTGATCAACAGCATCATATTGTTGTTCGTTTCCCTGCTTATTTACGGAGCGGGCACAGCGACAAACTTGCAGGCGCGGTATGCCGGCACTGACTTGGCTGATAAAAAGCAGCGGGCTAAAGCGATCAGCGTCACAATGGTGATGACAACATTTGGAGCGGTTGCGGGCCCCAATTTGGTGGATGTCATGGGGAAATTTGCTTCGATCATCGGCGTTCCGCCACTTGCGGGACCGTTTATTTTATCGGCGGCAGCTTTTATTCTGGCAGGGCTTGTGCTTTATATTTTGCTTCGGCCGGATCCGTTGGAGATCGCCAAAAAAATCGAAACCTATAGACAAGAAAATAAATTAGCAGACGAATCGAAGTCTGCCGGTGCTTCGGACGATCAAAAGGGGATTACAATTGGTGCCGCTGTTATGGTGCTTACCCAAATTGTGATGGTTGCGATTATGACCATGACGCCCGTTCATATGCAGCACCACGGACACAGCTTGGGAGATGTCGGGATCGTGATAGGTTTTCATATCGGTTCAATGTATCTTCCGTCACTTGTCACAGGGATTCTTGTTGATAAAATTGGCCGGACAGCCATAAGCATCGCCTCAGGGGTGACCCTGCTGCTCGCTGGTGCAGTGGCGGCGCTGGCTCCCAGCGATTCGCTCGTTTTATTGATCGTTGCCCTTTCGCTGCTTGGATTGGGATGGAACTTTGGATTAATCAGCGGAACTGCACAAATTATCGATTCGACCGAGCCTTCAACACGTGCGAAAGTGCAGGGAACGCTTGATGTTTTGATCGCATTGGCGGGGGCTTCCGGCGGGGCTCTTTCCGGAATGGTTGTCGCTCATTCAAGCTATGCCGTGTTATCCTTGGCGGGCGGGCTGTTATCCTTGGCTCTGATTCCAGCCGTCATTTGGCCGCGAAGAAAAACAAATACTCAAAAAGGGTAGGAAAAGGTCTATCGGATTCGGGGCCTATCGGACATCGCCGCCGGGCTTTCTTAATTTAAAAACGATGAAATCGGGGCACCTGAGATCTTCTTCAAATGAAGGGTATTTTTTCAGCATCTCTTTTGACGGTCTCGGTTCCTCGACCGCTTCTAATTGAAAGCCGGCTTTGATGATCGTATTGATATAGCTTGTCAGTGTTCTGTGAAAAAGAAACATTTTCTCCTCGCCGCCCAGCGGCTGCTCATATGCGCCTTCGTAAAAATACCGATCAACGTTCCAATGGAGCTTTTGGCCGTCTTTGGTTCTTTCCCATCCGCTTTCCGGGGTGACGAAACAAGGGTGTAATATTGAAAAAATAAAGCATCCTCCATCTTTTAATAACCTGTGCATTTCCTGAAACGCTTTTTCATCATTTGCGAGGTCTTGGATGACCATATTCGATATGATGATATCAAAGCTTTGCTCATCTAAAAAATGCAAGTCCTCACAATTGCCGTGCCGATAATGAATGTGCAATCCGTCCGGCGTTCTTTCCTTGGCGATCTCAAGCATTCTTGTCGAATAGTCAACCGCCGTTACAACTGCTTCGCGGGCGGCCAGCATTCTGCTTAAATATCCTTCTCCGCACCCGGCATCCAGCACTTTTTGATTTTTCACCGTTTCAATGAGAGAAAAGATGACGGGGTTCAAAAAGACTTCTTTATGTATATCGCCTTGTTCAGTATGGTTTGCAGCATAGCTATCTGCAAACCGGTTCCATCTTTGAATGGCTTCTTCAGTGGCAGCGTTTTTTCTCATATCACTTCCTCCTTTTGACATGATCATACCACAAACCATATTACGTTTTAGCCAGGTTAAAGGACATTCCTGTTGACAAAGCAGCCTATTTGTAATTATGATAGTTACATCAAGTGTAACGAAATTTGTTACAGATCAAGATTAAAACATTCAGGAGGAATTCGAATATGAAAATGCTAGTAACGGGGGCAACCGGAAAATTAGGATCGAAAATTGTGGAAAAGCTGCTGGAAACTGTACCGGCGGATCAGCTGGCGGTCAGCGTGCGCAATCCGGAAAAAGCGGAAGCGCTGCGGGCGCGCGGGGTCGATGTGCGCCACGGGGATTTTGACCGCCCGGAAACATTGGAATCCGCATTTCGAGGCATTGACCGTCTGCTGATTATCTCTGCCGATGGAGACAATGAGACGAGAATCCGTCAGCACGGCAATGCGGTAGCTGCCGCAGAGCGCGCCGGAGTTCGGTTTATCGCTTATACGAGCATTGCGAATGCCCGCGAAAGCAAAAACTTCCTTGCGCCGACTCACAAAGCAACTGAAGAAGCGATTTTGCAAACGGGGATTCCATACTCCTTCTTGCGCAATAACTGGTACTTGGAAAATGAAATGTCGAGTATTCAAGGCGTTTTGGCGGGAGCCCCTTGGGTGACATCAGCAGAGAATGGCAAAGTGGGCTGGGCGCTGCAGCAGGATTACGCGGATGCAGCGGCAGCGGTTCTGTCCGGCGAAGGCCACGAAAACACCGTTTACGAACTTTCAGGCAAACTATTAACTCAGGAAGAAATCGCTTCAGCCCTTGGGGAAGTATTGGGCAAAGAAGTTCCCGTTCAGCATGTTGACGATGCTGCCTATCGCGATATCATGAAAAATGCGGGTGTGCCGGATTTTCTGATTCCGATGGTTGTCGATATCCAAAAAGGCATTCGTGAAGGCACACTTGAAGTCGAAAGCGATGATTTTGAAAAAGTGCTCGGCCGTCCGCTCACGCCAATTAAAGAAGGATTGGCTCAAATCGTTGCAAGAATCTCAGAAGCGAAATAATGATCAATAGGATTCGAAAGAGTGATGAACAGAATTACAGTGTTCATCACTCTTTTTTTAAAAGATAGATCAAAAAAGACTCGCCACAATCACCGCACATACTTTATAGCCTAAGTTACTTTTATTAAAATAAGTAAAATATCGACTGAATTCCAGAGCTAATGATGAAGGAATAAAAAGACAGGCATGTGCGGCTGCTTGAGAAGAAAAACTGAAAGCTGATGGCAGCGCATGAATTTGCAGTGTGTATTAACTTGTAAAGAGCCTCGATAGTAGCCTCTGTTTGGATTGCGGCTCATCCATCATCCCCCGCGACAGTTTCACTATTAAAACTCACAAATATGCACCTGACCGTTATTTGATTTTCCTTTGCTGTATTAAACCTATGGCCACAAGCATGACAGTGCCGAGTAAGGCAATCGGAAGAAACCACCCGCCAAATCCGCTTCCCCAGTCTAAAGCGATTGACACGGATTCAATTAATATGAGAGAAAAAATGATTAAGCATGCATTTTTTAAGCGGTTGATCAACTTTCGGCTGAGCAGGTAGAAGTGTTCAGCGTTTGTTTCATTCAGGCGCTTTGGATGATTGTGAATCTCAGGGTGCTTTTCTAGGAACTGCATGAACAGAAGGATAATTAATCCGATTCCCGGCAATATGAAAAGCTCCCATTTTGACCCCCAGCGATCCACTTCACCGAGTGCGTTGTAATGTGCAGGCACCTTTTCGGGGAGCGATCCCCAGACAGCGGCCAATAGAATGATCGATCCCAGGTAAAAGAAATAGCCAAATGCGTTCCAAACCCGTTCCCCTTTTGTCTTTTGAATGTTGATCTTAGAACCGTCGGCTCTGTTCTGCATATGTACCCCTCCTTAGTTTTAAATACGGTTTGACCTATGAAAAAGTTCGGGATTTTCGCCAGCTGGAATGGGGTATATTTGCGGTGAGTCCAGGCAATGTTAAGGGAATGTAAATCATCAGCCGGCAATGTTAAGTTATTGTAAATTTTCGATTTGAATCGTTTACATAGGCTTTAATCTCCATCATAATCATAGTGTTTGGTTTGTAGATTTATGTCGAATTAGGGGGGCACGACTTTGGAAATAGATGTGCAGAAATTGCTTTTTGAATTCATTGGAGGTCTCGGGATCTTTCTTCTCGGTATTAAGTTTATGGGAGAAGGACTTCAAAAATCAGCCGGAGATAAGCTGAGAGACATATTAGATCGTTTTACAAGCAACCCTCTGATGGGTGTTTTGGCAGGTATGATTGTCACGGTTTTAATTCAAAGCAGTTCCGGCACGACCGTTATCACTGTCGGTCTTGTCAGCGCCGGCTTTATGACCCTCCGCCAGGCGATCGGCGTCATTATGGGTGCGAACATCGGAACGACGGCCACAGCCTTTATTATCGGCTTTGACGTTGGGGCATATGCGCTTCCGATCATCGCCATTGGTTCATTTTTGCTGTTTTTCTTAAAGAGCAAAAAATTTCAGAACATCGGACAAATTCTGTTTGGATTTGGTGCGCTTTTCTACGGCTTGGAATTAATGAGCAGCGGGATGAAGCCGCTCCGGACGGTTGAAGCTTTTCATGATTTAACAGTCAGCATGAGTGCGAATCCTATTCTCGGCGTGCTCGTCGGCACCCTTTTCACCGTTCTCGTCCAAAGCTCAAGTGCAACGATCGGGATCCTGCAAGGGCTGTTTGCCGATTCATTAATAGATCTAAACGGCGCTCTGCCTGTATTATTCGGAGACAATATCGGTACGACGATTACCGCTGTACTGGCATCTCTTGGCGCCTCAGTGGCAGCCAAACGGGCCGCGGCCGTTCACGTATTGTTCAACCTGATTGGAACAGCGATTTTCCTGATCTTGCTGAAGCCGTTCACAGCTTTGATTTTAATGCTTCAATCCTCTTTAGGGCTGGACCCTAAGATGGTGATTGCGTTTGCCCACGGGATCTTTAATACGTCGAATACGCTGATTCAGCTTCCGTTTGTCGGCATATTGGCTTTGATCGTTACGAAGCTGATTCCAGGCAAAGATTCGGTTGTGGACTATAAAGCAACACATCTTGATCCGCTGTTCATTCAGCAGTCTCCTTCAATTGCGCTGGGACAGGCGAAAGAAGAAGTATTGCGCATGGGTGAATTTGCGGTAAAGGGACTTGAGGAAACAAAAGAGTTTTTTAATACAAAACAGGCAAAACATGCGCAAAGCGCTTTTCAAATAGAAGATGCGATCAACAATTTGGACAGGAAGATAACCGATTACTTGATCGAATTGTCCGCCACTACGCTTTCTGAACAAGAATCTGAAGAACATCATATGTTAATGGATACTGTCAGAGACATTGAAAGAATCGGCGATCACTTTGAAAACTTGGTTGAGCTTGGTGAGTACCAGCAATCCAACAGGGTGAAAATTTCCGAAGCGGCAATGGCTGATTTAACGGAAATGCTTGACCTGACCATTTCCACTGTTAAGGAGTCCATCACCGCTCTTGGGGAAAATAACGAAGATGCCGCAAGACGCGTAGTCGAAAAAGAAAATCAGATTGATAAAATGGAACGCAAGCTTCGCAAAAAGCACATTCTTCGCTTAAACGACGGATTATGCAGCGGACAAGCCGGCGTGATCTTCGTCGATATCACCAGCAACCTGGAAAGGATCGGCGACCATGCCGTCAATATTGCTGAAGCTGTTTTAGGCGAAGAAAAGCATTAAAAAACCGGGAGTCATTCCCGGTTTTTTATTTTGTGGGCCTTTTTTATCAAGGTGTTACATATTTACTAAATTGTGAGCAAAAAGGAAGAACATTCTTCTTCTGGAGACGTAAATCAAGTATAATGGTTTTATTCTTTAGGAGGTATTAAGATGCATAAATACAGAAGAAGAAACACAACGGCCTTTACGGTTATGTCATATTTCACATTTTTCGCGGGAGTCTTTTTATTTGGTATCGGGCTATACAATGCGGACAATCTGCAGCTCAATGAAAAAGGCTATTACATAGCCGTGATGATTTTAGTGGCGGTCGGCGCGATTTTGACCCAGAAAGTGACGAGAGACAATGCCGAGGACAATGAAATCATTGCGGAGCAGGAGAGAAGACAGAATTTGTCTAGCGGCGAGTAAGCATAAAAAAAGCATCTTTAGGGATGCTTTTTTTTAATTTGAAATACTTTTATATTTATTTTCCAAAACGAAATCAATCATTCCAATAATTTTTGTATGGTTCGTTTTTTTTCTAAAGTGTAAAAAGTTTTGTTCTTTGTTTCTTTGAGATTTAGTGATCGTGCCGAACACCCAGATGGAGCTCATGATAAGTAATATCGATAACAAAGCCGGAAAATAACCTTTTGAAACGTCGGGTAAAATGGAATTGGCTTGACCCGAACATACAGTAGTTACAATGGAGGCGAATATGGAACTGGCGAGCGAAGCTTTGATCACGTGGCTGTTTTAGCGTAGGACCTGAAAAATAAACTTTCAGCCGGTTTAACGTGGATAAATCTTGTTTTTCGAGGTATGCCATCAGCTCTTCATCGTTTTCAGCTTTCGATAACAATAGAGTTTCAGCGGTTTGTTTTGTTTCTTCGAATAGTTGTTTGTCTGTTTGCATGTCTTGGTCTCCTTCTTATTTAGTTTGAATGATAGAGAATCAAAGCAGAGGGGAATGTTCCTCTGCTTTCTAATTGAATTCCTTTTTAAAGCGTTCATCTAAAATGAAATCAATCATACCCGTGATTCTGGAATATTCCGCTCTTTTTTGGAAGTGCAGGATTGTTTGCATCGGTCCTTTTCGCGAGGAGATCAGCATCTTGACGATCCAAAGAAAAGAGAAGATCAGATAGAACATGAAGAAGAATGAAAATAGCCTTGAAAGACCATGGTTGAGGGAGGAGATCTGACCAGATAAAAAGGCCGCCATAATGACAGCAGTCATACTGCTAAAAAAAATCCCTTTAATCAAATACGTTAATGTAAAACTTGGATTTGAAAAATAGATTTTTAGCTGATTTAATGTAACAGATTCTTGATTTGCAAGGTATGTAAGCAGCTCTTCGTCACTTTTGTGAGACTCAAGAAGTTTGGCTGTATGTTCAGCTTTTTGAAATAATTGTTTTTCGTTTCTCATTGGATTGTCACTCCTATTCATAAAAAACATGAGATTTTATTGGTTCGGTATATTTTTTAATGCCTTTTTGTATTTTTGTTGTAAAACATAATCAATCATTTTTACGATACGTGCAAACTCGGCTTTCTTGGAAAAGTGTGTAATGAATTGAATCGGCTTTTTTTTCAGGATGACAAGCTGTTTAAGCACCCAGAATAAACACCCCGTAAATATGACAGCTAATATTATAATGGAGATGCCGGAAATGAAAGGGAATATCGAATCTGCTTGACCAGAAAGAATTGCAGTTATGAACGAAGCCAATATTATACTGAAAAATGCTGCACTGATGAAATAATGAAGCGCAAATGAAGGATCTGAGTAATAGACTTTCAGCTGATTTAAGGTCAGTGAATCTTGTTTAGCGAGAAAGGCTAATAGCTCTTCGTCGCTCTTATCGCGGTAAGTTTTAAGGGTTTTGGCTGTTTTCTGCGTTTCAATGAATACTTGTTTGTCTGTGTTCAATGTTAATGCCTCCACGATACTTGATATATATTAAAGATTAGAAAAACTGCATAAATATATTATATTATGTATTTATGCAGTTTTCATTAAATAAGGAAATTAATGAGATATTAGTTCGCCAAATATTGCAAATAACACAGCAGACAACGCCGTGCCAATAGCGATTTCAGCACGCTATTACAACAGCTGCATCCCCGATTGTTCTTCTTTTCTTTCATTATGCTTTCACTAATAGATCTCAAACATATGACATAAAAAAATACGGAAATTGACTCCTTCACTAAATGAAGCGAAGTCAATTTCCGTATCTTGTTTATCTCAACAGCCCCAAGCTTCCTGTCAGCCGCGCAACTTTTTTCTTATCCCCGCAAATGCCGATTCCAAAATAGCGGTAATCGGAAGCTGCGGTGCTTTGAAATGCCTCAATATATGCTTCATATGTATGAATGCTTTGCGCTACATCGGTAAAATCAACCGTCAGAATATCGTTGAATTCGTCGGTCAGCAGCTTTTGACTTAATTGATGAAGCAGCTCGGCATTGCCTTTTAAAATGGGGATTGGGATTTTGACGATACCTAAATGGTCGATTCCCGAGCCGTCTGTTACAGTTTCTCCAATCAGATCGGGTTTGTTTTTGCCGAGGGCCGCCCCCAGGATGGCAGCTGTATTGGCGATTAGCCCGAGCGGCAGGCTTTCATCGATGATCAGTGCGCATTTTGTCTCTTCCCTCAAATTTGTTCCTCCTTCAGCTGCGGTTTTGGTTTTGTTTCAGAAATATAAAGGCCGGCCAATGTGAGCGCTCCTCCGCAAAAAGCAACCCATGTCAGTTTTTCTTGCAGAATGATAACGGATGCCGCAATAGTGATGACGGGCACCATATAGATATAAGCGCTCGTTTTTACCGCTCCAAGCACACCGACCGACCAGTTCCATGTCACAAAGCAAAGCGCAGATGCGCCCGCGCCTAAGAATAGGATGTTCAACCAATTGACGGGGGAGGAAAAAGGGCTTGCGTCGAAGCGGAAATCAAACAGGAACAGAGCGGGAACCATGAATAGCAAACCGTACAGAAAGATCCGCTGTGTGCATTGGATTGTATGGTAACCGAATGTGCTGATTTTTTTCATCAAAATCGCATATGCCGCCCAGACGAATGCGGAGGCAGCAGCGAGAATGTCGCCGAGCGGATTCAATTTAAGCATCATTTGTCCATTAAAGAAAATGAGCGCAAGTCCAGTGAAAGCGGCGGCGAACCCAATGAAAAAGCGGGGCTCCAGCTTTTCGCCCGAAAGGAGAAAATGCGCCAATACCGCGGTGATCATCGGAATAACCGCGACGATCATGCCGGCGTTTGAGGCGTAGGTAAGAGTAAGCGCGATGTTTTCCAACAGAAAGTAAAGCCTCACTCCGCATAAACCTGCTCCCGCAAACAGCGCTTCTTGCCTCCAGCTCCGGAAAGTCAGCACATGCGGATGCACCATGATCAGCACAATCAACCCGATGAGAAAACGGTAAAACAATATATCTACGGGCGGGAAATCCTCGAGCAGCACCTTTGTTGAGACAAAAGTAGTACCCCAGATGATGATCGTGATCACAGCTGCGAGGTGTCCGGCGGTTTCGCGTCTTGTCTTCATCCTTTGATCTCCTGCCTGTCATATTCAAAAATTTTCATATATTGTTTCGGCGTCAGCCCGACCTGCCGCTTGAAAAATTTCGTCATATGGCTCTGATCACTGAAGCCTGTTTGGAAAGCCGCATCGATTGGTTTTACGCCTTCTTCCAACAGCTTCTTCGCATGATTGATACGAACGGTTTCCAAGTAGCTGTAGGGGGAAATTCCTTTCTGCTTCGTAAACGACCGCAGGAGGTGATACTTGCTCCAGCCTGTCAGCCTGCTTAAATGTTCAAGCGTAATGTTTTCCTGGTAATGGGATTCCAAATAACTGCACACCGCTTTGACTTCGTCGGACGGTTCAGGTGCATTTTCAAGAAACGTGACATCAGAATACGTACGAATCAGCTCTTCGAGAAGGTTGAGAAAAAGCTCCTCTTTTTTCAAGGCTTTTTCTTTTTGCAATATTTGAATGTGTAGCTCCTTCAAGCTGGCGTTCAGCTCATGGCGGAACAAGACATTCTCCGTGAAATATGGGAGGCTGTCGGCCCCAGTGATCTCCTTCACAAATCCTCTCATAACATCAGGCATCACGTTAATGCAGCGGTAATCGAGCGCCTTTCCGTCAATCTGCTCGCAACTGTGCGTGTCATAAGGATTGAAAAGCACGAGATCGCCTTGATTAATGATGTATTCTTCTCCCTTGCAAAGCAAATAGCGCTGCCCCTTCTCAATAAAACCAATCACAAAATACTCGTGGAAGTGATTCGGAAACTTCTGGATAATGCCTTTAAAGCGGTAGGCTTCAACATTTAGATCAGGGTCGAGGAAAAGCGTGCGGGTTTCATTTCGCATGGCGGGCCTCCTTGGTGTGATGATGTTTAAGTTTATCATGTTTATGGGAGATTTCTTGTATGATGTTGCTTAATGAAAAAAAGGATACAATGGAAGAAAAAAAGAGGTACTGAAAGTGAAAAAGAAATGGATTGCATCAATTGCCTTCACGATGATGCTGGGCATCGGAATCACGATTTACTGTCTGTTTTTTGAACATAGCAAACTGAGCGAACTGACTTCAGACGGGGAATGGGAGCTCTCGTATTCTAAAGAAAGGGGAGATCAATATTGGAATGGCTATGTTTCGAAGAAAACGAGTGAAGATGCGGAGTTAAAGAGAGTCGTGTTTTTTGTGAATGGAAGAGAGACGGTTGATTACGAAAAGGATGAGCAAGAGGAAGGCGGAACACATTCTGATATAGTCAATGTTGTCTGGTTAGGTGATGCCCCAGAAAAAAGTGAGCAATTTGAAGCTGTCGTGGAAAGGAACCAGAATGGTGGATATCATAAGGAGAGGATTAAACTGACAGAAAAAAACGGGTTATAAAGATTGAACCATTGTAACTTTTGGTGTAAAATTACACTAAAAGTTACAATGGAGGTTCTCCATGGATAAAGAATACATAACCGAACTGATCTCATCCAAATTAAGATTAATCCGGGCGGAAAGCGGCTATACGCAGGAGAAAATGGCGAACGTGCTCGGGATGTCGAAGAAAACGCTCGTGCAAATCGAAAAGGGCAGGTCGGCTGCGGGCTGGGCGCATGTTGTCGCGGTATGCGCGCTTTTTCGGAACAGTGAAGTGCTGCAGGCCGTCCTCGGGGATGAGCCCCTTGAGGTGGTGGAGACTGTTGCTCACCGAAGCATCGACAGACCAAAAGGGAAGACGCTTGGCGGAAAGGTGTGGTGGCGGGACATTGAGAAAAAAGGAGAGTTTCGCCTTCAGCAAAACTTGATTTCTCACCATTACCGCATCTTGGATTCGTATGACGACCTATGGTTCAGCACGTTTGAAAAGCAGGATGCAGTTGCGCGTTTGGACGAGCTGTTAAATGAGCAGGACGGGGTGGAATGATGAAAAAGATAGCAGAGGCATCAAAATCCTCTGAATTGGCTGGTCTTGATCCCCGCAAGACAAGACACGGGGAATAACACTGCGTGTCTCATCTGGGGAATCGGACGTGAGAACAGTTTTCGCCCGCCTTATTCTCACTCCAGCACATCATCAAGCAGCTTCCACATCAGCTCCCTCCGGTTTCCTGCGCCCGTCTTCAAAAAAAACGATTTCAAGTGGTCTTGAACAGTGTAAGCCGATATATGCAATTCGTCTCCGATGGCTTTTGTTGATAGTCCGCGGATGACCCGGTAAGCGATGTCTTTTTCCCGGTCGGACAGGCTGTAGGCTTCCGCTATCAGCGGAATGGTTTCTGCGGGTGAAGCAGGCTCAAATGAAACGGCGATCTGGCCTGACGGTCCAAATCCGTCTAAACGGCTCGCTTTAATGGATAGGCAGGAATGGCCTGGAATCGAGATGACCGTTTTTGCCGGAGCTGTAGTTTCAGCCGCTGCGCGCGTGCAGACGGCTCGGACGGGTCTCGGCACGGCTTCGCTGCCGATGCTTTCCCAGCCGCGCAAGATGTTCAGCCAATGGAGGGCCGCTCGATTGCATGACAAGAGCTGCAGGTCTTCCGACAAAATCAGAATGCCTCCGACATGTTTCATGTGAAACACGTCTTTTTTTGGCAGATGGTGTCTGAATTGCTGAAGATGCCGGCCGATAAGCGGTGCAAGAGAAGCGAGCAGGCTCTGATCCTTTTCTGTAAACACCGGCTGTCCACTTTTCCTCAGGCAGTGTGAGGTGTATCCCAAGCACTGCCCCTTGCTGAGCGGTTTGTGATATCGTTTGACATCTTGTTAGAAAGTGAGATGATAAATATTAGAAAAGAATAGAAGGAGTGGGGAAATATGCAGCCTGAAGATATTGTCAGAAGCGGTCCAAACCAATACGTTTGCAGAGAGGGGATCGTGAAAGAACTGCCGTCATTTGCGAATGCATTCGAACGTCCTGTCATCATTTCAGGGGTTAAATCGTTTAAAGCTTTTACACGTTATACGACGCCTCCAGCCGATTGGAAAGTCGTTCAGCATACGGGCTGCAGTTCCCTAAATAAGATTAAAAAAGCAGCAGAGGAAGCAGAATCAGCAGACGTCATCATAGGAATAGGCGGGGGAACCGTCTTAGATACAGCGAAGGCAGCCGCCGATTTGCTGAACATTGAAGTCATGACGATTCCGACGATCCCGGGAACATGTGCGGCAAGCACGCCGTTAAGCGTCATCTATGACGATGAAGGTAACTTTTCGGGCGTCCAATATCAGAAGCGCTCCAGCTATTTGACACTGGTCGATCCGCTGCTGCTTCTCTCTTCACCGGTCGCTTATGTGAAAAGCGGAATCGGCGATACGCTTGCGAAATGGTATGAGGCAGAAGCGATCATCAGAAATACGGCCGATTCGCTTTCTATCATGGTTCAGACAGGGCTGAGGCAGTCTGTCTATATTCGGGATATTTTGTTGACAGAAAGCCTGAAAGCCATAGAGAGCCTTGAAAAAGGCGAATCCTCCCCAGCTTTCACAAATGTCCTCGAAGCGGTCATTGCGCTGGCAGGCACAGTAGGCGGATATGCGGGCCGCTACGGCAGAATGGCCGGGGCCCATGCCATTCACAACGGCTTGACGTTCATCCCCGAAACCCATCGTGTGCTGCACGGCCAAAAGGTAGCCTACGGGATACTGGTGCAGCTTGCTTTAGAAGGGCGGACAGATGAAATAGCCGAACTGATTCCCTTTTATGAAGGGCTCGGTTTTCCGAGAAGACTTAGCGATTTGGGCATTTTAGAAAATATTGAAGCGGCCAAACGGATCATCGCCGCCCATGCCGCGCGTCCGGATGAATCTTTATGTTTGATGGGATCTTTTCATGAAGCGGATGTGATTGCGGCGATAGAGTCGCTTGAATAAACCCGGTTTTATACGCCTTTGAACTATTCAAAGGCGTATTTTATTTTTAGCGACTTCTTGAGAAAAAAACCACTCTTGTAAACAAGGTCTTTATCACTATATTTTTGTAAAAAAGTATCAGCTGCCGCCGATATAAATAAAAACTACTTTGTTTGGAAGAAGGGGGAGCAATGTGAAAAGCCCAAGATGGAACAATATCACAATCGGCGGCAAATACGGCATTATTTTCTTTGTGATGTTAACAGCGTTTTTAACATCCGTTTTGATTACATATGGTCTGTTAAAAGATACGAGCCAGACGGTTCAGGATACGAAATCGAAAAATGAAACGGCCGTTCAGTCGGCAAAGCTGATGTCCCTATATCAAAATAAATATTTGCACATTCCGGAGTACATCATAAACGCCCAGGATGAAAAGCTGACCGATTATATGAAGTACAGCCAGGAATTTGCCGATACGGCCAAAAAGCTGAAAAAAGAGCTTCATTCGGATGAGCAGCTTGACATGTTCGATCAAATCATTGAAAACAATCATTCACTGGATGAGTACTTTTTCAGCGAAATTGTTCCCAACGTGCAGCAAATCAACACCGAGAAATTTTTAACCCTTCAGAAAAAAGCGAACAAGCTCAAAGAGGAGACGATGACGTTAGGCGAAAGCTTGAAAGAAAACGCTGTCAAAACCAATGTTGAGTCAATTGGACAAGCCCAATCCAATATGACGAAAACCATTTATATTTTAGGCGTCTCAATTCTGATTTCGGCGATTGTGTCGGCGGGACTCCTGATCATTGTCAGCCGGCAGATCAAGAAAAGTCTGAAGCGTGTTGTGGCAGCAAGCGAAGAAATTGCAAAGGGTCATTTGAACTTTGAAGCCCTTGATTACAAAGGAAAAGATGAAATCGGCCAGCTTTCGCAAGCGGTGAATCATATGGGCGGAAGCCTGCGTGAGATGATCGTCGAAGTATCAGGGATCGCAGCCGAAGTCGACAAGCAATGTCTTACGTTTACGAGCGTCTCGGCTGATGTCAGAGAAGGAAGCGAACAGATCGCTGTCACCGTTGAAGAATTGGCAAACGGGGCCACGAATCAGGCAAATGAAGCAGCTAATATTTCCGAGCAGACACAGGAGCTCACCGGGCAAATTCAGCACGCTCATGAAAGCGGCGAAACGCTGGCCCGGTTTTCAAAAGAAGTGCTTCACGTGTCTGTCGACGGCGACAAACAGATGGCTCAATCATTGGAGCAAATGAATGTCATCAATCATGTAATGGAAGCATCCGTAGAAAAAGTCAGTGTGCTGGAGGAACAGACACAGTCAATCCACAAGCTTGTCGAAATGATAACAGGTATGGCCGAACAAACGAATTTGCTCGCATTAAACGCGTCCATAGAAGCGGCAAGGGCCGGCGACGCCGGAAAAGGGTTTGCCGTTGTAGCCGGCGAGGTGAAAAGACTGGCTGAAGAAGTGAAAAGCTCTGTCGGCAGCATCACCGAAATCGTCACGGCGATTCAAACCGAAACATCTTCCATGGCCGGTGATTTAAAAACCGGTTTTTCAGAAGTTCATAAAGGAAAAAACCAGATTGAGACTTCCGGCCGATACTTTTCAGAGATTAAAAATAAAGTGACGGATATGGCTGGCCGTGTATCGGACATTTCGGAGGCATTATCGCATTTCAGACGTTCAAGCGAGGAGATTAACGGCTCGGTCGAGCATATCGCGGCGATTTCCGAAGAAAGCGCGGCCGGTTCTGAAGAAATTTCAGCGTCCGTACATGAGCAAAGCGGCTCGATTGAAAAGATGGACGAAAGCGCAAGGCTTCTGGGAGAGATGGTTGAACGGATGAATGTGATGATCAAACGGTTTAAGCTCTGATGCCGATACAGAATGGGGGGTTTTAATGTTGTCGATATATGTGAAAAGAGGGCTGTTGGCACTTGCGCTGTTCAGTCTCCTCACAGCTGTTGCCGGGTGCTCATTCAATTCTGCTGAAAAAAGCGCCAACCGTGAAGAAAAAGTAAAGCTGATTGCCGACTCCGACAAATTGTACGTCGGTTTTGCCATCGATACGCTGAAGGAAGAACGCTGGTACAAAGATAAAGAAGCGTTCGAGAAAGAAGTTAAAAACCTCGGGGGGGAAGTCAAGACGCTTGCCGCTAACGGAAATAAAGAAGTTCAGATTCAGCAGGCCGAGCTCTTGATCAGCGAAGGCGTCGACGTGCTTGTTGTTGTACCGGCAGATGCGGATGCCGCGGCGGAGATCGTGAAAAAGGCGCACAGCGCCGGTGTAAAAGTGATTTCGTATGACCGGCTGATTCGAAACGCGGATGTTGATTATTACGTTTCATTTGATAACGAAAAGGTCGGGGAACTGCAGGCGGAAGCGATTGTAAAAAAAGCGAAGAAAGGAAACTTCGTATATATCGGCGGATCGTCTCTTGACAACAATGCGGTCTTATTCCGGAACGGCGCCATGAAAGTGCTCGAACCGTTGAAGCGGCAGGGCAAAGTCAAGCTCGTGCTTGACGAATATACGAAAGACTGGCTGCCAGAAGAAGCGAAAAAGAACATGAAAAAAGCATTGAACAAGACGAGAGATATCGACGCCGTGATCGCCGCCAATGACGGTACGGCTGGCGGGGTGATCGAGGCGCTTCAGGAGGCGGGCCTGGCCGGGAAAATTCCGGTGTCCGGACAGGACGCGGAAATTCAAGGCGTCCGACGAATTGTGAACGGTACGCAGACGATGACCGTTTACAAACCGATTCCCGCGCTTGCCAAAAAAAGCGCTGAAATGGCTGTTCAAGCGGCGAAAGGCGAAGCGATTCAAACCGATACAACCGTCGAAAACGGCAAAGCCAAAGTACCGGCGATTTTACTTGAGCCGTATGCCGTTACGAAAGGCAATATCAATGAGACTGTGATCAAAGACGGCCATCTGTCCAAAAAAGATATTAATAAATAAAACGAAGTCAGCCATCCGCTACAGGATGGCTGACTTTGTTAAATTTCCACTTTCACATCGGCGCTTTTCTTAAGCTTTTCGACCTGCTGTCCGAGTTTTTCCTGTCTTTTTTGCTGTTTGAGCATATCTTGGATTTGCTGTTTGACATCGTCAAACGCAGGTGTGTTTTTCTGTCCGCTGTCTTTTTGCTGTGCGGCAAATTGATCATAATAGTCTTTGATTTCTTTGTCTGTAACCTGATCTGTCGGCAGTTCTTTGTCAATATATTTCTCTGTTTTGATGCTGTCGGCAATGTCGCTTTTCAGCGTGTTCATGTTTAAGCCTGCTTTTTTGACCGCTTCCTCAAAATCTTGCTCGTTTTTATACTGCTTTTTGCTTTCGTCCAGCTGTTTTTCAATTTCTTTCTCAGATGCTTTGTAGCCTTTTTTGTCCGCTTCCTGCGTAATTAAAGCCTGTCCGATCAGGCTGTCGATCGCCTGCTTTTTGATTTGCTGCGCCGCATCTTTAGAAGTCGGGTCCTGTCCTGTTTGCTGATATTGCATTTGAGCGGTTGATAATACGCTGTTATAGTCCTTGCCTGTGATCTTTTCATCGTTTACGACAGCCACTGTTTTTGTGTCATCAACCTTTTGCTGATCAAGCTTTTTCTGCATTGCTTTTATTTGCTTTTCCTGATCCTGCTGCCCGCTTTGTGCGGTTTTCGCTTGATCGCTGGCCTGGGATTGCTGATCATCATGATTTGAAGAGCAGGCGCCCAACACGACAGCCAATAATCCGATCATGAGAGATGATATGCTTTTTTTCATGATATATCTCCTTTCTTCAAACAGAAGTGAATCTTAAAATGACCTTTAGTGGGCATTCTAAACGATCGTCTCTGAAAAAGAAACCATTTGGAATCAATTTTCCAAAATGTAATCGAATTGAAAGGAGATCGTAATGTGATGACCGAGTTCCGGTTTACTTGATATGCTTCGAATCAAAGCCGTACACTTCAAAGTCCTTCGCAAAAATGTCGTGCACCAATTCTTTTGTTTCGTCATTGTAAAAGCTCTCAAAAGTCGGAAACGCCCAGTCGAAGGTTGACATAGTCAAAACGGTGTCAGCAAACTTCCCTTTTTTAATCATAATGTCTGACAGATGGTGCGGTGATTGTGACAGCTGTGATAACGGAGATTTCAATAATTTGTATTTGTTTTCAATCTCTCTGATTTGTGCGCTGAATTGCTCGAGGTAAATATAATTGGTGACAAACTCTTCTTCTCCTTCGATATACTGGGGACCAAGGTGTCGGTCAATGGCATTGATATCCGTCCCGAGATCTTTTAGATGATGCAAAAATTGCGTGAAAGAAAGCCCTGTGTTTATATCACTGTTGAACAGACAAATAAAATTCGGGGAGCAAATCGCTGCCAGAAAGGAACTGACTGCTCTCCGAAAAGGGTTGCGTACAACCTTGTAAGTGTCCTTTTTACCCTCTCTTAAATCCGTCAGAAGATCCTTCACATAATTCGGCTTCTGCGTATAGATCGAATTTCTGTAGTGGTGAACTTCTCCGGCGCATCTTCGATTGACATCTTCAAGCAGACCGTTTTGGAAAAAGAACCAGCGATTCAGCGTCGTGCAGCCGCTTTTTGGAATCCAGAACAGAATGATCGGAAAATCCTCAGCATAAAGAGGGGTATAAAGGTAAATCAAGCGATTCAGTCTCTCATCTTCAAACATACAGAACACATCCACTTCTTACTTGGTTTTGGGCGCGCTTGAGACAGCGGCTGCCTTTATACACAAAATATGCCGCCGGCAATGAATTGATAGGGCGATAATATAAAAATATTTTAAAATGATAAGACCGGCAATTAAATCCTTATTGAACCACATATAGAAAATTAAGTTATATTTTAAAACCATTTTATGATACTAGAGTGAGCCTGTACAATTCATATTGATGGAATTTTTTGTTTCACTGCATGCTCCCCCTGAGGTAACATAAAAATGAGAGATGCCTGGGGCAAAATAGCTTGCAGGAAAAAGGAAGGGAGGGTATCCATGCAGATTCGCATGACTGAATATCAGGTTCCCGACCCCGAATCGGGGCCGTACGGGATCACAGTATGTGCAAACGGGCGCATTTGGTTTACTGAACAAAAGGGGAACCGGATTGGTATGCTCACAGAGTCCGGGGATATCACCGAATATACGATTCCGACGGAGAGCGCAGGCGCCTCGATTATTACGTCCGGGATTGACGGCGAGCTTTGGTTTACAGAGTATAAAGCGGGGAAAATCGGCAAAATCACGCCTCAAGGGAAAATAACCGAGTATGCTCTTCCACCGGGTGCTGCCCCGTTTGGAATCGCTGCAGGCTGTGACGACGCCATGTGGTATACAGATATGGCCGGACATCAAATCGGCAGGCTGTCCTCTTCAGGCGAAATAACAGAATACAAACTGCCCAAACCAGGAGCCTTCCCGTCATTTATTACAAGGGGAGCAGACGGCGCGCTCTGGTTTACACAAAACCAAAGCGGCTCCATCGGGCGAATAACGGCAGATGGAGACATCAGCGAGTATCCGCTGCCCCAAGAACAATCCGGCCCGGTCGGGATCACTGCCGGCCCGGACGGGGCTTTATGGTTTACAGAAATAAACGCAAATCAAATTGGGAGAATAACGGTCTCAGGAAAGATCAGCGAATACCAGCTTCCGACAGCGCATGCACGCCCGCACGCGATTGCCGCAGGCGGTGACGGAGCACTGTGGTTTACGGAATGGGGCGCGGGTCAAATCGGCCGCATTACAGTCGACGGGGATATTACGGAATATCCAATCCCGACGGCAGATTCTGAACCGCACGGGATAGCGGCCGGATCAGCCCATTCGAACTGGTTTGCAGAAGAGTGCGGCCGTATTGGGAAAATCTCTATCCAAAATTAAGAAACGTCCAGCCAACTGGACGTTCTTTTTTTATTGTTATTCCGTTCTCGTTTCCATTCTGCGGTTGGGCGAGCCAAGGCCTTTATTCATCAAGTAAAAATGGAAAATGTATTCACCGATCGCCATAGCGACAGCTGCAAAAAACGCGGCCAATGCAGCGGTGTTGGCAGCCGTTCCCATCGCAAGAGCCATCAGCCAAACGACAAGAAAAGCGACGCCTAAATCGGCTAAAGTGGCCGTGATGTTGTTGGTTTTCGGCAGAATAAACAAATCACCCAGCAAATAGGATACTGCGCCAAGAACAATCGTGATGAATAGGGTGTTTTCAAAACTAAAACTAAACCCGAGCCCTAGAACAAGGTACAGAATCACAATCGTCATGATGCCTTTGATGGCAAGGGCTTTCACATGTTCCATAACCATTCGCTCCTTTATACGGGATTTTAGTTTTTCTTTTCCTCGTATTCAGAAAATGAAACATGCAAACTTGCATTCTTAACGGGCTCAGACGGATTCCAGCTATTTTTTCGGTTTGTTGCATAATAGATGGTATAGCATAACGCCATAAACGGCACACCGCAAAAAAGGGCGATCCTTTGGTTCGGATCAAAGGCAATGCCAATGCAGGATGCCAGGCATAGCAGAAAAGCGGCAATCGGTACGGCCGGATAAAGCGGTGTCCGGTATTTTAAGTCGTCTGCGGTGTTTCCCTCAGCCAAAAAGCGTCTGCGGAACATGAACTGCGAAGCCGCAATGCTCATCCAGACAGCAACAACGGCAAACCCTGAAATCGACACAAGAACGATGTAGACGGAATCAGGCGCAAACACGCTGGAGAGCAGCGACAGAATGCCGCCGAGCATGCTGAAGATCAGCGCGTTCAACGGGATTCCCCGTGAAGTCAGCTTTTGAAATACGGGGTGCAAAGTTTTTTCTTTTGACAGTGACCAGAGCATCCGGGAGCATGCATACAAGCCTGAGTTGGCCGCGGAAAGCAGAGCCGTCAGAATTACAAAGTTCATGATGTCGGCCGCATATGGAACACCGATGCGGTCAAAGACGACGACAAATGGGCTTTTGATCACACCGGCTTCTTTAACCGGAATGAGGCACGAAAGCACGAAAATCGTTCCGATGAAGAAAAGCACCAGTCTCCAGAGTGTTGTCTTGATCGCTTTTGGAATGTTCTTTTCCGGTTCGGCGCTTTCTCCGGCGGCAATTCCGATCAGCTCCGTACCCGAAAACGCAAAATTCACGGAGAGCATCGCCATAAAAATTGGAAGGAAGCCGTTTGGAAAGAGACCGCCTTCTCCTGCAAAGTTTGAAAGAAGCGGTGCAGCGTCTGCATTTTGTATCGGGATGATGCCGAATATCGCCGCTCCTCCTAATATAATAAACAATATAATGGCAAGCACTTTAATGCTTGAAAACCAAAATTCGGATTCGGCGAAAAATCTCACTGAGACAGCATTGAGCGCGAAAATCAGTGCAGCGAATACCGCGCTCCACATCCAGACTGAAGTATCGGGGAACCAGCGCTGCATTAATAACCCGGCAGCGGTAAATTCCGAACCGAGCGCGACAGCCCAGGTCAGCCAGTATAGCCAGGCGACGGTGAATCCGGTGCCCGGCCCGATGAATCTGGAGGCGTACATATGAAACGATCCGGTGACAGGCATGGCGACCGATAATTCGCCGAGGCAGAGCATGACAAGGTAGACGATCAGAGCCCCGGCCAAGTAGGCTAGAATCGTTCCGGCAGGACCAGCCTGTGAGATCGTATAACCGGAACTTAAGAAAAGGCCCGTGCCGATAACGCCTCCTAAGGAAAGCATGATAAGGTGTCTCGTTTGCATTTTTCTTTGAAAGTTCTGGCGATTGGTGTTTGACTGTTCCATTATACCTCCAGCTTTCTCGCCCAGGCGGCGACGGCTTTGATGTCCTCAGGCGTTGTTCTGCAGCAGCCGCCGATCAGCTGTGCCCCTTGGTTATACCAGCTGCGGGCGCTTTCTCCGAAAGAAGTTTTACATGCCGCGCCATGCCATGTTTTCGTTTCCGGGTCATACTGTTCACCGGAATTTGGATAGACGATAATCGGTTTAGCTGTATGCTTTTTGATGCCGCCGATGAGCGAAGAGACATGCTCCAGCCGCGTACAGTTTACTCCTACTGCCGCAACCTGGTCATGCTGATCGAGCCACTTCGCGCATTCGCCGGCTTTCGTACCATCGCTGATATGGCGTCCGTCTTTAGCGCTGAAACTGATCCACGCATGTGTATCCGGGAACTCTTTTAATAAATGAACGATAGCTTTTGCTTCTGAAAGGCACGGTATTGTCTCACATGCCAAAATATCGGCGCCTGCTTCGATTAAAGCGCCCATTCTCCGCCTGTGAAAATCGGCCAATTCATCTTCTGTGACGCCATAATTTCCCCGATATTCGGAACCATCCGCTAAAAAGGCGCCGTAAGGGCCTACTGAAGCTGCTACAAACGGTTTAGGCCGGCCTTCGCGGTTTTCCGGAGCCGCCCAGAATTCATCGCGTGCTTCTGCAGCAAGACGGACAGACTCCCGGATGAGGTGGAGCGCTTCTTGTTCGCTAAGGCCGCGTTTTGTGAAACCCTCAACCGTCGACTGATAGCTGGCTGTAATCGCGCAATCGGCGCCCGCACGGAAATAATCCAGATGGACTTGTTTGATAAGCTCGGGGTTTTCGATGAGAATTTTCGCAGACCACAGGCTATCGTTCAAATCACAGCCGTACCGTTCAAGCTCGGTGGCCATCGCGCCGTCAAGTATAATGACAGGAAATTGTTGTAAAGAAGTTCGGATCGGATTTGTCATCTCATTGTTGAGGCTCTGTCGTTCGAGACCCCGGCCTCCTTTTTTAGAGTTTTTTAAAATATATGAAAAATAGTTTAAAAGACTCGGGAGGTTTTTGTCAATCTACCAATCATCAGTTTTCACCAGTCACTTTTGTCGTTTTCTATTTAGGGTAAAACCGTATGCCGCCGCATACTTTTTTAAAAAAACAGATAAGGGGTATCGGATCGATGAAAAAACTGATTATCAATGCTGATGATTTTGGATATTCAAGAGGTGTGAACTACGGAATTATTGATGCCTATAAGCTCGGAATTTTAACATCAGCGACCTTTATGACGAATATGCCGGGCGCTGGTCACGCGGCCCGGCTGGCTCGCGAATCGCCCGGACTTGGGATCGGCGTACATTTGGTGCTGACCTGCGGAAGGCCGCTTTTGTCTGACCACCGGACGATTGTCGATTCAAAGGGAAGTTTTCGCAATCTCGCATTTTATCAAGGTGCTTTTACAATAGATGCCGATGAATTATACCGCGAGTGGAAAACGCAGATTGAAACATGCATCAACATGGGCTTGGAACCCGATCATTTGGACAGCCACCATCACATCAATGCTTATCCGGGCATCTCTGACGTATTTTTGTCGCTCGCCAAGGAGTATCGCCTGCCTGTCAGACGTAATATGGAGAGCGCCATAATAACGGAAAAAGGAGTGAAAACGACAGACTCTTTCTCACCTGTCCTTGAAGCGGCCTTAAAGGGTGAAGAAGCCGTCTCTGAACTGTTTGAAAAACATAATACCGTGGAGGTCATGGCCCACCCGGCATACCTCGATAAGGAGCTTTTGACGAACTCTTCATATACTTATCCAAGAGTCGATGAACTTGAGTTTTTAACCGATCCGGACGTTGTCATCCGCTTGAACAAGCTTGCGGATGTCCAGCTTGTATCATTTAGGAATTTGACATAAGGAGAATGCCGGAATGAAACATATACTTCAGCTGCTTGGAAAGTCTTTGCTGATTCCGATTACCGTTCTTCCGATCGCCGGGCTGCTGCTGCGGCTTTCTGCGGAGGATATGCTGGATATACCTCTTTTTCAAGCGTCAGGCGTGATTTTGAACAATATGGATGTCCTGATCGCGATCGGCATCGCCATGGGCTTTGCCCGTTCAAAAGATAAAGGGATTCCTGCGCTGACAGGATATTTGGCGATAACCGTGTTAAAAGAGGGGATCGGCATCTTGAATCCGGACCTTGATATGAGCGTCTTCGGCGGGGTGCTCGCCGGCCTGATGGCGGCTTTCATTTATAATCAATTTCAACATGCAAGACTGCCAAGCATGTTTTCTTTTTTTGGCGGAGAGAAGTTTCCGATTACAATGATCGTATTGGTGACGATTCCGGTGGCAGGGTTTTTTTCGGTCGTCTGGCCTTACGCAGAGGCGGCGATCGACGCTTTTAGCCAGTCGCTTGTTGGTCTTGGCGCTTTCGGTGTTTTTGTGTTCGGATTTCTGAACCGGTTTTTGCTTCCGTTCGGACTTCACCATGTCATGAATACGTATATATATTTTGGGCTTGGACGCTATGAGACGGCATCCGGAGAAGCGGTGACAGGGGAAATTGCACGGTTTTTGAATGGAGACCCGACAGCCGGCTACTTTCTCGGCGGGTTTTTTATCACGATGATGTTCGGCATTCCGGCGATCGCTTTGGCAATAGCGCATGCAGCCAGAACGAGAAAAAAAGAAACGAAAGCACTCATGTCTTCCGGAGCAGCCACATCGCTGATCACCGGGATTACGGAACCGGTTGAATTCACGTTTTTATTTTCTTCGCCTTTATTGTATTTTCTTCACTCGGTCTATACGGGACTTGCCGGAGCGGTGCTCTGTTTGCTGGGGATTCGTCACGGCTTCTCATGGGGAGCGGGCGCCATCGATTATTTGCTGAATCTTAATTTGTCAGACGGCGGATTATTGATCATACTGGTGGGCGTTGCTTTTTTCGCGCTCTATTATGTTACGTTTTACTTTGTGATTATAAAGCGAAACGTTCCGGTGATCGGAAGGGAGCAGGAAACACCTGAAGGAGACCGGCTGCAGCAGTCTATGGCGGCAGGTATTCTCAAGTATATCGGCGGCCGTGAGAATGTCGTCACTTGTGAAAACTGTATTACCCGTTTGCGACTGAAATTAAAAGACACGTCATTGGCGGATGAAGCCCAATTAAAGCGATTGGGGGCGCACGGTGTGATCATAATTGACCGGCATCATATTCAAATTGTGATTGGAACGGATGCGGGGACTGTAAAAAAAGACTTGCAGAACTTGATCGACGAATCTGCTCCGGATTAAAAACTGAAGTTGCTTTTGAGGAATCTGCGCAGCATCGTACGATTTTTGAACAAATAAGCTTGCACCTCCAGCAGCGTGAGGCTTTATGATGGATATGAATCGTCAGTTGGAGGTGACTCTTATGAAAAAAGATGAGTATTATTCAATCGGTGTTTTCTCAGAAATGACAGGGACATCCATTCGGACGCTCCATTATTACGATGAAATCGGCCTGTTGAAACCTGAAAAAGAGACGGGAACCGGCCGCCGTCTCTACACAGACAGAGATGCGAAAGATTTGCAGAAGATCATATGTTTTAAGTTTCTGGGGTACAGCCTTGAACAAATTCGCGCTTTCATGAAGGATGCATGCTTCGATGCTGGTCTGATTGAGGCGCTGCAGGAGCAGAAAAGGGTGCTGGAGGAGAGGAAGGAGCATATTGAAACAGGGCTGAAAGCGATCGACAGGACGATCGGTCTTCTGGAAGAGGAAGAGGAAATCGACAGTTCTGTTTTCATGAGCCTGCTGAACAGCATCCAGACGGAGAAGGAGCAGCGCGAATGGCTTGAACAGCAGGTGTCTAAAAGTTTTGCCGATGATGTATTCGGCAAATCAGAGGAAGAGATGGCCAAATTGGATCAAGAGTATGTTCGTTTATCTAAGGAAGCCAAGCGGCTCATGGGAAAACCGGTTGATGACCCCGAGGTGCAGGACATGGCAGACCGGTATATGAAGACGAGTTTGGAGTTTGTCGGAGAGGGCGTGCTGTCGGCTTTAGGACAGATGGAGACAATAGAATCGCGGCAGCTGGCAGAGAAATTTCCTTCACCATTTACAAAAGAAGAAGAAGAGTGGCTGCAGCGGGTGTTCGAATATTATATGATTCACAACGATTTCTGTCCCGAAAGCGGCGGATGAAAAAAGGCAGTTCCGGCGGAATTTAAAACACGCCGGAGCTTTTTAATGCAAAAGCTCCGGCTCAATTTTCGTCGTTTGATTATCGAGCGAAACATGCAGTTCATGGTTTTGATTAACCGAAGCGAAAAAGATTTCATCCATTCGTTCAAGCCCTTTCTTCTTCAGCTGGTTTTTGAGCCAGCTTTCTGTTACATTCAATTGCTGAAGGACAGACGTGTACACTTTTCCGTCAACGATGACCGGATATGAAAATTCGCCGCTGCTTTTTTGAATTCCCATATCTTCAGCTGTGATTTCCATTTTATTTGGCTTTTTGTATACCGTTAAATTTCCGTTCGCCTCTACAAACGCCATTTCTACGTCGCTGACATTGAAAACGTCTTTTTCCCGAAGCATTTGCAGAATATTATCCACTGAATATTTGATTCGTTTCAGATTGCCGACGATAAACGTTCCGTTTTTGATGACGATGGTCGGTTCAAATGTAATTAGACGTCCCAGCGTTCGGTATTTGATCATGAGATTTGAAGCGAGTCTTTGCAATAGGGCAATCGCAGCCACCGCAGCGGCGGTATGCAAATGTTCAATCTTCGGATCGGCTATGTCCGCTCCGACAACGGCACCCAATGTAATAATGATTAAAAAATCAAACACAGGCAATTCTCCGATTGAGCGTTTTCCCATGAACAATGTGACAACCAATAAAAGCGGAAGGATGGTAATGATTCGCCCGTAGACAACCAAAATTTCTTTCACAGTTTCCATTGTCTTTCTTCCTTTTTGTAGCCTTTTGCCAATTCAAGGTTGACGGATGTCATTTTGGAGTTGAGATCATGATATGGATAGGAATCGGTTATTTCTGGCAGCCGGTTGGCATCTTCCTGGTTTGAAATCACACGACCCGCCGAGACAAATCGTTTTGGGGGGATTGTAACACCGATTATTTTTGCTCCCGGTTCGATCACCGTATCCTCCTGGATATAGGCATCAAAAACAAGGCTTTGCATCCCGACAAAAACATTTTTGTCAATTCGAACGGGGCCGTAAATTTGACATTGCGGGGCGAGTGACACTTTCTCGCCTATGTAAATGGAATACGATTCACGATCCTTAAAAACGGAATGTTCAGTAACAGGGCTGTTGTATTCATAGTTTTTCAATCCGTGCAAGACAACTCCGTCCTGGATATTGCAGTCATGGCTGATGAAGATTTTTAATCCCACGTCTCCTCTGATCGAAGAGAAAGGCCCGATGAAAACGTTGCGCCCGATGACCACACTGCCGATGACCGAGGCGAAATGATGGATGTAAGAGGACGCATCAATGTCCGGAATATCTGCTTCTTGATTAAATGACGCCGTGATATTGGGGCTGACATTATCTTGAATCAGCAACTTTTCAAGAAACTTGCCGGCGAGTGATGAAACCGTTAATCCAAGGATGAGTTTGCTGCTTAATTTCATATGACCTGCCTCCTTTATTCAGGTAGTCTGCCTAAAAAACGGGAATATTATTTAATAAAAGCGCGGCGGCGGTCTGAAACCAAAAAAGAGGATATGGAGGAGACAACGGCTAATAAAGCAATGGAGTATGTTTCACTAATCAATTGGTGCGGGAATTTTGGGAAAACCGATGAAAACGGGATCGCCCGTTTTAACAAACACACGGAAACGATTGCCCTGAGGATCTATTTTAAATGAGGAGAGATTCGAATTTGAAGCTAAAAAAGATGGGCAAATCGTAAAGCATGCGGTAGAGAATCATAAGGAAGAGACAAATACCGCAACTCCTCCTGCCAAAAAGGATAGAGACACTGGACATGTCGAAAAAACAGGAGGCAACCCGCTGCCGAATACAGGAAATGCCGGTCTGTATCGTGCTTTACTCATTGGACCCATCTTTCTTATTATCGGACTTGCTATGTTTGTTTTAAACCGTAAAAAGACTCAAAATCAAAGTGTGTAAATATTCCCCAAAAAGACGGCGTTACGGCTGTCTTTTTCGTTTGCGGAACAGCATTTCGCCCTCGGCGCCTGCGGAAACGCCGAGCACATAAGCCAATAAATCGCTCCACAAAAATCCATAACCGAGAATGAGCCCTCCGAGCGGAGCGGCTCTGATATTGTCAATCCATGGAGCGTGATACAGCTGGCTGCATTCGATCAAAAAACAAAACACCAGCGCGATCAGCGCCGCGGAAGCCGTCTTCGCGTTTTTGAACAGAAAGCCTGCGCCGAAGAAAATCATCAGCCACAGCGCATCCCCTAAATATACATTCACGATGTCCGGCAGCATATCGGCCGTCTTTCTTGAAGCAAGCCCCGCCGCCATTGCTGCGAATGTCAGCGCAAGCGGGCCTATCCGGCTTCTTTTCATATTCATGGCTGAACCCCGTTTCTGCCAAAGCAGGTTAAGTAAATCTTCGGAGACATGACGGATACGAGAGGAAAAATGTTTTATACCTTTTGGCGTGAAGCGGTTTTAAAATGAACGTGAAAAAGCCGCCGTACCCGGCGGCTTTTCGTGTTATATCGCATTTTTTCTTTCGGATTTTTGTTCGGTGCCGGAGTGCTCCCAGCATTCGATGCCTTCATGGTTTTTAATGACATCTTTATAAAAGACCGGGTCTTTGCCCGCTTTGCGCTGTTTCACATAGTCTTTCAAGGCGGCAAATGCCACTTTTGACAGCAGGAAAATCGCAATCAGGTTGACGATGACCATCAGGCCCATGAACAAATCGGCGAGGTCCCACACAAGCTGGACTTTTGATACCGATCCGAAGATGACCATCGCAAGCACACAGATCCGGTAAATGAAGAGCCATGCTTTGTTCGTGTGCAGGAATTCGATATTCGTCTCGCCGTAGTAGTAGTTTCCGATCAAGGTGCTGAAAGAAAACAGGAACACCATAATGGCGAGAAAGCCTGAGGCCCATGTTCCGATGTGCGTGCTGAGCGACGCTTGCGTCAACTCGATTCCGCTAAGCCCCGGCTCTTTATACGCATCGGAAAACAAAATGATAAAAGCCGTGCTTGAACAAATCACCAAAGTGCTCGTAAAGACTCCTAAAGCCTGGACAAGGCCCTGTTTGACAGGGTGGCTCGTAGTGGCTGCGGCTGCGGCATTCGGCGCGCTGCCCATCCCGGCTTCATTCGAGAAGAGGCCGCGTTTGATCCCGTTCATCAGGGCCGCGCCGATGGCTCCGCCCGCCGCTTGTTCAAGGCCAAACGCATGACCGATAATCAAAGAGATGACGTCCGGCAGTTTCGTAATATTCATCAGCATGACGAAAACGGCGACGCCGATATATAAGACGGCCAGGCATACGACGATATATTCGGACAGCTTGGCGATCCGTTTGATTCCCCCGAATGTAATGATGCCGAAAACAATCGTGATGATAATTCCCAGTGTGAGACGGTCTGTCCCGAACGAGTTTTCAAAAGCGACCGTTATTGTATTGGACTGGACCGCGTTAAACACGATCCCGAAGGACAATGTGATCAAGACGGCAAAAACCGCGCCCATCCAGCGTTTTTTCAAGCCCTTTTCCATATAGTAAGCAGGGCCGCCGCGGAAGCCGTCTTTATCCTTTATTTTATAAATTTGCGCCAGCGTGCTTTCGACAAAGCTTGACGCCGAACCGATGATGGCGATGATCCACATCCAAAAGATAGCGCCGGGTCCGCCCAAGGCAATGGCGATCGCAATCCCCGTAATATTTCCTGTTCCTACTCTCGCGGCCATGCTGATGCAAAAAGCCTGAAAAGGCGAAATTCCGTTTTTGTCGGGCGTTCCTTCCTTTAAAACACGGAACATGTCTTTCAGCAAGCGAACTTGAAAGAACTTAGATTTAAAAGTAAAAAACAGTCCCGAAGCAAGAAGCATAATAATCAATAGTTTTGACCAAAGAAAATCATTTGTGACACCAATGACTTCTTGAAGGAATTGCTGCATGCTTTCACCTCTTTTTTTGTAATTTTAAAAAATACTGAGATCCCATTCACGGGCTATATGTTTTAAAAGCATTCCGCCCGTCATGCTGTTTCCGTAATCGTCAATCGCCGGACCATAGATGCCGATGCCGCATCCGTGCTGAAAAGGCTGTTCTCTTTTCACGCTGGCGGGCACCGCGCACATGATTCCGCCGGAGACGCCGCTTTTTGCCGGAATGCCGACAAAGGCCGCGAATTTTCCTGATGCATTATACATTCCGCACGTCAGCATTAAAGCTTTTGTCAGCCGCGCGACATCCTTCGGAATGACATGTTCACGGCGGAAAGGATGGTATCCGTCATTTGCAAGAATCATGCCGATCAAGGCGATGTCTTCAGTGCTTCCTTCCATAGAGCATTGTTTCAGATAGACTTCAAGCGTTTCTTCAACGTCTGCTTCGAGGAAGCCGGTTTCCTTTAAATAATGGGCCAATGCTCTGTTCCGATGGGCGGTCTGCCACTCTGACCGAAAGACTTCCTCATTGATCTCAAGCCGTTTTCCAATCATTTTTTCAATGACGTCATGAAGCGACTCCATTTTTCCCAGTGCCGATTCACCGGGAAGGATCGACGAAACGGTCAGCGCTCCGGCGTTGATCATCGGGTTAAACGGCTTTCCCGGCTTGTGCATTTCAAGGCGGATGATTGAATTGAACGCGTCTCCCGTCGGTTCTACATCAACACGGTCTAATACGTAAGAAATCCCTTTCGTCAAACACGCTGCGATAAAGCTGATCACCTTCGAGATGCTCTGGAGTGTGAATGATACGTCCGAATTTCCTGCTTTGATCATCGTTTGATCAGAGCCGATCACACAGATGCCGAGCTGGTTAGAGTCGATTTTTCCTAAAGCGGGAATGTATTCGGCGTTGCGTCCGCTTGAGGAAAAAGGACGGTAATGTTCGACCAAATCTTCAAGGCGGGATTGCCAGAAGCGGGCGTCATAGCGTTCTTCCAATACTTCATTCATCGAAATTCCTCCAATCCTGACCTGTTAAAGCCTGCAGGTTTGCTGAAAAAATACGAGGCTCTAAAAGCGGTGATTTGAGCATGGCGGCAGAAGGCAAAGGGGTAAAAGCCTGTGCCGCACAAGTTGTTTTAAAGCCTGTTCTTTCCTGGGAAAAAGGGGTTTGGATTGCACAAGGGAGTGAGTTGCGGAAAAATATAAGCGTTTTCAAATAGAGAAAATATACATTCAATTTATAATGGAACCTACATAAACCTACAAAAAGCGACAAAAAAATTTAAAAAATAAGCCGATTGATTTAAAAATCAAATCGACTGTGGGTAAAATGGGAGTTGCGGATATTGTGCGATTAACGCCAAAATAAAGCAACACGTTTGTAATGGAGGATCAGCATGATGGGTGGAAATCGGGGAAGCGTGATGACAAAAGCGGCCCGGCTTGTTAAAAAAGACGGCTATATCTTAATGGTGATGATGTTAACTGTGCCGCTGGCAGGAGAGCTGAAGTTTTATCCGCTGAACGAGACCTTCAGGGTCAGCTTCGGGGTTCCGACTTTCTTCTTTCTTTTGCTGCTGCTGCGGAATGTGCCGGCTGTGCTGTCCGGCTTTTTAACGGGGGCGGCAGTCGTCGGATTTCGTGTGCTGCTTGATGGATTTGGGCCGGGGCAGATCGATTGGCTGTCATCCTTTTACTACCATTATCCGACTTTTTTCTTTTATTTCACATATGCGTTTCTATTCTACTTGGCAAAAGTGAAACGATTTCAATTTCGCCCGCTCTACATCGGGTTTCTCGGCTTCGGAATCGAACTGATTGCCGATGGAGCCGAACTGGCCGTTCAATATATGATGTTCGAGTCTACCGTCACCCCGGGAAAAATCCGCGACATGATGGCGATTGCTTTTTCCCACAGCTTTATTGTGCTGAGCTTTTTTAATGTCATGAAGCTGTATGAAACGCAATCGCGGGAAAAGCAGATCCGCGAACAAAATGAGCACATGCTGATGATCGTTTCAAACTTATATGAAGAAACCGTTCATTTGAAAAAGACGTTGAAGAATACTGAAGAGATTACAAACGAGTCCTATCAGCTGTACAGGCTCTTAAATAGACAGAGCGATAACAATTCCTCCGTCCGGCAGATCAGCCAGAAAGTGCTGCGCCTCGCCGGTGAAATCCATGAGGTCAAAAAAGACAATCAGCGCATTTTCGCCGGACTTTCAAAATTAATTTCCAAAGAAAGCTTCAGAGACTACATGGCTGCAGAGGATCTGGTCCGGCTTGTGACCGGCATAAATCGAAAGTATGCTGAATCGCTCGAAAAAGACATTGACTTTCATTATTCGATAGACGGAGAACATCCGAAATACCATGTGTATACCGTATTATCCGTAATTAATAATATTATGGCGAACGCGGTGGAAGCGATTCAAAAGCAGGGCTCCATCAGACTCAGCCTCTATAGGCGCGGCGATGACATGCTGGAATGCCGCGTGGAAGATGACGGACCGGGCATTCCCGAGAAAGTCGGAGATGTGGTGTTTGAGCCGGGATACACGTCAAAATATGATGAATTCGGAACTCCTTCAACCGGAATCGGTCTGTCTTATGTGAAGGAAACTGTCGAGGAGCTTGGAGGGAGCATTCGATTCCGGAATGATGCAAGCGGTGTTGTGTTTACGATCAGACTTCCGGTTCAACAATTGATTCAGAAAGGGTGAAGGCCTGTGCGTTTTTTTATTGCAGATGATGACCGTGCTGTGCGATCGATTTTAAAACAAATCATTGAAGACGAAGATTTGGGTGAAGTGGCCGGAGAAGCGGAAGACGGCTGCGATTTGGAAGGACACGTCCTGAATTTGCAGCAAATTGATATTTTATTTGTCGATCTTTTAATGCCGCTCCGCGACGGAATTGAAACGGTTCGTCATTTGCACGGCGTTTTCTCAGGGAAGATCATCATGATCTCCCAGGTGGAATCAAAGGAAATGATCGGTGAAGCCTATTCCCTGGGGATCGAATATTATATACATAAACCGATTAACCGCATTGAAATCTTGAATGTCATTCAAAAAGTCAAGGAGCGCATCGAGCTGGAACGGTCGATCCATGACATACAATCTTCGCTGAACCGGCTTGTGAGCCTCGGCGGCGGGGGGAAAAACGGCTTTAGGGAAAAAAGCATTCAGGAAACGGGCGAATTTCTCCTGTCTGAACTCGGAATCGTCGGGGAGAGCGGATCCCAGGATTTAATCGCCATCCTTCAGTATTTGTTTGATGATGAACAGACCTCATTATATGAAAAGGACTTTCCGCCGCTCAAACAGATTTTTCATCAGATTGCCGTGCAAAAGCTCGGACCGGCTGCTTCACCCGCAGAGATCAACAGGGAGGTTAAAGCGTCTGAGCAGCGGATACGGCGGGCGGTCAGCCATTCGCTAAACCATTTTGCATCACTCGGTTTAACAGACTTTTCAAATCCGCGGTTTGAAAGCTATGCGTCCCGGTTTTTTGACTTTACCGTCATCAGCAAAAAAATGAAAGAACTGCAGAAAGACTCTGCCGCCGTCTTGCCCTCCGCCCGCGTCAACACGAAAAAATTCATTCAGGTTTTCTTTTTGGAAGCCAAGCGGTTGAGTGAAAGCGCTGGAAAAAGAGGTTAAAAAGAGCTTCCTCTAAAGTGAGGAAGCTCTTCTGCATGCCGGTTACCCAGCGTATTCTCTTTTCAGCAGTGAAAACATGTATACGTCAATCAGTCTTCCTTTTGCTTTCTCGTATTCTCTTAACAGTCCTTCCTTTTGAAAGGATAACGAGTTGAGAAGTTTGATTGAAGGCGTGTTTTCGGGCTCTACCTTCGCTTCGATTCGGTTGAGGTTCAAGCTTGTAAAGCCGTAGTCGATCAGTTTTTTGACAGCTTCGGAAGCAAAGCCTTTTCCCCAATGATTTCTTCCTAAGTCATAGCCGATTTCAGCTCTGCCGTTTTCCTGGTCGATCATATTAAAGCCGCATGTCCCGATGACTTCACCCGTTTCCTTTGCAATAATCGAAAAGCGGTTTGCCTGCCCTTCAAGGCTTAAATCATTGATCATTTGGATCATGTCCCGCGCTTGTGAGACGTCTGTAAAAGGCGCGATATTCATATATTTTGTGACTTCCGGGTCTGACCAGTATTGACAGAGGACATCTGCATCCTCCAATTCCATCTTTCTCAAAGTCAATCTTTCTGTATAAAGGGTTTCCATGATCTTGCCTCCAAGTTCCGTTTTATTTAGGAAGGTGAAAGAACCATTCATCTATCTGCGCATTATTCATGTTCATAGGATAAAATGCAAAACTGTTATCGGGAAGCGGATGGATAAATCCCTTTTTTATCCAAGATGGAAAGTGCAATCTCGGCAGCAGTGCTTCCGGCAGCCCGTTTTTCACCTTGAATATGAACAGCAAAGAAAAAAGTATTTTCGGCAGTTTCTACATATCCGACAAACCAGCCGGCATGAAGTTCTCCGTTGATAACTGAAGTCCCGGTTTTACCGGATAGAATTCTGCCATTTGATTCTTCTAAACGTATCGAATCTTTCACAGTTTGAATATTAGACTGTTTAAAATCAAATTCGTTATCATAAAACTTTTTTAACATATTAACCTGTTCAAGAGGGGAAATTTGAAGAGAGCCATCCAGCCAATAATTCGCCGGACCTGAGAAATCCTCATTTCCATAATGGATAGATTTGAGATAGCGACGCAAATGATCCTCTCCAATTTGCCGGTCCAGTTTTTGAAAATACCATGTTGCGGAGCTGCTCATCGCAGAGAATAAATCCTGGTCTTGATTCCATTCTTTATACGGATATTGAGTACCGTCCCACGTCATTTGAGAATTGTTCTTCGTGATGATCCCGGATTCCAGTGCGAGCAATGCGCTGAACACCTTGTATGTAGAAGCAGGTGCGAATCTGGCGGTGCTTTCTTTCCTATTGTATATTGTATACCTTTTCCTGTTAGAATCAAACAGGACAAAACCTCCTGAGAAGCCATCAAAAAAGGTGCTGTCATCTTCGTATTCTACATTTGCACCAGATAAAAAGTGCGTATCTCTTTGCATAGCCAATATAGATACAGAAGGAGTGCCGGCTAGAATGATTCCAAGAACAAGGGCGAACACTAAGGCGCTTTTCACCTTTAGCAAAGGTGATGCCGCCTTGAAGTTGACAACTGTGACAATCCGCCTTTTGATATGTTTGTATGAGCTGCTGAATTCAGAAGCGGCTACCAAAGATGACGTTCTTTGCTTAAGTGAAGTGAATTTTAAAATCACCTCGCCATATTTGAGATGCAATTTTTTATCAAGCGTTTTTAATACGGCAAAGTCGCAAGAAATCTCCATCTCTGTTTTTGCTTCCTTTGATAAATACCACACGAGAGGATTAAACCAATAGACGATTTTGGACAGGCAAAGAAAATAGTTGATGAGCATATCTTTTCGTTTACAATGGTACAGTTCATGAAGCAAAAGACATTTCATCTCGTCGGCAGAAAACATTGAAATATCCTTTGGCAAGATAATATATGGACGGACAACCCCAAATGTTATGGGGGATTTTATCAATGGGGAACAGCCTAAAATCACTTTTTGATGAAAGCGTATTTCCTCTTTACATGTACGAAAAAGGGTTAATAGCTCTTTGTTGTTAACCATTTGCAGGCTCTTTTTTATTTTGCCGATTTTTCGATTGCTATAAAGAGTAGCGATAAGCATAACAGCAATGCCCAATATCCAGACTGCGAAAAAGGCTGAATCTATCATTTTGAAGGACGATTGTTCAATCGACATCGAAAAATCCTGCACCCAGTTTGCATGTTGGCCAATTGCTTCCGCCGTCTTATCTGTGGAACGGGTGTGAGATAGCGTTGAGCTAGCTCCTCCTAAATTCAGAATCCAGTCAAAATGATTGCTTTTTAGATAATGAAAGGGGAGAAAAGGAGCGATCAATGCCAAAAGAGAAATCACGCTAAGATGATAGTGGGTGCCTACAGTGATTTGAGCCTTCAGCAGTTTTTTTATGAGTATGATGAGAGAAAAAAACAGAGACAATAGAATTTGACTAACCAAAAAGGGAATAAAGAAAGAACTGCTCATTTCATTCCTTCTTTCTGTTCTTATGTTCTTCTAGTATTTGATACAACTCATTAATTTCTTCACCTGACAGCTGATCATTCTCCAAAAAGTTTAATACCATCGAATTAAGAGTGCCATTGTAAAACCGGTTTAAAAAACTGTGACTTTTCACTTCTATATAATCATTTTCGTCTATATTTGGCGTATAAACGAAAACCCGGCCTTCTTTATGGTGGTTTAATGCTCCTTTTTTAATGAGGCGCAGCAGCATGGTTTGGATGGTTTTAGGGCTCCATGTACTGGTTTTGGACAACTCTTTAATCACCTCATTGGTATTGATCGAAGAATGCTTCCAGATGACTTTCATCACTTCTAATTCCGCATCAGAGATTTGAGGTATTTTTTTCATTTCCATCATCCTATACTTACAAATGTAATACTTTCATTATAGGTTTGCCATGTTAAGAAGTCAATTTAACTGGAGTGACATAAAATGTTTTTTTCCTTTTTTTATTCCATCACTCGAAGATGATGCCCCCAGCCATTCATTTGTCACCGGTTTAAACGAGGTCATCATTCTGTCGGCATTCATGGCCATTCCCCTCATGACCTTTTCGTTTTTTATTCCTTCCAAAAAAACGGTTGCATTTAAAACTTACGTATGTAATACTTCAAAAGACTACACTTGTAAGATTTGATGTTTGAGTTGGCCGTCCGTGTTTTCAGGTGCAAGGGGTTTTCACGAATGTTGCCAGCCTTAGTTGAAATGCCTCTTGATTAGCACAGCTAGTCACGATCAATCAAATATTCATACGGAGGGAGACGATTTTGATGAAATTATGGTTCAGTACTTTAAAACTGAAAAAAGTTGCAGCTGTGTTGCTTTTCTCTTGCGTCGCACTTGCAGGATGCGGCAGCAATCACTCGAATGCCTCACATTCTGCCGAGAAAGATGAAAAGACGGAGATGAAAGATGATTTTGCAAAACTCGAGGAGCAATTTGATGCAAAACTCGGGATCTTTGCATTAGATACTGGTACAAACCGAACGGTAACGTATCGGCCGGATGAGCGCTTCGCTTTTGCATCGACGATTAAGGCTTTAACCGTAGGCGTGCTTTTACAACAGAAATCAATAGAAGATCTGAACCAGAGAATAACATATACACGTGATGATCTTGTAAACTACAACCCGATTACGGAAAAGCATGTTGATACGGGAATGACGCTTAAAGAGCTTGCGGATGCTTCGCTTCGATATAGTGACAATACGGCACAGAACCTCATTCTTAAACAAATTGGCGGACCTGAAAGTTTGAAAAAGGAACTGAGGAAGATTGGTGATGAGGTTACAAATCCTGAACGATTCGAACCGGAGTTAAATGAAGTGAATCCGGGAGAAACTCAGGATACCAGTACAGCAAGAGCACTTGCGACAAGCCTTCAAGCTTTTGCTCTTGAAGATAAACTTCCAAGTGAAAAACGCGAGCTTTTAATCGATTGGATGAAACGAAATACCACCGGGGACGCCTTAATCCGCGCCGGTGTGCCGGAAGGCTGGGAAGTGGCTGATAAAACTGGAGCGGGATCATATGGAACCCGGAACGACATTGCCATCATTTGGCCGCCAAAAGGAGATCCTGTAGTTCTCGCAGTATTATCCAGCCGGGATAAAAAGGATGCCAAGTATGATGATAAGCTTATTGCAGAGGCAACAAAAGTGGTAGTGAAAGCCTTAAACATGGAAAGCAAATAAAAAAACATTGCAATACATTTTGTTAAAACATCGTCTTACATAAAGTCACTTGGTGATCAAGCTCATATCATTGTCTGGCAATGGTGTGGGCTTTTTTGTTTTCTCTCTTTAAAGATAATGTGAAGAAAAACGGGAGAATCGGTCTGCGGGAAACGACCGGGTTTTTGTCGAAATCATAGGCGATTGGATTGATTTGCGACAAAATTCGACATATATACTGGCGGAGTGACTTGATCGACCATGTATCGCGTTTCTTCTCCTATTTGCAATACTTTACAGAACGTTAATAAATTCTGCCTATAATAGAACCCGATCAATCATTTGTATAGAGAGGGGTAATACGAATGACACATGAAGGACCGCTGGAGGAATGGATGAAAAAACTGAGCGAGGAAAGCCTCAAGGACAATACGTTTGACCGCCGCCGCTTTATTCAAGGGGCCGGCAAAATAGCCGGGCTTTCGCTCGGACTTGCGATCGCGCAATCGATGGGGGCAATGGAAGTCAATGCAGCACCGAGGTTCTCCGAATATCCGTTTACACTTGGCGTTGCATCGGGAGATCCGCTTTCTGACAGCGTCGTATTGTGGACAAGGCTGGCGCCCGATCCGCTAAACGGGGGCGGGATGCCAAATGAAGCTGTATCCGTGAAATGGGAGCTCGCAGAAGACGAACGCTTCCGCCGTGTCGTCAAACGGGGAACCGAAAAAGCAACACCTCACCTTGCACATTCGGTACATGCCGAGGTATCCGGGCTGAAACCGAATCATGTATACTATTACCGCTTTAAATGCGGCAACCAGCTGAGTCCTGTCGGCAAGACAAAGACGCTTCCGGCGCCCGGGGCAGATGTTGCTAAATTCACATTCGCTTTTGCTTCATGCCAGCAGTACGAACACGGCTATTATACCGCCTATCAGCATATGGCAAAGGAAAAGCTCGATCTTGTTTTTCATCTCGGCGACTATATTTATGAGTACGGTCCGAATGAATATGTTTCGAAAACAGGAAATGTCAGAACACACAGCGGTCCTGAAATCATGTCACTGCTCGATTACCGAAACCGTCATGCCCAATACCGTTCAGATGCAAACCTGAAAGCTGCGCATGCCGCCTTCCCGTGGGTTGTCACATGGGACGACCATGAAGTGGAGAACAACTATGCGAATGTCATCCCGGAAAAAGGCCAGTCAGTTGAAGCGTTTATTAAACGGCGCGCCGCCGCATACCAAGCTTATTACGAGCATATGCCGCTCCGCCGCCAATCCTTGCCGAACGGTCCTGATATGCAATTGTACCGGAATTTTTCCTACGGCAATTTAGCTGACATTAGCGTGCTGGATACCCGTCAGTATCGCGATGACCAGGCTAACGGCGATGGCAATAAGCCGCCTTCTGATGAATCGAATGATCCGAAGCGGACGCTGCTTGGAGCGGAGCAGGAGGCTTGGCTGTTTGACAATCTGAGTCGCTCCGAGGCGCACTGGAACATTATCGCACAGCAGATTTTCTTTGCGCAGTGGAACTTTGGGACAAGCGCGGCGCCGATTTACAGCATGGATTCGTGGGACGGATATCCCGCTCAGCGCAAGCGGGTGATCGACTTCATCAAATCTCAAAAACTGAACAACATCGTCGTCCTTACCGGTGATGTGCATGCCAGCTGGGCAAATAATCTGCTCGTTGATTTTGACAATCCGAAATCGGACATCTTTGGCGTGGAGTTCGTCGGGACGTCGATTACATCGGGAGGAAACGGCGCTGATAAAAGAGCGGATACGGATAAGATTTTATCGAACAATCCTCATATAAAGTTTTTCAATGATTACCGCGGCTATGTGCGCTGTACGGTCACCCCGGAAGAATGGCGGACAGATTACCGCGTCGTCCCGTATGTGACAGAGCCGGGTGCGGCGGTTTCGACAAGAGCTTCCTATGTTTATCATAAAGACTACACAGGGCTGAAACGGACCGCTTCCAACATTGTGCCTGGAGGCGTGAAGAAGTCAAACGAAGTAGAAGAAGACCGTTTCCTCGCACATACAAGGGCCCATCAGAAGCAAGTGAAGCAAAAGGAGAAAAAAGTAACCCAGTAATCAATGAAAGGATGACAGCAAATGCTTTCAAATATCGGTATTCCTGGTCTCATCTTGGTTCTGGTAATTGCGCTGATCATTTTCGGGCCTTCAAAGCTCCCGGAAATCGGCCGGGCTTTTGGAAAAACGCTGACCGAATTCAAAAGCGCGACAAAGTCTTTAGTCTCTGCCGATGACAATGAGATCGGACAGGGGTCTGATGCGAAGAAGCAAAGCGATCCATCGGCACGATGATCAATAGAGCGGGCGGGTGAACCCGTCTGTTCTTTTTTCTGTTTAACATGCGAAGGGGAGGAAGGCGAAGGTGAAAAAAAGGGAAACACATTTGATTGCCCATCTTGAAGAGCTGCGCCAGCGAATCATTAAAACGCTTCTTACGTTTATTCTGTTTCTCATCACCGGCTTCTTGTTTGTTCAGGACATCTATGACTGGCTGATCAGAGACCTTGATGAAAAGCTTGCTGTACTGGGGCCGGGGGATATTCTTTGGGTTTATATGATGATTGCGGGGGTGCTGGCGATCGCAGCCACCATACCGGTGGCTGCTTTTCAGACATGGCGGTTTGTGGCGCCTGCGCTGACCGACCACGAACGGAGGACGGCATTATTTTATATTCCGGGGCTGTTCATTTTTTTTATTTTGGGGATTGTATTCGGTTATTTTGTACTCTTTCCGCTCGTTCTTCAGTTTTTGATCGGCCTGTCCGCCGGCCATTTTCAAACGATGTTTACGGCGGAGCATTATTTTCGCTTTATGATGAACCTCACACTGCCATTCGGGTTTTTGTTTGAAATGCCCCTCATCGTGATGTTTTTAACGAGCCTCGGGATTTTAAATCCGGCCAAGCTCAGTAAAATGAGAAAAATTTCTTATTTTGCGCTGATTGTCGTATCGGTTGTGATCACGCCGCCCGATTTCATCTCAGATGTGCTGGTGATCGTCCCGCTCCTTGTATTATACGAATTGAGCATCTCTTTATCGGCATTTATCTACCGGAAAAAAACCGCCGCACAACAAGGGGCTGAGGCCCAAGGCTGAAGACGGACTGTGTCTTCAGTCTCTTTTTTTTTTGCCTGAAATGAAAAAATCAGAAAATAATGATATTGACAATTTGTTTATTTGTCTTACAATTAAACAAAAAGATGAATGGAGGGATTTACTAAAACAGAGACATCGTATTTCAACAGAATGACAACGCTTTCTCGGAAAATGAACGACAGGGGGATGACGGAGATGAGTCATTTACGGAAGGCGCCGGAAGGCATATTGGGTTTTCCGGTGGCGCCCTTCAACAGGGAAGGAAAACTGGAGGAAGAAGCACTTTACGAAAACATCCGCTTTTTATTGGATGAAGGGCTTGAGGCGGTTTTTATCGCTTGCGGCTCAGGAGAGTTTCAATCTCTCAGCACAAAGGAATATGAGCAAATGGTCGAAATCGCCGTTTCGGCTGCGGACGGGAAGGTGCCTGTTTACACAGGAGTGGGCGGCAACTTAAGCACCGCTTTGGAATGGGCGCGGATTTCCGAGGAAAAAGGGGCCGACGGCTATCTGATTCTCCCGCCGTACTTGATACACGGAGAGCAGGAAGGCCTCTATCAATACACGAAAACAATCATTGAAAGCACGGATTTAAACGCAATCATTTATCAGCGAGACAATGCGGTTTTGACGCTTGAACAGATTCAGCGGCTGACCGATCTCGAGCAGCTTGTCGGACTTAAAGACGGCATAGGGGATATGGCGTTGAATATCAGTTTGTCATATACGATAGGTGACAGGCTGGGCTGGCTCAACGGAATGCCGATGGCTGAAGTCACGATGCCGGCCTATGCTCCGATTGGCTTTACATCATATTCTTCGGCGATATCCAATTATATTCCCCATATTTCCAGAATGTTTTACGAGGCATTATTAAACGGCAATGACCGGCTTGTCAAAGAGATTTATGAGCAAGTCATCATACCGATCAACGAGATCCGCAAACTTCGGAAAGGCTATGCCGTGTCCTTGATCAAAGCCGGCATGGAAATCATGGGGCTTCATGTGAAAAACACGGCGAGACCGCCGATCGTTCCGGTGGAAAAAGAACATTGCCGGCAGCTCGAAAACATTCTGAAAAACGCGATGGCGCGTTATCCGAAAACGACCGCTGCCCTATAAACAAAAAGGAGGAACTTGAAGATGTCTGTTGCAGCTGAAAGTAAAACGTATTTCAACTTTATCAACGGCCGCTGGGTGAAGGCTGAATCGGGCGGGATGGAACAGAGCTTGAATCCGGCAGATACACGGGATATCGTCGGGCTTGTGCAAAAATCTTCGATTGAGGATGTAGACCGGGCAGTTGAAGCGGCCAAGCAGGCCAAAAAGGCGTGGAGAAAGCTGTCGGGCGCGGAGCGCGGTCAATTCCTTTACAAGGCCGCTGACATCATGGAACAGCGCCTCGATGAAATTGCCGAATGTGCGACGCGTGAAATGGGCAAAACACTGCCTGAAGCAAAAGGCGAAACAGCGCGGGGAATCGCGATTCTCAGATACTATGCCGGAGAGGGGCTGCGGAAAACAGGTGATGTGATTCCGTCGACCGATTCATCCGCTTTTATGTACACAGACAGGGTGCCGCTCGGCGTCGTCGGCGTCATCTCACCGTGGAATTTCCCTGTTGCCATCCCGATTTGGAAAATGGCGCCTGCTCTTATTTATGGAAATACGGTTGTCATTAAGCCGGCTACGGAAACCGCAGTCACCTGCCTTAAGGTTATATCGTGCTTTGAAGAAGCAGGGATTCCCTCAGGCGTGGTCAATGCGGTGACAGGACCGGGATCATCGGCCGGCCAAAGGCTTGCCGAGCACCCGGATGTGAACGGAATTACGTTCACAGGATCGAATCAAACAGGAAAAATCATCGGCCGGACGGCGTTTGAAAGAGGGGCGAAGTACCAGCTTGAGATGGGCGGCAAAAACCCGGTGATCGTAGCGGATGACGCCGACCTTGATATTGCGGTTGAAGCGGTCATCAGCGGAGCGTTCAGGTCGACAGGCCAAAAGTGTACAGCGACAAGCCGCGTCATCGTCTTAAATGGTGTTTATGACCGTTTTAAAGAAAAGCTGCTTCAACAGACAAAAGAGATTACAATCGGCGACAGCTTAAAAGAAGATGTCTGGATGGGGCCGATTGCGAACAAACAGCAGCTTGACAACTGCCTGTCCTATATTGCAAAAGGAAAGCAAGAAGGCGCGGACCTCATTTTCGGCGGTGAGAGGCTGGCAGATGGAAAATACGAAAACGGCTATTATATCAGGCCGGCCATTTTTGACAACGTCACTTCCGGCATGACGATTGCCCAAGAAGAAATTTTCGGCCCGGTCATCGCTTTAATCAAGGCGGATACACTTGAGGAAGCGTTGGAGACGGCAAATGACGTCAAATTTGGCCTGAGCGCCTCCATTTTTACGCAAAACATTAGGCGGATGCTGTCATTCACAGATGAAATCGAAGCGGGGCTCATTCGCGTCAACGCCGAAAGCGCCGGTGTCGAACTGCAGGCGCCATTCGGAGGCGTTAAACAATCGAGCTCGCATTCACGGGAACAGGGGGAGGCAGCCAAAGAATTTTTTACAGCCGTGAAAACCGTATTTGTCAAACCGTAAGTCAGTCGTTTCGGTACAAATGAATAAAGGAGAAGATGCTATGAAAAAAAATCGTGCAGCCTCCCCCGATACCGCGGGGAAAAGAAGTTCTGTCCGCTGGTTTGTCGTGTCTATGCTGTTTCTCGTCACATCCATTAATTATGCCGACCGTGCGACACTTTCGATCGTCGGCGATTCTGTGCAGCATGAGCTTGGGCTGAGTTCGGTGGCGATGGGGTATGTCTTTTCCGCATTTGGCTGGGCGTATGTTGTCGGCCAAATCCCCGGAGGCTGGCTGCTCGACCGTTTTGGGTCGAAAATCGTCATCGCCGCCAGCATCTTCTTTTGGTCATTGTTTACCCTTTTGCAGGGTGCGCTTGGCTTTTTCGCCGCGGGAACGGCCGTAATCCTTTTATTTGCGCTCAGATTTCTCGTCGGTCTGTCAGAAGCCCCGTCCTTCCCCGGCAACGGCCGGGTGGTGGCTTCCTGGTTTCCAAGTTCTGAACGCGGAACAGCTTCGGCGATCTTCAACTCGGCGCAGTACTTCGCACTCGTCATTTTTTCACCGCTGATGGGGTGGCTCGCCCACTCTTTCAGCTGGCATACGGTTTTTGTCATTATGGGTGCACTGGGGATCGCGATGTCGTTCATTTGGCTGAAAACGATTTACGAACCGAAAAAACACCCGAGAATAAACGCCGCCGAACTGGCGTACATCGAAGAAGGCGGCGCGCTTGTCTCGATGGATGAGAGAAAGAACGCGGAAAAAAAAGAAAAGGAGTCGCAATGGCCTTATATTAAGCAGCTTTTAAGAAGCCGGATGCTGCTCGGGGTGTATATCGCCCAATACTGCATCACAACGCTGACCTATTTCTTTCTGACATGGTTTCCGGTCTATCTTGTTCAGGCGCGCGGCATGTCGATCCTTGAAGCGGGTTTTGTCGCATCGCTTCCTGCAATCTGCGGATTTTTAGGAGGATTGCTGGGCGGGTTCGTGTCAGACTTCCTTTTGAAAAAGGGCTGCTCCATAACGGTTGCCAGAAAAACGCCGATCATCCTCGGCATGCTGATGTCCTGCTCAATGATCATATGCAACTATGCAGATTCGTCCTGGCTGGTCGTTTCCATCATGTCGCTTGCCTTTTTCGGAAAAGGATTCGGCGCGCTGGGCTGGGCGGTTGTGTCAGATACCTCGCCAAAGGAGTGTGCCGGCTTGAGCGGCGGCATCTTCAACACCTTTGGAAACATTGCGTCCATCACGACGCCCATCATCATCGGATATATCGTGAATGCGACAGGCTCATTTAACGGAGCGCTTGTGTTTGTCGGAGCCAACGCGATTGCCGCGGTATTAAGCTATTTGTTTCTCGTCGGGCCGATCAAGCGCATCGAACTGCAGAAAGAGAAAGACCCTGCGGACACCACTTTATCCATGTGAAATGTAAGCGCTTTAATAAGAGGGAGGCTAAATCGATATGAATACAAACATCCATCAGCATGTAAAAGAGGAGAAAGCATCGCAAACACCGTCTATTGCCGACATGCGGGTTATACCCGTGGCAGGGCGGGACAGCATGCTTTTGAATTTGAGCGGAGCTCACGGCCCCTTTTTCACACGGAATATCGTGATTTTAAAGGATTCATCAGGCGCTCTCGGCGTCGGCGAAGTGCCGGGCGGCGAGCGGATCCGCCAGACGCTGGAGCAGGCGAAGCCGCTCGTCATCGATCAGCCGCTCGGCGCTGTTCAATCGATTTTGCAGTCCGTCAGGCGCCGGTTTAAAGACAGGGATGCCGGAGGACGCGGGGTGCAGACCTTTGACCAGCGGACGACGATACACGCTGTGACCGCATTGGAAGCAGCTTTGCTCGATTTGCTCGGAAAATTTCTCGGCGTCCCTGTGGCGGCGCTCTTGGGGGAAGGCCAGCAGCGGGATAAAGTGAAGATGCTCGGCTATTTGTTTTACATCGGGGACCGAAAGCGCACGACGCTTCCCTATATCAGTGAACAAGAGGCAAATGACGACTGGTTCCATCTCCGCCGTGAAGAAGCGTTGACTCCCGAGGCGATCGTCCGTCTTGCGGAGGCAGCCCGAGAACGATACGGATTTCACGATTTTAAATTAAAAGGCGGCGTCCTTTCCGGAGAAGAAGAAATCGAGGCGGCATCCGCTTTAGCGAAGCGGTTTCCTAAGGCGAGAATCACCCTTGACCCGAATGGGGCGTGGTCATTGGAGGAAGCGATTGCGCTTTGTAAGGGAAAGCGGGATGTACTTGCCTACGCGGAAGACCCTTGCGGAGCGGAAGCCGGATACTCAGGCCGGGAAATCATGGCCGAATTCCGCCGTGCGACAGGCATTCCGACAGCGACGAATATGATTGCGACAGACTGGCGGCAAATGGGGCATGCGATACAGCTGCACGCCGTTGATATACCGCTGGCAGATCCGCATTTTTGGACGATGCAGGGATCCGTCCGCGTTGCTCAAATGTGCCATGAATGGGGGCTGATATGGGGCTCTCACTCCAATAACCATTTTGACGTCTCACTGGCCATGTTCACCCACGTTGCCGCAGCAGCTCCGGGCGATATCACGGCGATTGATACGCATTGGATATGGCAGGATGGACAGCGTCTCACAAAACAGCCTTTTTCAATTGCTGACGGATATGTCCAAGTTCCTGATCAGCCTGGGCTCGGCATTGAAATCGACATGGAACGGGTGGAAAAAGCAAATGAACTATATGAGAAAATGACAGCAGGCGAGCGCAATGATGCCGCTGCCATGCAGTTTTTGATTGAAAATTGGCGTTTCGACCCTAAACGTCCTTGTCTTGTTCGATAATTGCGGAAACAGCGGTTTGAGAGGCCCCTAGCCGACATTGTCATACGCGATATTTTGTCTTACAATATGAACAACTGAAAGGGGGCCCACAGTCGTGGAAGAAGATATGGAAACATTGCAGGTCGAATCAGTCAATCGCAAGACTTTGGCAAAACAGGTTGTTGAACGAATCGTCCATTTATTATCAAGCGGCCAGTTGAAACCGGGGGACAAACTGCCGACGGAGATTGAGCTCATGGAAAAGCTGAATGTCAGCAGACCCGTTCTCCGCGAAGCTTTAATATCGCTCGAAACGCTCGGAATTATCAAAAGAAAAACCCGGGACGGCACATATTTTAATGATAAAATCGGCATTCAGCCGTTTTCTGTCATGCTGGCTTTGGCAGTCGATAATTTGCCGGCCATTATTGAAGCGAGGATGGCGCTGGAGCTCGGGCTTGTCACGATCGCCGCAGAAAAGATCAATGACAGTCAGCTCGAAAGGCTTCAGGAAACGATCGATATTATAGCAAACAGCACGGATAATCATTATGGAGAAGCGGATAAGGAATTTCACCGGATTATCGCTTTGAGCGCGAACAACCCGGTGCTTGAAGGGATGATTCAATCGCTCTTGATCACACACGCCAAAATCGACAGCCAGATTCCATATAGGGAAAGGGACCGGACTGTCGAATATCATACGAATATTTTGAAAGCCCTTCAACAAAGGGACCCATATCAAGCCTATCACCATATGTATGAGCATTTAAAATTTGTACGTGACAAAATACTGAATGGTCTTCGTGATGAAAAAAACAATCATTAAGTTGTTTGACAGCGCTTTCTAACATGTGCCGCGGCGGGAGAAGGGCCGCGGAAAGGCGCTGATCGAAAAGGGGAGTTGATCAATCCTTATGCTTGTCAATCAAACTGAAACCCCGTTGTACATTAAGGTGAACGAAAAAGACAATGCCGCAATCATCGCCAATGCCGGCGGACTGCCGCAAGGGACGGTGTTTCCTTGCGGGCTTAAGCTGCAAGAGCGGATTCCTCAAGGGCATAAAGTGGCTTTAACAGACATCACACAGGGCGGTGCCGTTATTCGCTACGGCGAAATTATCGGCTATGCCGTCAAACCGATCGAAAAAGGCGGGTGGATTTCCGAGTCGCATATCATGCTTCCGGAAGCTCCGCCGCTCGATGAACTGCCCATCGCCAACAAAGTTCCAAAACCCGCTCCCCTTCTTGAGGGGTATACATTTGAAGGATACCGGAATGAAGACGGGAGCGTCGGCACGAGAAACGTGCTTGGCATTATGACAAGCGTTCAATGCGTCGCAGGCGTTCTCGATTACGCAGTGAAACGAATTAAAGAGGAACTGCTCCCAAAATATCCGAACGTTGACGGTGTCGCTGCATTAAATCATCAGTACGGCTGCGGCGTGGCGATTAATGCGCCGGAAGCCAAAATCCCGATCCGAACGATTCAAAATATCGCCAGGCACCCTAATTTCGGCGGTGAAGCGATGGTGATCGGACTCGGCTGCGAGAAGCTCCTTCCGACGAAGATAGAGCCGGAAGGAGACGCTGAAAACATTCTTTCACTGCAGGAACGGCAAGGGTTTCAGCAAATGATACAATCGATTATGGAAATGGCCGAAGAGCGCTTAAAAAGGCTGAATGAACGGAAGCGGATGACATGTCCCGCTTCAGACCTGGTGATCGGCCTACAGTGCGGAGGCAGCGACGCCTTTTCAGGAGTGACCGCAAACCCTGCGTCCGGATATGCGGCCGACTTACTTGTCCGGGCAGGGGCCACGGTTTTATTTTCGGAAGTCACCGAAGTCCGCGATGCCGTTCATCTCCTAACACCGCGCGCTGTCAATGAAGAAGTCGGCCGCGCCCTGATTCGGGAAATGGCTTGGTATGACCGCTATCTGGAAAGAGGCGAATCAGACCGAAGCGCCAATCCGTCGCCGGGAAACAAAAAAGGCGGACTGGCAAACGTGGTCGAGAAATCGCTCGGGTCGATCGCGAAGTCGGGAAGCAGCCCGATCAGTGCCGTACTTGCGCCCGGTGAAAGGGCTGTACAGAAAGGACTCATTTTTGCGGCGACACCTGCAAGCGATTTTGTATGCGGCACCCTGCAATTGGCTTCTGGCATGCATTTGCAGGTATTTACAACCGGAAGGGGAACGCCGTACGGCCTTGAAATGGCTCCGGTTTTGAAAGTGGCGACCCGGCAGTCATTATCAGAAGATTGGCACGACTTGATCGACGTCAATGCCGGAAGGATCGCTACAGGCGAAGCTTCAATAGAGGAAGTCGGCTGGGAAATCTTCCGGACGATACTTGACGTCGCAAGCGGAAGGAAAACATGGGCGGAACATTGGGGACTCTCCAATGACTTGTGTTTATTCAACCCAGCGCCTGTGACTTGATCCGTGCTAGTGGGAAAGTAGATTGGTATCGGCCAAAAGATCCGGAGATACAATAGGTTTCAACTAGAAATATGAATAATTTTTGTAAAAAACACACGTTTTTCAATTACAATGAGTGTAATTGCACGTGTGTTTTTATGTTGAAAAGGATGGGTGAACAAGATGCAGCACATATTGCTTATTGAAGATGATCATTCGATCAGTGAAATGGTCGATCATTATTTAACAAAAGAAGGATTTGAGGTCGTGCTTGCTTTTGACGGAGAAGAGGGCGTTCGCTTGTTTCAGCAAGGCAATTATGATGCGATTCTGCTCGACATCATGCTTCCTAAGCTGAATGGAATGGATTTTCTGAAAATGATCCGTGAACAGAGCAAAGTTCCGGTTTTAATGATTTCCGCAAAAGACGGGGATGTCGATAAAGCGCTGGGGCTGGGCTTTGGTGCGGATGATTATATTGCCAAGCCGTTTTCGATGATCGAACTGACCGCAAGAATAAAAGCCGCCATTCGGCGGGCAACGCAATATTCCGTCAGTGAACCGGCAAATCAAAAAATATTACGTGTTCACGAGCTTACGGTTGATATAGAAAATGTATCCGTACAAAAAAATGGTGAACCGCTTCAGCTGACATCGACGGAATGGAAAATGCTGACTTTGTTTGTGACAAACCCTAAAAAAGTGTTTACAAAAGAACAAATCTATCGTTCGGTTTGGAATGATGATTATTTTGGCGATCAAAATATTATTAACGTTCATATGAGGCGCTTGAGAGAAAAGATAGAGGATGATCCTTCCTCCCCGCAATATATTAAAACGCTTTGGGGCATCGGCTATAAATTAGGAGAGTTTTAGGATGACAATGTTATGGATTGGCATTCTGATAATTTTGGCGTCTCTCAATATCGTTCAATATAAAATGAAAAGACAACGGGATCGAAACTTGAAGTACATCACGGAAAAGCTCAGTGTGATGCTAAATGAGCATGAGGCTGATCAAATTTTATTAGGAACGGCTGATAAAGTACTGCGGGCTCTGCTCGTGCAAATTAACCTGTTTGTTGAGGAGCATCAGCACATAACAGCCCGTTTTGCAAAAACGGAGCAGTCAATGAAACGAATGCTGACCAATATGTCCCATGATCTGAAACTCCGCTGACCGTCGTGCTCGGGTATATCGAGGCGATCCAAAATGATTCAGACATGGCGGAAGAGGAGCGTGAAAGACTGCTGGAGAAGCTTTATCAAAAAACAGGCGAAATCATTCAGCTGATGAATTCTTTCTTTGACTTGGCCAAGCTGGAATCGGAAGATAAGCAAATACTGCTCACTAAAATACATATCAACGAAATATGCAGAAAAAACATTCTCCAACACTATGATGCCGTTCAGGCAAAAGGTTTTAAAGCTGTCATCGACATCCCGGATACCCCGGTTTATGCACATGGAAATGAAGAAGCGCTTGACCGGATTTTGCAAAACCTTTTATCAAATGCGATTCAATATGGTGCAGACGGAAAGCTGATCGGATTGTCCCTTACATATGATGAGACGTGGATTGTCATTACGGTATGGGACCGTGGGAAAGGAATTAGTGAGTACGATCAGCAGCGGGTGTTTGAAAGACTGTATACCCTTGAGGAATCGAGAAATAAAGCGTTCCAGGGAAGCGGGCTCGGTTTAACAATTACAAAAAGGCTCATTGAGAAAATGGGAGGGAACATCTCTCTCCAAAGCAAGCCGCATGAACGGACAGTGTTTTCCATTACGTTAAAACGAATGACCTATTAGCAAACGTAAGAATTTCTTAAGAAACAAGAAATAAAAAAGACAGCGTCCATCGCTACAATAGACACATAGCAGAGACAGGAAAGGAGAAACAGAGTTGACTTACATCGTACAAACAAGCGGGCTTACCAAGACATTCAAAGGTCAAGAAGTTGTTTCAAATGTAAGCATGCATATACGAAAGGGAGAAATATACGGTTTTCTCGGCCCGAACGGAGCCGGAAAAACGACCATCATTAAGATGCTGACGAGCCTCGTGAAACCGACAAGCGGCGAAATCAATATCCTTGGGCATAAGCTGACAAATCGATCATACGAGATTCTCGGGAAAATAGGCAGCATGATCGAATACCCGATTTTTTATGAAAATCTGACAGCCAAAGAAAATTTAAATCTGCATTGTGAGTATATGGGATATCACAATAAAGCCAAGATTCAGGAAGTGCTGGACATGGTGAATTTAAAAAATATCGACAGCAAACCTGTCAAAACATTTTCCCTCGGTATGAAGCAGCGTCTTGGAATCGCGCGGGCCATTCTCACCAAACCCTACTTGCTCATCTTGGATGAGCCGATTAATGGCCTTGATCCCATCGGAATTAAAGAAATCAGAAACTTATTTCAAGTATTGAGCAAAGAGTATGGCATGACATTGCTCATCTCAAGCCACATCTTGAACGAAGTAGAGCAAATTGCAGATACAATCGGAGTGATTCGGGACGGCAGGCTTGTTGAAGAAGTATCGATGGAAAGCGTAAGGGGACGGAACACAGAGTACATTGAACTCGTGACGCCGAACCAATTGCATGCTTGCTTTGTGCTTGAACATGAGCTGCAGATTGCTAATTTTAAAATACTAAATGATAAAACGATCCGAATTTATGATGCCGAAGCTTCTCAAACAGCCATTTCTAAAGCTCTGATTTTGAATGATGTAGAAATTGAATCCATGAATAAAAAGCATACTTCGCTTGAGGACTACTTCCTCAGCTTAATCAACGGCAATGCGGTCAACGCATAAGGAGGCGGAGAAATTTGCTGAATTTGATGAGAATTGAAATGAAAAAGCTGAAGCTGGGATGGTATATACGCGGAGCCGTCTTTGCCAATTTCATCATTTTTGGTTTTCTGTGGATGGTGACCTGCACAGAAGGCAAGGAGACGTTCCAAACGATTGATGAAACTTTTCTATTGATCGGCACTTTTGTTAGAGCCGTTTTTATCGTATTCGGCGCTGTGCTGATCTCAAAATTAGTGATTTCAGAGTTTAAAAACAAGACAATACTGGTGATGTTCACGTATCCGATCAATCGAAAGAAACTGCTGGCTGCTAAACTGCTGATCGCAGGCGGGCTGACCTTCGTTACGATATTGATATCAAACGCATGCGTTGCAGTTGGTTTTTTTCTGCTGAACTCAATCTATGGGATCATCCCCGGCGAATTAACAGCTTCTATCGCGTCTCAGCAGGCTCTGAAAATGATCGTTTTTGCTTTTGGCGCCGCAGGAACGAGTTTAGTACCCATCTTTTTTGGAATGAGAAAGTACTCCACTGCGGCAACGATCATCTCATCTGTTGTAATCATCATGCCGATCAGTTCCACAGGCCCTGGCTTTTCTATTTCTTCAATTGTGTATATACCTTTATCTCTTGCCGCAGTCGGTCTGTTTTTTTTCTTTTTGGCTGTAAGGCGTATTGAAAAAATAGATGTTTTTTAACGGAGTTGAAGTTCAATGCTGAATTTAATTAAATTGGAGTTTAAAAAAACAAAATTAGGGTGGTATTACAAAGGTGCAGTAATTGCAAATCTATGTATTCTCGGTTTATTGTGCCTGATCGGATCAGAGGAAAAAAACCTCCCTCAAGCAAAAATGTCGATGGCTGATGCCGCATCCATGCTGCTAGTTATAGGAATTTTCGTGAGGTCTGTGTTTATTGTCTTTGCCGGCGTGCTGATTGCCAAACTGGTCATCGGAGAGTATAAAAACAGAACCATCACGGTCATGTTTACATATCCAGTCAGCAGAAAAAAACTAATGGCAGCAAAACTGCTGCTTACTGGCGGATTGACCTTTTTGACAATGATCGTGTCCGAACTGATTCTTGCATTTATTTTCTCGCAGCTCAATGATGTCTATCAATTCAGCCCGGAAAAATTGACGATGCATGACGTAGGGAATGAGATTGGCAGTATGCTCATTTATGCTGCTTCCTCTACAGGACTGAGTTTTATTCCATTATACTTTGGGATGCGCAAACAATCAGTTCCTGCCACCATTGTGACATCCTGTATCTTGACCACGTTGCTCGGTCAGCAAAGCGATGAATTTTCACTTGCTTCCATCATTTACATTCCGATTTCATTGGCTCTAGTCGGAATTGCCATTGCGTTTTGGTCGATTCGAAAAATTGACCAGGAAGACGTATTATAAGATCTCCGTATATCTTGAAGGTGCAAATTGACGGAATACCGGCATTTACCTATACTTGAAGAACTGAAACAACAAGGAAAACGGGTGAACATGTCATGGAATTTGAAATTCGCTACATCTCCTTTTACGTCATCCAGGTCGACGGCAAGGATGAGCAGGCCAACAAGCAATATAAACATTTTCAGACGCTGGATACAGAGGAATTTGAAAACAGCGAGCTGAAGGATTTCTTAGACGGGGAATTGAAAAAAATCGTCAAGCGGAAAGCCGAACGCCATCCGAAATCGGAGCAGGTGCCGACGAAAATCGGCCGCTTCATCACAGAGCCGGGGCATGAGCTTGATTCTAATCCGAACTACAATCTGTTTCACAAAACAAAACTGGCGGAGACAAAGGAAGAATTCAATGAACTGAGCGAACAGTTCGTCCGCACATACCTCGACACGAGCGCCGTCAGGGGAGGCGTGTTTTTAGTGGCGACAGCCGTACCGCGCAAATACTTCGATGATACATTTGTCTTTGTCATGAAGTGCGACTTTGAACCGAAGGTCGCTACGATCGCCGATGAATCGTCGCTGATTCGCAAGGTCGAAATGGCGATTACGACGAAAAACATGAAATCGATTCAGTACCCGCACATGCCTGAAGAGGGCATGACAGAGGAAAGCGAAGTGAAAATCCACCAGGCCTCGCACGCCCGCTACTTTGAAGACTTCTTAAAATTCGTCGAGTACGGCGAGTCGATGCCGGAAATCATGAAGTCACAAGTGATGAACATGGTGCAGGAGCACGTGTACGAAGCATTTGAAGACAAAAGCGAAGAACTCCAGCAGTTTGAACACGACCTCGAAATCTGGGAAGCGAGCGAAAAGCGGGAGATTCAGGAACGTCTTGACACCCACCAAGTCATCGAAGCCTCAGCCCAAATCGTTGAGCACATGCCTGAGGCAGAGCTGAAAATGAAGCTGGGAGAAACCGAGATTAAAGGATTGCTGGCCGAGTTCGGAGACTCGATCCACCTCGCCAAAGTAAACGGCCGCTATGTGGCGCTCATTGAAGCCGAAACGATTTCGTTTGAAAAGGGCAGCTCTCCGGTCGAGTTTTATAAACCTGAGGGTCTGCATGAGGTGATTGAGCGGATACGGAATAAAATTGACAGGGAAGATGAGAAATAAGAAAAGGCATCCGTTTTTTTGGGATGCCTTTTGATTTTTCATCCAGATAGATGAGACTGCTAAATAGGTTTTCATGTAAATTACTGTTTAATAAGGTTAATATAAACATAATCAAGCCGATATAGGGAGTATAGAAAGAATTGAGGGGAGGTGCCCAATGCGTCTCAATAGTCAATACATCCGTACACAGCTGATGGTCCAGAATATATTGAAAAGAAATGCGGCTGATACAACTTTAAAAAATGTCTCTTCCGATATCACTGCCGTTGCGAAGAAGGCCAGCAGTCAAGCAGGGAGAGCATCGAAAGAAAGTTTGAGTAAGCTGAACTACTCAAAGGACAGTATTGTGAATCATGCCGGAGCTTTCAGGCGGGCATACGAAGCAGCAAATGATCGAACTGTCACAGATACAGGGAAAGAAACGAAGATTAATGCCCAAAACCCCTATGTGTCAGAAAGTGACATCAGGAAAAAAATCTTAGATGAAAAATACAGCAAAATAAATGCAATGAACAAAACGAAACCCGACCCTTTAGGCTACATTAAGGATAAATACAAAAACCCCAATTCCCCTTATTTCAGAAATGACTTGTCGGCAGCAGAAAGACAGGCTGCATATGACAATGAAACTGAGTGGCTGTTCAAAGGAAAGGCGCAAAGCTATAATATGCAGGATGCCGCGTTTCGAAATGTGACTTTTAATGGGGAAGTAGAGACGGAGAATGAGAAAGTATATCAGCGCAGCCAAGTCAACAAACAGCTTCAAGCGCTGCTGGATCAATATCATATTGCCATTCCAGCGGATGCGGCGCTCACCTTTACGATTACACCGATTGATTATCAAGTAAAGGTAAGCGGAACAGATGATGAGCAACTCATCCATCAAATTGAACAAATATTGCAATCAGGAGAAAACAGCAAACAGTTATTTCTGCATATCATGAAAAGCTTGAGCAGCGATTCGGCACAATATTCCAAAGAAGCGCACCAAAAATATCAGACGGTTCGCGAGATATATGAGGTGACAGGGTATCACCTGAAAGATTTGGAAGTGGTTGATGGCCGATATGTAACACCTTCCGGCCGTGATTTATTAGAAGTGTATAAAGAAGAGCTGGAGAAGGATCCCGTCCTCAAGAAAACGGCTCATCTCGCAATCGCTCATTATGGAGCAGAGCTGGACAGGCTTGCGGAAGCCGAATATGATTCTGTTCCGGATTTCATCTTGTCTATTGACTACAGCAACGGGTCATTGCGGGATACAGGGCAAAAGAAGAGCTATGGAACCGGGGATACGGCTTGGCTAAGAGAATTAAAGCGCCGAACGGGTGTGAATGATTAGTTTTAAAAGCCAGGAACGAGTTTCCTTTATCAGGGTGATTTTCTTAATAATTGAATTTTTCGTTGCGGGTCTTCCCAACACCTGTTAAAATAAGGCTAACTTTTAAGAACGGAGGGATTTCCCAAATGGCATACATCAGATTCCGATTGAACTTTGTCCTCGCTAACTAAATCGTGAACAAAGACTCTGCCTGTGTGCAGGGTAATCGGGATTAGTCTGCCTGTTTTTAGGGAGCCCTTATGCAGTAATAGAGGGAGAGGCGCGGATTCCAGCGCCTCTTTTTGCCTTTAAAAATAGCATTTCTGAAGCTTGCCTTCAGTTTATTAGCCATATCTTTTTTCCGTTTACTTTCCAGCACAGGCAGACGACCTGCGCTTTTTTTATTCAAAACCTTCAGCAAAGGGGAAAATCGTATATGACAACTGTAAATGAGCAAATTGAACATACATTAAAACTTGCGGAAAAACACGGCCTTCGGCTGAAACGAAAGCATGCGGAAATCAACGAGTCCGGCATGGATTTTCAAGTCGTTTTTGCAGAAGATGAAGCAGGTAAGAGTTGGGTGTTGAGAAAACCGCGGCGCGACGATGTGATTGAAAGGGCAGTGTATGAAGGGAAAGTGCTGAAGCTGCTGCAAAACCGTCTTCCCGCGGCTGTGCCGGATTGGCGCATTCATACTCCCGAACTGATTGCATATCCGGAGCTTCCGGGTGTGCCTGCCGCAGTCATTGACATGGACATCAAGAATTACGTATGGAACATGGAGCATGAGCCTCCGGCTGAAGCGTTTACCAGGTCATTGGCGAAAACGCTCGCGCTATTGCACGGCATCGATCATAAGGACGCAGAAGAAGCGGGCATGCATGTGATGAATCCGGATGACGTCAGGCAGACAAAAGCAGAGCATATGGAGCGGATCAAAAGTGAGCTCGTGGTTAGCGCCGAGCTCTGGGAAAGATGGCAAAAGTGGCTGTCTGACGACTCGTATTGGCCTGAACATACGGTGTTTATCCACGGCGACTTGCACCCTCCGCATATTTTGATTGACCAGCATCAGAGCATAACTGGGCTGTTGGATTGGACAGAAGCAAAAATCGCCGACCCGGCTAAAGACTTTCTGTTATACCAGACGATTTTAGGAGAAGCCGAAACCGCACGGCTCATCTCTTATTACGAAGAAGAAGGAGGACGCGTCTGGCCGCGGATGAAAGAGCATATTAAAGAAATGCAGGCCGCCTACGGCATCGAAATCGGCATGTTTGCCCTTCAAACGAAACAAGAAGAGCACTTGAAAATGGCGCTGGACGCGCTTGGCGTCACACAATAAAAAAAGGCTGTCGATTTCGATCGACGGCCCGTTTTACATCATCACTTTTTCAATCACAGCAAAAAAAGCCTTTTTTTCTTCCTCTGACAATTTGCCGAAGAGCTTGTCGATCAAGGCCTGGCGGTTTTCCACCATTTGTGCGGCGATCCTCGTTCCTTCTTGCGACAGTTCGATCCAGACGGTGCGCCGGTCATCGTTATTTCTCGATCTGATCACAAGACCCTCTTTCTCCAAATGGTTCAGAGCTGTTGTCGTTGCTGATGGAGACAGCGCGACCTCCTGTAAAATTTCCTTTATCGTACATGTTCCGTGTCTGTAAATGATACGCAAAATAAACCCTTTGCCGCTCGTGATACTTTTCGGAATCGTTTCTTCGTCTAATTTCTTTGAAGACCGCAAATATTTCGTGAAAGCATGGTCCAATAGATTCGCTTCAATCCGATGGTGATTCATGAAGGTTTCCTCATTTCCGACATCGTGTAGTAGATCAGCAATTTCATACTGACCAAACAAACATAGGTCTATTTTATCATAAGCGAATGCTCCGCAAAAAACGATTTTGTGAATTTTAAAATGAGCGGTTTAATTCCTTTTGTTATCAGTTCATAAAGATAATAATTCTATTATGAAATAGTTTTACAATGGATATATTTTGTTTTAGAATGAATTTGTGCGTCACATAATCTCACCAGGTTTTGTGAGAAACAATGAAAATTTGGAGATGAAAATTTTGAGTACACTTCAGCAATTAATCAATCATCATATGGAAACGTCAGATGGGTTGGAAGCATTGTCCGGAGGAGATCGAACGTTTACGTTCAAAGCGTATCACCAACGGGTGAACCAGCTGGCTCATTATCTGCTGGAGGAGGGTGTTCAAAAAGGAGACCACATCGCGGTTTTATGTAAAAATAATCATCATTTTCCCGTCATTTTGCTGGCGTCTCTTAAAATCGGAGCGACAGTCGTGCCGTTAAGCTGGCAGCTGACATCGTATGAATTAAAAGGAATCTTGAACAACTGCCGGCCGAAGGTGATGTTTTATGACTTGGAATTTGCCGATATACTAACGCCGCTCCGCGAACAGCTTCAGTTCTGCCTGATGATTGAAGCGGGTGCGGGAATGAACACGACTGAACAGTTTGAGAGCTTATTTAAAAACAGGCCGCTGAAGGTGGAAGCTGAGCAGGTGACAGAGCATGATTTGGCTTTAATGCTGTTCACCTCGGGCACGACGGGAAACCCGAAAGGCTGCATGGTCAACCACGGCAGTCTGGCCGCATACTTGACAGAGGTGAACGTGAAATCGAAGCAGCTGAAAGGCACGCGCTTTTTAGCGAGCCACCCGCTCTATCATATGAGCTCGCTCAACCATGTTTTTCAGGCGGCTTTTGAAGGAATTGCCCTTTATTTCTTATGGGATCCCGAACCGTTTGAAATCCTGCAGGAGATCGAGAAGAAACGCATTCATATGATGATGGCGTTTCCTTCCGTCTACACCTACATGCTGGAGGAAATGAAAAGACATCCATTCGACCTGTCATCTGTGAAAATGCTTGTTTCCGGCGGCACCAAGGTGCCGGCGCGGCTGATTAAGGAGTACAATGACCATGGAATCATGATGGTGCAGGGGTACGGCAGCACAGAAGCATGGACGGTCAGCGTATGGCGGCCTGACATGGGCTGGGATAAAGTCACTTCAGCCGGCAAGCCGATTCCGCAAGTCAGCATAAAAATCGAAGACCCTGATACACATGAAGAGCTGCCGACGGGAGAAGTCGGAGAAGTCGTCGTCAAAAGCCCGTATGTTTTTGAAGGGTATTACCAAAATCCTTCCGCCACGCAAAAGGTGCTGAAAGACGGCTGGTTCTATATGGGGGACTCCGGCAAACTCGATGAAGACGGATTTTTATATATTACCGGCCGGTATAAAGACGTCATTGTCTACGGAGGCGACAACATTTATCCGGACCAAGTGGAAGAAATCATCGATCAAGTGCCCGGAGTAGTTGAATCTGCCGTCATCGGCGTCCCGGATGAAATGTACGGCGAGGTTCCGAGGGCGTATGTGGTGAAAAATGAAAGCGCCGGCCTCAAGAAGGAGGACATTATCGCGTATTGCAAAGAGCGCCTGTCCGACTATAAAATTCCTGAAATCGTCTTTATCGACAGCCTTCCGAAAAACAGGCTCGGCAAAATCGTCAAAAAAGATCTGCGTGAACTGGCAGTCAAAGGGCAGTGAGCGCAATGATTGACCGAAAGCTTATCCAGCATTGGATAAGCTTTTTTTGCTGATTCCTTGCATCAGCTGCCGTTTTTTGTAACGTTTTCCAGTGCTAAACCCACTACAACATTAGGAGGTGTTGACAATTGAAATCGAAATGGAGTGCAATGGTGGTTATTGCCGGTCTTTTATTGCTGGCCGGATGCGGTGCACTGAAGGAGGCTGATCCCCCGCGCGGCAGATCAGCGCAAAAAACGGAAGCCTCGTTTTCTGAAGCTGAACAGCGATTTGCGCTCGCCTTGTTTCAAGACATGATAAAAGAAGAAGGGAGCCGGAAAAACATCTTCCTCTCACCTTACAGTATTCAGCAGGCACTTTTGATGACGGCAAACGGTGCCGCGGGAGACAGCAGAAAGGAACTGCTCAGCACTTTACATCTCAGCCAGGCGGATATGGCATCGATCAACGGGATATCAAAATCTGTTAATCGTTCTCTTGAAACGCTGCCTCACGGTGAATTTTCATCAGCTAATTCGATATGGACCAAAAGGGAGCTGAAAGAAAGCTTTCAAGACGCGATCAAAGGCCTTGGCGACGCCTATCAGCTTCAAATTGATCCTAATCGGGCAACAGAGGAAATCAACAGCTGGGTCAAAAAGAAAACGAAAGACCGCATCGATCAGATCGTTGATAAAGTCTCGTCGAATACGATTGCCTACATCATCAATGCCGTCTATTTTAAAGAAAGCTGGAAGCACCCATTTGATCCTCACATGACAGCGGAACAGCCATTTTATTCAGCGGACGGCTCCGCAAAAAAACACCCCATGATGACGCAGACAAACCGCTTTCCTTATCTGGAAAACGAACATTTTCAAGCCGTCAAGCTGCCATTTCAAGACGAAGGCCTGTCACTAGCCGTTTTTCTGCCGAAAAAAGCGGCAAATCTAGAACAGCTTCTGACTGGCATGACGCATGATCAATGGCGCGCCTTGCAAAAGGGCTGGACGATGAAACAGGTGGAGCTCAAGCTGCCGCGCTTCTCATTTCAAACAGACTACATGTTAAATGAACCGCTTAAACGCCTTGGAATGAAAACCGTGTTTAGCAGCGCGAATTTTTCAAATATGTTTACCGGGCATGGCGCCGCTCAAATTAATAAAGTCAGACATAAAACATTTATCAAAGTGGATGAAGCGGGCACTGAAGCATCCGCGGCAACGGCGGTTGAAATCATCGAATCAGCCCCCGTCCCTGAAGTGACCATGACTGCAGACCACCCGTTTTATTTTGCGATCGTTGATGAAGCATCCGGAATGATTCTCTTTTTGGGCAGTGTGGCAGAGCCGAAAGATGATTAAATCTGGGGAAATACCATTATTTTATAAAAATTCATTAAACTTCCTGTTTTATTACCGATATTAGGAAGGGAGTTCCTTTATGGTGATGAATAAACAGGAGGCAAGGACAAATGAAAAAAAGTTTGTTTCTGTTCGTGTTCAGTTTGTTTTTGATGGCGATTCCAGCATTTTCGGCTTCGGCGAATGTTTACGAAGATGAGTATGAACCCAACAATTCTTTCGCTGAGGCTTACGATGTAGGGTTGTGGAAATACAAGACGATTTCGGCGACGATTCACAGCGAAAGCGATAAAGATTATTACAAATTTTACGCGACAAAGGGAGAACAGCTTGCCATTCACCTAAAGAACATCCCGGCAAATACAGATTATGATCTATATTTATTTAAAGATGCTTACGGCTATCCCGCAGTAGGATCTTCTGAAAGAATGGGAAACCAAAATGAAATCATCCGCTTGGATGTTCCCGAGACAGGCCGATACATTGCGGTCGTCATGTCTAAAGACGGTTCATATGACGGCTGGGGATTTTACAGACTTGAATTTATCGACAGAATGAAGAGCGGTGCTTATACGGCGAATTTGTCTCCGTCATCCATCTCAAGCCCGGGACAGGGAGTCGTTTCTCCGGTTGCCGCCGTCAATCTTGCCAATGCCTCGGCCATTCCCGAAGGAGCGACTGTGAAAAGCGTTTCTGCCGAGGGAACGATATATCCAAGTCTCGGACACACCTACAGAGAAGTCCTGAACAAGGAAGAAGGCGTTTGGCACACATCGGTTTCAGGCGGCACACTGTTTCCGGATCTAAAGCCTGAACTTGCGCTTCCCGTCAAAACGACATGGAATGTGAGATACTATTCGCTCGCTTGGAGCAGTTCAACTTGGAGATCGCCGCAGCTGAAGATCAATTATCAATACGATTCAACATACGGCTGGTAAACAGATCCAAATCCCGGCCGATATAAAAAGTAATAGAATGTAATTGGCATGAAAGGAGCTCCCATGAATATTAGAGACAGGGTAAAACTTTCGCTTTATTCCGAGCAGCTGATGAAGCCGGCCGCCGCGAATGTGCCGGCAAAGACTAAAGGCTCCAAAAGGATGCCCGCCAGCCAAACAGACACTCTCTCCATCAGCAAACAGGCTGAATCAGCCCAAAAAAATGCACCGTCATTACGGTCACAAATGAACGGCGTTCAATTTGAGATCTATAATCTTTATGTGGACAGGCAGCGTTTGAACAGCCAGATCGAAGGGGCGCTGCGGGAGAGCGGAATTTCCCTTTCCGAAAGCGAACATCTGACATTGCATGTTGACGGACATAACCGGATTACAGTTGAAGGCATCGAAGACGAACAAAAAAGAACCCGTATCGAAGCTGTTTTAAACGACAGCGATAAACGGTTCGGTGCGCGTCTGTTGGGCCACGCAGAACTGATCGGTGAACAAAACGGAACGCCGCTGGATAAACAGGCTTACGAAAAATGGCATGTGAATGAGTTTTTGAAAACGGTCGCCGGGCTGTCTTTGGCTGATGTCAGTTTGGATGAAAGAGGAGAGCTTGAAGGCGGAAATGAGAAGCTCACCAGAGTGATTGAATCAGCCAAAGACCCGAAAAGCGACTTGGAGAAGAGTTTTCAAAACATTCTGAAGAAGCTGAAGAATGTCCTGGCGAAAGGGCCGGACACCATTCCGGACAGGTCGGCTTCTTTCGGCTATGCCGGCGGAACGCTTATCGATCTCAATGTATCAAAAGGATTCTCCGCGGGCCAGCTGAACGAGTGGCTGGATGATCCGTTTCTTAGAGAAGTCCTGCTGAACAATTTTTAAAAGACCTGGCAAAGTGATTTTGCCGGGTTTTTTGTTTGCATAAAAATTGCACGAAAAAAATTTCAAATTTCGCATTGACCCTCACGTTGCGGGATACTTTATAGTCAATATCGAAGGGAGGTCAGATGGATGAAAATGAAAGTAAAGGAAGTGGCCGATTTAGTCGGCATCAGTGTGCGCACACTGCATCATTATGATGAAATCGGGTTATTAGCTCCGTCGGAGACAACCGAAGCCGGATATCGGCTGTATTCAGATGACGATCTGGAAAAGCTGCAGCAAATCTTATTTTTCAGAGAGCTTGACTTCCCTTTAAAAAAGATTAAAAGCATTCTTGAGAACCCTTCATTTGACAAGAATGAGGCGCTTCAGCTCCACCGCAAAGCGCTGCTGGAGAAAAGGAGCCGGCTTGACCAAATGATTGCGACAATCGATAAAACGATCCAATTTGCGAAAGGAGAAATCAACATGACAAACGAGGAAAAATTCGCGGGTTTTGATTTCAGTCAAAACCCGTATGAGGAAGAAGCGCGGGAACGCTGGGGAGATGAAGCCGTCGACAGATCGAAGGCCTATATCGAATCGATGTCCGAAGGTGAACGAAAAAAAATGGAACAGCAATATGACGCCATTTACAGAAAAATCGCCGCTCTCAGAGAAGGCGCCCCCGACTCAGAGGAAGCACAGGCGGCTATAAAGGAATGGTACGACTTTCTGAACAATAACACCGGCCACAGCTATTCGCTGGAAGCTTTCAAAGGTCTAGGACAAATGTATGTGGCTGACAAGCGCTTTACGAAAAACATCGATCAATACGGCGCCGGCTTGGCGAAGTTCATGTGCGACGCCATGACGGTGTTTGCTGACAGAAATCAGGAATAATCGCTGGAAACCGCCTGATAAGGTTGTGAAATGACCTTTTAGGCGGTTTTTTTAGATTTTAATGTGAGATATTCCTTTTGGGCAATAGCCTGTGCTGACTTATTTGATTTGCAGGCTGATTGCTGTGTTTGATTTGTGTCGAATCGTCTAATATGCTATTATATCGTTAGTCGATATATCGTAAGACGATACAAAATGAGGAGGCAAATGATTTGAATACATACCTTACCGGGATTTTATTTGTTTTGAGCGGAATTCTTTTATTAAATCTAGCGGTTTTATCAGGGATAAACGGTGTATTGTGGGGGCTGGTTCTTGGGGGCAGCATCATTTTCAATCTAATAGGTGTTGTACTGCTCATGAGATATATAAATGAAAAAAGCCATACTTAATAATGAGGTGCGAAAAGTGATGAAAAAAACGGCGGAAAACTATCTACCGCTTACGCAGGCTACATATTACATATTATTGTCATTAACTCAACCATTACACGGCTACGGCATTATGCAAAGGGTTGAGAGCATGAGCGAGGGAGAGGTCAAACTAGGGCCTGGCACTCTTTATGGTGCATTAAGCAAACTCGAAAAGCAGGGGTTGATTAAAAAGGAAGGCGAAACCGGCGATAATCGGAGAAAGCAGTATATTTTAACGAATGAAGGATGGGCGGTTGTTGAACTCGAATTTAAACGTCTGTCTAAATTGGTGGCGATCAGTCAATCTATTTTTCAAAAAGAGGGAGATACAAGCAATGAGTAAAAAAAGAAAGCGTAAATTCCGTTTTTTTCTTGCCTGGCAAGACCGGAAGGAAGAGGACTGGCTGAATGAAATGGCCAAACAAGGGTGGATGTTAAAGTCATTCTTTTTATTTATCTATACATTTGAAAAGACAAAACCAAGCAATACAGTATATCGGCTCGACTATAAGACAACATCAAACCTTGATCAAGAAGAATATATTCATATTTACGAAGATGCAGGCTGGAAGCATGTGACACAGTTTTTAAATTGGCATTACTTTGCGGCTGATCCGAGTCAAGTTCAAACAAATGTGATTTATACAGACCGTGAATCTGAAGCGGAAAAATATAATGGCTTACTAAAAGTGTTATATGCTGCACTTGCCAGTGTATTTCTCAGCTCGGGACTTCCGATTCTTATCATAGGCATCCCGGGATATTTTTATTGGATAGCAGCATTCAATCTCTTTGTTTTGTGCCTGTTGATCGTGTGTATATTAAAGGTTCGTAGAAAAACAAGAATTTGACGCTGTTTGACACCCGCTAATTTTCAGAGTAATATATTTTTTACAAATCATGTACGGCTAAACGATATTGAAGAAGATCAAGTACGTGTCAGAGCATGGGCTTAAGAGAGTCGGTGGCTGGTGTGAACCGATGCCCTCCTGATGCCGAATGGGCTTCTGAATCGCTTCGCTGAAACGGGCAGTAGGCGGAGCCGGGATGTTCTCTCCGTTATCAAGAGAAGCGTATCGAAAGGGCTGACTGTCCCCTTTCCGTATGTTCCGAGCGAATCGTTTATGCGATTAATAAAGGTGGTACCGCGAGACCCTCGTCCTTTTGTGACGGGGGTTTTTTGCATTTTTAAGGAGGTGGTGGCCATGGAGGAAGGCTGGCCGGAGTGGCCGCATAATACTAAACGGAAACGGAGGTGTGATCGTAAATGGTGATTGCAACGGACGATTTGGAAACGACATGTCCAAATTGCAATGGAAGCGGAAGAGAAGAGCCGGAGCCTTGTCCAAAATGTTCGGGAAAAGGCGTGATTTTGACGGTGCAGGGCAGCACATTGCTCCATTTTATAAAAAAACATCTCAACGAATAAAAAGGACGGGTGTTTAGAGTTGAGTCGAGCAGAGAAGAGTACAGCTGAGCAGAGCGGCCATATTCAACACGGTGTTCGAAAAGCGGCCGGGGTCGTTTTTATGGTCTTTGGGACGATGTGTTTTGCTTCAAAATCCATTTTTGTCAAATGGGCTTATGAACAAGGTGCACAGCCGGAAGCGGTGCTGTTGTACCGGCAATTATTTGCGGCGCCGCTGTTTTGGCTGATTTTTATTGTGTATCGCTCAAAGCTTCCGGCTAAGCCTGAAAAAGCGGAGATTTTTAAAGCTTGTGCGGCCGGATTGCTTTGTTTTTTTCTATCGCCATTGCTTGATTTTATCGGCCTTCACGGTGTTTCTGCAACCGTTGAACGGATGATTGTGATGAGCTACCCCATGTTCGTATTGATCATAACCGCCTTTGTAAATAAAAAAATGGTCTCGGGTAAAACGTTTGCTGCCATCTTGCTTGTGAATGCCGGGCTGTTTTTGGCTGTCGGCGGATGGGATGTGCAAGCATTGGAAGCGAACCTGTCAGGGGCTTTTTTGATCCTATTGTCCGCTGTCGCTTATGCGGCCTATCTTGTTGTGGCGGGAGGACTTGTCCGTCAAATCGGAGGGATTCGAATGAATGCCTATGGAATGTCGGCAGCAAGTCTTGCGATGGCCGGTTATGCGCTGCTTCGCTCGCTGAGAGAACAACCGGGAATCGTGCTTTCTTATCCTCCCGCAATGTATGGTTTTTTTATGATCATTGCGGCGGTGACGACGGTCATTCCTTTTTTATTCATGCTGGAAGGCATGAAGCGGATAGGAGCGGAACGAGGGGCCGTCATTTCCATGATCGGCCCCGTCCTCACCATCTTCGGAGGTGTTTTGTTTTTAAACGAACGTTTAACTCCCGTTCAGTGGCTGGGGTGCTTGCTAGTGCACCTGACGGTTAGTCTGCTGGAATACCGGAAATAGAGAAAGGGATTCATATCCCTTTTTATTTCTGTTTAAATGAATAAAGGTGGTTTACTCAGTGTCGGACGTTTTCATGACATATGTTCTAGCCGCGAAATCGTGGACCGCTTGTTTCGTTCCTGAAAAAACGACGGTTAAATACAGCAGACCGAAAAAGATATGCACCCATGAGACGATGTAGCGCACGAAAGCCTGCCAAAGCTTAATCCGTCGGCCCGTATCATCAGAAACGATACGAATTCTAAAAATTGCTTTTCCAATCGTGCCCTGGAGCTTTGTCAGCGGCATCAGAAGCGGATACAAAACGTATACCAGCAGGGCGGCTGCAGCAACTTCATGAGATCCGTCGCCGAATATCCATGCGGATGAAAAGTGTAACCCGACCGCCAATACGCAATCGATCAACCATGCACCCGCTCTAACCCAAAAACGAGCGTATTGCAATATGTATAACATCCTCTCTATTATAAATGAATGATAAAAACACAACATTAACCATTTTATAGTCTTTTTTTCTATTTTTAAATAAACCTTTTGGCCTCTTTTATAAAATTTTACTTTTCAGCTAAATCATACTGATTTTCATTATCGGATTTCCCCCTCCTGAAAGTTTTGATAAAATAAATAAGTTGTAGTATAAGATACGGAGGTTTAAACGTGGGAAAAGTAAAAAGAAATATGCCTTGCCCCTGCGGCAGCGGGCTGAAATATAAAAAATGCTGCGGCAAAGCAGAGGGAGCGTTTCCGGCTGTCGCGGTGCAAGAATTGAAACAAATCCAGAAAGACGTCATGGAATTCGCTTTTACGGAACATAAAGACACAATCGATCAATTTCTCAATCAGTATTCTTTTCTGTCAGACCTGGATCAGTCTGCGCAAAAGATATGTGTTTTTAACCTGGGCGTGTGGGGAGTATTTGCCCGCCCGCTGGCAGATGGAGGATTGACGATTTTTGAAGACTTTTTACAGAAAAAAGGATCTTCGATTCTCAGATCGCAGACAAAGGAAGCCGTTCAATCGTGGAAAGACCTCTCCCCTGCGTTGCTGCGTGTGAAACATATAACAGATGGCGGCATTCGCTTTGAGGATGCTGTAACGAATGAAGAGCTGACCGTGAGGATGAATGTGAAACGGGAAGGGCCTTTTGTAGGCGAGTACGTGCTCGGCTTTCCGATCAAGATCGGAAGCCATACCGAGTTCTTCTTGCAATTCACCATCTATCCTGCAAAAATGGCGGATGCTCTCAAAGACAGGCTAAGCGAGGCTTTGAACCGTTTTACAGAAGAAGGCGGGACGAAAGAGCAGCTGATGAGAGAGGATTTCCATCATGTGTTAATGCATCTTTGCCGGCAGGAAGAGAGTACACCGTCTGAACAAGTGTCCGAAGACATCGAATGGGCCAATGAGATGGAAAAAGAAACAGCGCTCGTTTTTGAGAAAGGTATGCTTGACGAAGGACATTCTGAACCATTTGTGTCCTGGGCGGTCGGCCTTTGGAAATCGTATTGTGCCAAAAAAGCACCGGTCATCAAAAAAACAGAAGCCTTTGCAGCTGCTTTGGAGTATTTTATCAATACGATCTCCAAATCGGAAAAATCGATATCCCAAGCAAAGCTTGCAAAAAAATACGGCGTCAGCGCTTCGACCGTATCGAATCGTTTTAAAGATATTGAAGCCGTCCTGCAGGATGAACTTGACCATCATCTTGAGCTTATGCCATCTTAAAAAAGCTCACACAACTGCTAAACCTTCCGGGGAACCGGAAGGTTTTTTGCGTTTGATTCTGATTAAATCTTGAGAAAGATATTTTAAGATATCGGTACGATCAGATCAAACAAGGAGAGATTATGATGAGTACAATTCTACTGGAAACAAGGCATCTTCAAAAAAAGTTCGGAAGATCGCAAGCGGTCTCAGACGTCTCATTGTCAGTTGAAAAGAACAGTATTTACGGATTGCTTGGACCGAATGGAGCAGGAAAATCAACGACTTTAAAACTTTTAACCGGAATCTTAAACCCAACTGCCGGGGATATTTTGTTTGAGGGGCGGCAATGGAAAAGGTCCGTATTAAAAGACATCGGTTCTTTAATAGAATCCCCGCCTCTGTATGATAATTTAACAGCCTACGAGAATGCCAAGGTGCATGCCGCATTATTGGGCCTTCCAGATGCGAGAATAACAGAGGTGCTTAAAACTGTTGATATGCATCATACCGGAAAGAAAAAGGCGGGGCAGTTTTCTATGGGGATGAGGCAGAGGCTGGGGATCGCCATCGCTCTTTTAAATCGCCCTAAACTACTCATACTTGATGAGCCTACTAACGGTCTTGATCCGATCGGTATACAAGAGTTGAGGGAACTCATCAGGTCATTTCCCGAACAGGGGATGACGGTCATTTTATCAAGCCACATTTTATCGGAAGTCGAGCAGATCGCAGACCATATCGGGATTATCAGCGGAGGGTATCTCGGATATCAGGGGAAAATCAATAAGGGAGACGATCTTGAGCGGCTTTTTATGGATGTTGTCAAATCAACGCGGGAGAAAGAGGGCGGAGAAAAGTGATCGGATATTATGTAAAAGCGGAAAACCTGAAGTTTAAAAGAACATTTTCGAGAAAAATGATCTTCATTGTGCCTTTGATTAATATTTGCTTCGCCTTTTTAATGAATCCGGGATTTTTTGTAGCAGGTACGTATAATTGGTGGTCTGTCATCTTAATGCCGGTCATGATCGCCTTGCTTTGTGCACAATCACACCAGAAAGAAAAGAAAGCGTCGAATTATAACGGCATTTTTTCTTCTCCTGTAGATTTGCATCAGATTTGGTATGCAAAAATAAGCGTCATTGCGCTCTATTCTTTAGCATCTCAAGCTGTTTTTTTAGGATTCATGGTTGGGATGCAGTTTGTCATTCCTCAATTTTCGAGCATTCATTTGACAGTCATTGCCGCGAATCTGCTGCTTTGGCTCACGACACTATGGGAGATCCCCGTCTGTTTATGGATAGCGCGAAAGTACGGGTTTATATCTGCCGTTTTGTTCAATATGCTGGGCACTATCATATTGGGCATCATGTCGGCATCAAGCCCTTTTTGGTGGCTGAATCCTTGGAGCTGGCCGATCAGGGTCATGTGCCCGACAATTGGCATCCATCCAAACGGTGTGCCTCTTGAGAATGGCGATCCTTTAACGAGCTGGGCAGTCGTTCCTCCGGCTGTTGTTCTATCTGTTCTGTTATTTGCTATTTTGGCGCGTCTGACTAGGCGGTCTTTTTCTCCTGCCGTTGATCGCAAATCGATAAAACGGGAGGCGGTTTAATTTGTTGTTATTTTTCAGATGCCTGGCGGCTGATTTTCAAAAAACAAAGCGTACGTCTTTTATTTGGCTTCACTTGAGTGTTCCGGTTATCTGTGCGGGTGTTTTTCTGCTTTATTTCTATAACAGACAGCCCGATCCATATCAATTATATCGCACGTATTTTGAAGCCATTGCGATTGCATTGCCGCTTCTGATTGGAATTGTGTGCGGAATGACGGCTTCCTTAGAGGAGCAGGCAGGCCGTTTTCAAGTGCTGTTGGGCGGCACGGCTCCCAAATTAACGGCTTATTTAAGCAAAGTCACGCTGCTTCTGATCATGAACATTTTTGCGGTATTCTTGGCTATTGGACTCTACTTATTGGGGCTCAGAGCTCTTTTTCATGTGCCGAACCTGCCAAGCTCCCTTTTTTTAGAGGCTGGGGCATGGCTGGCAGCCGGAAGTGTCACACTTTATTTCATATACTTTTTGATCAGCTGTACATTCGGAATGGGGGCTTCGATTTTAGCAGGCGGGGCAGGCCTTTTGATGACAGCGCTGATGAACACGGGATTGGGCGATGTCATTTGGAAATATAATCCCTGGGCATGGGGAATCAGGCTGACAGGGTATAAGGGGATTGACCGATTTGTCCAAATTGATCCGTCTCTCCGCTCTGTTCTAGATGGGGAAATCAAGCAGGGGGCTTTCATCATGGTGTTTGCTATAATAGCTGTATTCGCTCTAAGCATCATTTGGTTTATCCGCTGGGAAGGAAGAAAAGCTTTTGAATAATGAAAAAAGGGTGGTCAGCAAGTGGCGAAAATTTTGGCAGTAGATGATGAGAAAGATATTCTTGTACTCATACAAAATATTTTGCGCCGCGATCAGCATCAAGTTCATACGCTAAGTCAAGTTAACACCGAATCTCTCGACGTGTTTTCAGGGTATGATTTAATTTTGCTTGATGTGATGATGCCGGGGATGGACGGGTTTGAATTATGCGAGAAAATCCGGCCGCTGGTAGATTGTCCGATCCTGTTTCTCACCGCTAAGACGGAGGAAGAGGCCATCGTTAAAGGCCTCCTGACTGGGGGAGACGACTATATTTCAAAACCCTTCGGCGTTCTTGAGCTCAGTGCAAGAGTAAATGCACACCTGAGAAGGGAAAGAAGAGAGAAATACGAGACTAAACGGGTGATTTCCGGTTTTTTATTTCACTTTGACAGCAAAGAAGTATTTATTCATGATCAAAAGCTGAATTTAACAAAAAATGAATTTAAAATATGTGAGCTATTGGCTCAGCATAAAGGACGAACCTTTACAAGAGAAGAAATTTATGATCATGTATACGGGCTGGAAGGCAATGCTTTATATTCGACGATAACCGAATTTATCCGCACGATTCGGAAAAAATGCAAAGAACACAATAGAGATCCGATCAAAACGGTATGGGGCGTAGGATACAGATGGGAATAATCCGCAAAAAAAAGACACTGCGCAGAGAACTGATCAAATATATGCTCACTTTGAGCTTCAGCCTGATCGCGATCACGGCTTTATATGTTTTGGTCAATATGATAGGAATGAATGCAGGGCTGTTTTATCCTGCCAACTACAATGAAATCGAAGCTGAAAAGCTTAAGCCCAGGCTTCAATCGGCTGAACAGATAACGGAAGACATGATACCGGATACAATGCTGTACGCCATACTGGACAAAAAGTCGAAACAAAAGACAGCGGGAAACATGAAAGAGACGAATCTTTCGATTGTACGGAAAAAGATAGAGAGCAGGCCTTATGTCAGCTTTAGTCAAAAAGGCTATATGATTATCGAACGCAAAGACGAGTATTGTGTATTGGAGTATCCTTTGCGCGCTGAGTTTCGGTCTCCACTGCTGAGACGGTTTCTCCCGAACTATGAGCTGACAAGCATATGCATCATCGTTCTTCTTTTAATTACGGTCGTTTTTACGGTGACAACCCGATTTGCAAACAGATTAAAAGAACATTTTCAAACTTTAAACACCATTGCCGAGCAAATTAAAAAACAGAATTTAAATTTTACTCCGGAGTTCTCGAATATTAAGGAATTTGATCATGTAATCAGTTCCCTGATGGACATGAGGAATGCCCTCCAAGCCTCCCTACGGGCGCAGTGGCATTTAGAGAAAACGAAAAAAGAACAGATCGGCGCATTGGCTCATGATATTAAAATTCCAGTGACCATCATCAAAGGAAATGCGGAGTTGCTGAGCTTATCTCCGCAAAATCAAGAGCAGTCGGAATATATCAGATACATCCTTGACGCGGGGCAAAAAATCGAACAGTACATTGACCAATTAATCCATCTCTCAAAAACTGAGGAAGCATTACATACCGAGTACAGAGAAGGCGCTGTGAAAACGCTAGTCGAAAGTGTTCTCCATGAGACTGAAGCATATATAGGGAACAAATCGATTGACATTGTGTTGAAGGAGCAGAACCTTGAAGGAAAAAAAGCAGTGTTTGACAAACAGCTGCTTCACCGAGCGTTGATGAACATCATGACGAACGCCGCAGATCACACACCAGAAGGCGGGAGAATCGATTTTGAAGCTGTGTGTACGGCTGATCAATTGATTTTCACAATCACTGACAGCGGAAAAGGGTTTTCTCAAGACGGCCTGCAGAAAGCTGCCGAGCTTTTCTATATGGAAGATAAAGCCCGGACATCGAATGGTCATTACGGGATGGGACTTACCTTTGCACTTCGTGTTGTTAAGCTTCATCAAGGCGATTTGGCGATTAAAAACAGCGAAGCAGGAGGCGGACAGGTACAAGTGACCATCCCCCTCTGAGACCAGATCATCATTTCCATATCTCGTCATTCTCATAATCAAAAACCTTCCGGCATCGGCCGGGAAGGTTTTTTACGGTTCTCCAAGTTCCTGTTTCAAATATTGGTACAGCTTTGCATCAGCCTGTTTCAGCGGAAACGCCGCGGTTTTGCAAAGGATGCCGAAGGTTACGCTGATCGGGTCATCGTCGATAAACCGGACAATCGTTCCGGGAGGAGGAGGGGAAACGATGCTTTTCGGAATCAGGGCAACGCCGAGTCCTGCGGCAACATAGTTTTTCAAAGCTGTCATGCTTCCGATCTCCATCGTGTTCATTTGGCTCCCCGGCAGCTCTTGAAACGCGATTTCGACTTTCTTCCGGTAGGTGCAATTGTTGGCCGTAATCAGCAGGCGGTGCTCCCTAATATCTTTCAGATGAATGCGTTCATTGTTTCCGGCGGGGTGTCCCTCAGGGAGCAGCACTACGAGTTCTTCAGCATAAAGCGGTTCAAAATAAAGATCTGTTCCCATTGCCGGAGTCGAACAGACGGCAAGATCCAGGCTTCCTTGAACCAGCCGTTCCCCCAATGCCGACGAGTTGGCGATATCAACGGAAACCCGGATCTTCGGATAATCCGCTAAAAATCTCCCCAAAATCTGGGGCAATTCACAGCTCGCGATCGGTTCGACCGCTCCAAGGCGGATATTTCCCCCTTCGCCAAGCAATAAGTCGGCCATATGATGTTGAAGGTGATCTATATCCTTGACAATATGTCTGCTTTCTTCAAAAAAAAGCCTGCCGGCTTCAGTCAGACGGAATGTTTTCCCCCTCTCGAGCAAACGAATGCCGAGGTCTTCCTCGAGCTTTTTGATTTGCATTGTGACCGTGGACTGCGCATAATTCAGTTCTTCAGCCGCGCGGTTAAAGCTTCCGCAAGCCACGATTTTATGAAACGTCTTTAACGTTTTGAAATCCATCCCATCACCTCAAGTTCAATAAAATTGAATGAAACCTTCAAATGATTCAATTATACAAAATGATATAACCGTTATACACTATTAAACAATACAAAGGAGGAATGAATATATGCCATTTGTCAGGATGGATCTTTTAAAAGGAAGATCAAAGGAAGAGCTTCGCCGGATCAGCAGATCAGTTCACCAGGCGATGACGGAGGCGATCGATGTTCCGGAAGACGATTATTTTCAGGTCATCACCCAGCACGATGAGGAAGAGTTCTTTTTCGATCCTAGCTATATGAACATCAAACGGACGAAGGATTTGATTTATATTCACATCACAATGAAAGAGAGACCGATCGAAAAAAAGCTGGCTCTGTACCAACGCATTGCAGAGCGTTTGCAAAAAAACGCCGGCATCCGCCAAGAGGACGTCATGATCATTGCAGCCGAAAACGTGAAAGAGAACTGGTCGTTTGGGAATGGAACAGCACAGCTTGCATCAGTTGAAAGGGCGTTGAAAAATGGAAATGAAAAATAAAACAGCCCTTGTCACAGGAGGCGGCACAGGGATCGGCAGAGCGGTATCGCTCTCTTTGGCAAACCGAGGGGCAGCGGTTGTTGTCAACTATTCGCGTTCCAAAGCGGAGGCTGAAGAGACGGTTGGAATGATTGAAAGTCAAGGCGGCCGCGCGCTCGCGGTGAAAGCCGATGTTTCTAAGATCAGTGAAGTTCAAGACATGTTTGATCGGGCGGTGGGCGAGTTCGGTACCGTCGATCTGCTCGTCAACAATGCAAGCATCACCAGGCATATCGAGCTTGATGACTTGGAAGGGGCTTCTGAAGAAGTCTGGGATGAACTGTATGCGGTAAATGTCAAAGGGATGTTTAATTGTGCGAGAGCGGCGGCACCTTTTATGAAGCGAAATAAACAAGGCGCCATCGTAAATGTCGGCAGCATCGCCGGGCTTACCGGTTCAGGCTCTTCGTTACCCTATGCCGTATCAAAAGCGGCGGTCCACGGTCTGACGAAATCATTGGCGCATGCGCTTGCTCCTGATATTAGAGTCAGCTGTGTGGCACCGGGCGCGGTATCAACGAGATGGTGGGAGGGGAATGAAGAGAAAATGAAGCGGCTCAGCCAAAAGCTCCCGCTTGAGCGGATAGCGGAACCGGAAGATATCGCCTTGCTCATTTGTGCGCTGCTCGAACAAGAAACAGTTACAGGCCAAATCTTAACGGCTGACTGCGGTCAAACATTATAGCGATTATAAGCCTATTATCCTATTTCTATATGAAACCATTTACCTTATGATAAATCATATCGAAATAGAAAAAAGAGGGAAGAACGTATGAGGCGTTTACAATCGTTAGAAGCCATTGAAAAAGTAAAAAACGGGGATTATCATGTTTTGCGGGATGCCGAATGGCTGAAGTATCTCGTTTTAACTGAAGAGCAAAATATCAACCTGGAGCGGATTTCTTCGCTAGAGAACATGCCTCAGAATCCCGTTTTTCTTTATGTTGAACAGACGCTCTCTATTTTGGAGAAAGCTGACATTCCTGAGCTGGAAAAAGAAATCATTGAAGAGGTTCTCATATGGAGTGAAGCGGCTAAGTGCGGCCAGCCTCATAAAAGAAAGGAATGGCGTGAAAAAGGTTTTCAGCTTGCGATCCATAATATCGGGTCGGCGCAGATTTATGCTGATCGAAGACAGGCGTACATGCCGGAACGGCAGGATATTGAAGAACTCATCCATATTTTGATTGTGACGCATGGACTCGTCGGACAGTATATCCGCGGGGAAACAAGGTATCGCCAATTCACTCCTCTTATCGATTGGATTGAAACATCTGAACTTCAGCACATCGATATCAGGCGGGTTCTATACGTGCTGAACAAATGTATCATTGAAGCGGTATCGCCGGCGCTTTGGGATTCGATAGAACGAGACGTGAACCGGGTAATCGGCCAAATCTGCACAGGAGAAAGAAATAAAGACTGGCCGTTTGCGGAAAGGATCAGAAAACTGCGGGGACAAGCGCTCGATTCCGGTGAAGACAGCAGCCGGTACGAGCGGTTTTTGAGGGAGCATTCGGCGGAAGATACGCTGAGACGCTTCTTTCAGCGGATTGATTTATGGTATGTGGAATCCGCCTTGTCATCATTCAGTTTTGAAGAGTTTGTCAAAATCTTTCTGCTCGTGCTTCGTTCTGTCAACCCTTTATCAGTCAAGCACATCAGCTTTGAGCCGCTGATGAAGGACATGTACCGTGATTACCAGGGTGTGAGGCATATAAATGTTTATAAAAAACGAATTATCGAAGCGTGCTTAAAAGAGATGTCGATCAGCGATTTGCTTTACGGCGAGGTGCCTGTAAATGAACACGTTTCGCTTGCTGTTCAGCCGTTTGATCAGGCTTCTGAGATTGTCGGCGTCACGTTTTCATTTTCGCAGGCAGGACTGAAGCTGATTGAATTTTGCCAGGAAGCGGAGAAATCGCCTTTATATGAACGGGCGATCGTGCTGCTTTATGATTTTTTTGAGTTTCGCAAGGATTCGTTTGACCGGCTGCAAAATGAAGCGGCTTATCTGTCTGATATGAACGGTGCTGAAGATTATAAAAAGAAGATTGCCGATTATGCCGTTGGAGAAAGAATGCTCGACATCGGAGCCGGAGGCGGCGTGATGCTTGATTTGCTGACAGACCAGCATCCAGAAGCAGAGGTCATCGGAATCGACCTTTCCGTCAATGTCATTGAGGAGCTCCAAAAAAGAAAAGTGCGCGAACATAAGCCCTGGCATGTGAAACAGGCTGATGCATTGGACCTGCCTGAGTACTTTGAGCAGGAAAGCGTCGACACCATCGTATTCTCATCGATATTGCACGAATTGTTTTCATACATTCCGTATGAAGGGAAAAAATTTAATCATCTCGTCATTGCCCAAGCGTTAAAAAGCTCCTTTGACATTCTGAAGCCGGGAGGCAGAATCATCATCAGGGACGGAATCATGACCGAAAACAAAGAGGAAACGCGGCGGATACGGTTTAAAGACCCGGATGGAATGGATTTCTTGAAGCGGTATGTCCATGATTTTAAAGGGAGAAAGGTGCAAATGCTTGAGGCTGAGAAGGACGCGGCTGTACTGTTTGTGAATGATGCAATGGAATTCCTCTATACATATACATGGGGAGAAGAAGCCTATCCGCATGAAGTGCAGGAGCAGTTCGGCTATTTTACGCCGTCTGAATTCCGCCGCTGTATCGAGAAAGAATTAGGGGAACGTGCGAACATTCTGGTGTTCGAACACTATGTGCAGGAAGGATATGAAGAACACCTTTACCCTAAAATCGAGCTGACAGACCGGCTCGGCCGGCGTGTGCCGCTGCCGGACAGCACTTGTTTTATTGTAATTGAAAAAAAGCACCTCTAGGGTGCTTTTTTTAGTTGTTGCTTTTAAGGAAGCTTGAGAAGTATTGTTCGGTCTTGTAATTATCAGCATCAATTTTCCATTTGTCATTTTTTGATTTTTCAAGTTTGACTTCAACGGTTTTCTCACTTGAAGTCGCCTCTGCTTTTTTGATTTCTTCACTCATGATGTCAATCGCAGGATTGATCAATTCATCTCTGGACATGAAGTCTTTGCCGCTGTCTTTCACATAGTCTTCCAGTCTTTTCTTCACTTTCTTTTGGACATCTGTATTATCGATTGGCGTAACGGTTGCCTCAACAGTTGCTTCATCGCCTGAAATTGATTTTGTAACTGCTTTGACTTGAGATTTTTCTTGATAGGCGTTTTGGATGGCGCTGATCAGTTTATTCAATTTCTTTTTATCCACATCTTCTTCATCATAATATCCTAAAGAGCGAACGATAGATTTTTGAGCGCCTTCAAGGTAATCGGTAACGACTTCACGTTTGTTTTCGTCGACCAGTTTATCAAAGTTATTATTGTCTTTGCCGAAAATCGTTACGTCTGTGTAAGCTAGCAAAGCTTTTGCCGGATCTTCAAGTTTTTTGGCCGTTTTCAGTAATTCGTCGCTGCCGCCGTCGATCTCGAATTTGACAGGATCGGCTTTATTTTCACCGTACATGTCAGGTGTGTATTCAAGCTGAAACTTTTTGCCTTTTTCAACGATGTAATAGATATTTCCGTCGACTTCTTTGTCAGAATTCAGCGTCGAAGAGCGAAGCCTTTTGTTTCTTTCATCATATACGCTGACGTCCGACATTTTTGAGTCGCCTTCGTAAAGGCTGAATTGGCTTTTATCAACCATTAATGGTTCTTTCCCTGTATTTTTCACGGAAACATTGATCTTTAGTATAAGTTCATTTTCGTGCAGGTTTGTTGATGAATCATCAGGAAGCGTATATTCGGAGCTTAGGATTTTAACTTCTGCATTATCTGCTTTTTTCGTATCTTCTTTCTCTCCGCTCGCGCTTTTGCTGCCTCCGCAGGCTGTTGACACGACTGCTACAATCATCAAAAGCATCATCAGAAAAAACTTTTTACTTCGCATGGTCTGTCTCCTTTTTTATTATTTTTTTCAATGTTATGTAAATGAAAAGAATGAGGCGGCCAGGGCATAAAGGCCCTTCATCGGGACAAATCTTACTCAAGTCCCGGTCATTTCATTTATCTAACAGTGAAAATTTGATTATAATTCTTCCTTTTTCCTTAGTTTCTTTAAAAAAACAGAAACAACATCACTCATTTTAAGGTTTGAAGAATCATTAATAAATAGGTGTTAAATACTAATTTTGGCCAATGATTTGCAGGATTAGGCATGTTTTCAAACTTTGGATAGTAAGAAGAGACTAAAACTAATGACATGCACTTCGGTGCATTTAATTGAGGTTTATCCATTTTTTACTTTAGATCCTGGTCAGATCAGGTTAAAAATATAAGTATTTTGTTTAGGAGACGCCCTTATGTTGGTGAATTTCAAATTTGGGCCATAGTGAATAAAAAGTCCCGTTTTCGGGTTTCCTTAACCTGAGCTTAAAATTTAGTAGATCAATTGTCTTAGAAACGGCGGTTTTGATGGTGTAAGGCTTTTCTATAGTCAGAGAGATGGAGGCATATATGGGGGAATGCAGCCGGGGGCACCGGCTGCATATTGTGGACCGGATGTTTACTTAATACCAATTATCATAGCGATAACAATCGCAGCGGCGCCGATGATAATCCAGCCTGCGATCAGCTTCCAGACAAACTTGACCCAGCGTTCATAAGGGACGCCTGCGATTGACAGTGAAGCCATCAATACGCCGGAGGTCGGGATGATTGAGTTGGTGATCCCATCTCCGTATTGATAAGCGAATACGGCAATCTGACGTTCGAATCCCAATAAATCGGCCAGAGGCGCCATAAGCGGCATCGTTGTGGCTGCCTGTCCGCTTCCGGATGGAATAAACGTGTTAATCGCGATTTGTACGGCGAACATGCCGATGGCGCTGATTTCATTCGGAAGCGAGCTGATTGCTGAAGCAAGGCTGTTGATGATCGTATCGATAATATGTCCGTTTTCCAATACGATGACGATGGCACGGGCGAAGCCGACGATCAGCGCTCCGTATACAACCTGTTTCATGCCGTCGACAAACGAATGGAAGGTGTTGTTGATGCCGCGTCCTCCCGCAAGACCGGCGGCAAAGCCGATGATGAGAAAGCCGGCCGACAGCTCGCTTAAAAACCATCCCCATTGAAAAACACCGAACATATTGATGCCGAAGCCCAATGCTGTAATCAGCAGGACGAGGCCGTGTCTTCCGGTGAAGGAAAGATCAGCGTGTCCTGCGGCTGTCTCTTCATTTATCTCTGTTTCGCTTCCATACATCAAACCGGTATTCGGGTGCGCTTTGACTTGTTGAGCATAACGCATGACATAAAAAATGGAGAAACCGAGCATGGCGGCATAAACGGCCAGTCTATAACCGAAGGCGCTAAACACCGGGACTTCCGCAATTGTCTGTGCAATTCCGACTGTGAACGGATTCAACATGCCGCCGGTGAACCCTGCAGCCGCGCCTAGAGAAATCATCGCCAGCCCTGTCATTGAATCATAGCCAAGCGCTCTCGCAACAGCGATTCCGATCGGAATAAAAATAATCGTCTCTTCAGACAAACCGATCGTTGCGCCTCCGATGGAAAAGACGAACATGGTGACGGGGATCAGGAGGAAGCCGCGTTTCTTCAAGCGCTGCACGAGCACATGGACACCGGCGCGAATCATACCGGTCTGATGGATGATGCCAAAAGCTCCGCCTATTAAAAAGATATAAAAAATAATATCCGCCGATTGAATCATGCCCTCCGGTATGGCTTTAAACATCTCGAAAAAACCGACCGGACCTGCGTCAGTCTGCTTGTAGCTCCCTTGTACGATAACCGTTTGGCCGTCTTCTTCAACCCGCTTAAATTCTCCTGATGGAATGAAGTATGAAGCCAGTGCAGCTAAAATGATAATGAAAAAAATCAAAGCATAAGTATGTGGGAAGTGCAGTTTTGTTTTCTGTGGGGTGCCATTGCTCATTCCGTTCGTCTCCTTTATAATGTATTAATATTCAGATAATTATATATTTAAACATTTTGAGGATATGAGCTTTACTTTGTCAACCCTGGAAAAAACTTTCGGTAATCGAGAAGGGAGAACCGTTATGAAAAAACAAATTGAGAAAGAGATCGAAAATATTCGTGAAGAGCTGCTGCATATCAGCCAGTATATAGGCAATCATCCTGAACTGGGGCACGAAGAATTCAAAGCTTCAAAGATTCTGTCCGAGGAGCTGAAAAAACACGGTTTTCAGGTGGAATTAGGCACATGCGGCCTTGCGACGGCGTTTACGGCCGAGTTTGACAGCGGCCGTCCCGGTCCTTCCATTGGATTTATGGCTGAATATGATGCATTGCCTGACCTTGGCCATGCCTGCGGGCACAATTTGATCGGCACGATGGCGGTCGGCGCCGCAATCGGCGTCAGCAAAGTGATTGCATCGTGCGGAGGAAAAGTGTATGTTTACGGAACTCCTGCGGAGGAGACGAAAGGCGGAAAAGTAACCATGGCCGAACAAGGGGTTTTTGATCACTTGGACGCCGCTATGATGGTTCATCCGTATTGCAGGCATGAAAAAAGCGGGACATCGCTGGCGATGGATGCGATCCAATTCGAATTCTTCGGAAAGGCCTCGCATGCGGCGGGAGCACCTCACGAAGGAATCAATGCGCTCGATGCCGTCATTCAGACATTCAACGGCATTAATGCGCTCAGACAGCACATTCTCCCTGATGCCCGGATTCACGGGATTATTCCGGAGGGAGGGAAAGCGGCGAATGTTGTGCCGGATTACGCGGTTGCCCAGTTTTACGTCAGAGGAACGGAACGCGCTTATGTCAATGAACTGCTCGATAAAGTGAAAAATTGTGCAAAAGCGGCCGCACTTGCGACCGGAGCCCGGCTTGAGAGCTCTTTTTATGAGCTGTCTTACGATGATTTGAAAACAAATGAAACGCTGTCAGACGCTTTTACACAAAACATGATCGAGTTGGGCGTCGATCCGGATTCGATTCATGAAAAAGCGGACGGAGGAGGTTCGGTTGATATGGGGAATGTCAGCCAGATCGCGCCTTCCATTCATCCTTATGTGCAAATTTGCGATGAGCCGTATGCGTGCCACACACCCGAGTTTCGTGAAGCGGCCATGAGCAGCCGGGGGTTCGAAGGCTTGATGCTCGGCGCAAAATCTATGGCATTCACCGCATATGATGTGCTCATCAATGAAGAGCTGCTGAAAAAAATAAAGGAAGAATTCAACCTTTTAAAGGCGCTGGCCTAAACGGATGATCCGAAAACGATCAAGTCCTGTTTTGATGAATATTGACGAGAAGCCGCCGGGGAGCCCGGCGGCTTCAGCGTGTCGACAAACCCTCGCATTCGTTGTCAGGCCTGCGCGCCGGTGCCTAGGAATTACAAACATTGGCTGTTCTAGACTGCAAGGATTGCGTTTCACGCTGAAAAGATGACAAAATCCCAAAACTAACAGTCGTTTACAGGTCGAGCGATAAGCGGATCATATCGATGCAGCGCATGCCGTTTTCGTATATCGGCTTCTCGTAATGTCTCAGGAAAAAGTTCCGGTCGATGCCGGTGATTCTAAATCCGCATTTTTGATAGAGCGCCAGCTGACCGATGCTTGAATTCCCGGTTCCGATTTCAATCGTCTTAAATCCTTGAGCTTTCGCTGTTTCAATCGCATGCATAACCAATTGTCTGCCGATTCCTTTTCCCTGCAGATCTTCTTTGACGGCGATATTGACGAGCTCTGCCGTTTCAGGCCTCGTCGGCAGCAGCACATAGACACCGGCAATCCGGCGGTCGATTTCGGCTGTATAGCACTGTCCCCGTTTGAGGTAATCGTTAACCAGTTTTTCGGAAGGGTCTGCCGTCAACAGCAAATCAAGCGGCGGCTCATGTTCTGGATGCAATCTCCGAATGTTCATTTCACTCATCTCCTTTTGATCTAAACAGAAATCGTTGAAATCCCCAAAAGGCTCATGCACAATAGTAAGCACAAGCGAACAGTAAAGTGAGGTACTGATATGAATATATCTGACTATGTAAAGCATGACGCGGTTGCTTTATCTAAGCTTATCAAACATGGGGAAGTAACGGTCAACGAATTAATCGACGCTGCTTTTTCCCGTCTTGAAGAAGTCAATCCAGAACTGAATGCAGTCATTCGGACAAGAAAAGAGCAGGTCAAAATTGAATCCAAACAGCTTGACATCAGACACCAGCCGTTTGCCGGGGTGCCGATTCTTTTAAAGGACATTTCCCAAGCGTTGAAAGGGGAGCCTCTCACAGCCGGCGCCAAGCTGCTTTCATCTTATAAACCAAAGCGCGATTCGAATTTCGTCGCGAAATTGCGCGGCGCCGGTTTTTTATTTCTCGGACAGACGAATACACCCGAATACGGATTAAAAAATATTTCTGAGCCTGAATTGTATGGGCCGTCGCGAAATCCTTGGAACACTGATTATTCACCCGGGGGTTCAAGCGGCGGTTCTGCGGCTGCGGTGGCGGCCGGAATCGTTCCACTTGCAGGGGCAAGCGACGGGGGAGGCTCCATCCGGATACCGGCTTCCTTTACCGGACTATTCGGTCTGAAACCGACCCGGGGCAGAACGCCTGTAGGACCGGGCGCCGGACGGCAGTGGCAGGGGGCATCGATCGATTTTGTGCTGTCCCGTACGGTCAGGGACAGCGCGGCGCTCCTGGATATTCTGCAAACCATTCAGCCTGAAGCCGCTTTTCAAACGCCTTTATTTCCAGGTCAGTATGAAGAGGATATGAAAAAAGGGCTGGAGCGCCCTTTGAAAATCGCATTCTCTGTAGAATCACCCGTCGGAACGCCTGTCAGCGATGAAGCCAAACAAGCCGTCCGCCGCACCGTTCGATGGCTGGAAGCGCAGGGACACCATGTCGAAGAGCAGACGAACGGCGTTGACGGAATCCGGTTAATGGAGAACTACTACTTAATGAACAGCGGTGAAATTTCCGCGATGATTCTTGGAATGGAAAAAACGCTTGGAAGAGCGATCACTGTTCAGGACGTTGAAATTGTCACATGGGTGCTGAATGAAGCAGGCAAAAAAGTGTCGGCAGCCGAATTTACAGCAAGCCTTGCTTCCTGGGATCGAGCAGCTGCACAAATGGCGGCGTTTCATGAGACCTATGATCTGTATGTGACCCCGGCAACGGCTTACCCCGCTCCAAAGGTCGGCGAGCTCACCCATACCGAAAAAGAAGCCGAAGCTCTCCTGAAAGTGAGTGAGCTGGAAAAAATCGAGCAGCAGTCGCTGATTTATCAAATGTTTTTGAAAAGCTTGACATATACACCATTCACACAGCTTGCCAACTTAACCGGACAGCCTGCAATGAGCGTCCCGGTCCATCTGACAAATGAAGGTTTGCCGCTGGGTGTTCAAGTGACGGCTCCGAAAGGAAAGGAACATTGGCTGCTGCGCACCGCCCATTTATTAGAGCAATCAGACTTATGGATCGGAATGAAAGGAAATCCAATGCTCGGCAGTCTGTAACCGTATAAGAGAGAACCGCCCGTTAATCAGGCCGGTCTTCTTTTTTATCGTACAGTTTTTCAAGCTCGTCAACCAATGTTCCGACATACGTCACAGCCCGGCGGATCGGCTGGTCTGTCGACATGTCGACACCGGCGTGTTTCAACAAGTCCAGCGGCTTCATGGTACCGCCTGCTTTTAAAACGTTCAGCCATCTGTCTACGGCAGGGCGGCCTTCTTCTTTGATCTGTTGCGAGACGATCGTCGATGCTGTCAGCCCGGCAGAATAGGTGTAAGGGTATAACCCCATGTAATAGTGTGGCTGACGCATCCATGTTAAGCTTGCTCCTTCATCAACCTTAACTCCGCTGCCCCAGAATTCGGAGAGCACGGCGCTAGTTTGCTCAGACAGTACGGAAGCGGTAAGTGCGTGCCCCTGTTCGGCGAGCTCATAGACTCTCCGCTGATATTCCCCCTCAAGCAGATGGGTGACGAAATTGTGGTAATACGTGCCCATCAGCTGGTTGATGACCCAGCGCTTCATTTTCGGATCATTTGTTTTGGAAAACAAATGCTGAGCGAGAAGCATTTCGTTCATTGTAGAAGGCGCTTCAATGAAATATAGAGACGGTCTGACATTCATGATGCGCTGCTCTCGGTTGGCAAAGTAAAAATGGCCGGCATGACCGAGTTCATGGGCAAGGGTAAAGGCATCCCGCATCGTATCCGTCCATGTCATCAAAATGAAAGGATGCGCTCCGTACGGACTTGAACAAAACGCGCCCGTAGATTTGCCGATATTGTCAGCGAGATCAACCCACCGCTCAGTCAAGGCGGTTTCCATGACTTCCGTGTACTCCGGCCCCATCACTTGTAAAGCGTCCAAGATCATCCGGCCGGCCTGTTCGTAAGTCGTCTTTGGACTGAAGTCGTGATCGAGCGGAGCCTGCAAATCGCAGAAGCGCATTTCGTCGAGGTCTAATACGCGTTTTTTCAAGGCGGCATACTTGCGCATATGAGGTGCAAGTTCGTTTTTAATCACATCAAGCTGGTTGCGGTACATTTCGAGCGTGACGCTTTGCGGCTGAAGAAGCATATGGGTGACGGATTCATATCCGCGCAGCCTTGACATGCTGACCTGTTTTTTGACCTCTGTTTCATAGATGGCGGCGATGGTGTTTTTGTATGTTTGCAGGGTATTGGTAAAGGAGTCGAATGCGGTTCTGCGAATATGCGTATCAGGAGAGAACATGTATTTTCCTTCATATAACGCGAACGAATTGGCGAGTGTATTGCCGTTTCGGTCCTGAATCGGGGAAAATTGCATATCCGCAAGCTTCGCCATCCCGAAAATTTTGTACGGGGCATCATGTATTTCGCCTAAAACGGCTAGCGCTTCCTCTGTTTCGGGAGCAAGTTTATACGGCTTGAGTTCCATTATCTCCGTCAGCATTTTGCTGAAAGGCTCCAGTCCTTTCTCGTTTTTTATGTACGTCTCCACTTGATTTTCGGGGAATTCAAGAATTTCCGATTGGATAAATGAAAGCCCGGCGTTTATTTTTGCTTGCAGCGCGGCCATCCTTGAAGCATCAGCTTGGTTGACGGGGTTTGTCAAATCTTCGGACTTTCTGAGGTGAGTATAGGCGGCGGCCCGGACTAGGCGCTTCAGCAGTATCTCCCGCAGCGATAAACAATCCAGCAATACGCCGGCTCCTTCATGCAGCCTTCCTTTAAATGAGCCGATGGATGCGAGATCTTCCTCAATTTTCACAAGTGCGTCTTCCCAAGCTTCATAAGAAGAAAATAAATCAGTAAGATTCCAAGTCAGTTCCTCCGGCACCTCACAGCGCTTTGGTCTTTTTTCTGCCACTTTTTCCAATGTGCAGCCTCCCCTTGAAAATATTTCGTGTTTCTAATTAATTATATAAAAGACGGCAGCATAATGAAATAAAAAACGACGGCTTCTAAAGAAACCGTCGCAAACCGTCTGCTTATTGAGCATTGCGATTTCGACCGCCCATGCTTCTCATGACGAGGCTGACGATGAAGATCAAAATGATCGCCCCGATCAAGGCCGGTATGATATTAAACCCGCCGACCACCGGACCCCAGCGCCCCAAAATCATCGAGCCGAGCCATGAACCGATAAATCCCGCAATAATATTTCCAATGATTCCTCCGGGTACATCACGTCTGATAATGAGGCCGGCCAGCCAGCCCAAAATTCCGCCAATGATCAATGACCAAATAAAACCAAACATTGAACAGTACCTCCTTGTTTTTTAGACATTTTAAGCCTTATACCTATCTTTTGGAATTCGTGAATAAATATACAAATTTTTTCTAAATGAAACCATTTGGGCGAACAAACGTATGAAATACGGACACCATGAACCGTCATAAGACTCTTAAATCAAGTGAGGAGAGTAAGATGAAACAGTCATTAAAGGCATTAAAAGGCTTTCGGGCATTCGCCGAAGAAAAAATGAAAGAGTGGAACGTTCCTGGAGCCGCGGTTGCAGTCATTAAGGAAGACGAGATCATCATGGCGGAAGGGTTTGGATTCAGGGATAAAGAACGGAAATTAAAGGTCAACCCGGAAACGGTATTTGCGATCGGTTCCGCCTCCAAGGCATTTACAACGGCGGCGATGGCGGTATTGGCTGATGAAGGGAAAATGGAGTGGGATAAGCCGGTAAGGGAATATCTCCCTGAGTTTAAGATGCACGATCCGGTAGCAACTGAACGGATGACTCCCCGTGATCTGGCGTGCCATCGTTCTGGTCTCCCAAGACACGAAATGATGTGGTACAATTCCTCCTTTTCAAGGGAGGAGCTTTTCAGACGGATCCGCTACCTTGAGCCGAATCAGGATTTTCGATCAAAGTGGCAGTATCAGAACCTGATGTATATGACGGCTGGTTATCTTGCTGGAAGAATAGCGGGGACGACATGGGAGGATCTTGTTCATGAGCGGCTTTTCAAACCTTTGCATATGACATCCAGCAGCTTTTCGGTCGAAGATATGCAAAAGCTTTCCGATTTTGCCTTTCCATATCAAGAGAACAACGGAACGGTTGAAAAAATACCTTTTCGTAATATCGATGCGATCGGGCCGGCTGGGTCGATTAATTCCAATGCCGTGGATATGGCAAATTGGCTGCTTCTTCAGCTTGGCAGCGAGAAATTCAACGGGGTTTTATCAGATGGAAGCCTTCATGAACTGCATACGCCTTGCATTTCCTGCGACTCCATTATTAAAGCGAAGGAGCTTCCGGTCTGCAGCTATGGACTCGGCTGGTTTGTGGAACCGTACCGCGGTCGCCATATGATTCATCATGGCGGAAATATCGACGGCTTTTCATCGCTTGTCGCTTTCATGCCTTATGAAAAGATCGGCATTGTCATTTTGACAAATATGAACGGCAGCTTTCTTCCAAATGTTCTGGCGTACAACATTTTTGACCGCTTGCTTGGATTGGAAGAGATCGATTGGAGCGGCCGGCTGAAAGGCGAAGCGGAAAAAATAATGAAAGCCGCTTTAGGAGTGGATCGAACCGCGGATCTTACCAAAATTGAAGGAACGAATCCTTCTCATGCCCTGAAGGACTACACAGGTGTATATGAGCATCCCGGCTACGGCGAAATCAAAATAGAGCTTAAAGACGGCGTGTTACAGGCGCTCTTCAATTCGTTTGTGATGCCTTTGAAGCATTATCATTACAATATATTCGAGATGAAAATGCCGCTCACGGAGATGGCGATGCTCGCATCATTCGACACCGATATACACGGACATATCAGCCGCCTTTCCATACCGTTTGAAATGGCGGAAGGCGCTAGAGAAATCGAATTTGTCAGGAAGCCGGATCAGCAATTGTACGACCCTGAATTTCTTGCTTCTTTAACAGGGAAGTATGCATTGGAAGACGGAACAGATGTCGTTGTGTCTCTCAGAAACAACCGGACGCTCTGGGTTTCATTGCCCGGTCAGCGTGATTACGAACTTGAACCTTACCGTGAGTTGACATTTCAAATAAAAAATCTGCCGGGATTCAGCGTCCGATTTGAAGCCGGCGATTCCGGACAGGTAACAGGTTTGCGCTTCATCCAGCCGAATGGAGAATTTCCTGCTGTCCGGAAATAGCAGCAAAGGACATATTTCGATTTATTTCCCGAGAAATATACAGGTGTGAGCCAGTCTGGTCACTTCTGGACGGCTTCCAGTAATAAATCCGCCAGATGAACGGCTCTCACTCGGTCTGTAAGTCCTGCTCGTTCAATGCCGAGCTTCATTTGCAGCAGACATCCGGGATTAGCCGTAACGATCGTAGCGGCCCGGGTCGCTGCTGCTGCTTCCATTTTAGTATCGAGAATTTTCATCGACATTTCGGATTCGACAATGTTATAAATGCCGGCTGATCCACAGCAGCTTTCGGCATTTTTCATTTCCTTGAATTCAATGCCCTTGATGCTGCGAATAAGGCGTCTCGGCTCAGCGGACGTTTTCATGACATTTCGCAAATGGCACGAATCTTGGTATGTAACGATTTGCTCCGGCAGTTCAAGGGATTGCTGATCGAAGTTCAGTTCCAACAAGACGGAAGAAAAGTCTTTCAATTTTCCTGTGAAAGATGCTGCCCGTTCCCGCCATTCGGAGTCATCTTTCAGGAGATGATCATATTCCTTTAAAAAAGCTCCGCATCCGCCTGCATTTGTTATGATAAAGTCCGCGTTTGAATCCTCGAATGCCTGAATATTTCGTTTTGCGAGCAGGATGGCCTCAGACTTTTCGCCGCTGTGTCCGTGGAGGGCGCCGCAGCAGGTCTGCTGTTCGGGAATTATGATCTCGCAGCCAGCCAGCCGCAGCAGCTCAATGGTTGCCATATTCGTATCCAAAAACAGCGTATCCATGAGACAGCCTGAGAAAAAGGCGGCCCGTTTTTTTCTCTCCCCGATCGCAGGGAGCAGGTGCGGCCGTTTTTTCAGCTGTTTCATATTAGGAACCTTCGGCAAAACCGCCTCCATCTTCGCGAGGTGGTCCGGCAAAAGCCGGAGCAAGCCGGATTTGCGAATCACGTTTTGCATGCCGGAACGCTGATACAAGCCGAGCATTCCGGTCAGCGCCCTGATTCTGTTTGGATGGGGGAAAAGCCCTTTGAATACTGCGCGGCGAAGCACTTTAACCGGAAAGGCGTGCTTTTTGTTCTGCTGAATAATATCTCTCGCTTCTTCAAGCAAGCGTCCGTAGTTTACGCCTGACGGACAAACAGGTTCACACGCGCGGCAGCCGAGGCAAAGCTCGAGTGACCGTTCGACATCCTCATCAGGCTCGATCGTCCCATCGACGACCGCTTTCATGAGCGCGATGCGTCCGCGCGGAGAATGGCTTTCTTGAAAACCGGATTCGATGTAGGTGGGGCATGACGGCAGACAGAAGCCGCAGCGCATGCAATTCAGCAGCTCTTCCTCATCCATTCTTTGTTTAAACTGCTGTTCAATGACCTTTCTTTCGTCAGCTGTCGTCATCTTGTCACCACCACTCGCTTGCGGGAGTCTTTCGCAAATATCTTCCCGGGATTCATGATGTTGTTTGGATCCAATGCCTGTTTTACCGCCTTCATGGCGGCGATTCCCGCATTGCCCAGCTTCAGTTCCAAATAGGGGGCTTTCATTTCGCCGACCCCATGTTCTCCGGTAATTGTTCCTCCCAGTTCAACCGCTTTTTTAAAGATGTCTTCAAAAGCCTGTTCGACCCGTTTCATTTCTTCACTGTTTCTGACATCTGTCGTACAGGTCGGATGAAGGTTGCCGTCGCCTGCGTGCCCGAATGTACAAATCGATATTTGGTGCTTTTCGGCGATCGAATTAATCGCTTTTACCATTTCAGCAATTTCAGAACGCGGTACCGTAGCATCCTCCAGAATGGTCGTCGGCTTTAATCGCGCTAAAGCCGAAAGGGCGGTGCGGCGGGCCTCCCGAAGATTTTCCGCTTCAGCTTCTGTTTGCGCAGTTTGAACGGACACAGCATTTCCTTTTTTGCAAATCTCTTCAATCACGGCGATATCACGGCGAACTGCATCTTCGGTGCCGTCCTGTTCGATCAGGAGAACCGCTTTGGCATGGACGGGAAGGCCGATTTTCGCGAAGTCTTCGATCACCTGAATCGTAGGTTGGTCGAGAAATTCGAGTGTCGTCGGAATGATTTTATGTGCAATGATATTTGAAACAGTTTGTGCTGCAGAGTCGATATCTTGATAGAGAGCGAGGACGGTTTTTTTTGTTTCGGGTGCCGGGATGAGTTTTAATGTTGCTTCAGTGATGACGCCGAGCGTTCCTTCAGAACCGACGAACAGACGCGTCAAATCATAGCCGGCAACATCTTTGGCCAGCTTGCCGCCGGTGCGGATGATGTCCCCGTTTGCAAGAACGATTTCCAGCGCCATGACATAATCGCGGGTCACTCCGTATTTCAAGCCGCGGAGGCCGCCTGAGTTTTCGTTAATATTCCCGCCGATTGTCGAGATCTTCATTGAGCTCGGATCGGGCGGATAAAATAATCCTTTTTCTTCAGCGGCGTGAATTAAGTCAAGTGTGATCACACCGGGCTGGACGGTTATCGTTAAATTTTCTTCATCGATTTCTAAAATTTGATTCATATGCTTAAACAGGAGGACAATCCCCCCTTCAGTCGGGCATGTGCCGGCACATAGGTTTGTACCTGAACCTCTCGGCACAATCGGAATGCGGTGCGTGTTGCAGATTTTCACGATTCGCGATACTTCTTCCTTGCTGCGCGGGGCAATGACCGCGTCAGGCATCGATTGAAACTGTGGTGTCGCATCATAGGAATAGACGAGCCGTCCGGCGTTCGAATCGTCATAATTGGCAGAGCCGACAATCTCAATCAGCTTGGATCTCACTTGTGAGGAAATCATGTATGATCACATCCTTTACCAATTATTATACAAAATCAAACGCTTTCAAAAAATCATTCTTTTAAACTTCAAATATAAAAAAGAACCCGTTTTCAAAGGAAACGAGGTTCTTTGCGGAAAGCATCAGGTTGCAAGGCTGATTGCTTGATTAAGCACTTTTGCCCCGTCCATCATTCCATAAGCCATTTGGTCAATGACGGCCACGGGTGTATGATACGGCTTGGCACGCTCTGTCATTTGCCCTTTTAAATACCGGACCTGCGGACCAATCAGTATCACATCAATTTCATCCAGATCGCTTGGCAAATCTGCCTCAGCATACGCATTAATTTCCGCCTTCAATGAACGGTTTTCCGCTTCTTCCCGCATTTTTTTTACCAATATACTCGTAGACATTCCGGCTGAACATACAAGTGCGATCTTCATTTTTCTCTTCCTTTCCCAAGCTCTTGATATAAATCAATCATTTCTTTCGCCAAATCTTTTACAGTTATGGCTGTCATTAAATGGTCCTGAGCATGGATTAATAATAGATTGGGTGAAAGGCCTGCGCCCTGTGCTTCTTTTTGCAGGAGGCGGGTTTGTGCCTGATGCGCTTGGTTCAGCTCCGATTCTGCTTCTTGTATCTTTTGATAACCGGTTTCGCATTCGTGATGTTTCACAAGCTGCAACGCTTCCATTGCAGAAGAACGCGCATTTCCGGCGTGAAGGATGATTTCAAATGAGACCTGTTCCAATTGAAGTGTATCTGCCATAACATTCACTCCTTATTTATTCATTTTCTGTCTGGTGCAAGGCGGAACGTTGAGCCGCTTTTATAAACGGGAGGTAGAGCAGGGTGGCCAGCACCAGGTTGAAGATTTGCAAAAAGACCCCTCGGACTGATCCTCCGGTGACAAGATATCCGCTGACAATCGGAGGCGTCGTCCACGGAAGGATCGCCACAGTTTTCGGGACGAGACCGGAAGCCAAAGCGATATATGATGTAATCGTCAAAATTAATGGAATCAAGATAAACGGAATGAACATGATCGGGTTTAATACAATAGGAAGGCCGAACAGAACGGGTTCATTGATATTAAAAAGGCCGGGTGCGAGAGACACCTTTCCTATCGTTTTGTAGTGCTTCGATTTCACGGCAATTAAAATGGCGGCAAGCAGAGCCAATGTTGTTCCCGATCCCCCCATAAATACGTAAGAATCGAAGAAAGGCTTTGTCACAATATACGGCACTTCAAAAGCGCTCATTCCTTGCGAGAATAAGTGCTGATTTTCCTGAATGAGCGGGAGGTAGACGGATTCCATGATCGGCCCGAGGATGTTTGTTCCATGCAACCCAAAGAACCAGAGCAAATGATTCAAGAAAGTAAAAATCAAGGCTGACCCAACCGTGTTGGAAAGGCCTTGAAGCGGCTCTTGAATCGTGCTGAAAACAAGCTCATGGATGCTTTGCCCCGAAAAGTGAACGATCAGAGCGTTACATAGCCCGGCAGTGGATAAGATGACGGCAGCCGGCAATAGAGCATTCAAGGATTTTGTGACGCCGTCAGGCACTCCTTCAGGCATTTTGATTTTCAATTTCTCATTTTTGGAAAACAGCCGGAAGACTTCTGTCGACAGCAAAGCCACGATTAAGCCGACGAACAGACCTTGGGCTCCCAGCCAAGTCATTGAGAAGCCAAAGTCTTCAGTGGTCGGTGTAAGCACGGCGAATGCGCCAACCCCGATTAATGCGGCAGACAGACCATCTGTGTGATATGACTCGGCCAGCTTGAAGCTGACAGCCGCAACGGCTAAAAGGCTCAACAGAGCAAAAGAGCCATTCCATATCGCTCCGCCGACAGCCGTCCATCCCTCGCCGAAAAGACCGGTCATAAAGTTTTGAAACGCCGGTATTGGAAAATTATTGACCAGGATGGCGAGGGAACCGATGATGATAAGAGGCATAATGGCGATGAATCCGTCGCGTATTGCAATCAGGTGCCTTTGGGAACCGATCCTTCCGGCGATCGGCATGATGTTTGATTCGATGAATGCCATCATTTTATTTTGTTTCATGTGCACGGACCTCCTCAAAAAATTGCGGGAGATAACGTTTATGAGCCTCGAGCATTTCATCGAGCACCTTTTGAGCTTTGTGATCAGAAGAGACCAATGGATTGGTGGTCATGGCTAAGTATGCCGTATCGTAGTCGCCGGTGACCGCAGCTTCAATCACTAATTGTTCAAATTTTTTCATCAAGATGATCGGCCCGCTGATGGCATCGGGCAGTTTTCCGACGGTCAGGGGAATCGGTCCGCTTTTTGTAATGACACTGTTGACTTCGATCACCGCATCATCTGGAAGGTCTGGTATGCTTCCTTTATTCAGTGTGTTCACGGTCTGAATATCCATTGAATGATGATAAAGCGAGTTCATTAATGAGCAGGCTGATTCACTATAGTAAGCTCCGCCGCGGCTTTCCAGTTCTTTAGGCTTTTCATGGATCTTGGCGTCTTTGTATCTCTCAAACAGCTGCCGCTCCACTTCCATGACGGTTTCTGCGCGCGTCCCTTTGTTATTGTACGCTTCGATATCTTTTGCGAGCGCATCTTCATGTTGATAATAGTACTGATGATAAGGGCTCGGAAGCATTCGCAAAGACCGCAAAAATTGGCGATTCCACGGCAGCGCCGCAATATTGGAAGGCGAGTAGCCGAAGTGATCATTCAACAGAAGCTCAATCGTCTCTTCTGTCCGGTCGATCCCGTCGATCCAAACTCTTTTTCCGAAAACAAAATGATTGATGCCCGCGAATTCAATCATGACGAGGTTTACATCCACGCCGAAAATTTCTGCGATGCTATTTTTCATGTTGTAAGGAATATTGCATACCCCGACGACCTTTTGATGAGGTCCGTGCTTCAGCAAAGCTTCCGTCACGATGCCCGCCGGATTGGTAAAGTTAATCAGCCATGCTTCGGGACAAATCTCATGAATATCGCGGGCGATATCCAGCATAAAGGGAATTGTGCGCAAAGCTTTAAACATGCCGCCCGCCCCGTTTGTTTCCTGGCCGATCAGGCCCTGGCTGAGCGGAATTTTTTCGTCTAAAGCTCTCGCCTTCAGTCCGCCGACTCTGATTTGAACCGTTACGAAATCGGCGCCTTTCAATGCTTTTGCCCGATCTATTGTATGGCTCAGTTCGATGGGAACCCCCGCATGTCTGATCATTCGCTTCGCGAGTTCTGAGACGATGCGAAGCTTTTCTTTGCCCTCCTCGATATCAACCAGTACAATCTCATTCACTGGAAATTGATGATGCCGTTTGATGATGCCTTCAATGATTTCTGGTGTGTAGCTGGAACCTCCGCCTATAACAACTACTTTCAGCGCCATAATCCCCCTCCTTAACTCTCTTTTATGAAAGCGCTTCACACAATTGAAACTTAACATGTTATAACAAATTTGTCCATACATATTTGTTATAACAAATTGTTTTTTTGGGGAACTTTTTGTGTTATTCTATAATTACGAACTCACCCCAAAGGAGAAAATGTATGGCGAAACAACCACAGCTCCACAGTCGAATTAAACAAGATATTGTAGATAAGATTGAAAGCGGTTATTATCCGCCGGGCAGCCTGTTGCCGACGGAGTCCGAGTTTTGCAAAATTTATGATGTCAGCCGGACGACGCTGCGGACCGCGCTGAATCATTTGCTTATGGAAGGGGCTATTTACCGAAAGCAGGGAAAAGGGACATTTGTCGCCAAAGGAAAAGTAAAGCAGATCTTAAGCTCCAGCAGCCTCCGCTATGCAGAACAATTGAAGGCTCAAGGCTTTAAACCGAAAATCAAGGTTGTTGATTTGCAAAAAATAAAGCCGTCCGAAAAACTCCAAACCCGTCTCGGAATCGACGCTGAACAAATGGTCTATCAAGTAAAAAGAATCCGCTATGCAGACGATGAAGAAATCCAGTTTGAAACAGCCTATATCAGAACGGATCTCGTACCCGAAGTAACGGAAGAAATGGCGAATATCTCACTTTACCAGTGCATCAGCAGGCAGGGAAACAACATTAAAAGAACAGAGGAGCAAATCAAGATTGTGATTTCTGATGAGGAGATTGCACACCATTTAAATATTACACAAGGCACGCCTTGCTTCCAGATATCGACGCAAACATTTTTGGCGTCTGAAGAGGTTGTCGAGTATTCTATGGCCTATTTTCGCGGTGACCGCGTTGAGTTCTTCATTGAACGCGATTATGGACAAAGGGGGAAATGAAAGCGTGAAATCTCTAATCATAAATGCAGATGATTTTGGATTTTCAAGGGGAGTCAACCTTGGCATTATTGAAGCTTTCCAGCACGGGGTCCTCACATCGACTACCCTCATGGTCAATATGCAAGAAGCGGATCATGCCGTCGAACTCGCACGGCAAAATCCAGAACTCGGAGTCGGGATCCACTTGACATTGACGGCCGGGCGTCCGATTCTTGGCGGACTGCATACGATAACAGATGAAGAAGGGAATTTTCGCAAGCTTTTGTATTACCAAGGTTTTTTCGACATTGATCTTGAGGAAGTATATCGAGAGTGGAAAGCGCAAATAGAGAAGGCTTTGTCCTGCGGTTTAAATCCGACACATATCGACAGCCATCATCATATTCATACATACGGAAATCTCCCTGAGGTGTTTGTAGAGGTTGCGAAAGAGTATGATCTGCCTTGCAGAAAGGTCAATCATGACCATCCTTCACTGTGGAAGGGTGTAAGGTCGAACGATGCTTTTGAGCTGAAAGTCGACCGATTGAAGGATCTATCGAGCTTCTTTAATGATTATCAAGACGCAGCTGTGATTGAAGTGATGTGCCATCCGGCTTATGTCGATAAATGTCTGCTTGAAAAATCGTCCTTCCATTATCCTCGGGCATATGAACTTTCACTGCTGACGGAACCTTCTCTCAAAGCCGCTTTACAACACTGTCCGGATATTCGCCTCACGTCTTACGCCGGTCTATGAAAGAGATGCCGCTTCTATTCCTTGGCTTAATAAGATGTGAAATGGGGTAGAAAGCGGCGGTTGTTTTATTCAATTACTTCATGTTGACAGTTCGGAAAATTCTGATTAATATAAATTTGTCATAACAAATTTATGCATTCTTCACCCATTGGAAAGTCTTCTTTTACACTTAAATGTATAGACGTCTATACGTGTTTCACCCTCTGCAGAACCAGCTTTTCAAACGCCAAAATTTTAATGAAACCATGCTGTCGATCTCACTTTTGTAAGCGTTTTCCCTTGTTGTCTTCAATGTATCTGCTGCTATTAGATGACAAGGAAAAATATAAAACCAGCAAAAAAGGCGGTGAGGAAAAAGAGAGTTCTAGTTTCATAGCTTGCCAAAAAATTGCTTGTAAAGGAGATGAAAATCGTGTTGATCAACAAAAGCAAAAAGTTTTTCGTTTTTTCTTTCATTTTTGTTATGATGCTGAGCCTCTCATTTGTGAATGGGGAAGTTGCAAAAGCCGATTCCGGAAAAAACTATAAAATCATCGGCTACTATCCATCATGGGGTGCTTATGGAAGGGATTTTCAAGTTTGGGATATGGACGTTTCGAAAGTCAGCCACATTAATTATGCCTTTGCTGATATTTGCTGGGAGGGAAGGCATGGAAACCCTGATCCGACAGGCCCCAATCCTCAAACGTGGTCATGCCAGGATGAAAACGGAGTGATCGACGCGCCAAATGGAACAATCGTGATGGGCGATCCCTGGATTGACGCACAAAAGTCAAATCCCGGGGATGTCTGGGATGAACCGATCCGCGGCAACTTTAAACAATTGTTGAAGCTGAAAAAGAGCCACCCTCATTTGAAAACGTTCATATCGGTCGGGGGGTGGACTTGGTCTAACCGCTTTTCAGATGTCGCGGCAGATCCTGCGGCAAGGGAGAATTTCGCCGCTTCGGCCGTTGAGTTTTTAAGGAAATACGGGTTTGACGGGGTCGATCTTGACTGGGAATATCCGGTCAGCGGAGGATTGCCGGGGAACAGCACACGTCCGGAAGATAAAAGAAACTACACGCTGCTCCTGCAAGAGGTGCGCAAAAAACTTGACGCTGCAGAAGCAAAAGACGGCAAGGAATACTTGCTGACGATCGCATCCGGCGCAAGTCCCGATTATGTAAGCAACACTGAGCTCGATAAAATCGCTCAAACCGTGGATTGGATTAACATTATGACCTATGACTTTAATGGCGGATGGCAAAGCATAAGCGCCCATAATGCACCGCTGTTCTATGATCCAAAAGCGAAAGAAGCAGGCGTTCCAAACGCTGAGACCTACAATATTGAAAACACTGTGAAACGCTACAAGGAAGCCGGTGTCAAGGGTGACAAATTAGTGCTTGGAACACCGTTCTACGGAAGGGGCTGGAGCGGTTGTGAACCAGGGGGGCACGGAGAATATCAGAAATGCGGACCGGCTAAAGAAGGGACATGGGAAAAGGGCGTATTCGATTTTTCAGATCTTGAAAGGAACTATGTGAATCAAAACGGCTATAAAAGGTATTGGAACGATCAAGCAAAAGTGCCGTTTTTGTATAATGCGGAAAATGGCAATTTCATCACTTATGATGATGAACAATCATTCGGCCACAAAACGGATTTTATTAAAGCAAACGGATTAAGCGGAGCAATGTTCTGGGATTTCAGCGGCGATTCCAATCGGACGCTTCTCAATAAATTGGCAGCCGATTTAGATTTTGCACCGGACGGAGGCAATCCGGAGCCGCCTTCATCGGCACCTGTGAATGTGCGTGTAACCGGAAAAACTGCTACAAGTGTCAGCCTGGCGTGGGATGCGCCGAGCAGCGGAGCAAACATTGCGGAATATGTCGTGTCATTTGAAAACCGGTCGATATCTGTAAAAGAAACATCAGCGGAAATAGGCGGCTTGAAGCCGGGTACGGCCTACTCATTTACTGTTTCAGCAAAGGATGCGGATGGAAAGCTCCATGCCGGACCAACGGTAGAGGTCACGACGAATTCTGACCAAGCCTGTTCATATGACGAATGGAAAGAGACGAGCGCATACACAGGCGGAGAGCGGGTTGCATTTAACGGAAAAGTGTATGAAGCGAAATGGTGGACGAAAGGCGACCGGCCTGATCAATCCGGTGAATGGGGCGTATGGCGGCTGATCGGAGGCTGCGAATAAGAGAAAGTCAAATGGATAGAAAACGATAAAGAGAGATTTGGGGAACAGCTTCTCACGTCTCTCTTTATGGACAAAGGAGTCTGAGTAAACATGAAGAAAGCCGCTTCATCTTTTTTATCTTGTATGCTGCTCCTCGCGCTTTTTATCCCGAACCGGCAGATTTCCGCAGAGACTTCAAGCGAAAGACCGGACTGCCGTCCGGAAGGGCTATGGGACTCGGGCGTTGAACATGTGCCGTATTGCGATGTATACGACAAGGACGGCCGTGAAAAGCTGGCCAATCAGTTAGACCGGAGAATCATCGGTTACTTTACGAGCTGGCGTACGGGAAAAGGAAATCAAGATCGTTATTTAGTAAGCGATATCCCCTGGAAGTACTTGAGCCACATTAATTATGCGTTTGCCCACATCGGGGAAGATCATCGGATTTCAGTCGGAGAAGAGGCAGATGAGAACAACCCGTCCATCGGGATGACTTGGCCGGAGCATCCCGATGTAAAAATGGATCAAACCTTGCCGTATAAGGGGCATTTTAACCTTATCCATCAATATAAAGATAGATACCCGGATGTGAAGGTTTTGGCCGCTGTCGGCGGTTGGGCCGAAACCGGCGGCTATGTCGACAAGGACGGAAAGCGAATTCCAAGCGGCGGCTTTTACTCGATGACAACGAATGGAGATGGATCTGTAAACCACAAGGGTATTCACACCTTTGCGGAATCGGTCGTTGCGTTTCTCAGAAAATATGAGATCGATGGAATCGATATTGACTATGAGTACCCTACATCGATGCAGGATGCAGGGAATCCGGCAGATTGGAACATCGCCAATCCGCGGCGCAACGGGTTAAATAAAAGCTTTGAGGCATTGATGAAAACATTAAGAGAAAAGCTTGATCAAGCGTCCGCTGAAGATGGAAAGTACTACATGCTGACCATTGCAGCACCATCCTCGGCATATTTACTGAGGGGGATGGAAACGTTTAAGCCGCTTCGATATGTCGATTATGTCAATATCATGTCCTACGATCTTCATGGAGCCTGGAATGAGTTTGTCGGACCGAACGCTTCTTTATTCGATAACGGCGAAGATGCCGAACTCAAGCAGTCCAACATTTATACTACGCCGGAATACGAAGGGATCGGATATTTAAATACGGACTGGGCTTACCATTATTTTAGAGGGGCAGTAGAATCGGGACGAATCAATATCGGTGTGCCTTATTATACGAGAGGCTGGAAAAATGTGACCGGCGGAGCAAATGGGCTGTGGGGAAGAGCCAAAAGCGCAGATTGCCCTCAGGGACTCAGGCAATGCGGTGACGGAGCAACCGGAATCGATAATATTTGGCACGATAAAGATGAGCAGGGGAATGAAATTGGAGCAGGGGCAAACCCGATGTGGCACGCCAAAAACCTTGAAAAGGGCATTGCTGGTTCTTATCTGGAAAGGTATGGATTGAGCAAGGCTGATTTGACAGGCGTTTATAAAAGGCATTATGACGCAGGGCTGGCAGCGCCTTGGCTTTGGAATCCAGAAAAGAAAGTATTTCTATCGACAGAGGATGAGGAATCGATCAAAACGAAGGCGGATTATGTCATTGATAAAGGAATCGGGGGTGTCATGTTTTGGGATTTGAGCGGTGATTATGACTGGTATCCCGAACGAAACGGCAGTAAAGGAGAATACGGTATCGGCAATACCTTAACGAGAACGATGTATCATAAATTCTCGGATACAACACCATACGATAATCGACTCAGCACATCACCTTTGCCTGATGAATCACTAGATGCAGAAGTAGAGTTGACGAACTTTCCGTTAGGAGATCAAAATTACCCGATCCACCCGGTGATGAAGCTGATCAACAACAGCGATGTCACGATTACGGGAGGTTCTTTTATCGAATTTGATGCGCCGACATCCACTTCCCCTCGGTTTAGAAGCTGGAGCGGCGATCATGTTGAAGTGATTTCTAAAGGGCATACGGGACCGAACATTGGCGGACTGACAGGAGATTTCCACCGCATCAGAGTGACTCTATCAATCTGGAAAACCATTAAACCTGGTGAGGAAGCGGAGTTTCAGCTTGTCTATTATTTGCCGATCAGCGGTCCTTCAAATTTCACGATATCAATAGATGGCAAAAAGTACAGGCTTAAAGGAAATTAAGTATACGGCCGTTAGATGTGACAGCCCGTTCCAAAAGGAAGCGGGCTGTCTTCGTGTATTATTGTGCGCTGTTTTTCCAGTTGGTCAAATTGTCGAACACCTCTTTTGTAATCCGGGTGCCTCTGTTGTACGAGGAGCCGCCGTATACTCCATTTGTGTGTACGGCAAGCGAGCACGGACCGCTGCAGTTCGTTCTGGAGCTGCTTTGTTCGAATACCGGTGAACCGCTTTGTCCTCCGTACGTGTCCATTGCGTACTGCAATTTATACGTTTCGGAGATGGCAATCGGTCCTGAATGCTGCCATTGTGTGCCTGCTGTTTTATCGCCTGGGTAGCCGCTGATGGTAACAGTTGTCCCAACAAGTGATGAAGTAGTGTACGAGTATCCGAAGTATCCGACAGTATTGCCGATCGGTTCGCTTAGTTCGATTGCGCCGTAATCGTAATTGGTGTTTCCGCTTCTCCATCCTGACGGAATAAAGTAGCGCGTCGATTTAACTGAGCCGTAAGGATAGCTTGTCCCGTTCCGTCCCGGCGAAACAGTGGCTGTACCGGCAAATGAACCGCTTGATGTGTCATAGATGCAGTGTCCGGCTGTTGCGACGGTTTTCGGACCGATCATCCATCCGGTGCATGAACCGATGCTGCTTGAAATATGAACGATCGCTCTGTACGGATATGCGGTTGTGTTGGTGACCCTTGTCCGATCATCAGAACCAATCACCGATTTAATGCTGTAAGGAGCTTTGGCGGGTGACTTTTTTTCCGCTTTTTCCTTTGTTTCATTCACTTTGCCGGTGCCTGTAAACGCTTTTGAATACAAGCCGTATTGATCGCTCTTAATGTTTGGGTCATAAGTAACCGATGTTTCCGCTTTGTATGAAGGATCGCTTGAAACAGGAGTATGAGGCGATGGCGCGGCTTGGGCCGGGTGCATACCTAAAGAATAAATAGAAATACCAATGAGACCTGTGATCAAACCTCGTTTAACACTCTTTTTACTAACCAAATCATATCACTTCCTTATTTTGTTGTAAGTACAAGTTAGATATTAACAAAATAATTCTGAATTTTCCATATGTTTAAAAAAGATCATACTAAAGGTGTGTATTAACATTTTGTTTGATCATATTGATACCGGGTAATGTACATGGAGAAAAGAAATTGAGGGGTGTTTAGGTTGTATAGTGATTTAAAAGGAAAAACAGCAATTGTGACCGGCTCTTCAAAAGGTATAGGCAAGGCGGTTGCAGAACGGTTTGGAAAAGAAAAGATGAATGTGGTTGTCAATTATCACAGCGATCCCGGAGGCGCACGGGAAGCCGTCGACAATATTCAAGCAGCGGGCGGAAACGCCCTTGCGATAGAAGCTGACGTGTCTTCCGAAGAGGACGTGAAAAAGCTGATTAATTCAGCAGTTGAACACTTTGGTTCACTTGATGTTATGGTCAATAATTCAGGATTTAACGGCGCGGGCGCCTTTCCGCACGAACTTGAGCTTGATGAGTGGCAGAAAGTGATCGACGTTAATTTAACCGGTGCGTTTCTCTGCGCACGCGAAGCCTTAAAATATATGGCGGACCGCCGCATGAAAGGAAGCATACTCAATATATCCAGCGTTCATCAGCAAATTCCGAGACCGAAAAATGTTCACTACTCCGCTTCAAAAGGCGGAATGAAGCTGTTAACAGAAACGCTTGCCCTAGACTATGCGGACAAAGGAATCCGCGTCAATGCGATTGCGCCGGGAACGATTGCGACCGAAAGCAATGAAGACTTGGAGGGAAGCCGCAAGTCGGAACAGCTGAAAAAGATACCCATGAACGAATTTGGCGAGCCTGAACAAGTGGCTTCCGCAGCGGCATGGCTTGTGTCGCAAGAAGCCGCCTATGTAACGGGCGCGACTTTATTCGTTGACGGCGGCATGACGCTGTATCCATCACAGCTGGAATAGCAAAGGCCGTTTTTTCAGCTCCCGTTCTGCCCTTTATTGAATGGCGGAATGGGGGCTTTTTTAATTGTGTTACCTTTTATTTTATAGTAAAAGAAACGAGTTTAATATATACCGTGCATCGCGCTGATCAGGTTGCTATTACAACTTTCAATAAAAGGAGATTATGATGCAAAACAATATCGTTCACATTGCCTTCGGCGAGTCTGCCGGCGGCAGTATAAACATGATGCTCAAACAGTCGGGAGGAACCCATGAAAAGAGTCTGATCGTTCTGCCTGAATTATTTTCCATCGGACCGCTTCAAAAGCTGGAAGCCAAAGAAGGCAGGGTCAATCGTTATGAATGGTTGAAAACATATCTGAATGACCGATTTCACGAGTCTGGAAAGAGATACAGCCGTTTTGAAGTGGCGGTTTCTGCATTGTCCGGCATTCCTGAGCAAGCCTCTGTCTTTATATGGACAGGAGATCATGCACACGAACAGACTGGTCTGAGGTTTGTACACCATATCCTCCGACAAATGAACCTGGCTGTTTTCCATTTGAATACGACGAAGTTCTTCCCCCATACCCGGAGTTCTGGTGAATTGAATGATGAAAACCTGAGATTCATTTATGAACAAGGGGATCAGGCGGCTGTGACAGCCGCTGAAGGACGGCGCCTTGCAGAGGAATGGACAGCGCTGTCTCAGCAGACAAGCGTGTTGCGGGTATGGGAAGACGGTAGAATCAAAAGCGTGAAGGAGGATTTTTTTGATTCGTTCATAATCGAAAAACTGGCTCAGCTTCAAAAAAACCGTTCAGCCAACACCTTTATCAACTGTCTCAGCTTGATCGGCGAAGTCATTGGCCATCTGGAGGAGAACATCGGAGATGAATTTATCGAGTACCGCATTTTAGAGCTGATCCGCAAAGGTATTTTTGAGATGAAAGGCACAACAAAAGGAATGAGATATTTTAATGTCAGGTTAAAAAATGTCATGTAAGTTCACCAGTTAAATCCAATTATCTCAATTTTCATGAAACGATTGATAGTATATTTCGTATACATAAGGAGAAGAAAATGAAAGAGAGGTAGACAGGATTTGGTTCGTGAACAGTTAAAACAAAAAGCGCAATCCATCAGTAAGGTTCCCCCACATTATCAGCTCATGATCGAAGATTACGGAGAGAAGTACGAAAAAGAGAGGCGGGTTTTTTTCGCTTGGCAGGACATTGAAGAGCCGGAGCGGGACATATCGGTGGAGTTAGATCATCAAGGCCGCTTAATCAGTTTGACAAAAGAGTATGAACCGGTGGTGGAGGAAGCTCTTCCTGATGAAAGGCTGCTGCAAATCGCCCTTCAGTTTACAGAACAGCATTACCCGAATGCGCCTTATGAATTTGTTTTCCATGAAAAGAAGGTAACAGAACAATTCGTTCGTTTTACGTATGTTCAGACTGTCCTTGATCTTCCGCTGCCGCAGACGGGCTTTTATGTCCGGGTCGCCAAGAACGGAGAGGTGATTGAGTTTCGCTATAACGGCGGGACGAGCTCTTTCTCCATTCCAAAGCAGATAGCTGATAAGCAATCGGTAACAGCCGATTATCTTGAACATGTTCAATTCGAATTGGCGGTTGAAAAAATCCGCAGTGAACTTTATGAAGGGGGAGATGATCTCCCGCATCTTATTTACGAAGCAGACTTGCCGTTTTTCAGCTATCCCGCCGATATCACGGAAAAACGCCAGATGAAGCCTGCGGCTGATGACGAGGAAGAAGAAGACACATTGCCGCTCCCTGTGCTGCCTGAGGCTGACCGTCATGCTGATATCGATGACATGATCGGCTTTACCCCTTCGATGCGAAAAATCCGCGAAACCGATTTGGGAGAGTCAATTGGAACAGTGTGGCGCCTGGGAGACGACCCTGAGCCGAGAGATCGGAGTATAGCCGGCTACTTTGAAACATGGAACCAAAATACGTTGAAAATCGTGAAAGACAAAAACTCGGGGAAGCTCAAAGGAATCGCTTCTTTTATCAAATCGGAAGGACCCCCTGTCTTGAGCGGGGAAGACTGCTTGAAACGGGCGCTGCAATTTTTGTACAGGCTTTATCCCGACGCTGATCGGCTTTTTCGAATGCATCCGGCGGAAAATGACGGGGACAGGTCAAACGCATTTTTTCAATTTGATCTTCAATACAAAGGGGTGCCGTTAAGGCTTGGCTCTGCCAATATCAGCATCAATCGGACAACCGGCAGGGTCGTCGGTTATCACGGCCCGGAAATCGAGCCGGAAACGCTGATCGATCTGAGTCCTTCGCCATCCATTTCAGAGGAGGAAGCGAAAGCCGTTTTTGCAGCGGCATTTGATGTGAAGCTGCAGTGGGAAAGGGACTACAGTCGGGAAAAGGATGACTTCTACAGGCTTGTCTACCGGCCGGTATACCCTTACTTTATCGATGCCCATGACGGAAAGGCGTTTATGAGCAAAAACATATAATAAACGGCGGCTGGCTGGGGTGGAAAAGCCCCCGGCCGCCGCCTCTTGTAAGATCAAATATCGTCCTCGGCTCCAGTGGAGATCGGATGGTCTGGGTAGCTGATCCAATCGCTCCAGCTGCCGGCATACAGCTTCACATTTTCAAATCCGGCTTCTTTTAAGCCGAGTACATTCGGGCAGGCTGATACGCCCGATCCGCAATAGACGACGATTTCACTGCCCGGGTCCAAAGCAGCGTAATGCTGTCTGAGCTGTTCTTTGCTTTTCCATAATCCGCCTTCGGTTAGATTGCCTTTCCAAAAAAAGTTTTTAGCGCCGGGAATATGGCCGGCCCGATGATCGAGAGGCTCGGTTTCCCCGGTGTATCTTGAAGGATCGCGCGCATCGATCAGAATGGAGCCTTCTCTGCCGATTCGCTTCAGTACTTCTTTGGCATCGAGCAGTTCGTTTTCTCTGAGCGCCGGCTTAAATTCGCGCTCGCTAGGACGAGGATCCTCGGCGTTCACCTCGTAGCCCGCTTTGATCCAGTTGGACAGTCCCCCATCCATGATATAGACGCTGTCATGCCCGAGATAGTGAAGCTGCCACCAAAAGCGCGCTGCAAACATGCCGCCGCTGTCATCATAAACAACGACATCTGTTTGCCGGTCAATGCCGATTTTTCCAAGCTTCGCGGCCAGAAGGTCAGGGTCTTGAAGCGGGTGTCTGCCGCCGTGCTCTTCCGGGTTGCGCGACAGATCTTCTTTTAAATCAATGAAAACGGCTCCGGGCACATGGCCTTTCGTATACGCTTTTCGGCCTTCGTCCGGTTTTGTCAAATGAAACCTCACGTCGACAATAACTGTTTGGTCCGTTTTTTCCATTAATCGTTTGTATACCCATTCAGGGCTTTTTAATACTGACAATTCACGATCCCTCCGTTCCCCTTTGTTTTTTCTCGGGTTCTGATAATAGAAGAATAGCTTTCTTTCATGGGCAATGTCAAAGATAAATCCCGAAATCGTCATCACCTAAATGAAACAGAATATGATAAAGGTGACGACATCATGGGGGTGACTAAAAATGGCAGTCGTTCAGGCTTCTTCTAAAGATATCAGTCTTTTGGCAAGACTTTTGAGAGCGGAGGCTGAAGGCGAGGGCGTGCAAGGTATGCTTATGGTCGGAAATGTCGGAATCAATCGCATCAGGGCAAACTGTTCCGACTTTGTGGGACTTCGCACCATTCCGCAAATGATCCATCAGCCGCATGCCTTTGAAGCCGTGACGCACGGTTATTTCTATCAAAGGGCGCGGGAAAGCGAAAGGCGTTTGGCACGCAGGGCGGTCAACGGGGAGCGGCTTTGGCCGGCAAAGTTCAGTTTGTGGTATTTCAGACCGGCGGGGGCGTGTCCCGCACAGTGGTACAATCAGCCGCATGTCGGCCGCTTTAAATCGCATTGTTTTTACGAGCCGACAGCGGAAGAGTGTGAGAATGTCTATAATACGTTCTAACAAAAACATCCCTTTTCAACGGTTTTTGAAAAGGGATGTTTTTCGTTCAAAATAATTCTGCCAGTCTTTCGTAAGACTGCTTCTTATCTTCAAACCGGTAGACGTTAGTTAAAATCATAAACTCATCTGTTTGATATCGTTCAGAAAGCTCGAGCAGTTTTCTTTTGACTGTTTGAGGAGACCCGATCACCATACGGCTGCGGTTTTGGGCAAGCTTCTTTTTATCGGCAGCTGTGTAAGCGGCCGATTTCGCCTCTTCAATGCTTGGGACAAGGCTGTCCAGCCCTTTTTCAACCCGGAGAAGCCATAAATCTTGGCTCAAGCAGAGCTCCTCGGCTTTTTCATCGGACTCCGCACAAACGACGAAAACGGCGGCCAATGATTGGGGGCGTTTAAAGAAAGGGGAAGGCCGAAAGCTTTCACGGTATGATTGAAAGGCGTTCTTTCCTCTCGCGGGAGAGATGAAATGGCCGAATACGTATCCCGCTCCCATGCTACCGGCCAATTTTGCGCTGTTTTCTCCCAGGCCTAAAAGCCACACCTCCGGGGGCGAATCCGTCAAAGGGGAGGCTTTAATTCCGAAGTAATCATGTCCGGAAGGCACGGAATCAGTCAGAAAGCTAACCAAGTCTTGTAACTGTCTCGGGAATTCGTGCAGGCTTTTATGAACCCCGTCTGTCAGCGCCAGCCTCGTTTTAGTTGTGCCTCCCGGAGAGCGGCCGATCCCCAGGTCAATTCTCCCGGGATAAAGGGCTTCAAGCTGCCGAAAGTTTTCAGCCACTTTAAAGGGACTGTATTGGGGCAGCAGAACGCCGCCCGAACCGACGCGAATATTCGCCGTCTTTGCCGCAATGTGTGCGATCATGATTTCTGGAGCGGTGCTGGCAAGCCCCCGTGTGCTGTGATGCTCGGCAAACCAATACCTTTTGTACCCCCATTGATCCGCAAGTTCCGCCAGCTCTGCAGAATGCTTTAGAGCTGAATGCGCATCCGAGCCTTTTGATATAGGAACCTGGTCAAGAATGCTGAGCTGCATCAATTGTCACCGGCCTTCCTTTCGTTTTCTTGTTCAGTAAGACAAGCATATGAAAAACAGCAGATAGGGTCAAATCGAAGAGAATACGAGAGACAAAACATGATTAGTCAAAACATGACACCGTTGAAACAAAAACGAAATATAAATGTAATATAAATTGGCGCCTATTGTCGAAAATAGATGGTATAATAACGTCTGTACATTAGAAACGGATATATAAATCATAGGTCATAAGATTCATTTTTTAATAATGTTCAATCGAATTTACATAATGAAAAAACAAGAATACATAAAGGAAAGAGGAGTAGAAAGTGAAGAAAAAGGTTTATACTTTTGGTTTAGCGTCGATTCTCGGAACAGCTAGTCTATTTACCCCCTTTATGAACAACACGGCATCGGCAGAAACATCTCAGCAAAAACAAGAAATTCAGCAAAAGCGTTCTGAAGTGAATTCAGGCATCGAGAGCAAGCGGAAAGAAATCGCCAAGCTGCAAGACGAGCAGAAAAAGCTTGAAGGTAAAATCCAAGAGCTTGATAAAAAAGCACTTGAAACAAGCAACAAAATCGAAGACAAAGAAAAAGAAAACAAAAAAACGAAAAAAGAAGTGGAAGCTCTGAAAAAAGAAATCAAAGAAACCGAAAAACGGATTGAAGAGCGTTCAAAAGTGATTAAAAATCGCGTGCGCAGCCTGCAGGAAAACGGCGGATCCCAAAACTATTTGAATGTCCTTCTGGGCGCACAAAGCTTCGGAGATTTTATCACTCGTGCAACTGCTGTTTCAACAATTGTTGATGCGGACAAAGACCTGCTTGACGAGCAGGAGAAAGATAAAAACAAGCTTGAAAAAGCAATGTCTGATTTAAATACAAAACTGGACGAAATCCAAAAAACACTAGCCGATTTAAAAACGCTTAAATCGGATCTTGATAAACAGCTGAAAGAACAGGCAAACCTTTCTAAGCAGCTGCAAACGAAGCAAGCGGCAGCAGAATCAGAGCTGAGCGATCTGAAAAAAGAAGCGGGCTCTCTGACAAAAGAAGAAGCCGCTCTTGAACAAAAGCTTAAAGAAGAAAGAGCTGCGGCGGCTGCAGCAGCAAAAGCGAAAGAAGAATCTGCGACGGCTGAAAAGTCTGATTCAGGATCTTCATCAAGCTCAAATTCAGGTTCAGTCAGCAAATCTGACGGATCGTCCAACAGCGGTTCTTCAAGCAGCAAGAAAAGCAGCAGCCCGTCAAGAAACTACTCTTCCGGTTCTGTTGTAAGCAGCAATGGAAACGCGATTGAAGCTGCCATCAGCACAGGTTCAAGCATTGTCGGCAGATCTCCGTACAAATGGGGAGGCGGACGTTCACAAGCTGATATCGACAACCGCCGCTTCGACTGCTCATCATTCGTACGCTGGGCTTATGCATCAGCAGGCGTAGAGCTTGGATTCGGTGCGACAACAAGCACGCTTGTCGGCAAGGGACGAGCTGTCAGCGCGTCTGAAATGAAGCGCGGAGACTTGGTCTTCTTTGACACATACAAAACGAACGGCCACGTGGGCATTTATCTTGGCAATGGCACATTCCTGAACGATAACAGCTCACGCGGGGTATCCGTCGATTCTATGAGCAACCCGTACTGGAAGAAAGCTTTCAACGGAGTTGTAAGACGGGTCGTTGAATAAAATATTATACTGAGACAAACGCCGTTCCCGATCGGGAGCGGCGTTTTTATTTTACAGCGGCAAGTCGCGCTTTTTAAAAATGAGAATGCTGAGTGCGAAGGCGGCAAAACCGACTGCGGCGAGAACAAGAGACACTTGAGCGATGTCGGTGCTTCCGTTCACAATATCGTCCGGTCTGAATAAAGAGAAAACCGACAGGCTCCTCAGCCATTCTGTTTTTTCGCTTAATTTGCCTAGCAAGTCGAAGCTGAAGAATAAGAACGTGATGCCTCCGGAAAGTCCGAGGGCTCTTTTTTCATCATTTGAAATGGCCGAAAAGAGGAACGAAATGCCGCCGACTGCAAAGAAGAGCAGAAAGCCAAGCAGGTTCAGAACGAGGAACCTTGACACATTAAAATCGTAATCACCGCCCAGCATCAAATGGTAGCCGGCCAGTCCGGCCGCTGTCGTCACGGCCATAATGATCAAAAGACCTGTCGTTAAGACGGCTGCTTGGGTGAAAGCCACTTTTCCGCGCGTTGTCGGCGCAGACAGAATATAGGCCATTGACCCTTGATCCACCCGCTTTGCCAAAAGCTTTGTCGACAGCATGACAGAGAAGATCGATAAGATCACGATAAAGATTAATCCGTAATATTCTCCAGATATAAAATCTTCAAGATTCCCAAGTCCGTTTTCAAACCCAAAAGCATTGAGAAAGCCTTCCGGCATCGATTTGATCATTTTCTCAATATCCTCCGCATTGCCCGCGATGCTTGGATAAATGCCCAGTATCAAAAGGATATAAAATGCGGAGCCTACCCCGTAGCTCATGATTCCTTTCATGTTTGTTCTCAGCATTTGTTTATACAGGGAGAGGTTCATTGCGCTGTCCCCTTTCTGTTATAGTAGTTCATAAAAATTTCTTCCAAGCTTTGTGATGAAGCATCAATGTGCCGAATGTGATATTTGGCGGTTTCTTTAATAAATTGATCATGGTTCCCTAAAACGGCCACTTTGACGCGGTTGTCCGTCCGGGACTCAATTTGCAGACTTGAATTCATGAAGGCGGGAATGTCGCCCGTGTTTTCAAATGTGACTTCAAATACTTTTCGCTGCATCGACTGCAGTTCATGAATATCCTTGACGGCAATGATGATGCCGTCTTTTATAATGGCTGCTCTGTCCACAGGTTCTTTCGATTTCCGGAAAGCTGTGGGAAGACATTAAAAACGTCGTTCCTTTCGCTTTTTCTTCGAGGACGATTTCAATAAATACTTTTTGCATCAGCGGATCGAGGCCTGATGTCGGTTCATCAAGAATAATCACTTCGGGGCTGTGCATAAAGGCGGCGACAATCCCGACCTTTTGCTTCATTCCTTTTGACATTTTTCTGATCGGAGTATGAACATCGAACTGGAGCCGTTCAATAAGATCATTGCGCTTGGCTGTATCTTTTAAGCCGTGCATGTCTGCCATGAAATCGAGAAATTGTTTTCCCGTCATTCCTTCGATAAATGCAATCTCTCCGGGGAGATAGCCGATATGCCGCTGAATATCGCCCTGCTGCTTCAAAACATCCATTCCGTTTACTTTAATGTCGCCTTGATCAGGCTTCATAAACCCCATGATATGTCGGATGGTCGTCGATTTTCCGGCTCCGTTCGGCCCTAAAAACCCAAAAACTTCACCTTTTTGAACATGAAAAGAAAGATCAAAGATACCTTTGCCATTGGAAAACTTCTTCGTGAGCCGTTCAACTGTAAGCATGTGGAACCTCCGTAATGAAAATAATGAAATTTTAATAATTATAAATTACATAATTTATTTTAAGTTCTTATGAACTTTTTTGTCAATGAAAATTAATGAAATATATTTATGTTATAATTTCATTAAGAAAGATAAGTAAGGATGGTTATATGAACGGATTTGAAAAAAGGGCTTTGCTGATTAAGGAGAAGATCAAAAAGACGGCTTTGGATATGCTCAAAACATGGGAGCCAAAGCGCATCCGGATAACCGATATCGCAAAAGAGGCAAACGTTTCGCAGGTGACGATTTATAATTACTTTGGAAGCAAAGAAGCGCTCCTGAAAGAGGTTTTTAAAGATTATATCGATCAGTCCATCAGCGAGTTTGAAGAATATATGAACAAAGATATTTCTGTTAAAGAAAAAATTGAATTGATGATTTTGCAAAAAAGGGCAGCCAATAATCAAAAATTCGCTTTAACGGTCATCAAAGAGGTGATGATCGAAGACAGTGAAATTATGGATTATGTGAAGCAGCAATACGATGAAAAAATCATTCCCCTTATGCTCCAAATGATTGAAGAAGGTCATCGGACAGGCGAAATCTCTTCCAAAATCACCGCGGAAAGCTTTCTCATCTTTATGAATATGATCATTGAACATTCAAAAACATTGGGTAAAGCCTTTGAAAAAAACAGGAAGTTTACAGAGGAAATGCTGCACATTTTCTTCTATGGCTTGTGCGGCAGACCGTAGTGATAAATTTGACATCTCTGTCATTTCTGTGAACGCTTGAAACAATTTCCTTGCTTTTCCGTATATAAGGCAGATACAAAAAACGAAAGGATTTACTAAACGATGAAGCACTCCTTTTTCTTTTTTATGTTCATTGCCTTTTTTCTCGTCACTGGTTTTTCTGAAGCAGGCAAATCCTTTTCGATCGAGCGGGCTGATATACGCGCAACAGTAAAAGAAAACGGCGATTTAAGTGTAGAGGAAGTTTACAGATACGATTTTAAAGGTTCTTTTGAAGGGGCGACAAGATCGTTCAGCGAAGAAACCGCGAGCCGCCTGAAGAATTTTAAAGCCTATCTCCTTCCCGACCACCGGAGAAAAGGCGGTCAAGCCATCCCGTTAAAGACAAAGAAGGAAGACGGGACTTATTTTGCTTATTCGGCATCAAAGGATGAAACGAAAAATGTGATGTTTCGCTATGTGATCGAAGATGCCGCACAAAAGTTTGAAGATACGTCGATTTTGATCCATTCATTTTACCAAAAGGCAAATACCGATTTCGGCCGCGTAAAGATTGAAGTGCGCCTGCCTGATTCGGTAAAGGCACGGGATATTCATGCGTTTTTGCGTGAAAAAGGAAACGGAAAGATTACGAAGGTGAACGATTCATCGGTCACCTATGAGACAGGACTCTATCGCGCAGGCACGGGCTCCGAGCTGAGGATATATTTTCCGCAAAGCGCCTTGAAGGAGGCGGTCCGGCACCCTTCTTACCAGACAAAGGATGAGCTGCTGAAGGAGGAGAGAGACGAGGCGAAACGCTACGCTGAGCGGGATGAACGAATTGCCGGCGCTGAAAGGATGATTTTGATTTTTTCGGGGATTGTGGGGTTCATGGTCATCATGGCTGTCATGCTTTCGTTTTTGAAGAAGAGACGCCGCGCCATGCTTTCGTTTGAAGAACTCGAGTCCTTTGATCCCGTGCTTGTCGCATTTCTTTACAAAAAAGGCCGTTTCACAGACCGCGATCTCCTGGCCGGCCTGCTTTCGCTTTATCAGCGGGGATTGGTCACTATGCAGAAGGTGCAGGCTGAAGAGAGGTTTCTCGACGATCCTAAGGCGCCTGATGACACATATGAATTTGAATTCTCCGGAAGCAAGGCAGATTTGCCAAAGCCTGATCAGCTCTTAATCGAAAAACTTTTTGAGCAGACGGGCAGCGATACCTATATGTTCAGGCTGGATTCCCTCAGCGGGCCGACTGAGGAGGAATGCAAGCACAAGGAGCAGCTGGGAAAATATGAACGAAAGAGGATCATTCTTCAAAACGTGGTTCAAAAATGGACGGAAAGCGTCAGACAAGCGCCTGAATTCAGGGAACTGTTTCAAGAAAACCGCTGGCTGAGAATGCTGTCGCTTTCACTGCTTTCAGTCCATACCGGGCTCCTGCTCTTTATTCTGTATGCAGATGTGGTACATCAGGCCGGATTCATGGCGGCTTGCGTCATATTTGGTTTTGCACTGTCGGCAGGCATTGTTCTTGCGAAGTCAAAGCTGTATACGATTCTGTTTTTGGCCGGATTGTTTTTGGCGTCTGTTTTTACCGACAGCGTTCATACCATTTTGTATTACGGCATATGCGTCGGGCTGTCTATTTTATTAATTGCCTTCATTCCGGCCGTGAAAGAAAGCAGGTATGCCTCCATCTGCCGAAGATCGATTCTTTCCTGGAGGAACCATCTGAGAAAAGAAGATTTGTTCTCAGGGAGAAGCCTGTCACAAAACGAAAAAACGATGATCTTTGCAATTGTGCTTGAAGTGGAGGATGAATCTGCCGTGTGGCTCAATCAATCAGCAAACAGGCTTGATTACGCTTCCCCTGTACTGGGTATGGCTGCAGCCGGCTGTTTGCATTATCCGTTTTACAGCTGGCAGCTGCCGGATTCGCAGCAGCACGCCGGTGCATATGATGCAGGCGGTTCCGGAGCGGGCGGAGGCGACGGGGCAGGAGCTTTTTAAGTTGAAAGGGGCTGTCGCAACGACAGCCCCTTCAGATTATTTCAGTTCCCCGCATTCGCTGTTCAGCAGTTTTGGTTCCGCGGGTGACAGGTTGATGTCCGTACGCTTTTGCCAAGCCGAACACCGGCATGTTATGGTAAAAAGCCTCATAGCGCCCTTTTGGAACCGAATACGTTTCATGATAGATGCCGACAGCGCCTGATGCGGCTGTTTTCTGATAAAAACGGCGCCAAGCCGCCATATGTTTATCACCCTTTGCATATGCTGTCAAATCTTCGAAAGAACGCCAATATTGAATAAGACAAATCGTCCTGAAATTGATGAATGATTCCATTGCTAAAAAGCCGAGGTTTTTGTTTTGATAAAGCTCCTTTATCATAGGGGGCATGGCGGTAAAAACCGGCCACCATTTATGAACAGCATGCCACTTGTTTACTCTCATCCCGATCACAAATACAACGACTTCATCTTCAGGGGCGGCCGTAAAAGGCTTGTTGATGATCGTTTTACCCATTGGTCCCTTCCTTTCCATTCAGCCGATTGATTGTGGCCTCACACCATTCAATTCCGGCCGAGGTGGTGCGTTTTCCATAATCCAACGTGAAAAGCCAGTACTCTCTGTCCTTTGAATGGGAGCTGCACGAAAGAATTGACTGCTCGATTGCTTTATATGCTTCAAGCCGTTCTTCAAGCTTTTGTTGGTACTCCTTCACTTTCAAAGCGGTTTTCTCCCGCGATTCTTCCTTGCTGAAAAACAGCTTCAGCAAAAACTCGTTTTTTTCTGAAGCGATGTCATTGATCGGTTCTTCAAGCCAGCTCTGCAGCGCTTTTTGACCTTCAGCGGTAATCATGTACTCTTTTCTGTCCTGCTTTTTGTCCGAGAGCGCCGGAGAAGCCGCGGCCCAGCCTGCTTCCGTTAATTGACGCAGTGCGGGATAAATTTGCCCGTAGCTGATTTTCCAAAAATGATTCAAACTTTGGTCGATCATTCGTTTCATTTCGTAACCCGTTCGGTAGCCGGCCGTAATCAATCCAAGCAGCGCGTAAGTCGTGTGATTTCTTTTTGTCATACAAACCGCCTTTCTATATCTATTTGATATATATCTTTTAGATACATCATATCAAAGGCGCTGACTTCGTGCAATCGCTACTATTGTTGTCGATAATTTGACCGGGATGAAAATGTGATAAAAAAATATCGAAAAACCGCGAAACTTTTCTCTGAATCTTTCCGTATATATAGTTAAGCAGGTTAAATAATGATTCATTGGTCTTGTATTTGTAAAGATATGAATCACGCTGGCGTGATAATTGGATCTTTCAAACTCTTATTCTCATCCAGCACTGTGATCTTTAAGGTTATGATTCAACGGAGGAGTGAACAGTTTGGCTATTTCTTTAGAGAAAGGTCAGCGGATTGATTTAACAAAAGGAAAAGCGGGGCTTTCGAAGATTTTAGTCGGTCTCGGCTGGGATCCGGTAGCGTCCGGAAGCGGCGGTTTTTTTGGAAAGCTGTTTGGGGGAGGAACCCCGAATATTGATTGTGACGCATCCGTGCTGATGCTGGAAAACGGAAGAGTCACAGAGAACAAGAACGTCATTTATTTCGGAAACTTGAGGAGCAGATGCGGCAGCATCGAACATACCGGAGATAATCTGACAGGCGAAGGCAGCGGAGATGATGAACAAATCATTGTAGATTTGCAAAAAGTTCCTTCGCATATTCATAAGCTTGTCTTTGTCGTGAATATATACGATTGCGTGAAACGAAGCCAGCATTTCGGAATGATCGAAAATGCCTTTATACGCATCGTCAACATGAATGATCGCAGTGAGATGGTCAAGTACAATCTGCGGGACGATTATTCTGGGCGGACAAGCCTGATTGCGGGCGAAATTTACCGTGACGGCGCCGAGTGGAAATTCACCGCTGTCGGAGAAGGCACAAACGATACGAGCATTACGGAAATCGTTAAACGCTACGCCTGACATTCATATAAGAAATGGGGAGATCAACATGGCAATTTCATTAGCAAAAGGACAAAAAATCGATTTAACAAAAACAAATCCCGGATTGTCGAAAGTTGTCGTCGGCCTTGGCTGGGATGTCAATCAATATGACGGCGGTGCTGATTTTGACCTGGATGCTAGCGTGTTCCTGCTCAACGCAGAAGGCAAGTGCTCTTCTGAAAAGGACTTTATTTTCTATAATCAGACCGAGGGCGCAGGCGGAGCTGTCATACATACAGGCGACAATCGGACAGGGGAAGGCGAAGGAGACGATGAGCAGGTAAAAATCAATTTGAATGCAGTGCCGGCCGATATTCAAAAGATTTCTTTTGTGATTACGATTCATGAAGCGGAGGCTCGCCGCCAAAATTTCGGACAGGTGTCAAATGCTTACGTTCGCGTGATCAATGAAGACTCGAACGAAGAGTTAATCCGCTATGATCTGGGTGAAGATTTCTCGATTGAAACAGCGCTGATCACGGGAGAGCTGTACCGCCACGGAGGGGAATGGAAGTTCTCAGCGATCGGCTCAGGCTATCAAGGCGGGCTGGCGAGGATCGCCACCGATTTCGGCCTGCAGGTCGGCTGATTTTGAAGATCCGGACAGCAGGCGCCGGATGGCGTCCGTTGGTCCGGCTGACATTTTCTTAAGGAGGTAGTATCGATGGCGATTCAATTATCTAAAGGACAAAGGATCGATTTAACGAAAACGAACCCCGGTTTGACGAAAGCGCTGATCGGTTTAGGCTGGGATACAAACAAATATACCGGCGGCGCCGATTTTGACTTGGACGCGTCGGCTTTTCTTGTCGATCAGAACGATCGATGCATCAATGATCACGACTTCGTTTTTTACAACAACCTCGAGCATCCAAGCGGCGCCGTGATTCATACGGGCGACAACCGGACAGGAGAAGGTGAAGGCGATGACGAGCAAATCATCGTCGATTTCTCAAAAATCCCCGCTCATGTTGAAAAGATCGGCATCACGGTGACGATTCACGAGGCGGAAAGCCGCAGCCAGAACTTTGGACAAGTCTCAAATGCGTTTGTCCGGCTCGTAGATGAATCAACAAATGAAGAGCTGCTTCGCTTTGACTTGGGAGAGGATTTTTCAATTGAGACAGCGGTTGTTGTTTGCGAATTGTACCGTCACGGAGGAGATTGGAAATTCAATGCCATCGGCAGCGGGTTTTCCGGCGGATTGGCATCGCTTTGCCGCAACTACGGCCTGCAAGTCTAGTTTTGCCGGCTGAGTCACCTTTGCGTGATTCAGTCTTGCTTTTTCATCATTAGGAGGTAACGAAAGTGGATTTATTTCATCATATTATGTCAATTTACGCCTCATTTTTCGATTGGGAAATGTGGGTGGAAGTATTAACGGACCCTGTTTCCTGGGGGCTGATCGGCTCGCTGGTCGTGCTGGAGGGGCTTTTATCTGCGGATAACGCCCTCGTTCTCGCCGTCATGGTGAAGCACCTTCCGGAAAAACAACGCAAAAAAGCGTTGACATACGGTTTAATCGGGGCCTACTTCTTTAGATTTCTATTCATTGGACTCGGTATGATCCTGATTAAATTCTGGTGGATCAAACTGCTCGGAGCCGCATATCTGGCATGGCTCGTCATCAAGCACTTCTTCATCGGTGAGGGCGATGATGAAGCAAACGCCATCAAAAAAGACAGCTGGATGGTACGCGTTTTCGGGGTCTTCTGGGCGACTGTCATTTCGGTAGAGCTCATGGACCTTGCATTTTCGGTCGACAGCATCCTGGCGGCATTTGCCGTATCTGAAAAGGTATGGGTGCTTCTGATCGGCGGCATGCTCGGCATCTTGATGATGAGAACCGTTGCGAAATTCTTCTTGACGCTGATTGACAAAGTGCCTGAACTTGAAACAACGGCCTTTGTTTTAATCGGAATCATCGCACTGAAAATGGCTGCGAGTGTATGGCATATTGAAATGCCGCACAGCGTCTTCTTTATCATTCTGATTATTGCTTTTGCCGCAACATTTATCATTCACTATATGAACAAGCAAAAAGCTGTAAAAGAGCAAACGGCGGCTTCAAAGGAAGAATAACAAACTGCAAAACATAAAGGGGGGAGTAGATCTGCTCCGCCCTTTTTTTACATCAAAGGGGTGTATGATTCCTATTCAAAGAAGGTGACCCATGTGCAATACTTTGATTTTTTATCCGCCTCTCAAAAAGAAGATGTCTTTTTCAAACTGCCGGGTACGGTTACAAAGGACTCTCCGAAGCGCATTCTCGAGTATGCGCTTGGAGCTGCGCTCTATGTTCCGGGGAACCGAAAAGATATAGCAGATGTCATCATCAATAACAAGTATCCAGAACTGTGCTCGGTCGTTTTTTGCCTTGAAGATTCGATCGGCGATTGTGAGGTTCTACAGGCTGAAAACAATCTTGTCAGTCAGGCCGATATGATTTATCAGGCGCAAAAACTGCAGAACATCAACAGCGATGTGCTGCCGCTGATGTTTATCCGAGTGCGGGAACCTGAGCAGATGCTCGAATTGGGCAACAAGCTCGGCCGCGCGCTTCACTTGTTTGCCGGATTCGTATTTCCGAAGTTTTCGATGTTGAATGCAGAGCACTACCTTGATACTTTAACGAAGCTGTCGCAAGAATCCGGCATTGTGCTATACGGAATGCCGATCTTTGAGACACCTGATCTGCTGGCGATGGAAACGAGGGCAAAGGCGCTGCAGGAATTAAAATCAACGCTTGGCTTTTATCAGGATATCATTCTGAATATCAGAATCGGGGCGACTGATTTGTGCGGTCTCTACGGCTTAAGAAGAAAACCGGAAACGCCGATTTACGACATTTTGGTCATCTCTGATTTCATCAAAGATATCGTCAATTATTTCGGCTTGCAATTCGTGATTTCGGGGCCTGTCTGGGAGTACTTTGGAGATGCTTCGCGAACGGTTCCGCCTTTTGCGCCGAATTGGGCTGAGGCGGGGGAATCTTCGCTTGTGATCAATCGGTATATGGACGGATTGATCAATGAAACGCTTCTTGACCTGGCCAACGGCATTCACGGAAAAAGCGTGATTCATCCGTCACAAATAAAAGCGGTCCAAAGCCTGCATGTTATATCAATGGAGGATTATCTGGATGCCTTAAGCATCGTCGAAAGTGCCGACGGCACCCGCGGCGTTGTAAAAAGTTCTTTCTCAAATAAAATGATCGAAATCAAGCCGTACCTTAGCTGGGCCAAAAAAATATTATTAAAGGCTGAAATCTACGGGGTATATCATGAAAACCGCAGCTATACGGATATACTTAGAGCGTCCAAACCGTTTTCAAACCTTGGATCGTTCGGGAGTTAGTCTGGGACGGGTGATTGGAAATGGGCAAAACGTTTAAAAGATCAGTGCTTCTACTGTAAAAGAGCCGCACTACCACCATGATCTCAAAGGCAGACATTGTGAATTTCTCAGGAGAAAACAAATGAAATTTTAGGATGAACAGCCATGATGAAAATAGTCGATCTCACGAGCAGCGAGATTCTCAGTTCCCAGCAGGCATGTGAAGAGTGGGGGATTGATTCGTCTACGCTCCGAAAGAGAGCGCATGATTTTCCTGCGGGAACAATCAGAAAGTTCGGGACAACCTATGCCGTGACAAGAGCGGGCATGTGTGCCGTATTTGGACGTAAGAGCGACACTGACTCAGAAGAAAGGGGAGACGGCTGAGCGCTATGAATCAAGAGATTAATATTCAAAACGCCCTGGTCAATGATGATGAATGGAAGCAGATCATCAAGAAGCCGCTCCCGGAGAGAACCCCGTATGAAAAAAACAGTCATTTGACGATAAGCCGTCTGGCGGGACGGATTCTTGGAACTCCGCACGATGAAACGGATTACTACATATATCTCCATGAGCTGTATGCGTCCGGTGATGTGCATGTGTTAAGCGAGACGCTTGATAAGACCATTTCTCCGGAAAGGTTTCAGGCCATACAGCGGATCCATATGGTGAACCAGAAAGAAAAAGGACTTTCCGTCAATCGGTTTGCCGCTTTTCTTGACGGGGAGCAGCTGATTCCTAAGCACCCTGATCCCGCTATGCACCGGCATTTAAGGAAGGCGCTTATCGAAGTGCTGCAGCTGTTTCAGTCCTTTCATGAAAAAGGATTGAACGATCCGGATTTTCGCCGGGTCCTCCTTGACCTTGTCAAATGGATGGGCAACCATTTGGAGAAGTGGCTGAAAGGGGCCGACTGCGAAACGGCGATGCCGAAAGTGGTTTGGTACGGGGACACCACCAAAAGCCAACGGTATTTTTTATACTATTTGATGCTTGTCGGATGCGATGTGCTGCTGTTTCATCCGGAGGGAAAAGACGAATTTCGCCAGCTTGATCCCGAGCAAAAGCTTTCTTTTGTCTTCACATACCCGGACACGTCTGCATTAGAGCCGTTCCCGACTGAAAAGCCCCAGCGCAAAGCAACGGTGGCGTACCGTTCCGCGAAGGAGCTGGATACTGTCCTGCACAATGAGGATTCGCTAATGTACAAACCTTGGCAGTTCAGGGAGCATACTCCGGCCTCTGTGACTTTGAAGACAACATATGATGAACTGTTTTTAATTGCGAAGGAACGAGCCTTTATCAGACCTAATTTTCAGGCGTCTAAATCAACGGTTAACATTCCGAATTTATTCGCGATGGTCATGGGCGTCTCCAGCAATGAAAAAGAGTACTGGGACCGTCTGCAGACACTGACGGAGTATAAGGAGTCGCATACGATCCGGCGCTTCCCGTTTACAAAGGAAGAGACGTCGAATTATCAATTCCATTACAGCGATGCGCTTGATCAAACGGGGATGATCGATCCAGGCCGTTTAATGGAGAGCAATATATGGCGCTACAAGCATCTGCCTGAGGGAGTACAGCGAGGCATTGCCCAAGCGGTTTCCAGGATGTGCAAAAGCCCGAAGATGCTGGCTTTGAACAATGAAAAGACAGCCGATGTACAGCTGTATTTGTTTACCCAAGCGGTACAGCTTCCGGCAGCGCTATTGAATATGATTCAGACATTTGACTATTCACAGACCGTGCCGAAGCTGATCTTGTATCACACGGAACAGACGGGGACACTCACCCGGTCGGACGCGGCCGCCTTGCTTTTGTTAAATGAAATCGGCATTGACATTATCATCTATAATCCGCCGGGCCATAAGTGTATTGACCACTATATCGACAGGCAGCACTTTGATACCCATTGGCTTGATGAAATGTCCTTCAACCAGGAGTTTAAAGAGCCGTCAATCGTCCGGAAGTTCATCAATAAAATCTTTTAAGGAGGGGGCCATTCTGATGGCAAATCCAAATGAAACAAGCATCGTCAATATTAGCAAAGAGGAAGAGATCACGGTTGAAAAAGCGGAGGACATCCGTGCGAAACTCCGCCAGGAGCCGGATGTGCAAGCTCTGGCCCGACAAATTGACGTGAAAAACCAAGTGGAGCTTTTAGAATTCGGTAAGGAGCCCGCTCTTGAAATATCCAAGTTCTCTGACCGCATTCTTTCCATGATGAGAACGAACAGTGTGACAGATTCAGGCGCGATGTTGACGCAGCTCGGAAAAATCATGGACCGCTTTGACAAGAATGACTTTGAAGAACAAAAAGGCTTGCTCTCTAAATTATTTAAGCGCGGCAACAGCATGATCGAGAAAATATTTAAAAAATATCAAACGCTCGGCGGTGAAATCGAAAAAATCAATGTCGAAATTTCAAAATATAAAGATGAAATGACAAAATCGACCGTGACGCTTGATGAAATGTATGAAAGCAACCTTAAATACTATGTGGAGCTGGAAAAATACGTCGTAGCCGGCCAGATGAAAATAGAAGAATTGCAGCGGCTCATCCCCGAATATGAAGCGAAAGCGGCCAGCGGAAACCAGATGGCGCAGATGGAGCTTGATACGCTTCGAAACGGCATTCAAGCGCTGGAAGAACGGGTGTATGATCTCGATATGGCGCGGATGGTCGCAATTCAAACGGCGCCGCAAATCCGCCTGCTCCAGCGCGGCAACACAAAGCTGATCGGAAAAATCAACTCGGCATTCATCATTACGATTCCGATTTTCAAAAACGGCATCATCCAGGCCGTTACCGCCAAGCGCCAAAAACTTGTCGCCGATTCAATGAGCGAACTCGACCGCCGCACCAACGAAATGCTGAAGCGCAACGCGGAAAATATTTCAAGCCAGTCCGTCGAAATCGCCAGAATGTCCGGAAGACCGAGCATCGATATTGAAACGATCGAACAATCTTGGAATACGATTGTCAAAGGCATGCAGGAGACGAAGCAGATTGAAGATGAGAACAAACGCCTGCGCGAAGAAGGGGCAAAACGCATATTGGAACTTCAGGACAATATGAAAAAAGCCGCTTTAAACGGTTAAAAAGGATAAAGAAGAAGCCGCCCCCAGATCAGCTGGCGGCGGCTTCAAATATACAAAAAATCACCGCCATGATAGGCGGTTTTTTATGTTATGCTAGAGAAAGAGAATCGCATGGTAAAAAATATATAAACATGAAAGAGGTGGAAGTATATGGCCGCTTTATGGCTGGCATTCGGCGGCGGTTTCCTGTCGTTTATTTCTCCTTGCTGCCTGCCTTTGTATCCATCATTTATTTCCTACATCACCGGGATTTCGGTCGGCGATTTGAAAAACCGGCATGCAAAGCATATCAAACAATCGGTGATGATTCACGCAGCGGCTTTTTTGGCCGGTTTTTCTGTGATTTTTTACATATTGGGTTTCTCTGCCAGCTCGGTTGGTCTGCTGTTTTTGCAATACCATAACTTAATCCGCATGCTGGGCGGGATATTTTTCGTCGTCATGGGACTGTTCTTACTCGGCGTTTTCCGGCCGGCTTTTATGATGAAGGAGCGGCGCTTTTCGATTAGAAAGGGAAAAATAGGCCTGCTGAATTCAATGCTGGTCGGAATGATTTTTGCGGCGGGCTGGACGCCGTGCATCGGGCCTATATTCGGAACGATCGCATACGCAAATTTTCAGAACCCTGATTTTGGGAGCGCATTCATGATGATCACCGCATATTCTTTAGGCTTTGCCATTCCTTTTTTGCTCATGGCGTTTTTTATCGGAAACATCAGGCCGCTTATGAAATATTCGAATATGCTCATGAAGATCGGAGGCGCGCTGATGATCGTCATCGGCATCCTGCTTTATACGGACAACATGATATGGATTAACATCTGGTATTCGAATTTGACGAATCTCTTTTGAAAAACTTCCGCATGCTGCATTATGTGAGTAAGATTGTGAAAAACAGCAAAATCGCGTTAAATAAACTATGGATGATCATCGCAGGTATAATCGATCGTGTTTTTTCGTATGTCCAGGCAAACACGAGCCCTGTTCCAAAGTTAACGGCCAGGGTGTTGTATGTGGGGATATGAGCGATCATAAAGAGGGCGCTGCTTGCAACAAGTGCCCATACAACCCCGAATTCAGCGCGGAACCAGCGGTAAAGAAAACCGCGGTAAAACAATTCTTCGTAGATGGGAGAAACGATGCAGGCAGAAGCGAAAGACATTGCAATGCTCAACCATGAAGGATCGGCAGTGATCGTTTTTGTTTTTGTATTTTCGTAGCCTGCGCCGAACCAAATCAGGATTTCCATAACGGCAAACGTCATCACGATTAAAAAAACCGTCCATCCCGCTATTTGAATCAAGTATGCAGGGGCGAACCGGGAGATTCCGATTTCCCGCCAAGACAGACGGTCCGGCTTTAAGGCGATATAGTACAAGCTTAGAATAAAAACGGCCGCCATTGCGATACTCATCAACATGGCTGAAAGCATGCCTTCGCCTAAAAGCAGATCCAAAGCATTCTTTAATAAATATTCAATGAAAATCGGCACGGCTGCAAATGCGATCAAAAACAAGCAGACCAGCTGCTTTTTGTTCCAAGGATTTTTCCATTCCATCACAAAACCCTCCTGTTTTTAAGATAAAATCATTTTAAATGGTGACGTAACGTAATCTTCAAGCAATATTTTAGGAGGGAGATATGGTGAAAGAGGAACTGACAACCGGGCGGGTGGCGAAGATGATGGGGATATCCGTAAGGACGCTCCGCTACTACGATCAAATCGGTTTATTAAAACCGGGCTCTACACTGCCGAATGGGCGAAGGCAATATTCGAAGGAAGATTTGTTAGAGCTCGAAAAAATTATGATCTTGAAATCTGCTCAATTTTCATTGGAGCATATCAAGACGTTAATGAATCAATTGGATACAATTAGTATCATCGAAATGCATAAAAGGCGCCTTAATTCGGAGATCGAACAGCTGACGAAGAGCCTGGAGCATACAAATACTTTGCTGAACATGTATCAAATCGAAGGAAGCTTGAGCTGGGAAGACCTTCTCAAGCTCGTCAGACAGCCCCGGCATAAACCATGGAAGGAATCATTCTCTGAAGAGGAGGCTGAGATTTTAGCAGAAAGGCTTCCGAAGGCGGAGAGTGACGATTTCATCACAAAGCAATGGCTCTCTATCATCAAGCGGATTAAGCTGTGTTTAAAACAAGAGGTGCCGCCTGAATCTGAATGGGGAAAGCAAATTGCGGAGGATATCATATGCCTGTCTGATCATTCGTTTAAGGGACATGAGGATTTAGCCGATCGATTCTGGGAGGTTCGCAAGTCTGAGGAGCCAAACGGGCTTTATCCGCTTGACAGCGGGATTATGGAATTTGCGGAGAGAGCGATTGAATCTGCATTTCATGATTCAGGAGGATCAGGGTGATGATGAGCATCCAATTGTCATGATCGGGCCGGATAACCAAAAGATCAAACAGGATATGCCGCATAGAAAACCGCCCGAAAAGAATCGAGCGGCTACCCCTTAAATTCGGATTGATTTCTCCTCGGCTTTCCACTGTTTTTTCCATCCGGCCTGAGCAAACAAAAGCAGACCGAGCGCTAAAAATGCAATAACGGTAAAGGTTAGGAACCCGCTTGAATACGTACCTGTAATTTGCTTCAGCGTTCCGAGGATATTCGGAAGGAAGAATCCGCCGATTCCCCCCGCAGCGCCGACGATCCCCGTCACCATCCCGATCTCTTGTTGAAATCGCTGCGGTACAAGCTGGAATATCGCGCCGTTCCCCATTCCGAGGCAGCCCATGCCGATAAATAATGCGGCTGTGACAACGCCTAGAGACGGGAGCATACTGACCGAGAACATGCACAGAGCCACTCCGATAAAGAGGAATTGAAGCAGACGCACGCCGCCGATTTTATCGGCAATCAATCCGCCGACAGGGCGGAGGCAGCTTCCGGATGCAACGACAAGCGTGACAAATTCGCCGGCTCTTACCGCCGGAACGGCATACTGGGATGCAAAAAAGTAGCTTAAAAAGTTGGACAGGCCGACAAAACCCCCGAATGTCACGCTGTAGAGAAGGCAAAAATACCAAGTGTCCCTTTCTTTGAAAACGGCAAAATAGTCTTTGAGCGGTTTAGGAGCCGGCTGATTCGGAGGTTCTTTAGCCATAAGGAAATAGCTGAATAACACGAGGGTTAAAGGAATAAGCGCCAGTCCCATGACGCCGTTCCAGCCCACTTGCTCCGCAAGGCGAGGGCCGAATAGCGTAGCAAGCAGTGTTCCGCTGTTTCCCGCCCCGGCGATCCCCATGGCAAGACCTTGCAAGTGCGGCGGATACCAGCGGCTCGCCATAGGAAGGGAAGCGGAAAAGCTTGCGCCTGCCACACCGAGTAAAATTCCGATGATATACAGCTCGGCGACCGATGAACCGAACTGCCATCCCCATAACAACGGAATCATCGTCACCAGCATTCCGCCAACAGCCGTCTTTTTCGGTCCGAAACGGTCGGTTAAAATGCCGAGCGCAATCCGGAAAAACGATCCGGCCAAAGTAGGTATGGCGACAATCAATCCGACCTGTGAAGGCGATAAATCAAAATCAGCCGTAACATAAACACCAAGCGCCCCCAGCAACACCCAAATCATAAAGCTGACATCGAAATATAAAAAAGATGACAACAAGGAAGGCGCGTGTCCGCTCTTCCTCAAATCCGCCAATTTCAATTGCAACACTCCCCATCCGATAGATTCTAGAATTTATCATGACAAAATCGAATAGGGTTGGCAGTATTTTTGTAAGCTTTACTAACAAACTAAAAGATTGAATATTTAAAATGTTAGTTTGGACAGCACTATAGCAGGCGATAATTGAATTATGCTGAAGAATAGTGGTGTTATGAGCGCTGAAAATGGGAAACCTTATATTGATATAGGCCCGATGCACTTGCAGATAAAACCGTCTTTTGCAACGCGTTTATCAATTTTTCTTTAGACATAAGGCATATTTTTACCAGAAAATGTACAAATTTAAGGAAGAAATACGTGGAGACACAAAATAGACATAAATAAAAATGTATATCACTTGAAAAAGTATGTGAAGTATTGCACAATATGAATGTGAAGAATTTCACAAACAGCTTAGTTTAAAACAAACGGCAAAGGAATGATGAGTCATGAGAAACCAAAAAGTCAATCGTACAGTTTTGATCGGTGCGGGTTTTGTTGGAAGCAGCTATGCATTTACGTTAATTAACCAAGGTATCACAGACGAACTTGTGATCATTGATTTAAATAAAGACAAAGCAATGGGCGATGTTATGGATCTCAACCACGGTAAAGCATTTGCTCCGCATCCTGTGAAAACATGGTACGGCACATATGATGACTGCAAAGAAGCTGATATTGTCTGCGTATGCGCCGGAGCGAACCAAAAGCCGGGTGAAACCCGCCTTGATCTAGTCGAAAAGAACTTGAAAATTTTTAAAGGAATCATCGGAGAAGTCATGGCCAGCGGTTTTGACGGCATCTTCCTCGTCGCTACAAACCCTGTCGACATCTTGACTTATGCGACTTGGAAATTCAGCGGCCTTCCGAAAGAACGCGTCATCGGAAGCGGCACAACGCTTGACACTGCCCGTTTCCGCTACTTGCTCAGCGAGTATTTCGGTGTCGCTGCCCACAATGCGCACGGCTATATCATTGGTGAACACGGAGATACGGAGCTGCCTGTCTGGAGCCATGCGAATATCGGCGGAGTTCCCGTCAGCGACTTGCTGAAAAGAAATGAGAAATACAAAGCGGAAGATCTAGATGAACTGTTTGACAATGTAAAAAACGCCGCTTACCACATTATTGAGAAAAAAGGCGCGACATACTACGGAGTTGCCATGAGCCTCGCACGTATTACGAAAGCGATTTATCGAAATGAAGAAGCAATTTTGACCGTGAGCGCTCATCTTGATGGTGAATTTGGAGAAAATGATGTTTATATCGGAGTTCCGGCGGTTGTCGGCCGATGCGGAGCGAGGGAAATTGTTGAGCTCGATCTGAACGAAAAGGAAAAACAACAATTCAAGCATAGCGCAGGTGTGTTAAAAGCAATTCTAAAACCGCATTTTGAACTGCAGGCGTAACTGAACACCATGAAGATACTAACATCATGAAGATTGCGAGATGATGAAAATGTGGCAGCAGATATACGATCCGTTTGGAAATCTGTTTATCAGCGCTTTTGCCGCCATACTGCCGATTCTTTTCTTTCTTCTTGCACTGACCGTGTTGAAGATGAAAGGAATCATTGCGTCATTTTTGACGCTGGCGGTCAGCTTTATTGTAGCGGTGTTCTTCTTTCACATGCCGGCTGCGAAAGCTGTCTCCGCCGTTTTACTTGGAATTGCTAACGGCCTTTGGCCGATCGGATATATTGTCCTGATGGCTGTATGGCTTTACAAAATTTCTGTCAAAACCGGAAAGTTTAAAGTGATCAGAGCGAGCATTGCCGGAATTTCGTCCGACCAGCGGCTTCAGCTATTGCTGATCGGGTTCAGTTTTAACGCCTTTTTGGAAGGTGCGGCAGGCTTCGGTGTGCCGATTGCGATCAGCGCCGTTCTTCTTGTCGAGCTTGGTTTTAAACCTTTGAAAGCGGCATCCCTATGTTTAATAGCGAATGCGGCATCCGGAGCCTTTGGAGCCATCGGAATTCCGGTTATCACAGGAGCGCAGATGGGAGGCTTAACACCGGTTGAGCTTTCCAGAACGCTCGCTTTGATGCTGCCGGTCATCGCTTTCTTTGTCCCGTTCCTGCTCGTTTTCATATTGGACGGGTTTAAAGGAATAAGGGAAACGCTGCCGGCTCTTCTCGTATTAAGCGGAAGCTATACGGCGGTGCAGACTTTAACAATGATTAGTTTGGGGCCGGAGCTTGCCGACATTTTGGCCGCTTTAATCAGCATGGGAGCGCTGGCGCTGTTTTTGAAAAAGTGGCAGCCGCGCCACATATACAGGGAAACCGGGAATGAACATGTGCCCGCTGAAAAATATCGTGCAGCAGACATTATGAACGCTTGGTCACCGTTTTATATTTTGACCGCCGTCATTGCGGTGTGGAGCCTGCCCGGTTTTAAGGGGCTTTTTCAGGAAGGCGGATTCCTGAAGCAAACGACAATTTTATTCAACATGCCTTTTCTTCACCGGGAAGTGCTGAAAACGCCGCCGATATCTCCGGAACAGGCACCGCTTGATGCTGTGATGAAGCTTGACTTCATTTCAGCGACGGGTACGGCGATCCTGATCGCGGTGATCATCACGATTGTGCTGAGCCGAAACATCAGTTTCCGCGGAGGACTTTCCAGTCTGAAAGAGACGGTCAAGGAACTGTGGCTTCCCGTTCTCACCATTTGCTTTGTGATGGGTTTTGCAAACTTGGCCAATTATGCCGGATTGAGTTCAACCATCGGACTGGCGCTCGCCAAAGCGGGGGATATCTTTCCGTTCGTCAGTCCCGTATTGGGCTGGATCGGTGTCTTTATCACAGGTTCAGTCGTCAGCAACAACGCATTATTCGGCCACCTGCAAGCAGTCACCGGAGCGCAAATCGGGACAAGTTCGGCTTTGCTGCTTGCCGCAAATACCGCGGGAGGCGTGATGGCCAAGCTGATCTCACCGCAGTCGATTGCGATTGCAACAGCCGCGGTTAAAGAGACAGGGCAGGAATCAAAGCTTTTCAGCCAAACCGTTAAATACAGCCTGGTTCTGCTTTTCATCATTTGCATTTGGACGTTTGCGCTATCAAAGCTTGGCATATAAAGAAGAGCCTTTTCCCATTGCGGGAAAAGGCTTTTTAAGCTGCTTGTTCTATCATGTCCTCTTTTTGAATACATTGTACAAGTTATCCGCGGAAGGGGGACGCGATATGTTGAACATCTTCCTGAGCTATGTGTTTTTGGGTTTGTCATTGGCCGCACCAGTCGGACCTGTGAATGCCGCGCAGATCGACAGAGGCATGAAAGGCGGATTCTTTCATGCCTGGCTGTTTGGCCTTGGCGCTGTAACGGCGGATGTCCTATATATGGCTTTAATCTACTTTGGAGTTGCGCAATTTTTGACAGCGCCATTCTTAAAAACGTTTTTATGGCTGTTTGGTTTTTTTGTTTTGACCTATACGGGGATCGAGAGCCTGGTCAAGGCGAAGGAAGTATCGCTGATGAGAGGTGCGGGAGAGAAAGGGTCATACCGCAAATCTTTTTTGTCGGGGCTGGTGATCTCCCTTTCAAACCCGCTGAGCATCATGTTCTGGCTCGGCATTTACGGAAGCATTTTCGCGAAAACGGTAGAGGCGTACGAATCATACCAGCTGCTGATCTGCAGTTCAGGCATTTTAATCGGACTTTTTCTGTGGGACTTGGCCATGTCTTTTCTAGCCGGGACATTCAGAACATTTTTAAGCCCGCGGATGATCCAGGGAACGACTTGGCTCGCGGGCATCAGTCTGATCGTATTTGGATGCTACTTCGGCTATCAGGGAATTCTCGAACTGCTGCAGGCGGGGCGCTGATCATGTCTGCCCGTTTTTCTCTTCCTGATCCGCCCACTTTTTTTTCATGAGCATCGTCACAGCAGCAATAACGGCAAGAAAGAGAAGGCTCACAAAAAAACCGGGTCTGCTGTTTTTTTCAAATAACGTACCCGAAACGGCGAACAAAATCAGGACGAGCGCTGTGACAATCTGGACATTCCCTTTCATTTTCGGTTTTGTGAGCTTTTTGCTGGAAAGCAGGATAAACATCCAGTTATAGAGCAGCATCAAGCTGGCGGCCGTCGTCATGTGTTCATAAAGCTGCTTCGGCAAAATGAGCGACAAGACGATGGAAGCAGCGAGAACGAGCACTGTCAGGCCGAGTGCCGGCCACGATACTTTCGCCTTTTCTTTTTTGGCAAAGCAGGCCGGTGCATCCCCGTTTTTCGCCATTGTTCCCATCAGTGTGGTGACGGCGAACAGGGAAGCGGTCAGCGTTGAAAAACCGGCAATAATAAAAATGCCGTTGAAAATATCCATGATCAAATCGAGATGAAAGTCTTTTAATGACGTAATAAACGGGCTGTTCTGTTCGGTGAATGTTCCGCGTGGTACAAGGAGCATGGCCAGCCCGATCGATACGACGTAGACCACAGCAAGGGTTATGAGCATCAGGCTGCCTGACTTTGATGAATCCTTCGGGTCTTTTAAGTGAATCGCCATCAGACCCATGACTTCGATTCCTCCATAAGCGTAAAATGTATAAATCAACCCCGTCCACAATCCCATAAAGCCGAAAGGAAACAATTCGTGAACCCGGTCGGGGAACTGCACTTCAGGCGTTTTTCCAGGCAGCAGCCCGCACAATGCCAAGACAGCGATGATGATAAACATTAAAATGGCCGCCGTTTTCAACACGGCCAATATGTTTTCCGTTTTTTCAAAGCTGCTGCGCCCTGTGAAAATGACGATCAATCCGAGAATCGCATAAATAGAGGCGAACACCCACAGCGGAATCTCGTTAAACCAATGGCGCGTAAACAGGGAAATCGCTGTCAACTGGCTCCCGATGATCAGCATTTCCGATGACCAGTAGACCCAGCCATTGCTAAACCCCGCCCAATTGCCGAAGGCCTCTCTGGCGTAAGAACAAAAAGACCCTTCAACAGGATGATCTGCCGTTAATTTCGCCAGCTGCTGAAAAACAAGAAAAGTGCCAAGGGCAGCAAGAAGAAAGGCGGCTAATACGGAAAAGCCGCTTTTCTTAATCGCGATGCTTGAGCCGAGGAAAAACCCCGTTCCAATTGTGCAGCCGACCCCGATCATGGACAGCTGCCACCATTTTAAATCTCCTTTTTTCGCTTGTCGTTTCATCGTTTCAACCCCTCTAATCTTCTTGTTATTTTGCCAGGGGGCTCCGTTTTTATTCGCAAAGGGGGAGGTTCTTTGCGCACCTCAATATTCACTTTGAAATGAGACATATGCTATAGTTAAAGACATAATCATTACGGTTCATTCAGTCAAAAGGAGGAGTGACGGATGACTTTACAAGAAAAAATCATGCAGGAACTGAATGTAAAGCCTTCTATCGAACCGAAACAGGAAATTGAAAAAAGGGTCGGTTTTTTAAAAAGCTATTTGAAAAAAACGGGTGCCAAAGGCTTTGTTTTAGGCATCAGCGGAGGACAGGACTCCACATTGGCGGGCAGGCTGGCCCAGCTGGCTGTTGAAGAATTGAGGGAAGAAGGCATTCAGGCGGAATTTATTGCGGTCCGCTTGCCTTACGGTGTTCAGCAGGATGAAGATGACGCCCAGCTGGCGCTGAAATTTATCCAGCCGGACAAGTCTTTTGCTTTTGACATTGCTTCAACTGTAGGTTCATTTGCTGCTCAATATCAGTCAGTCACGGGAGAGGCGCTTGCCGATTTTCACAAAGGCAATGTAAAAGCGAGAGTCCGGATGATCACCCAATATGCGATCGGAGGTCAAAATCAGCTGCTGGTAATTGGGACAGATCATGCTGCAGAAGCTGTTACCGGATTTTTTACGAAATACGGAGACGGGGGCGCAGACCTTTTGCCGCTTACAGGACTGACAAAGCGCCAGGGCAGAAGCCTGCTGGAAGAGCTGGGAGCGCCGGAGCGGCTTTATACGAAGTCCCCGACCGCCGATTTGCTTGATGAAAAACCTCAGCAATCCGATGAAACAGAGCTCGGCCTGACATATGATAACATCGACGACTACCTTGAAGGAAAAGCCGTCTCCAGCGAGGTGGCAGAGGCCATCGAAAAACGCTACAAGGCATCCGAGCACAAACGCCAAGTCCCTGCTTCAATGTTTGACGACTGGTGGAAATAAGCTAAAAAGAGGCTGAAGTCAGCCTCTTTTTTTATTAACAGGCACCCTATATCATTACAGATGGAATTGTCATATACTTAAGATATTTGATTCCTTTATGCAGGGAGGAGTAGAAGCTGGAAATGAATGCCGCAATAAGAGATAAGAATATTGTGCTGATCGGGTTTATGGGCGTCGGAAAAACAACCATCGGCCAGCTTGTGTCAAAGAAATTAGGCCGTGACTTTATCGATATCGACCACGAGATCGAAAAAGACTTTCAAATGACCATTCCGGAGATGTTTCAGCAAAAAGGGGAAGCGTTTTTCAGACAGACGGAAAAAGAATATATTTTTCAGATGTGCGAACATACAATGGGCAACATCGTATCCTTAGGGGGCGGCGCTTTTCAGCAGGAGGAAATCAGAAAGAAGTGCCTCGAACACTGCTTTGTCATCTTTCTTGATTTAAGATGGGAGAATTGGAAGCAGCGGATGGATCTCTTGATTGAAAAAAGGCCGGTTCTTCATAACCGCACAATTGAAGAAATGAAACAGCTGTTCAATGAAAGAAAGAGCATTTATGCATTTCACCATTTAAAAGTGGAAACCGATAACCGGTCTGCCGAAGAAACGGCCGACTATATTGTGGAGATGCTAAAGCTTGGTCAATCTTAAACAAACGTTTAATTAAGCTAAATATACCGGAATAAGCAAAGAGCCAATGGTCTGTCTGATCATTGGCTCTTTCCGTTATCCGCAGATGAATGCCGGATTTTTCGGCCTTGTTTGACCGTTTGTCCGTTTGATACAGTATAGGGGATCAGGATGGGCATCACGTTACACCCCGCCACCAATTTTTCCCTGGATAAGGTTTTTCCGCCCCTAAGGCTTTAAAAAAGTCGCTTATTGCCGGCCCGGACACTATAATGTAAATAATAGAAACGATAGACTGGCGGTGTACTTATCATGAAACAGCGAATTGAAGAAGAACTGAAAAACATTGAAGCAACATATGGCGTCAAAATCCTCTATGCCGTTGAATCTGGCAGCAGGGCATGGGGCTTTCCTTCACAGGACAGCGATTACGACGTCAGATTTATTTATGTCCATCAAAAAGACTGGTATCTGTCAATTGATGCAAAGCGCGATGTGATTGAACTGCCGATTGACGATTCTCTCGATATCAGCGGCTGGGAGCTGACAAAAGCGTTAAGGCTGTTCCGGAAATCAAATCCTCCGCTTCTCGAATGGCTCTCTTCGGGAACCGTTTATTATGAAGCCTATTCGCTGGCAGAAAAAATGAGGCGGCTCAAAAGCCGCGCCTTTTCTCCAGTCTCCTGTATGTACCATTATCTCAATATGGCGTCGGGAAATTTCCGAGACTACCTGACGCGTGAAGAAGTGAAAATCAAAAAATATTTTTATGTACTCCGCCCGATTCTGGCTTGCCAGTGGATCGAAAGCCGCCGGACGGTTCCTCCGATTGAATTTCAGGTTTTGCTTGACGAACTTACGGAAGACGGACCGCTGAAAACAGAAATCCATCAGCTGCTTGAAAGGAAAAAGAAAGGGGAGGAGTTCAATCTTGAACCTCAAAACCCCATTCTCCACGAATTTATTGAGCGTGAACTTGAGCGGCTTCAGACAGTTGCCAAAGCATATAAAACGGATCATGAAGATCTGACGCAGGAGCTTGACCGTCTGTTTAGAGAAACGCTAGACGAGGTGTGGGCATAAAATGATATTCCCTTTAAGTATTCTTAAAGGGTTTTTTCTTTGTATCCATAGGGAAATGGTTTAGTATAACAGAAAGCGTTTTCAGAAAAAGCGGGGCGGAACGGCAGCAAGGCCATTCGCCAAAAACGCATTCTGTTCTTTACCGAAGTTTCTTCCTGATTCTATTGTTGTATACCATCCAAGTTTTAGGAAGAAAGTTTCTGAAAAAATTCCACCAGATGTAAAACATTGTGGAAAAACCACAAAAATCGTCAGCTTTTTTGTTTTTTCGAAATATTGTGAATCGACCCTTGGCTCTTATAAAATTAAGAATATAAAGAAATATTTCATGAGATGGCGGGGTGTGATAATGGAAGTGATAACAAGAGACTTTTTCCTATTCTTATCTAAAAGCAGCATCCTGAATCGCCTGGCGAGAAATTGGGGGAGTTCCGTCGCGACCGGAAAAATTATCGGAGGAAAAGATTTTGAAGCTTCAATTCCGATTATTAAGGGGCTTAACGAACAAGGGCTGACTGTGACAGTCGATCACTTGGGCGAATTTGTGAACAGCAGGGAAGTCGCAAGGGAGCGCACGCAGGAATGCATTCGGGCCATTCAGCTGATTGCTCAGGAACAGCTTAATTCACATGTTTCATTAAAGATGACGTCATTGGGACTCGATATTGACCTTGACCTTGTCAGGGATAATATGAACAGTATTCTGGAATGTGCCGAGCAGCACCAAGTGATGGTCACAATCGATATGGAGGATGAAGTGCGCTGCCAAAAGACGCTTGACCTCTTTAAGGAGTTCAGGCAGAAATACGAGTATGTCAGCACCGTCCTGCAGGCTTATTTGTACCGGACCGAACAGGATTTGGAGGAGCTCAATTCATTAAATCCGTTTTTCCGTCTTGTGAAGGGAGCTTATAAAGAATCGCCGAAAGTGGCTTTCCCTGACAAAAAGGATGTGGATGAGAATTACAAAAAGCTCATTAAAAAGCAGCTGCTGAGCGGCCATTACACAGCTATCGCAACTCATGACGACAAGATGATTGATTTCGCCAAAGAAATTGCGAATGAGCATCAAATCGGCAAAGACCGCTTCGAATTTCAAATGCTGTACGGGATGCGCAGCAAAACTCAGCTGGAACTGGTGAAGGAAGGCTACAATATGCGCGTGTATCTTCCTTACGGAGACGACTGGTACGGATACTTTATGAGACGGCTTGCTGAGCGGCCTGCCAACATCGCTTTTGCGTTTAAAGGCATGACGAAGAAATAAAACGATAAAAAGGGGAGATTAGCATGACAACACCTTACAAACACGAACCATTTACAAATTTCGGGATTGAAGAAAACCGGAAGGCATTCGAAAAAGCTCTGGAAACGGTAAATAACGAATGGCTGGGTCAGTCCTATCCTCTTGTTATCGATGGAGAAAGGTATGAAACGGAAAACAAGATCGTATCGATCAACCCTGCAAACAAAGAAGAAGTTGTAGGCACGGTATCCAAGGCTACTCAGGATCATGCGGAAAAGGCCATTCAGGCGGCTGCGAAAGCGTTTGAAACTTGGAGATACACAGATCCTGAAGAAAGAGCGGCTGTTTTATTCCGCGCGGCTGCCAAAGTGCGCCGCAAAAAGCATGAGTTCTCTGCGCTTTTAGTCAAAGAAGCAGGAAAACCTTGGAATGAAGCGGATGCGGATACGGCAGAAGCGATCGATTTTATGGAATACTATGCGCGGCAAATGATTGAGCTTGCGAAAGGAAAGCCGGTTAACAGCCGTGAAGGCGAACGAAATCAATATGTGTACACACCGACTGGTGTTACGGTTGTTATTCCGCCTTGGAACTTCCTGTTCGCGATCATGGCCGGAACGACAGTTGCGCCGATCGTGACAGGAAACACAGTTGTACTGAAGCCTGCAAGCGCAGCGCCTGTCATTGCCGCAAAGTTTGTTGAAGTGCTTGAAGAAAGCGGACTTCCAAAAGGAGTAGTCAACTTCGTCCCTGGAAGCGGAGCTGAAGTCGGGGATTATTTGGTGGACCATCCGAAAACAAGCATCATTACGTTTACCGGTTCAAGGGAAGTCGGAACGCGCATTTTTGAGCGTGCAGCGAAGGTTCAGCCTGGTCAGACCCACTTAAAACAAGTGATCGCTGAGATGGGCGGAAAAGATACGGTCGTCGTTGATGAAGACTGTGATATTGAATTGGCTGCACAATCAATTTTCACATCTGCCTTCGGCTTTGCAGGCCAAAAATGTTCAGCAGGTTCACGGGCTGTCGTGCATGAAAAGGTATATGACGAAGTATTGAAGCGCGTGATTGAAATTACGGAGTCCAAGAAAGTCGGAGAGCCCGACAGCGCGGACGTTTACATGGGACCTGTCATCGATCAGGCATCCTTTAACAAAATCATGGACTATATCGAAATCGGAAAAGAAGAAGGCCGCTTAGTCAGCGGAGGAAAAGGCGATGATTCAAAAGGCTACTTCATCGAACCGACGATCTTTGCCGATTTAGATCCGAAAGCCCGGTTAATGCAGGAAGAAATTTTCGGACCTGTTGTTGCTTTCTCAAAAGTAAGCAGCTTTGATGAGGCGCTGGAAGTTGCCAACAACACCGAATACGGCCTGACAGGCGCGGTCATTACTAAAAACCGCGATCATATCAACAGGGCAAAACAAGAATTCCATGTCGGAAATCTGTATTTCAACCGCAACTGTACAGGGGCGATCGTCGGCTACCATCCGTTTGGCGGTTTCAAAATGTCGGGAACCGACTCTAAAGCGGGCGGACCTGATTATCTTGCGCTTCACATGCAGGCGAAAACGATCAGCGAAATGTTTTAAGGTGTAAGAAAAGGGGTTAAACAGGGGGACGAAGGCAGCCTATTATAGGCTGCCTTCAAAAAAAGAGAAATTAGTCTAAAAATTTAGATAAACGGCATCTTGGGGGGAGATTCTTATTCAGAACGTACAATTGATCATTTCCATCGTGATTTACATGGTAGGGATGCTTTATATTGGGTATTACGCTTACAAACGGACAGCAAACCTCTCAGACTATATGCTTGGCGGACGAACGCTCGGGCCTGCTGTCACGGCGCTCAGCGCCGGCGCATCAGACATGAGCGGCTGGCTTTTGATGGGGCTGCCGGGCGCCATGTTTGCAACAGGCCTGAGCGGTTCGTGGATTGTCATCGGACTCGTACTCGGCGCTTGGGCGAACTGGATATTTGTAGCGCCGCGTCTAAGGTCATACACCGAAGTAGCGGGCAATTCAATCACTATCCCTGCATTTTTAGAAAACCGTTTTCATGACAAATCAAAGATCCTGCGAATATTTTCCGGAGTCGTCATTATTACCTTTTTTACGTTTTATGTATCATCTGGAATGGTTTCCGGGGGCGTTTTATTTAACAGCATATTTAATTTGGATTACCATGCAGGGCTGTGGATCATTTCAGGCGTTGTCGTGGCCTACACGCTTTTCGGCGGGTTTTTGGCAGTCAGCTGGACGGACTTTGTCCAAGGCATCATTATGTTTGTCGCGTTAATTCTTGTTCCGATTGTGACGGTCATTCAGACGGGAGGACCTGGAGAAGCCTTCAGCGAGATCCAGTCGATCGATCCAAACCTCCTCAATATTTTTAAAGGTACGAGCGTCCTCGGCATCATCTCCTTGTTCTCATGGGGCCTCGGCTATTTTGGACAGCCTCATATTATCGTGCGCTTTATGGCGATATCCTCCATCAAGGAAACGAAGAAAGCGCGCCGGATCGGCATGGGTTGGATGATCTTTTCAAGTGCGGGCGCACTGCTGACCGGATTGCTCGGTATTGCGTATTACTCGAAGAACGGGCTTCACTTGGATGATCCGGAGACCATCTTCATTCAATTGGGTAACATCCTGTTTCACCCTCTAATCACAGGATTTTTAATCTCGGCGATTTTGGCAGCGGTTATGAGTACAATTTCCTCCCAGCTGCTTGTGACATCAAGTTCTCTAACTGAAGATTTATACAAAACACTATTTAAGCGCTCTGCATCTGATAAAGAACTCGTCTTTTTCGGACGGCTTTCGGTTTTGGCGGTTTCCATTGTCGGACTCTGTCTCGCCTGGACAAAAAACAATACGATTCTCGGTCTTGTCAGCTATGCTTGGGCGGGTTTCGGAGCGTCGTTCGGCCCCGTGGTCATCTTAAGTTTGTTTTGGAAGAGGATGACAAAATGGGGGGCGCTTGCCGGAATGGTTGCCGGAGCGCTTACCGTCATCATTTGGGCGGAAGCCGGGCTTTCCGATGTTCTTTATGAAATGATTCCGGGCTTTGCCGCCAGCTTGCTGTTTGTGTTTGTCGTCAGTCTATTGACGTCAAAACCGGAGCAGCAGGTGCTTGATGAATTCGAGCAATACAAACAAACGCTGTAACGATGACGGAGATGGGGAACCATTCTCCGTCTCTCTTTTTATAGGCCTTCTCCCCCTTCTAACAGGGGATTGATCCCATTTTTTTAAAAGTCGCATATAAGTCTATACAAGAGTGTAAAGGAGAAGTATGATTAAGTTAAAAACGAGTAGGAGAAAGGATATGGAAGAGCTATTAGAACAAGTTGTTTCTCTTTCAAACATTAATGAGATCATTGACTTTATCAGCGGGGAGCTGAAAAAGCCGGTCATACTGGAAAGCGCAGATTTTTTCTTATTAGCTTACAACTCCTATTATATTAACCATTTTGATGCAGCAAACCAGCAAACGATTTTCTCCAAAAAATGTCCGCTGCCGATCTTTGAAAAGTTCGTCGAAGAAGGCATTATTGATCAATTGAAAACGATTCCGACTCCTTTTCGGGTAAAACAGATTGAAGAAATCGGCTTAAACCAGCGGGTTGTCGTCAGCGCCAAGCATAAAGACGAAATAATGGGCTATATCTGGGTGCAGGAGATTGAAGACAACCTGTCTGATGAAGAGCTTGATTTCTTATATCAAGCTTCCTTTCATGTCGGGAAGATCATTTATAAGAAAAAACGCCTCAAACAAGAAAAAGAAGAACAGGCGGAAGAGCTTTACAAAAAGGCAATTAACGATCAGTTTCAAACGGAAAAAGAGCTGAAGGCCGCCGCCGATAAAGCGAACGTCGTCCTGCCGGCCGTGTTTACCGTCATGGTGCTTCAAGTCGTTGACGGGGAGGATGAACTGCTCGAAGATCTAAAGGAAACGATCCGGTCTTATTTAAACCTGAAAGACAACATCAGTCACGTACTGGAGGATCATTCGAATATCGCAATCATTGTCGGCAGTGTGTCGCGCAAGCGTTCCGCGCTGGCCGCTGCCTCAGAACTGATCAACCGTCTGTTGACCCATCTGCGCTCGCAAATGCTGCCCCTTATTTTGATCGGGGTCGGCAATGAGTACAGCAGCCTGCTCTCCCTCGGCAAAAGCTACAGAGAGGCGCTCCAAGTGACGAAAGCAGCGGAGATCACGGGAAGCCAAGAACACATTCCCTATGAATATCAAAAGCTCGGGCTTTTCAAATATCTTGACCAAATCGCCGCAAAAAACGATCATCTGCAATATGTAAACCCGGACCTTCAGCTGCTGAAAGAAAAAGATAAAGAAAGCCACACCGAATTTTTAAGAACGCTTGAAATCTATCTCGTCAACAATTGCAAGGTCAAGCCATCCGCAGAACAGCTGTTTATCCACCAAAACACGCTCAACTACCGAATTAAACAAATATTGGAAATGACATCGATTGATCTCAATGATTTTAATACAAGATGTCAGTTGTTTATCGATTTAATGCTGATGAAGAAAGCAGGCTACAAATCGTAAACAGAAAAAGAAAAGCCGGTACATGAAGTGCCGGCTTTTAATATGTCCGATAAACGTAAGGATCTTTCGGCTCTTTTATTGCAGACCAATCCTTCACTTTCAGCACGGGAATTGTAGATTTGAAAGGCTGATAGTATTCGGAAGACAGCGTTCCTTTTACATGAAGCCACTGGTCGTCTTTAATATCCATATTTTCAGGGAACTCGACCAGCATGCCATAGACGCCGGAGTCGGCGATGCAATGAATGATGCCGAAGCGGAGGACAAACAGCTGTTTGTCACTGATCGCTTCCCCTTTAAAAGCAAAGCCGTCGAATTCGAGCGTTCGGTCAAGGAATTCTCCCGGATAATGATAGATCGTTTCCATGCCCTTCAAAAAATCATCATCTTTTAATGTAATATGCTGTTTTTCTTTATACTTTTTCAGCGCTTTATTCATCAATTCATCATACCCATCCTGGCCGTAGTAGATGCTTGTGTCGGGGCGCAGGTACTGGGTTTGGGCATAATGCTCCGGCTGTTCGATCGCTTTGAACGAGAAGCCCTTCGACTTGACGATATTGGAATCAAGCGTCGCTGCCGGCAGAAAAAGTCCGGTGCATAAAGGGAAGAAGAACACGAAATAAATGAACATTCTTTGCAGAAAAGGCTTATCTTTTTCATGATCGTGGTCATGGCCGCATCCGCATTCATGGTTACATCCTTTTTCATCCGAGCTTTTCATATAAATGTAGAATTGCACAGCTGTCAAAATGGCCAGAAGAATAATAGCGATGTATGAAAGGTAAGCGTATTTCATATTAATATATTTTGTCAGATTGCCGGATGCATGAAGATGAAAAAAGAAAAACGTAAACAACATTAAAATGAATGTGCGAAACATGTTCTCACCCCTTTACCAACAGTGATCCGGCTAAGACAATAACGGCGATGTAGGGGATTAAGACAAACACAAAGCGCTTTTTGAAGATGCCGAGCATCATCAGCAGATTTTTGATGTCCACCATCGCTCCGAATACGAGAAAGGCGATGAGGGAGCCGAGGGAAAACGTACTGCTGAAAGAAGAAGCGATAAAAGCGTCGACCTCTGAACAAAGGGACAGCACAAATGACAGCCCCATCATAACGAGGGAGGAAGATACATCATTCTGCCCGATCGCCAAAAGAGTCGATGTTTTAATATACGTCTGCATCGCTGCTGCGACAAATGCGCCGATGATCAAATATTTTCCGACTGAGAAAAACTCGTCAACTGCATGGCGGAGCGTCCCGCCGAGCTTTTGCAGGAAAGACTGGCTCTCATGGACATGGTGGTGATGTCCGTGCGTCCCGTTTTCGATCAGCTGATTCCCTTTAAATTGATAAGAGATGATCAGCCCGGCAATGAGAGACACCGCAATCGCCAACCCGCCCCGGTAGAACACGACATCCCATTTGTTTCCGAAAGCGATGAATGTCGAGAATAATACAATCGGATTGATGATCGGGGCCGTCAGCATGAAGGCGACCGCCGCATGAAGCGGCACTCCCTTTAAAAGCAGCCTGCGGGCAATCGGAACGATGCCGCACTCGCAAGCCGGAAACAATACCCCGGCAAATGTTCCTGACAAAACGGCGAGAAATCGGTTTTTCGGAATGATTTTCGCCATCATCTCCTCCGTCACAAACATTTGAATCAAACCTGATATAAAAACCCCGATCAAGACGAACGGAATCGCTTCTATTAATATACTGATAAATATTGAGTTCAGCTGCAGAAAGGATTGTGAAGCCACAAAAAAACCTCCGCGCAAATCCATATTTTTAGTTTCAATCTAGCATTATAACATAAATTGAAAAAAGCGGTTTTGTGTGGCGGGGGTCAGATAATGGGAGGCGCATGAGTAACAGAATCAATACACAGCCTTGAAAGGGAATGTTATGATAAGAATATTCAAAAAATGAAAAGAAGAGGGGAAAGAAAAGATGCAGCAGCCTTATGATATGCCGCTTGAACAGCTTTATCAGTATAAACCTGAACGGACGGCACCGGCCGATTTTAAAGAGTTCTGGAAGGGTTCATTGGAGGAATTGGCAAATGAAAAAGCGGGACCGCAGCTTGAACCGCATGAATATCCGGCTGACGGGGTAAAAGTCTACTGGCTTACATACAGAAGCATCGGGGGAGCGCGAATTAAAGGCTGGTACGCAGTACCCGACCGCCAAGGGCCTCATCCTGCGATCGTCAAATACCACGGCTATAACGCAAGCTATGACGGAGACATTCACGATATTGTCAATTGGGCTCTTCACGGCTATGCGGCATTCGGTATGCTGGTCCGCGGACAGAACAGCAGTGAAGATACAGAGATCTCTCATCACGGACATGTACCCGGCTGGATGACAAAAGGAATCCTCGATCCGAAAACATATTACTACAGAGGGGTCTATTTAGATGCCGTACGAGCAGTCGAAGTGGTCAGCGGTTTTGCTGAAGTCGATGAAAAGCGGATCGGGGTGATCGGGGCAAGCCAAGGAGGCGGGCTGGCCGTCGCGGTTTCGGCGCTGTCCGATATTCCAAAAGCAGCCGTGTCAGAATACCCTTATTTAAGCAATTTTCAACGAGCGATCGATACAGCGATCGACCAGCCATATCTCGAAATCAACTCCTTTTTCAGAAGAAACACCAGTCCGGATATTGAGCAGGCGGCCATGCATACCCTGTCTTATTTCGATGTCATGAACCTTGCCCAATTGGTCAAAGCGACCGTACTCATGTCGATCGGACTGGTTGACACCATCACTCCGCCATCCACCGTCTTTGCGGCTTACAATCACTTGGAAACGGATAAAGAAATAAAAGTGTACCGTTATTTTGGACACGAATACATCCCGCCGTTCCAAACCGAAAAGCTGGCGTTTCTGAGAAAGCATCTGAAATAAATAAAAGCGAACACCCGGTGAAGCCGGGTTTTTTTATGTCTTGATTTAAGAATATATCGTATTATAAGATGTAATTAGAGAGGGTGATGAAAGTGAATACGGAACAAACCATAGAAGTGATGAATCAGAACTGGACGGATATTTACTACCATCTGCACATGAAACATGATGATCAATTGTCTCACCAAGCGGTTCGGATGCTTCAGCATATCGAAAAAAACCGCTTTGTGACCATTGGCCATTTAGCAAGATTGTTGGATGTCTCTCATAATACGGCATCAGAACATGTGAAAAGACTAATACAAAAAGGGCTTGTACAGAAAAACAGGGACAGCAGCGATGAACGCAAAGTCTACGTCACGTTAACGCCTGAAGGTGAAGAAGCAGTGAAACGGCATACGAGACTTAATCCGAAAAAACTGCAAAAGGTGCTGGAGCAATTAAATGAGGAAGAAGTCGAAATGGTTAAAACAGCATTTTCCTTGTTAAGCCGGGAGGCAAAATCATGTTTTTAATAGTAAAAATCGGGGTTTCTGCAATATTGATTGCCATTATAACCGAGATTGCACGAAAATCGCCTGAAATGGGCGGAATGATTGCGGCTTTGCCGCTTGTCAGTCTGCTGAGTTTATTTTGGCTGAGTGTACAAGGGGAATCTTTAAAGCATTTAAGCCAATTTGCGAAAGGCGTGCTATGGGGGTTTCCAGCCACAGCGGTTCTTCTTTTGATCGTGGTTTTGAGTTTAAAAGCATCATTCCCGGTTATCATTTCTGTTGTATTTGGAATATGCGGATGGGGCGGGTGTTTAATGCTGCAAAAGGCTCTCATCCATGCAATATTCGGGTGAAAGGCGGGTTGTCCTTTGGTATAAGGAGCTGCCTGTGCTGCCGCACAAGCAGCCTAAGAAGGTCCGGCGGGGGGATGGAACGGAATAACATTCCGGTCCGAGTCTACCACGTATAAAGCCTGGAGTAGTAAATCATCCTCGCCGGAAAAGGAGCGTCCCGGTATGCTCCGTCCGGCGGGATGGATGTCGACAGAAATCGGAAATAATTGCTCCCGAGTATTTTTAAGTTTATCGGATAAGTCTGGACGGTTTCAGGAGCGAGTTCGTAGGAGAATGCTTGAGCTTTAGTTTGACTGATCATGAACTCTTGATATTCTCCATTTTGAAAGTAATATAAATAGCCCTTTAAACGATGCGCTTCCTGGTTGACCAAAGAGATATACAGACCTTCTCGGCCGGATTTTTCAACGGGGTTTCCTGCTTTGTCAGACAGGTAAATCAATCCCGTTTGAGATGCGCTTCCGCTGTATATTTGACAGTTAACGGGTTCAATATAAGCAGGGTGTGCCGGCAGCCGGTCAGGATGCGGAGCATGTGAAATCAATTCAAAATAGTAGGGCGCTACATAGTCGGCATCCCGATTCCATTTGCAATCGCACTCAGCCTTTGGATCGAACATGAAGGTCTGGGTGATGATATAAACGATATGTCTGCCCGCGGGCACATGCTGGAGCCTGATGTTGATTTCCTTGGACGAATGAGCGGGAACGATGAATGGAAAGGTTTGCGAGGGCCGGTCATTTCCTTCAAAGAAGACGGATATATGAATTCGGTCTTCCTCATTCGCATGGTTGCAGTAGACGTATGAGGCTTGGAAATGGCCAGATGAATCGGTTTGATAGCTTACTTTGTTTCTGTCGATCGTATAAAGGTTTTCTGCGTGAAAATGAGTTGATCTGAGGAAATGAATAATACCGCCTCCGTTTCACAGTATAGTAAGCCGCCGGAGTACCCGGCAGCTTCATATTATTTTTTGATATAAACCTCTGTCCGCTTTTCCAGGAAATCCTGGAGCAAAGCGATCCCCGAGCAAATGGCCCAGTAAATCAAGGCAACTAAAATGTACATCGTCATATAGTCGAATTCCCGTCCGCCGACGATTTTTGCCTGCTGAAACAATTCAGGCACGGTGATCATGGCGGCCAGGGAAGACGCTTTAACGAGATCAAGCATCACGTTCGCAAGAGGCGGGAGCGCAATCCTAACCGATTGAGGGACAATCACGTGGCGCATCGTCTGCCAGTAGGAGAATCCGACCGATTTTGCAGCGTCCCACTGCCCTCTGTCAACGGACGACAGGGCCGAGCGGATAATCTCGGCAATGTATGCGGCGCTGTTGATGCTGAAGCCGATTAAGGCAGCAGCCAAAGCCGTAAATTGGATTCCGATATAAGGAAAACCGAAATAAAGGATAAATAGTATGACAAGGATCGGAACGCCTCTCATAAACGAGATATAGATTCTTGCCGGCCAACGAAGCAAAGCGAGCCCGGACATGCGCCCAAGCGCGATGAAAAAACCGAGAATTAAACCGGCAAACATGCTCGCAAAAGAAATGAAAAGCGTATTCCATATGCCTTGCATCACATAAGGAAACGATTTCGCAGCCAATTCTGCATTAAAAATATACTCCCATTGAATAGAGCCCAATTTAAATCCCTCTATTTATTCACATCGACATCGATATAGTCGATATCCTGCTTTTTCGAAACATCGGCACCGCCGAAAAACTTTTTCGAAATCTTTTTGATTGTGCCGTCCTTCAGCATTTCATCAATCGTTTTGTCGAATTGTTTTTTAAGTTCAGTGTTTCCTTTTTTCATGATCATGCCTTGCTGATGCGGATAGTATTTAAGATCGGGATGAATTGTCAGATCCAGATCAGGCATTGCGGCGAGCGCGAGCTTTTGAAGGTAGTAGTCGTTTAAGATGACGTCGGTTCTTCCATTCGCTACATCCTTTAAAAATTGATCATTTGTCGCGTTGTCGTAAATGACTTCCTCTGCTCCGTATTTGCGTGCGATATCCATGTAAACTGTCGTAGCTGCACCAGCGGCTTTCTTTCCTTTTAAGTCCTCAAGCGTGTGGATGCCTGATAAGTCTTTTTTGCGGACGATAGCCGTTCCGAATGAATATTTATAAGGCGTAGAGAACAAAAACTTTTCTTTGCGGTCGTCTGTCATCGTAATATCGTTGGCGGCAGCGTCTACTTGTCCGCTCCCCACCGCAGTCAGCATGCCGTCAAAGCCCATTTCTTTAAATTCGACATCCAGGTCGAGCCGTTCAGCCGCTTCACGGATGACTTCAACTTCGTAGCCGGTCAGCTTGTCCTTGCCGGAATCAGTGTCATGATATGAAGTGGGGTAAAGGGTTCCTGAAGTCGCTACCACGATCTTCCCTTTTTCCTTTATCTCATCCCAGGCCGTTTTTTTGTTTTCAGCCTTATTTTGAGCTGTGCTGCATGCAGCTGTTATAAGAGCAAGCGCCAACACAGTTATCAACAATGTAATGCGCTTATACGTATGCAATTTATTCACTTAAAACAATCCTCCTATTCCTTTAGTCAAGTAAACCATAGCACTGAAGTAGGGATTAGGCAATAAGATAATTAGTATTGGGAAAAAATAAAATGATTGATTGTGCAACCTGCTTTACTTTTTAAGGTGAAAGATGGAATCATAAAGGTATTGGCAAATTGAAACATAAGGAGGATAAGAAAGATGAAAAATATTTTAATCATCAACGGGCATGAAGCCTATCCCCATGCAAGAGGACAGCTCAATCACACTATTTTTACAGCGATGGCGGACAAGCTGAGCGAAAAATATGAAGTGAAAAAAACAGTGGTGGCAGACGGCTATCAAATCCCGGAGGAACACGAGAAATTCAAGTGGGCTGATGCCGTTATTTATCAGACGCCTGTTTACTGGTTCAGCGTTCCTGCTTTATTTAAAAAATATATTGATGAAATTTATGAGTACGGGCTTTTTTATCAAGGGTCTGAAGACTACGGAAGAGGCGGACTGTTTACCGATAAAAAGTATATGTTTTCAACCACATGGAACGCGCCGAAGGATGTATTCTCCAAGGCGGGGACATTCTTCGAAGGTAAAAGCCTTGATGAAGCGCTGTTTCATTTGCACAAAATGCAGGAATTCATCGGCATGAAGCCTTTAAAAACATTCTCTGTCCATGATGTAATCAGCAATCCGCAAGTGGATCAATATTTAGCTGATCTGGACGCCCATTTAAAAGAAGTATTTTCGATTTAAGTAAAGAGGTTTGTGCACAAGCGCAGACCTCTTTTTTTCGTTACCCTCCAAGAAAACGTGATACAGTTGAGTAAAAGCAAAGCAGGGGGTGTCCGCATGTTTTTAAAAAAGCTGACTTTACTTCGGGAAGGAGTTCCTTCTTATGCAAAATATCCATTTTCAATTCCTGCTATTCAACATTTAAAAGAACTGACGTTTCAAAAAAACGTAACATTTTTTGTCGGGGAAAACGGATCGGGCAAATCGACGCTGCTTGAAGCAATCGCAGATAAATGCGAATTTAACACAGCCGGCGGGGGAAGAAATAACACATATGAAGTGTACGGCTCCGGATCGGCTCTTGGAGACTATATCAGATTGTCGTGGCTTCCCAAAGTAACAAACGGCTTTTTTCTGCGCGCTGAATCTTTCTATCATTTTGCCACTCATATTGATGAAGTGGATATCACGGGATTTCGAAGCTACGGAGGCAGATCTCTTCACGAGCAGTCGCACGGCGAATCTTTTTTATCGCTTTTCAAGCATCGTTTTAAAGAAAAGGGGATTTATCTTCTAGATGAGCCTGAAGCGGCCTTATCTCCGGCAAGACAGCTGGCATTCTTGAAAATCATTCATGATTTGACGAAATCCAGCCAGGCTCAGTTTATCATCGCTTCCCACTCCCCCATTTTATTAGGGGATCCGGAAGCCGAAATCTTTAGTTTTGATGGTGAACAAATCGCTGAAGTGAACTATGAGGATACGGATCATTACACTTTAACCAAGTATTTTCTTCAGCACCGGGAAAAGCTTTTGGCGGAGCTGTTTTTAGATGACGTTTGATCTGAAACGCGTTTCATAGGATATGATAAGGAGCATCCGGATCAAAATATGAAACAGGAGTTGAGCTATATGATTCATCAGCGACTACGCCCATTTCCAGATCATTTCCTATGGGGATCAGCATCTGCAGCCTACCAGATCGAAGGAGCCTGGAATGAAGACGGCAAGGGGCTTTCGGTTTGGGATGTGTTCACAAAGATTCCCGGAAAAACGTTTAAAGGAAGCAATGGAGACATTGCGGTCGACCATTACCACCGTTTTAAAGAAGATGTTGCTTTAATGGCTGAGATGGGGTTAAAAGCATACCGCTTTTCAGTCAGCTGGCCGAGGATTTTTCCGCAGGGCAGGGGAGAAGCCAATGAAGCGGGTTTGAGATTTTACGATGACTTGATTAATGAGCTCCTTGCTCATGATATTGAACCTGTTTTGACGCTTTATCATTGGGATCTTCCCCAGGCTTTAATGGATGAATACGGCGGCTTTGAATCCAGAAGAATTATAGAGGATTTCAATGCGTATTGCGTTACGCTCTATAAGCGGTATGGAGGCAGGGTTAAATATTGGGTGTCCCTTAACGAGCAAAATTACAACTTTAATCACGGCTTTATCACAGCGATGCATCCCCCGGGTGTGAAGGATAGAAAACGCTTCTATGAGGCTAACCATATTGCATTTCTAGCGAATGCAAAGGCAATCGATTCTTTTCGCCGGTATGTTCCCGATGGAAAAATCGGACCGAGTTTTGCTTATTCGCCTGCATATCCCCTCTCCAGCCGTCCGGATGATATCCTCGCCTTCGAGAATGCCGAGGAATTTACAAACTATTGGTGGCTTGATATGTACTGCCGGGGAACATATCCGGACATCCCTTTAAAGTATCTGAAGGAAAAAGGCTGGGCGCCGACAATTGAAGATGGGGATATGGAGCTTTTAGCAAAAGGAAAACCCGATTTTGTCGGTGTGAATTATTATCAAACCATCACATATGAAATGAATCCTCTTGACGGGGTATCGGAAGGAAAGATGAATACGACCGGCCAAAAGGGAAGCAATCAGGAAACAGGCATGCCGGGTTTATACAAAACAAAAAGGAACCCTCATCTTGAGACATCGAATTGGGATTGGGCCATTGACCCGATCGGTCTAAGAATCGGACTTCGCAGGATTTCCAGCCGCTATGGGCTTCCGCTTTTCATAACGGAAAACGGGCTGGGGGAATTCGATAAGGTTGAAAATGACGGCACGATTCATGATGACTACAGAATTGCCTACTTGCGTGCGCACCTTGAACAATGCAGACAGGCTTTAAACGACGGAGTCGATTTAATCGGCTACTGCAGCTGGTCATTTACAGATTTATTGAGCTGGCTGAACGGCTACCAGAAAAGATACGGTTTCGTTTATATTAACCGTGATGAAGAGAATGTAAAGGACTTGAAGAGAATTAAAAAAGACAGCTTTTACTGGTACCAAAACGTCATTCAGACAAACGGGGAAGAGCTTTAGGAGGGGCGCCGGATGAAACCGGCGCCTTTATCCGTTGTTCAAGCCTGTTTAAAATCGAGAAGATAGGTGATCTGTGCAGTGCCGCTGTGATCAGGCATTATTGTATAGCATGTCAGCTGATAGGCGCCTTGCGGAATATCGCATGTCAATTTCTTGGATAGGACGCTTGCAATTTCTACCCCGTCATAAAGCACTTCGAAAGGAACGGTGACGCGCCTGTTGAAGGAGGGCACCTGTTTTTGGGCATTCAAACGGACTTCTACTGAAGATGCCGTGTTTTCGAGAGCTTCAAACGAGACCGCGTGCTCTCCCGTTGTATATCCTCTTTTAATATCCTCGTCTGTCCAATCCATAACGGGCGGCTTTCCGCCTTTCTGATAAACGGTAAACTGATGGTATGACATCGTCATTTCTTGTGCTTCCCACTTTTTGATCAAAGACCGTACCCCCAGTGTTAATTAATCTTGAAAAGTACTTTCGTCCCGTCCGGATAATCGCTTACCTGATTGCCCACCCAAGATCCTGCTCCACGGTTATCAGACGGGCTGATATACTCGACAGAAGCACCTGTTCCGCCTTCTTCGCACATGGCCATCGGCCACTCGTCGCGGTCATAGCCTGATTTGGAAGGAACATCTTTCAATGAATCCTTTCGGCGTTCGTCGGCTCCGTCCCTGTCGATCGTACAGATTTCGGAGTGCCCTTTTTTGATAGCCTTTCGAATGTGTGCGCCTGTTTCAGGATAGCGGTCCGAAGGAAAAATCAGCACTTCATCGTAGTTTGAGCCGTTTTGCCGGCCCGAAGGCTGGTGTTCTGAAGTGAAAAAGTCGCCAGATACAATACCGATGATCACGACGGCGACGGCGAGCAAGGTGATCAGCAAAGATTTAATCTTGTCCATTCTTGTTGTCCTGCTTTCTTATGTTAAATCATTCGGCCGCAGTGGACCGGAAGTAAATACAACTTTATTATCGTAAAAATGATTTGAGAAATAAAGGGGAGATTAATAAGTTTTTCCTCTTGAAATGCTGAGTTTCCGTCTATCAAATCGCTTTTTTTAAAATTTTGCCGGTCGTTTAGAAAGTTTTAGAGGTTCAAAATTTAAATTTTTCATATGAAAGAAAAACTTTCAGAGCCCCCTTTATCAAGCCTTTCTGCGCGAATGATATGAAATACAAGACAGAAAAGGAGCTGATCGAGTTGCTTCGCAAGCTATTGAAGGCACTTCAAAACGGCAAAAACCGACGATACAGCAGCAGCGATTACGGACGGAAATCATACAAAAAGTACAGCAGCAGCGATTATAAAAGAAAAGGGTACGGTCATCGCCATTACAAAAGAAAGCACAAGAAATTTTTCGGCAGCAGCTAAATCACGTGAAAACATTGATAAGATGGCTGTTTGACCGCCCGCTCAAAAAAGGAACCGTCTTGGAGGGGAGATATCGAATCAACCGTGTGCTCGGGATGGGCAGCTACGGCATCACATATCTTGCCGAAGAACTTGGAAGATCCGGTTTCCGCGTCATCAAGCAGCAGAGAAAAACAAAAGCATGGACATCAGCCGGCTGGCGGTCTTTCAACCGCGAGGCTGAAATTTTGCGGGAATTGGATCTGCCTGCCGCGCCCCGTCTATATGAGGTGCTTCGAGCGGCCGGCGAGCGGTTTATCGTAATGGAGTATATTGAAGGAAAAACGTTTGAAGATTTGCTCTTTTATGATGGGCGTGTCTTTGATGAACAGCAAACGATCAGCATATTGAAGGAGGTGCTTCACAGCGTTTCACTTCTTCACAGCCGGGGGATTATTCACCGGGACTTGAGGATCCCAAATTTGATTGTGAATCGAGGAACGATCCGCATCATAGATTTCGGACTGGCATGCCGCCTGACTGAGAGAGAACGCGTTGATAACCGGCACCCGGAAAAAAAGCTGATGCGTGCAGTTTCAGTCAAAAGTGACTTTTATGCGTTAGGGCATTTTGCATTGTTTCTCCTGTACTCCGGTTTTACCCCGTCCGACGAGGAAGAAAAATGCTGGGAAGAAGAGCTCAGCATATCGTCTGGGCTTAAATCTGTTCTGCGGAAGATGCTGCAGATTGATCTCCCGTATGAGCGTGCAGAAGACATTATCGGCGATTTGATTTCCTGTACGGCGGAAAAGAAGAAGCTGCCGTTTTAACGGCAGCCCTTTTTCCCTGCTATTTCATTTTGACTTCACCGATGAGCTGATGCAAATCTTCAGCCAGTTTGGAGAGTTCATTTGCAGAGGCGGTGACTTCTTCCATAGCCGCAAACTGCTCTTCTGTCAGACCTGCGACTTGTTGTGAATAATCAGATGTTTCCTGAACTTCTTTTGAGATTGCTGTAAATGATGTTGTGATGTTTTGAATGCTTTGCGATATATGCCGGGCGTCGGAAGACAAGTCGGAAATTCTTACGCTGAACTCTTCCATTAAGCCGTCAATAGATTCAAATGTCCTTTTGTTCTGTTCGATCATTTTGACGCCGTTGACCGCTTCCGTTTTCACTGTCATGATTGAATCGGTTGTGGTTGCGATTTCTGATTGAATCTCTGAAATGAGGTGGGAGATCTGATTGGCTGATTGCTGCGACTGTTCGGCAAGACGGCGAACTTCTTCCGCAACGACGGCGAATCCTTTTCCGTGTTCTCCTGCTCTTGCAGCTTCTATTGAAGCGTTCAAAGCGAGCAGGTTGGTTTGATCGGCAATCTCCGTGATCGCTTTTGAAATGCTGCCGATTTCATATGATCTTGTATTAAGCATTTCAATGATTTCTCCGCTTTCATGGACCGATTGATGCATCGTGTGAATTTGCCGCATCGTTTCGGAGATATCTTTTGCCCCCTGTTTTGCTTTTTTGCGGGCGTATTGGCTCTTTTCATTCAGGATCGCAGCGTTTTCTGATATGTTTTGTATATCGGCGGAAACTTGTTCAACGGCTTGTTTGCTGCCTGCTATCCCCGATGTCTGCATTTCCGATGAACTTGCGATATGCTGGACGGCTTCGGTGATTTTCTCAGAAGCGAGGCTTGTTTCTTCAGCTCCAGATGTCAGCTGATCAGAAGCGGCAGCTACACTGTGCGACGACTGTGAAATTTTTTGCATCAGCCGGTTTAGGCTGTCATTCATTTGATTGAAATGATGTGACAAGTCGCCCAGTTCATCTGTCGAATCATCCTGGATCTCGGTTGTCAAATTGCCGCTGCCCGCCTGTTCAAAAGCATGAGTCAGCATTCTGAGCCTTCCGCCTATCCTTTTGGTGAAAATGAGGACAAGCAAAATGGAGATGATGATTGAAGCAGTCAGAACGATAGCAAAAATTTTCAGGAACGATTGAAGAGTGCTTGTGATCATATCCTGGTCGGCCCCTGTATAAAAGATGCCGATAACTTCACCGCTCTTGTCTTTGATCGGCATATATGCCGTTTGATATGTTTTTCCCGCTACATCTGCTTTTCCATAAAAGTTTTTTCCTTCTTTTAAAACCGCATTTGCTACCTCAGAAGACACTTTCGTTCCGACAGCGCGTTTTCCGTCTACCGTCACATTTGTAGATACGCGCGTGTCATATTGAAAGATGGTGACAGTGTCTTTCGTATCATTGCCGATTTGGTCGACGAGTTCTTCATTTCCGTTAATAAGGGTCGAACCTTTGTAGAGCCTGTCTTCTTTGACTTCCCAATCACCTTCAAGAGATTCATTCAAATAACGGTAGCTCAATTTCAAATCGCTTTTGGCTTTCTCTGTCGCCATCTGTTCTAACTCTTTTGAAAGCTCTTTGATAATGAAAATCCCGAGTGCTGACGAAAAGATCAGAATAACGGCTAACACGAGAAGATTAATTTTCGTCCCCAATTTCAGCTTAAATCGCTTTTTCTTCACTGCTTTTCCCCCTTTTGTTTCACCTGTATACAATATCGGTTAAAACGGAGGCGTGTTGACAAAATGAAAAAGAAAACCCCGCTTGTGAAAACGGGGTTTTGGACAATCTGAAAGCCTAAAGTTCCTCTGCTTTTTCGGCTTTTCCTGTTTCATACTGTTTTTGTTTATTTGCGATGTAGCTTCTTGCCTCTTGATGCATGCGATGTTTCATTTTATAGACTTCACTGTTTTGATAGATATGTGAATTGTAGTTTAACGGAGACGCATTTTTCCCTTTTCCTGTTGCGTCGATTAAGGCGGAATAGTCGGTCTGGATCATTTGCTGAATATGTTCAGAGGCCGAGTATTCTCTTTTGAGCAGTCCATCAAGATCTTCGACAGCCTTGATTGTGTCTTTTCTGTTTTGGTTTGCAGCGTCAAGCTGCTGTTTGATTTCATCGGATGAGAACGGCTGTAGCGATATTAAATCATCTATCTGTCCTAAAATATTCGACAGCTCTTGCTGCTGTGCGGAGACCATGTTTTGAGAGTGAATGTGGACATTTGCAAGCTCCTGTTCAAGAAATTGAACATCAACGAACGTATCCTCTGAAAGTCCGGCATTTTCGGCAGCAGAAGATACACCATTCAGAAACTGAATCTGCATATCGGTTAAATCCAGCCAGCCGTCTACGACTCCTGATAGGTCTCTGTAAAACGCTTTAATGGCATCGGCGCCTTTTCCTTGAAACTCATCAAGTTCTGCGACGCTGTTTAACGCTTTTTTTAAGCTGACGAGCTGTTCTCTCAAATTTTTATATTCATCAGATCTTTGCTTCATAGCTGAAATTAGGGTTTCCGCTTCGTAGACTTTCATTGGAAATCTGCCCTTCCTGCGACTTATATAGTACAGAGTGTACCACTTTGCCACAGGGAATTGGGCAATAAATCCTGAATATCCATGAAAATGAATCTTTATGATCAAATCTGCGAGACGTTTAGGTTTTTTGTCGCAACAGATGATCTTTGCTTTAGTAGTTAATTAGTCCTCTTTATGACAGGAATGTGTCGATGGACCGAAGAAAAGCTGAACACCAAAAATGTGAAATACTGTGAACAACACAATTGAAAATGTGATTTTATGGTATCTTAAAATAAAATATTAAACAAAAAAGACTTGGAATATTGTAATTAAACATAATTGACTACTTTCTCATGCTTGATTAGTATGATAGTAAAATATTTTAAAAAAAGGATATTTTTAAAAGGGGAGATCGGGATTGAATGAAGAAGGTTACCGGCTTGGAATTGATATTGGAGGAACTTTTACCGATCTTACATTGTTAAATCCGGCGGACGGAAGCATGACCGCAGTTAAAACGCCGACCGTTCCCGAAGATCCGGCCCGAGGAATCATCAACGGCTTGGCTCTCTTGAAAACTCGGGGTGTCCAGCCTTCAGAAATTCATCACTTTGTACACGGCATGACAATCGGTTTGAACACATTATTACAACGCAAAGGGGCTGATATTGCTTTATTCGTAACCGAAGGTTTCCGTGATATTCTTTCGCTTCAGCGTCTCCGGCTTCCGGTACCCTACGATTTTAGATCGAGAATGCCGGAGCCCCTCATTCCTCGGAAAAACGTGTTTCCCATTCAAGAAAGAATGCTTTATGACGGCTCTGAAAAGCTGCCGCTTCATATGGAAGATATCGATGAGGCGGTTGGACAAGCTTTAAGAAAAGGCTTAAAAGGAATCGTTGTTTCTTTTTTGCACAGCTATCGGAATCCGCTCCATGAACGCCAGGCTGCCGAACGGATCAGGCAAATAGCGCCCGAGCTTGAGGTGGCAACGTCTGCGGAGCTTTGGCCGCAAATGAGAGAATACGAACGAACGGTTATGTCCGTCGCGAATCTATACATCAAACCGAATATCCATCACTACTTTGGATCGCTGAAAGAGAGGCTTGTCCAGGAAGGAATATCGGCGCAGCCGTTTATCACCCAGTCCAACGGAGGACTGATGGACATTGAATCGGCTGCCGAGGCACCTGTCAAAACGCTTTTTTCCGGACCGGCAGCGGGGGTCATAGGATCCATCAGAACGGCGGAAGCCGCCGGCGAGGCCAATATCATCACCTTTGATGTCGGAGGAACCAGCGCAGATATTTCGATTGTTGAAAAAGGAGAGCCGACCTTTACCCAGTCAAATCAAATCTCGGGATTTCCGATTGCGATTCCATCTGTAGCAATGTATTCGATCGGTGCCGGCGGAGGATCGGTGGCATGGATTGACAGCGGCGGTCTCTTGAAAGTAGGGCCGGAGTCAGTTGGCTCTGATCCGGGGCCGGCCTGTTACGGAAAAGGAACAAAGGCCGCACTTACAGATGCGTTTCTTATATGTCATTATTTAAACCCAAACAGGTTTGCAGCAGGAAATATGAAACTGTACCGGGAAAGAGCCGAAAAAGCGCTCCTCCCGGTTGCCGAGTATTTAGGCACAGATGTGGAGCAAGCCGCGGATAAGATGATTCAAGTTGCGCTTGCCAATATGTACACGGAACTAAGCAATGTCATGGAGCAACACGGGTTTGACCCGCGTGAATTCAGCCTTATGGCTTTTGGAGGCGCAGGCCCGGTTACTGCTAATTTTTTGGCTGAGGAAATTCAGGCCAAAAATGTGCTGATCCCGCCGCATCCGGGAACTCTATCGGCTTTGGGCGCACTGACGGCTGATTTTATCTACGATGCTGTATGTTCAAGACAGGTGCTGCTTGAGCAAATAAAAACGGCTGAGTTAAAAGTGGAGTTTATGAGGCTGCAAGAACAGGCGGAAACATGGCTGCGGAAACAACGGGCGGACATGGTGACTGAAGCCTCTCTTCTTTACTTGCTTGATGCCCGTTATAAAGGTCAGGCGTATGAAATTGAGCTCCCTGTTTCACCGGAATGGCTGGAAGGCGAAAGTACGAGTGAAATCGCAGACTCCTTTCATCTCTTACATGGGAAGCAATATGGACACAGCGATGGGAAAGCAAGCATTGAATTGATGAATATGCGCGTCCGCATTATAGGCAAGACGCCGAAACCGCCAGGCGGAAAAGGATGTCAAAGTAATCTGCCCGAAGCTGAACCTGTCAGCCAAAGAAAGATCATCATGAAAGGCGGTACATATCAAGCCTCCGTATACCGCCGTCCAGATTTAAGGAGCGGGCAGAGAATAGATGGGCCGGCCATTGTTGAGCAGGACGATACAACGACGCTGATTTTGCCAAATTGGAGCGGGAAAACCGATCATGCCGGAAATTTGATCATTGAACGGAAGGAGAGCTGACCATGCGCACAGATCCTGCCCGGCTGGAAATGATGAGAAGCTACTTTAACGCGATAGCCGCGGGAATGGGGCACGTTATTGAACGGACGTCCTTTACCACATTTGTAAAAGAATCGGCTGATTTCGCTACTGCGCTTGCGACGCCGGAAGGGGAGTTTTTCGTTTATCCGAAAACGGTCGGCGTCACGATTTTTTTAGGGCTTTCATTAAAACGGGTCATCGAAGAAAGCGGCCCATTTGAACCGGGAGATATTATCCTCACAAACGATCCTTATACAACGGACGGATTGGCGACCCACTTGCCTGATATTCATGTGGTGAAGCCGATTTTCTTGGAGGGCGAGATAATCAGTTACGCGTGGTGCTTTGTCCATTGCAGCGATGTCGGCGGCCTTGTCCCGGCAAGCATTTCGCCGACCGCGACAGACATCCATCAGGAAGGCCTGAGAATACCGCCGGCAAGGATTTACAAAAAGGGGAGAGAAAATCGCGATATATTGAAGGTTTTGCGGGCAAACAGCAGGGTTCCCGACTTAAATGAAGGGGATATTCATGCGATGGTGGCCGCGGTCAATACGGCGGAGAATCGATTGACAGAAATGGTCGGAAAGTTTGGAAAAGAAGCGGTCCAACAAGGAATGGATGATTTGCTCGAACAAGCCGCGATGAGAGCCGGACGGGTAATCAGCAGGATTCCGGAAGGTTCATACAGTTTTTCAGATTATCTTGATGACGATATGGTTTCTGACGTTCCGATCCGCTTGGCTGTTACGGCAAACGTCTCGGGAGGGGAGATCACATTGGACTTTTCAGACTGTGATCCTCAGGTGAAGACCGCATTTAACCTTGTCACCAATGGAAGCAAACATTCATTTCTATATCAGGGCCTGATCAACTATATCATAAGTGAAGACCCGTATATTCCGATTAACGGGGGGCTGACACGGCCGATCCAAGTTATCGCTCCAAAGGGTACGCTGGTTCATCCGGAATATCCTGCGGCGGTCGGCATTCGTCATTCGATCACGATGAGACTTTATAATGCTGTACTGGGCGCATTGGCAAAGGCGCTTCCGAAAGCCGTGCCTGCAGCAGGCGCCGGTCAGTCAGCGATTGTCGTACTGTCGGTTCCCGATGAATCAACTGGCAGCAGGAAGATGTCGGTGGTCGAACCGATGGGAGGCGGAGGAGGCGGCCAGCATGACATGGACGGAGCAGATGGAATTGACCATGCCTCCGGATTTTTGAAAAATACGCCGATTGAAAGCCTTGAACAGCACATCGACATCCATGTTCGCCGCTATGAATTGATCAAAAATACAGCCGGAGCCGGTTTTCACAGGGGAGGCCATGCAATCGGGCTGGAGTTTGAAGCGGCGGCACCAGAATCAATTGTGACCGCAAGAGGGATGGAGAGGATGCGTTTTCATCCGTGGGGGCTCGCCGGGGGAACGGCAGGAGCGCTCGGGCGGGTGCGCCTTTATCCTGATCAGCCTCAGGAGAAAACGATGTCGAAGATCGATGTTCTAAAGCTCAATAAAGGGGATGTTATCAGCATTCATTCACCAGGCGGCGGAGGCTGGGGAAATCCCTTCCGCCGGGAAGCTGAATCGATTTTAGGAGAAGTTGAAGCGGGCTTGCTGAGCCCGGAAGCGGCATATCATCAATACGGCGTTGCTGTAAAAGAAAACGGCGCTGGCTCCTTCATTATTGATCTGGAAGAAACAGCTGAAATCAGAAAAAAGAAAGCAGGCGAACATCGGAAACAATGGGATTTCGGTATCGCCAGAGAAGAATACGAACGGTGCTGGACAGAAGAAGCCAGCAGCACATTGGCCCGGCTTCTGCGACAGCTTCCGGCTCATCAAAGGTCACATGTTAAACATTTAGTCCATCGTTATTTCTCAAAAGAACATAACGGTCCGATCAGTAAAAGCGAAGTTGCGGCCGCTGTGGAAAAACTGGCTGGAAAAAATAACACGGGAATGGTGAGATGACAATGAAAAGTAAAATTTCTGCTTTATTTATTCTGTCTCTTGCAGCGGTGCTCCTCCTTTCGGGATGCGGCGGAAACGGAAGTCAGGAAAGCAAACAATCAGATACAGTCGTTATCGGCGTCTATGGGGGCGATTGGGAAAAACATATCAAGCCGAGCCTCGAATCTTTTGAAAAAGAAACAGGGCTGAAGGTCAAAGTTGTCGCAGGGACAGACTCTGAGTGGTTCACAAAACTCAAGGCATCGAATGGCAGAAATGCTCCCTATGATCTCTTAATTCTGCAGCCGGACACGATTCACAGAGCGCAGTCGGCGGGATTGCTGGCACCGATCGATCAGGAAAAGGTTCCGAATGTCCGCGATCTGTACCACTCTGTTCAGAAACGCTTCACCGATGATGGAAAGCAGTATGCGGCCGGTTTCAGTATGGGACAGCTCGGAATTGTCTACCGAAAGGATCTTGTACCACAGGAGCCTAAGCGCTGGACGGATCTTTGGAACAGCAGCTATAAAGGTCATGTCGCCATATCATCGCCGGCTTATTCGGCGGGGCTTCAGTTTTTTGTAGGATTAATCAATGCCCAGGGCGGCCTGGAGTCAAACGGGAAAGACGTGGATAAAGCGTTCAACAGCTTGGCTGATTTAAAGAACAACATAACGGCCTATCCCGATAATCCAGGCTCGATACAAACGCTTCTGGAACGTGGGGATGCATGGGTTGTTCCGTTTTGGGACGGCCGCGCTTTTTCTTTGCAGGATGCAGGTCTTGACCTGGGATTTGCATATCCCGAGGAAGGTGCAGTCGCAGCAGTTGCAAGCTGGGCTTTAATGAAAGGAAGTCCTAATCAGGATAATGCGTACAAGCTGTTAAATCATCTGCTCAGTCCAGAAGTGCAAGGAGATTTTGCCGATAGAACGTTTTACGGCATGGCCAATAAAAAAGTGAAATACAGCGATAAATTAAAAGGGAAGATCAAAGTAGGGGAGGATTATTACAGGAATTTAAAATGGGTTGACTATGAAGTCGCGGCAAAAGATCTAGGCGATTGGACAAATCGCTGGAATCAAGTACTTGGCGGAAAATAGGTGACAAACATGAGCGCAATTCAGATTAGGCATGTCAGCCGGCATTTCGGAAACACCATCGCATTGGAAGACGTACAGCTTGAAGTCAAAGAAGGGGAGTTTTTCTCCCTCCTTGGTCCGAGCGGCTGCGGAAAGTCAACGCTCCTGAATATTATTGCCGGGTTCCTTGAACCGACGTCAGGTTTTGTATATATAGGAGGACGAGATGTAACTGATTTGCCGCCATACGACCGACATATCGGAATGGTTTTTCAGGATTATGCTTTATTCCCGCATCTCAGCGTTTTTGACAATGTTGCATACGGCTTGAAAGTCCGAAAATGGCCCCGCCGCAAGATTGAAGAACGGGTGATGGAATGCCTCGCTCTTGTCAGGCTTGAAGCGTTTGCTAATCGCATGCCCCATCAGCTGAGCGGGGGTCAGCAGCAGCGGGTGGCGATTGCCCGGGCATTGGCCGTTCAGCCGTCTGTGCTTTTGCTAGACGAGCCGCTGAGCAACCTGGATGCGAAACTTCGAAAAGAAATGCAGACGGAGCTGCGCAGCATCCAAAAGCGCGTCGGCATTACAACGATTTTAGTGACGCACGACCAGGAGGAGGCTTTAAGCTTATCGGACAGGATTGGAATTCTCGGATGCGGGAGGCTTCAGCAGCTCGGCACTCCGTTGGACGTGTACCGCACGCCTGCCAATCAATTTGTGGCCGAATTTATCGGACAGGTCAATTTACTGAAAGCGCGTGCGTCGAAGATACAGCCTTCATCGGGCGGCTATGGATACGAAACGGTCGATTTCGAAGTGTATGAAGGCGTTCCGCTGACATTTGAAATCAACCAGGAACTCTCAAAAAAAACTTCTGTATTGTTCATGGTGCGGCCTGAGAGGATCTCAGTCTCCTTCGAGAAGCAAAAGAACAGGCTGATTGAAATGCCTGCAACAATAACCGAAGTCAGTTACGCCGGGCATGCTCTCAGGCTGAAAGCCGCTGTTTTCAAAGGAGAATGGATCATTCAGGCGCCCGATCCTCAATTCCCTAGATTGCCGAAGGCGGGAGATCAAGTGTATCTTTCTTTGGAGCCGGGCGATTTTGTTCCGCTGGATGTTAAGGAGGATGCAGATGAGGGCTGTTGAACAAAAACGGTTTTATTGGTTTTTGCTAGTTCCTGTCCTTTTATTTCTCGGCGTTTTTCTTGTTTTGCCGCTTGTTCTGCTGCTGTTATTAAGTTTCAGAGACGTGGACGCTATGATGAATACGCTCGATACGTATAGTTTTTCTCAATATGTCGAGGTGTTCTCTTCAGACGTTTATTTGAAAACAATCGGTATAACGATTTGGACGGCGTTGAAGACCACTGTTTTATGCCTTGTGATGGCGTATCCGGCGGCATATTTACTCGTTAAGGCGCCAACCGGCAGGCTGCGGGCTTTGTTTTACATTTTGCTTGTTTCCCCTTTATTGACCAGTGTTGTCATTCGGACGTTTTCCTGGATTGTGCTGCTTTCGCAAAACGGGATCGTCAACGAGGCGCTTATCAGTATGAAGATGATTGAAAAGCCCCTGCCGCTTTTATGGAATATGAACGCAGTCATCATTGCATATGTCCAGGTTATGCTGCCGTTTGCAGTACTGCCGCTTGCCAGTTCTTTAAGCGAAGTGAAACCTGATCTTAAATTTGCTTCGATGAGCCTTGGAGCGGGCAGGCTGCGGACATTTTTTTTCGTTACCTTGCCGATGACGGTTCCGGGATTGCTGACAGGAGCAATGATCGTGTTTTCGCTTTCTGCCGGAAGCTATATTACGCCTCTTCTCGTCGGGGGAAGGATGCAGCCGCTCCTGCCGTTGTCCATCTATCAGCAGGTCATGCAAGTCTTTCATCTTCCTCTTGCAGCCGCAATGTCGATTACTTTATTAGCCGTTGTCAGCGTGGTTATTGGAATCCTTGGCATTTTCCAAAAGCGTTGGGAGGCGAGAATAAATGGGTAGGCGATTGCGACGTATGCGCAGGGGAAAATGGATTGATGCGTGTGTTTGGACAGCGGGTTTATTGGTATACTTCTTTTTGGCGCTGCCCGTCTTCGTGATCATACTGTCGGCATTCAGCCCGGACGAATATCCGAAGTTCCCGCCATCAGGCATCTCGCTGCGCTGGTTTGCCGGAGTTTTCAGCAGCAGCGGCTGGATGGAATCGATTTGGGTCAGCTTTATGCTGCTTCTCGTTGTAACGCCTCTTGCGGTGATCCTTGGAACAGTTGCAGCCTATGCATTGGCGCGGCTGAACTTTCCGGGAAAACAGGCGATTCAGGCTTTTGTTTTATCGCCGTTGATGATTCCCCAAATCGCATTAGGCGTATCATTTCTCTATTTATTGACAATGATTGGGGTAAACGGCACGTTTGCCGGGCTGGCCGCCGGGCATATGCTGATCAGCCTTCCGTATGTCGTTCGGACGGTCGGAGTCAGCATGGCAAACGTGGATCAGAAGCTTGAACTGGCATCCATGAATCTCGGCGCAGGTCCCTGGCATACCTTTTTTCATGTCATCTTGCCGCTTATTAAACCGGGAATCATTGCGGGAGCCGTTTTTGCCTCTGTAACGTCATTCGGAGAAATATCAATCAGTCTGTTTGTTTCTTCACCGGCTGTCACGCCTGTACCGGTTCGTACATTCAGCTATATTGACCAGACATTTGATCCGAGCGTTCATGCGATTTCGGTTATTTTTATCACGGTTTCAGTGATTGCGCTGATCATCATCGAACGGACGATCGGGCTCTCAAAAACCATGTAGCAGGCGAAACTCAGCCTGCTTTTTTGTATGGAGCATCGGAAGTATTTCAAGATACCGTTCAGAATGAGACAGTTCAGCAAATTTAACATTCTGCTTCAATGTTTTCGCAAGCCGGTTTGTCTTTTCTCGTCAGTTTAAACGGCCTGGTAAAAGAAACGTTTTAATTGAATGAACATTGTAAAAGGAAGCGCCGAAGCTTTAACAGACCTTCATGATTTATTTATGAAGTCCATGCTGTTTTTTTAATATTTTAATATACTCTTTATCTAAGATTTGGAATTTTTTGCGGATTTAAACGATTTTTTTCGTTTTCCCGCATATTTTTTTGTCGATTTCGGGATCGCGCATTAACATTCATGTACAACATTCGGTATCCCGCATGAAACTTTTCACCTATTTTTCGGTGAAAAAAACAAAATTTTCATTTAAAGTTAACTGTGAGCAGAAAATGAATTTATATCAAGAAAAGCAGATAAAGGCAAACCTGCGGAAACGCAGGGACGCAAAGCCATGGCCTAAGGTGCTGACGGTGCTACGGTTGACAGGTTGCCGAATAAACAGGGAGTTCGCCCGTTTTTATTCGGGCGGGCTCTTTTCTTTTTATTTCCAATATAATGTTTTATTGGAAACGACAAATCTGTGACAGCGTTTTTCGCTCATCGCAAAACCGCAACATTGCATTGCGGCTTGGCTGTTCGCATCGTCATACATAACAAGAGATAAAGGAGGAATAAAGAATGGGAAACACATTTTACCCGCTGACACATGCTCAAAGGCGAATTTGGTACACGGAAAAGTTCTATCCCGGTACAAGTGTTTCAAATTTGAGCGGCTTTGGAAAATTAAAATCTGCATCCGGAATCGATTCCGGGTTATTGACTGAAGCGATTCGCAAGTTTGTTCGTACGAATGACACGATGCGATTCAGGCTGATGTTTGAAGGAGAGGATGAGCCGAAGCAGTATATAGCGGAAGACGAACCTTTCCAAATTGAATATTTTGATGCTTCAGAAAGCGGAGGAGCAGACGGCGTTCTTAAATGGGGACAAGCTGAGGCGCGCCGGCCCCTGCCTTTGTATGACAGTCCGCTGTTTAAATTTGCCGTTGTTCGCATTAGTGAAGAAGAAAGCTGGTTTTTTGCAAAAGTTCATCATATCATTTCCGACGGCATTTCTATGACGATCCTAGGCAACCGGATTACAGATATTTATTTGAAGCTTGCCAAAGGGGAAACCGACCTTGAACCTGTACAGTCATCATTTACGGAACATATCCAGAGCGAATTGGAGTATGAAAATTCGAAGCGTTTCCAGAAGGATAAAGCATATTGGAACGCACAATATGAAGCGATTCCGGAGCCCGTATCGTTAAAAGCGAGCGATACGTATCAGATCCAATTGGATGCAGCCCGCTTTTCAAAAGAGATTTCCCCTGACCTGTATAAAAAAATTCAAACGTATTGTAATGAACACAACATCAGTGTACTCTCCCTGTTCCTATCCATTCTGCACATCTATATGCACCGGGTAACCGGACAAAAAGACGTCGTTCTCGGAACATTTATGGGTAACCGGACAAATGCAAAAGAAAAACAGATGCTCGGGATGTTTGTGTCGACGATTCCGATGAAAGCCTCCATTGAAGTACACCAAGACTTTAGTGCATTTGTGCAGGAAAGAATGAAGGACCAGCTGAAAATCATTCGGCATCAAAAGTATCCGTACAATCTGCTGATTAATGATTTGCGGGAAAGACAGCCGCATGTCAGCAAATTGTTCGCCGTCTCACTGGAATATCAGGTTATGCAATGGCAGCAAAAAGAAACGGTGTCGTTTCTTACCGAGCCGATTTTCAGCGGCAGTGAAGTAAACGATATTTCCATTCATGTGAAAGAGAGATGGGATACCGGGACGCTTGCGATTGATTTTGATTACAGGGAGGAGCTTTTTACTTCGGAAGAAATGGCCGTGTTATATGAACGGCTGATGACGCTGCTTGAAGATGCCCTGCTGTCTCCGCAAAAAACAATCGCTGAACTGGAGATTGTTCCCGCTTTTGAAAAAGAGCGGCTGTTAAAGCGTGCATCAAGCCAAACCATTGCATATGACAAGAACATGACCCTGCACGGTTTATTTGAACAAAAAGCAGCCGATCATCCCGAAAAAACAGCGGTTGTATATGAAGGACAAAAACTTTCGTACCGGGAGTTGAATGAACAATCGAGCCGCTTGGCAATGGCGCTTCGGAGAAGAGGCATCGGGCCTGATGCTCCGGCTGCGATAGTGATGGAGCGGTCAGAGCGGGTCATCACGGCGATGATGGGCGTTTTGAAAGCCGGCGGAGCTTATGTACCGATCGATCCTGGATTTCCGGAAGAAAGAATCCGTTTTATGCTGGAGGATTCAAAGGCGAAAGCGGTTATCACAGACAGCGGGCTGACTTTTGAAACGGCTGAAACGGTGCAGTTCAGCGAAGCGCTTTCTGAATCGCGGGAAAACGGCTATCCGTCTTCAGCGGCAGGCGCCGGGCACCTTGCATACATCATTTATACTTCCGGTACAACGGGCCGTCCAAAAGGCGTCATGATTGAACACAGGCAGGTCCACCACCTTGTCAGAGGACTTCAACAGGCCGTTGGTACATACGATCAGGATGATTTGAAACTGGCGCTTCTGGCTCCATTTCATTTTGATGCTTCCGTTCAGCAGATTTTTACGTCTCTATTGCTCGGGCAAACGTTGTACATCGTACCGAAAAAGACGGTTTCCGACGGACGCGCTTTATCGGATTATTACCGCCGGCATCAAATCGATGTGACAGACGGTACACCGGCACATTTGCAGCTTTTGGCTGCGGCTGATGATCTTTCAGGCGTCAAATTGAGGCATATGCTTGTTGGAGGAGAGGCTTTATCAAGGGTTGCGACGGAAAGGCTGCTTCAGTTATTTGCAGAAACAGCTGAATCCGTGCCTGCTGTTACGAATGTTTACGGACCGACGGAAACTTGTGTGGATGCCTCTTCTTTTACGATTACAAACCGCACAGATCTTCAATACGATACGGCCTATGTACCGATTGGCCGGCCGATAGGAAATAACCGTTTTTATATTTTGGATGAAAACGGCGCACTCCTTCCTGATGGCGTCGAAGGGGAATTGTATATTGCAGGAGACGGAGTCGGGCGAGGCTATTTGAACTTGCCTGACATGACCAGAGACAGGTTCTTGAAAGACCCGTTTGTATCCGGAGGTCTCATGTATCGAACAGGGGATACTGCACGTTGGCTTCCTGACGGTACAGTTGATTTTATCGGCCGAAGAGACGATCAAGTGAAAATCCGCGGCTTCCGGATCGAGCTTGGCGAGATAGAGTCGGTGCTGCAAGGAGCCCCTGCTGTCGAAAAAGCAGTTGTCCTCGCGCGGCATGAAACCGGCGGCAGCCTTGAGGTTTGCGCTTATGTCGTTCCGAAACAAGGCGGAAAGATTCACATTCAGGGACTGAGGGAGCACTTATCCAAACACCTGCCTGATTATATGATCCCTTCCTGCTTTGTCGAGCTTAATGAAATACCGCTGACGGCAAGCGGAAAAGTCGACCGGAAAGCGCTGCTTCGCCATGAGGTGTCTGTCAGCGGGACTGCAGAATATGCGGCGCCGAGAAATGAATGTGAAGAAAAAATGGTGGGTATATGGCAGGAAGTGCTCGGAGCTGAACAAGTCGGAATCCACGACCAGTTTTTTGATCTGGGCGGCCACTCTCTCAAAGCGATGACCATGCTGGCAAAAATTCATAAAGCTTTCGGAGTCGAAGTTCCGTTGCAAGTCCTATTTGAAAAGCCGACAGTAGCGGCGCTGAGCGGCTTTGTTTCTGAAGCCGAGAAAGACGGATTCGCGGTAATTGAACCGGCGCCGGAAAGTGACGATTATCCTCTTTCATTGGCGCAGCAGCGAATCTATATCGTCAGCCAGCTGGAGGGTGCCGGAGTCGGCTACAATATGCCGGCCGCGGCGATGCTTGAAGGCACTCTTGACTCTGGGCGCCTTGAAGCTGCTTTTCAAAAACTGATTGATAGGCATGAGGCGCTGCGTACTTCGTTTACAGTTGTGGATGGCGAGCCGAGGCAGACCGTTCATCAAAGGGTTCAGTTCAAGATTGAGAAGGTTAAGGCGGAAGGCAAGCCGATCGAACAAATCGCGAAATCATTTGTCCGCCGCTTTGATCTCGCCAAAGCTCCGCTGATGAGAGCGGGTCTCGTCAGCCTTGCAGACGGCAGACATCTGCTGTTGTTCGATATGCATCATCTCGTATCTGACGGCGTGTCGATTTCGATCATATTGAATGAACTGGCCGCGCTGTATAACGGGGAGGAATTGCCGGAGCTGCGTTTGCATTACAAAGATTATGCCTTCTGGCAAAGGGCGCAAGCACAAGAAGGCTTTCAAAAAGAAGAGGCCTATTGGGAAAGCATGTTTGCCGGCGAGCTTCCCGTACTGCAGCTGATGACGGACGAGCCGAGGCCGCCTGTTCAAAGCTTTGAAGGAGACAGGGTATCCGCAGTCCTGCCAAAAGACCTGAAAGAAAAATTAGCCGTGCTGGCAGAGCAAAACGGCGCGACATTGTACATGGTCATGCTGTCTGCGTACAACATGCTTCTTGCAAAGTACTCCGGGCAGGAAGATGTGATCGTCGGGACGCCGGCGGCCGGCCGCAGACATTCCGATCTGGAAGGAATCATCGGCATGTTTGTCAATACGCTGGCGATCCGTTCAAAAGTGGACCCGGGCAGAACGTTCGCAGACTTCCTGAATGATGTAAAGAAAACGGTAATCGATGCTTTTGAGCATCAGGATTATCCGTTTGAGCGGCTTGCGGAGAAGTTTGGCGCATCGCGCGATTTAAGCCGTCATCCCATCTTTGACACGATGTTTATTTTGCAGAATGCATGGGAAGACATTCCGCTGCTCGGCGATTTGCACCTCTCGATTTATGAAACGAACTTCAATATTGCAAAATTCGACTTGACGCTGCAGGCAAAAGAAGAGCAGGGAGAATTGATACTCGATTTGGATTACAGCACGAAGCTGTTTAAAAAAGATACGGCTGAAAGGATGCTGAAAGCATACTTGAACCTTCTGGAGGACATGGCGGCTGATCCGATGCTCAGGATCGGCGAGTACAGCCTTTTGACAGAAGAAGAAACGAATCGCCAGCTCGTCGCGTTCAACCCCGCGACAAGCGATTATCCGCGGGAGAAAACGATCGTTCAGCTATTCGAGGAACAGGCTGCAGAAAGAGGCGGTTATCCCGCCCTGCAATTTGAAGACAAAGTATGGTCATATGATGAGCTCAATCGGAAAGCGAACCAATTGGCAAGGCGCCTCCGCGAAAGTGGCGTGCAAGCCGGCACGACGGCGGCCATTCTTACGGCCAGGTCGGCTGAAATGGTCATCGGCATTCTCGCTGTGCTGAAAGCCGGCGGGGCTTATGTGCCGATCGATCCCGATCATCCGGAAAAGCGTGTGCAACATTTCTTCAAGGACAGCGGAGCGGCGGTTCTTTTAACGCAAAAGGCGATGAAGCCGCTCGCTGAGGCGGCGGAATTTGGCGGCGACATCCTATTTGTTGAGGATGAAAACCTTTATATGGGAGATGCGTCTGATTTGCGCCTTCCGATTTCTCCGGAAGCAATGGCAAATCTAACGTACACATCTGGAACGACAGGGACGCCGAAGGGCAATATGGTCTCTCACCGGAATATTTTGCGTACTGTAAAAAACGCGAATTACTTGGAAGTGATGGAATCCGATATCGTTCTTTCGATTTCAAATTATGTGTTCGACGCCTTTATGTTTGATGTGTTCGGTTCATTGCTGAACGGCGCCAAGCTGGTGATAGCTCCAAAAGACACGATTCTTGATATGAGCCGGCTCGCACATGTACTCGAAAAAGAAAAGATTACGATTTTAATGATCACGACCGCATTATTCAATCTGCTGACAGACATGCGGCCGGACAGTTTGAAGGGACTCCGCAGGGTTCTGTTCGGCGGCGAACGTGCATCTGTCGATCATGTCAGAAGAGCTCTGAAGACAGTTGGCAGAGGGCGGCTGCTTCATATGTACGGTCCGTCTGAGAGCACGGTCTTTACAACCTACCATCCAGTCAATGAAGTGCCGGACGATGCGCAGGCTATACCGATCGGAAAGCCTGTCAGCAATACGGAGGTTCTGATTCTTGATTCATTCAGCAATGTACAGCCGGCAGGGGTTGCGGGAGAATTATGCGTCGGCGGAGACGGCCTTGTCCGCGGCTATTTTAACCGCCCTGAACTGACGGCTGAAAAGTTTACGGCGCATCCGTTCAAAACCGGCGAAAAGATTTACCGGACGGGTGATATGGCGAGATGGCTTGCCGACGGATGCCTCGAATTTATCGGTCGGATTGATCATCAGGTCAAAATTCGCGGACAGAGAATCGAGCTGGGCGAAATCGAGCATCATCTCCTAACGCATGACATGGTTCAGGAAGCCGCTGTTCTTGCTGTTGACACCGGGGCGGGAGATCAAATGATCTGTGCATACTTTACGGCTGATCAGGAGCTTTCGAGCCAAGAGCTTCGCCGACATGCGGCAGAAGGTCTGCCAGGCTATATGATCCCGTCTGTGTTTATGCAGCTTGATGAGCTTCCGCTCACAGGCAATGGAAAGATCGACAGAAGGGCGCTGCCTGAACCGGATATCGCGCAGGCCGCGCAAAAGGAATATACGGCGCCAAGGAGCGGCACAGAAGCGCAGCTTGCCGATCTTTGGCAGGAGGTGCTCAATGTACCGAAAATCGGTGTGCATGACAATTTTTTTGAACTCGGCGGACACTCTTTACTCGGAATGACGCTCATCGCCCGCATCCAGCAAGAGATGAATGTTGACCTGCAGCTGAAAGACTTGTTCCAGGCGCCGACAATCGAAAGCCTGGCCCAGGCGGCGGCAAAATCTGAGAAAAAATCTGCCGTTTATATTGAAGCGGCGCCGGACCGGGAAACGTACCCCGTTTCGTCGGCGCAAAAACGGCTGTACGTTCTTCAGCAGATTGAAGGCGCTGAGAAAAGCTATAACATGCCGGCCGTTCTCCAACTTGAAGGAAAGCTTGACCTGAAGCGCCTGGAGTCTGCCGCGCAAATGCTGATCAAGCGCCATGAAGCGTTCTGCACGACGTTTGAAATCAGGAACGGCGAACCTGTTCAGCGGATTTGGGAAGCTGCGGAATTGACCATTGATGTCATCGATGCAGATGAACAAGAAGCGGAAAAGCTGATTAAAGAGTTCATCAGGCCGTTTGATTTAACAAAGGCTCCGTTATTTAGAATGAGCATCATACGTGTCACGGAAGAAAAACATCTTTTGCTTGTCGATATGCATCATATCATTTCAGACGGCGCTTCCGTCAGCGTGCTGATCGATGAGATGACAAGGCTTTATGCGGGAGAGGCGCTTGAACCGCTGAGGATTCAGTATAAAGACTATGCTGTATGGCAGCAGCACTTGCTCACTGAACGGCACAAAATGCAGGAGGAATACTGGCTCAAGGAGCTTGACGGCGAACTGCCTGTTTTGACGCTCCCGACAGACTATCCGCGTCCTTCTGTTCAAACGTTTGAAGGAAGCCGTATCAGCTTTTCTCTGAAACCGGAGCTTGTCCAGCAGCTCAGAAGACTGGCCAAGGAAACGGAAAGCACTTTATACATGGTGCTCGCTGCCTCATACAGTACGTTTTTATCGAAACTGAGCGGACAGAGCGAGGTCATTTTCGGCTCTCCGGCTGCCGGGCGGCCGCATGCAGATTTGAGCCGTATCATCGGCATGTTTGTCAATACGCTTGCGATAAGAACGCGTCCTGAAGGAGACAAGCCGTTTTCTGCATTCCTTGAGGAAGTAAAAGAAACGACGCTCGGCGCATTTGAGCATCAAGATTACCCGTTTGAAGAACTGATCGAGAAGCTGAACATCCAGCGCGACATGAGCCGAAACCCGTTATTTGATGCCGTCTTTTCAATGCAAAATGCCGATTTGAAAGACTTGTCAATGGAAGGAGTCACACTTAAACCGTATGATTTTGCCCATCAGACTGCGAAATTTGATCTGACGTTGACAGCGGCGGAAGAAGACGGACTTCTCGTTTTTGAAATGGAATACAATACAGCTCTCTTTAAGCGCGAATCGATCAAACGCTGGAGCGGGTACTGGGTCAACCTGCTCGAAGCGATTGCCGAAAACCCGGATGCAAGCCTTTCAGACCTTTCGCTTCTGGATGAAGCCGATAAACGGCGGATCTTGTACGAATGGAACGAAACAGTTCTCGACGTGCCGCAGAACAAAACAGTCCATGAGCTGTTCGAAGCGCAAGTCCTCCGCACGCCTGACCGCGGGGCAGCGGTGTACAACGGCGTGCAGTGGACGTACAAAGAGCTGAATGCGCGCGCCAACCGTCTGGCCCGGCTGCTGATCGAAAAAGGGGCCGGCCCTGAACAGCGGGTTGGGATCATGGTGAAGCCTTCGCTGGAAATGGCGGCCGGCGTGCTCGCGATTTTGAAAGCGGGAGCGGCCTATGTACCGATCGACCCCGGCTATCCGGCCGAGCGGATCGGATACGTACTGAAAGACAGCGGTGCAGAACTGCTTCTGACGCAAAGCGGATTAACGATGCCGGACGCATTTACCGGAGAAGTGATCGATTTGAATAGAGAAGCCTCCATTCTGGCCGGCGAGCTTTATCCCGAGGATGACATCAATCCAAGCGCAGAGGCTCAGTCTGACAACCTGGCATACTTGATTTACACATCGGGCACGACAGGCCAGCCGAAAGGCGTCATGGTCGAACATCAATCGCTCGTGAACTTGTGCTATTGGCATAACGATGCATTCACGGTCACCGAACAGGACAAAAGCGCGAAATATGCCGGCTTCGGCTTTGACGCTTCCGTCTGGGAGATGTTCCCGTTCTGGATCGCCGGAGCGGAGCTTCATATCATCGATGAAGCGATCCGGATGGACATTACGCGTTTGAATGAATATTTCGAAGAGAACGGGATTACGATCACGTTCCTGCCGACACAGCTGTGCGAACAGTTCATGGAGCTCGACAACCAGTCGCTGCGCGTGCTGCTTACTGGCGGAGACAAGCTGAAGCGGATCGAAAAACGGAACTACACGCTCGTCAACAACTATGGGCCGACGGAAAACACAGTCGTTGCGACGAGCACAGCAATCGATCCTGATGAAGGCATGCTTTCGATCGGAAAGCCGATTGCCAATACGCGGGCGTATGTGCTTGGACAAAACAACGAAGTTCAGCCTGTCGGCGTCGCTGGCGAGCTGTGCATCGCCGGCCGCGGGCTTGCGCGCGGCTATCTGAACAAGCCGGAGGAAACGGCGAAGCGTTTTACGGAAGACCCGTTTGTGCCGGGCGAGCGCATGTACCGGACAGGGGATGCGGTCAAATGGCTGGAAGACGGGCGGCTTGAGTACATCGGCCGGATCGACCAGCAGGTGAAAATCCGCGGCTTCCGGATCGAGCTTTCTGAAATTGAAGTCCAGCTCGCGCGGCTCTCTGAAGTTCAGGAAGCAGTCGTCACCGACATCGAAGACGCCTACGGCAACAAAGCGCTGTGCGGCTATGTCGTTGCGGACGAACAGCTTGATACAGAAAGCCTCGCCCGTAAGCTGGGGCAGACGCTTCCGGACTACATGGTACCGGCGTATTGGGTGCAGCTTGATGAGCTTCCGGTTACGGCGAACGGAAAAGTCGACCGAAGGGCGCTGCCTCAGCCTGACGTCGAAGCGCAGACAGCCGAATACAAAGCGCCGCGCACAGAAACGGAACAGCTGTTGGCGGACATTTGGCAGGATGTTCTCGGCATAGACCGAATCGGAGTCACGGACAATTTCTTCGCGCTCGGCGGGGACTCGATCAAAGGAATTCAAATGGCAAGCCGCCTTCAGCAGCACGGTTGGAAGCTGGAGATGAAGGACTTGTTTCAGCACCCGACGATCGGGGAGCTCAGTGCTTATGTTCAAGCGGCTGACGATCAGCCGATCGATCAGAACCCTGTCGAAGGCGAAGTCACACTGACGCCGATCCAGCGCTGGTTCTTTGAGCGCAAATTTACGAACGAGCATCATTGGAACCAATCAGTTATGCTTCACGCCCCTTCAGGGTTTGACCCGGAAGCGGCAGGCAAGGCTTTAACCAAGATGATCGAACACCATGATGCACTTCGCATGGTTTATCAGCGAAATGGAGACGGGATTGTTCAGTACAACAGAGGGCTGGAAGAAACAGCGGTTCGTCCTGAAGTCATCCGCTTCAATGAATCGGGTGCTGAACTTGAAGCTGCCGTGTTAAAGGAATCAAACCGGATTCAAAGCAGTATCAATTTAACCGAAGGCCCGCTTTTGAAAGCGGCGATCTTTGAGACGGATCAAGGCGATCATCTTCTCATCGTCATTCATCATCTCGTTGTGGACGGAATTTCATGGAGAATCCTCCTTGAGGATTTCGCCGCCGGGTACGCCCAAGCTGAAAAAGGGGAGCCGATCATTCTTCAAGAAAAGACGCACTCTTTTGCTGAATATGCGGCTCGCCTGAAAGAATACGCAAGGTCAAAAGCTTTCGCGAAAGAAATCGGCTATTGGCAGGAAGTCGAGAAGGCGGAGACGGCATCGCTCCCTAAAGATGATGAAGCAGAGGACAAACGGATGCACCATACGAAAACGGCTGAGTTTTCTCTCTCGAAAGAAGAAACAGAACAGTTGATGACAAAAGTTCATGAAGCATATAACACGGAAATGAACGACATTTTGCTTACGGCGTTGGGCTTGGCGCTGAAAGAGTGGACCGGGCAGGAAGACTTTATCATCTGCTTGGAGGGACACGGCCGGGAGGACATCATGGAAGGCTTGAATATTTCCCGGACGGTCGGCTGGTTTACAAGCCAGTTCCCGGCGCTGATTCAACTGCGCCATTCCGAAGATATCGGCTATCAAATCAAACAGATCAAAGAAGAGTTGCGCCACATTCCGAATAAAGGAATCGGCTATGGCATTTATCGCTATTTGACCGAAGAAGGCAAAAAGGCGCAGCCGATCAAGCATGATATCAGCTTTAACTATTTGGGCCAGTTTGCAGAGATGGCGGATTCGGGTCTGTTCACGAGATCAGCTTTGCCGTCCGGCGATCCGCTCAGCCCGGAAACGGAAAAACCGAATGCGCTAGACATCGTCGGCTATATCGAAAACGGCATTTTGACAATGTCAATTGCCTATCATTCACTCGAATACAAAGAAAGCACCGTCGCCGCTGTCGCGGAAAGCTTTAAAACTTATTTGCTGCAATTGATCGATCATTGCTTAGAGCGGGATGGAGGCGAACTCACCCCGAGCGATCTTGGAGATGACGAACTAACGCTTGAAGAATTAGATAAACTGATGGAAATTTTCTAACAAAAAAACGAGGTGCCTTATGGGGAAAGAAAAGATTCAAAAGGTGTATCCTTTGACACCGATGCAGGAAGGAATGCTGTACCACGCAATGCTTGATCCGGAATCTTCCTCTTACTTCACACAGCTGGAGCTTGTCATAGACGGGGAATTTGATTTGGGGATCTTTGAAAAAAGCGTGAATCAGCTCGTGCGTTCATACGATATTCTCAGAACGGTTTTTGTTCATCAGCAATTGCAAAAACCGCGCCAGGTTGTCCTGGCTGAACGGCAGGCAATAGTGGAATTTGAGGATCTTGCGGACTTGGATGAAGGAAGGCAAAAAACCCGCATTGACCAGTATAAACAAGATGTACAGGCGGCCGGGTTTAATTTGGCGAAAGACATGCTTTTTAAAACGGCGGTCTTTCGGCTTGACCGGAAAAAGCACCATCTCGTCTGGAGCAACCATCATATCGTGATGGACGGCTGGAGCATGGGGATATTGATGAAACGCCTTTTTCAAAACTATGAAGCGTTTCGAGCAAACCGGACGGTTACGCTTGATCAGGGAAAACCTTATGCGGACTATATTAAATGGCTCGGCCGGCAGGATAAGGATGAAGCGGCATCCTACTGGGAACACCGCCTTTCGGGTTTAGAAAGCCCAAGCGTCATTCCCGGCGGAAAAACGCAGCCGGATTCAGGATCGTACCGGAACGAGGAGTTCACGTTCGTTTGGGACAAAGACATGGTGGATGCTTTTCTAAAGACGGCAAACCGCTATCATGTCACAGCTCCCAACCTTTTTCAGGCGATTTGGGGAGCAGTGCTTGCCAAATATAACAGAACAGATGATGTGGTGTTCGGCACAGTGGTGTCCGGGCGCCCGTCGGAAATTGACGGAATCGAACATATGGCAGGGCTGTTCATCAACACGATCCCCGTCCGTTTAAAGATCGATAAAAACGCATCGTTTGCAGAGCTGTTTAAACAAGCACAGCAGCATGCAATTGACGCGGAACGGTACGACTATCTCCCGCTATATGAGATTCAGAAGCAATCGGCATTGGCCGGCCGCTTGATCAGCCACCTTGTCGCGTTTGAGAACTATCCGCTTGATAAAGAGCTTGAAAACGGAACGATCCATGAGCGGCTCGGCTTTTCCATCAAGGCTGCCGGAGCTTTTGAACAAACGAATTACGACTTTAACTTGATCGTTTATCCGGGAGCGGAGTGGACGATCAAATTGAAATACAACGGCGCGGCTTTTGACGCGGCTTTCATTGAGCAGGCCGCCGGACATTTAACGAGACTTGCAGAAGAGGCGATTGCAAATCCCGAATCAAAAGCAGGCAGCGCCGACATGTTATCAAAACAGGAGCAACAAACGCTGCTCGCTTTTAATCAAACGAAAACCGGTTATCCAAGAGAAAAGACGATTCCGGAGCTGTTTGAAGAACAGGTTGAAGCGTCTCCTGACAAAACGGCTGTTGCCGCTGACGGAAGAAGCCTGACTTACCGCAGGCTGAATGAGAAAGCCAATCAGCTCGCGAGAAGGCTGAAAGCAAGAGGCTTGATGCACGGAAATGCCGCCGCCATTATGATGGAGCGGTCGCTTGAAGCAGCCGTCAGCATGCTGGCGGTACTGAAAGCAGGAGGCGTGTACGTACCGATCGATCCCGGATATCCTGAAGAGCGGATTCGCTTCTTGCTCGAAGACAGCGGAGCAAAGATCGTCCTTACAAAAGACAGCCCGCAGATTTCGCTGGAAGGGTATGAGGTACTCGCCGCAAATGCGGTGGATGCAGAAAAAGAAGATGCCGCCAACCTTGTACATGCCAACAAACCCGGAGATCTTGCCTATTACATTTATACATCCGGATCGACGGGCAAGCCGAAGGGCGTGATGGTCGAACACCGCAATATCGTCCGCCTTGTCAAAAATGCGGGCTACATCCCGCTGAAGAGCGACGTGAAGATGGCGCAGACGGGGGCTGTCAGCTTTGACGCCAGTACATTTGAAGTGTTCGGCGCACTGCTAAACGGGGGAACCCTTTATCCCGTCCCGAAAGAGACGCTCCTTGATGGAAAGCGGTTCAGAGTGTTCCTGGAAGAGACCGGAATCACAACAATGTGGCTGACTTCGCCTCTTTTTAATCAGCTCGCCCAGCAGGATCCGGGAATGTTTGCAACCCTAAATGATCTGATTATCGGCGGAGATGCCCTTGTTCCTGGAATCGTCAACAGAGTTAAACGCGAATCGCCGGAACTCTCGCTTTGGAATGGATACGGACCTACTGAAAATACAACATTTTCGACGTGTTTTTTCATCGATCAAGCATATGAGAGAACGATCCCGATTGGAAAGCCGATCGGAAATTCAACCGCCTATATCGTTGATGAACACGGCGCGCTTCAGCCGATCGGCGTGCCCGGCGAGCTGTGTGTCGGCGGAGACGGGGTGGCCCGCGGCTACTTGAACCAGCCTGAGCTGACAGATGAAAAGTTTGTCGGCGATCCTTTTGCCGAAGGGAAGCGGATGTACCGCACGGGCGACTTGGCAAAATGGCTTCCCGACGGGAATATCGAATTTCTCGGGCGGATCGATCATCAAGTGAAGGTTCGCGGCTTCCGGATCGAATTAGGCGAGGTTGAAGCGGCTTTGGCCCGCCTTGAGGGAATTTCAGAAGCGGCTGCTGTCATTCGGGAAAACAATACCGGAGAAACCGAGATTTGCGCCTACTACACTGCAGTTGGCGCGAGGCCGGCCGCACAGCTGCGGACAGAGCTGTCCCGGTCGCTTCCGGAGTATATGATTCCGGCTCATTTGATCGAACTCGACAGCATGCCGCTGACAGCCAACGGAAAGGTTGACAAACGGCAGCTGCCGGCTCCTATCGCTGAAGAGACTGACAGATTCGAAGCGCCGAAAAATGAAACGGAGAAAATTCTGGCGGCAATCTGGGAAGAGATTCTCGGCATCAAGCAGCCGGGAATCGATGACAACTTCTTTTCCATCGGCGGACACTCGCTGAAGGCGATGATGCTGACAGCCAAAATACAAGAGCAGCTCCAAAAAGAAGTGCCGATCAAAGTATTGTTTGAAAAACCGACGATCAGAGAGCTGGCCGAATTTCTTCAAGGGGAAACGAAAGAGAAAACCGCTCCGATTGCGCCGGCGCCGTCCCGTGCGAATTATCCGGTGTCATCCGCCCAACGGCGCATGTACATCCTCAATCAGCTCGAAGAAGCAAGCACGAGCTACAATGTGCCGGCGGTTCTGCTTCTGGAAGGCGAATTGGATAAGGAGCGTCTGGAAGACGCGTTTCGGGCCTTGATCAGCCGCCATGAAACATTGCGGACATCGTTCGAATTAATCGATGGAGAAATCGTTCAAACCATCCATCAAGACGCAGTTTTTCACCTGACGGAATCAGTGGCGGATGAAGCGGAAGCCGAAGCGGCGATCAGAGGGTTTATCCGGCCGTTTCAGCTGAATAAGGCGCCGCTCGTCCGGGCGGAACTCGTAAAGCTTGAAGAAAAGCGCCATCTGCTGATGATCGATATGCACCACATTATTACGGACGGAAGCTCCACCGGCATATTGATTCGCGACTTGGCCAGCTTCTACCACGGTGAAGAGGCGCCTGCTCCTAAGCTCCACTATAAGGATTTCGCTGTGTGGCAAAACGGGCCGGAGCATCAGGAGAAATTGAAAGAACAGGAACAGTATTGGCTCGATATTTTCAAAGGCGAGCTGCCTGTTCTCGATCTGCCGTACGATTTTCCGCGGCCTTCAAAACGCAGCTTTGAAGGCGACCGTGTCGTCTTTGGAATCAATCGAAAACTGACGGCAGACGTTCAAAAGCTGCTTTCTGAAGCCGATGCGACACTTTATATGTTCCTGTTGGCCGCGTTTAATATTTTGCTGTCCAAGTATGCGTCTCAGGAAGATTTAATCGTCGGATCGCCTGTGGCCGGCAGAACCCATCCGGATCTGCACAACATTCCGGGCATGTTTGTCAATACGCTGGCGCTCCGGAATCGTCCCGAAGGGGAAAAAACGTTTAAGGAATTTTTGCAGGAAGTCAAAGAGACAAGTCTTCAGGGCTTTGCCAAGCAGGACTATCCGCTTGAAGAACTGATTGAAAAACTGCCATTGCCGCGGGATACAAGCCGGAATCCGCTGTTCAGCGTCTTTTTCAACATGCAGAACATGGAAATCCCGACGCTGAAACTCGGAGATTTGCAGATTTCGTCTTACTCGGTGCGCCATCGCACAGCGAAGTTTGATCTGTCGCTTGAGGCCGTGGAGCATGATGGGGAAATCGGTTTGAGCTTTGACTATGCCGTATCCTTATTTAAAGAAGAAACGATCAGGCGCTGGAGCGGCCACTTCTTAAATGTGATTAAAACAATCTGCGAAAATCCCGGCATTAAGCTCCGGGACATCGAACTGCTTTCAGACAAAGAGCGCGGACTTCTCCTGGAAGAAGTGAGGCGCAGCCGGGCAGAACGCCTAGAGGAGCGGCCGTTTCATGTACGGTTTGAAGAAAAGGCGGCCGAAATGCCTGATCAGCCGGCTGTTGTCTGCGGGGAAACAATCCTCACATACCGCGGGCTAGATGAAAGAGCAAATCAAATTGCAAATGTGCTGCGAAGTGAAGGCATCGGAAAAGACGACGTTGTCGGCATTATGCTGGATCGTTCTGCAGAGGTCGCCGCGGCAATTCTCGGCGTAATGAAATCAGGGGGCGCTTTTTTGCCGATTGATCCGGAAATGCCGACGAGCAGGATTCAATATATGCTGGAAGACAGCAAAGCCCGCTGGCTCTTAACAGAACATTCCCATCAAGCTGCTCTCGCAGATTGGTATAACGGGAGATTGATAGATGTGAGAAACGACACGCTGATGGCAAGCAAAAAACGACCGCATCTAATCCATGACGGGGCGAGTCTGGCGTACATCATCTATACATCCGGAACGACGGGTCAGCCGAAAGGCGTTCAGCTGGAACACCGCAATCTGGCAAACTATGTTTCCTGGTTTATCAGTGAGGCGCGCCTGTCAGCTTCGGATAAAACGATGCTTTTGTCTTCCTATGCGTTCGATCTCGGCTACACGAGCCTTTTCCCGGTGCTGCTCGCCGGAGGAGAGCTCCATATCGTCCGGAAAGAAACGTATACAGAACCGGAGACATTTATTCATTATATCGGTGAACAAGGGATCACATATATCAAGCTGACGCCGTCGCTGTTCCATACGGTCGTTCAGCCGCAAAGCTTCGCTTTGGCAAAGGGGCTTCAGTCATTGAGACTGATTGTACTAGGGGGAGAAAAAATCAATCCGAAAGATGTCGAACGGTTCCATTCCCGCTATCCGGACACCCGGTTCATCAATCATTACGGGCCGACGGAAACGACGATCGGTGCCATCGCTAAACCGGTCGAACCGGGCATGATCCGGCAATTCGCCGAGCGCCCGACGATTGGACGGCCGATTTCGGGCGCCGGAGCACTGGTATTGGACGCTTCCCGCCGGCTTGTTCCCGCGGGAGCGGCAGGCGAGCTGTATATTACGGGAAGCGGGCTTGCAAGAGGATATGTGAACAACCGGGAACTTACGGCTGCGAAGTTTATCGAAAATCCTTACACACCGGGCACATTCATGTACCGGACGGGGGATCTCGTCCGCCGTCTTCCGAATGGGGAGATTGAATTTTTAGGGCGGACGGATGATCAGGTGAAAATCCGCGGCTACAGAATCGAATTGAAAGAAATTGAAGAGGCCTTCATTGGACTTGAACATATAGAGAGAGCGGTCGTTCTTTCATTTACGGCTGACTCAGGGCTAGACGAACTGTGCGCTTATATTCAAGCGAAACGACAGCTGCCGGTTTCCGAAATGAGAGAGCGTCTTTCTGAGCGGCTTCCGTCGTACATGATCCCGTCATATTTCGTAACGGTGGATAAAATGCCGCTTGCGGCGAACGGAAAAGTGGACCGCAGCGCGCTGCCGGAGCCGCAAGGTCTAAGTGGTCAAAGCGATTCATATAGAGCGCCGTCAACCGAATTTGAAAAAGCCCTCTGCGGCATTTGGGAGGAGGTGCTTGGCGTTCGGCCGGTCGGACTTGACGACAATTTCTTCGATCTTGGCGGACATTCATTAAAAGGAATGATGCTGACAGCGGAAATCCAATCCAAGCTCGGAAAAAAAGTACCGTTAAAAACGTTGTTCGATTGTCCGACAGCCGGCTTGCTCGCCCGCAGTATCGAAGCCGATGGACAGGCAGAACAAAGCGGGATTCAGCCTGCCGAAAAACGCGACTGGTATCCCGTTTCATCCGCTCAGCAACGGATGTATGCCCTCCATCATATTGAAAAGAACGGAACGGGCTACAACATGCCGTCTGTTCTCATGCTGGAAGGCGTACTTGATACGGATCGCTTAAGACGGGCATTCGCAGACTTGGTGAACCGCCATGAATCATTGCGGACCGCATTCGTTGAAATCGATGGCCGCACCGTTCAAATTGTGCATGAAAAAGCGGACATTGACTTAAAGGTTATTCATATTCATGAAGAGGACGCAGAAGCACAGATCAACCGCTTTATCAGACCATTTGATCTCAGCACCGCTCCGCTGATCAGAGCCGAGCTGCTCTCCATCAGCTCTGCGCGCCATCTGCTTTTGATTGATACGCATCATATTATTGCGGACGGCGTTTCCAGAAGCCTTTTCGTCAAAGAAATTGCACAGCTTTATAAAGGCGCTTCGCTCCCTGAACCGAAGCTGCATTATAAAGATTATGCGGTGTGGCAGCAACAACCTGACCAGCAAGAAAACATTCGGAAACAGGAAGACTTCTGGCTCCGGCAGTTTAAGGAAACCGTTCCGGAACTCAGCCTTCCGCTCGACTTTCCGCGTCCTCCTGTCCAAAGCTTTGCCGGGGACCGGGTTCACTTTAAAGTATCAAAAGGCACCGCCCTTAAAATCCGCCGTTTGATGGCGAAAACGAACACGACGCTGAATATTGTAATGCTCGCCGTTTTTAATCTGTTTTTAAGCCGTCTTGCCGGCCAAAAGGATATTGTCGTCGGCTCAGCGGCAGCGGGCAGAACGAATGCTGATTTGAAAGACGTGCCGGGGATGTTCGTCAACTCGTTGGCGCTGAAAAACCATGTACCTGATCAAGCATCATTCAGCGGGTTTTTGGAAGAGGTGAAAAACAACAGCCTCGCAGCCCTCGACCATCAGGACTATCCGTTTGAAGAGCTGATTGCCAAGCTTGATTTGCCGCGCGATATGAGCCGGAATCCGCTGTTCAATGTCATGCTGACAACGGAAGATCCTGATAAAGAAACGCTCGATTTAGACGGTCTGATAATCAAGCCGTATGAGACTTCACATGCCGCTGCCAAGTTCGACCTGACACTGGGGGCTTTTGAAAAAGATGATGAAATCGGTCTTCAGTTCGAATATGCAACAGATTTATTTAAAAAACAAACGATTGAACGCTGGAGCGGATATTTGCTTAACCTGCTCGAAGCGATTGCCGAAAACCCGGATGCAAGCCTTTCAGACCTTTCGCTTCTGGATGAAGCCGATAAACGGCGGATCTTGTACGAATGGAACGAAACAGTTCTCGACGTGCCGCAGAACAAAACAGTCCATGAGCTGTTCGAAGCGCAAGTCCTCCGCACGCCTGACCGCGGGGCAGCGGTGTACAACGGCGTGCAGTGGACGTACAAAGAGCTGAATGCGCGCGCCAACCGTCTGGCCCGGCTGCTGATCGAAAAAGGGGCCGGTCCTGAGCAGCGGGTCGGAATCATGGTGAAGCCTTCGCTGGAAATGGCGGCCGGCGTACTTGCGATTTTGAAAGCGGGAGCGGCCTATGTACCGATCGATCCCGGCTATCCGGCCGAGCGGATCGGATACGTACTGAAAGACAGCGGTGCAGAACTGCTTCTGACGCAAACAAACTTAGCCGTACCTGAAGAATTCAGCGGTGAAACGCTTCTTCTCGATTCGATGCTGAGCGAAGAAATCACAAATGATGATGAAGTGAACCCGCAGGCAGGTACACAGCCAAACAACCTGGCATACTTGATTTACACATCGGGCACGACAGGCCAGCCGAAAGGCGTCATGGTCGAACATCAATCGCTCGTGAACTTGTGCTATTGGCATAACGATGCATTCACGGTCACCGAACAGGACAAAAGCGCGAAATATGCCGGCTTCGGCTTTGACGCTTCCGTCTGGGAGATGTTCCCGTACTGGATCGCCGGAGCGGAGCTTCATATCATCGATGAAGCGATCCGGATGGACATTACGCGTTTGAATGAATATTTCGAAGAGAACGGGATTACGATCACGTTCCTGCCGACACAGCTGTGCGAACAGTTCATGGAGCTCGACAACCAGTCGCTGCGCGTGCTGCTTACTGGCGGAGACAAGCTGAAGCGGATCGAAAAACGGAACTACACGCTCGTCAACAACTATGGGCCGACGGAAAACACAGTCGTTGCGACGAGCACAGCAATCGATCCTGATGAAGGCATGCTTTCGATCGGAAAGCCGATTGCCAATACGCGGGCGTATGTGCTTGGACAAAACAACGAAGTTCAGCCTGTCGGCGTCGCTGGCGAGCTGTGCATCGCCGGCCGCGGGCTTGCGCGCGGCTATCTGAACAAGCCGGAGGAAACGGCGAAGCGTTTTACGGAAGACCCGTTTGTGCCGGGCGAGCGCATGTACCGGACAGGGGATGCGGTCAAATGGCTGGAAGACGGGCGGCTTGAGTACATCGGCCGGATCGACCAGCAGGTGAAAATCCGCGGCTTCCGGATCGAGCTTTCTGAAATTGAAGTCCAGCTCGCGCGGCTCTCTGAAGTTCAGGAAGCAGTCGTCACCGACATCGAAGACGCCTACGGCAACAAAGCGCTGTGCGGCTATGTCGTTGCGGACGAACAGCTTGATACAGAAAGCCTCGCCCGTAAGCTGGGGCAGACGCTTCCGGACTACATGGTACCGGCGTATTGGGTGCAGCTTGATGAGCTTCCGGTTACGGCGAACGGAAAAGTCGACCGAAGGGCGCTGCCTCAGCCTGACGTCGAAGCGCAGACAGCTGAATACAAAGCGCCGCGCACAGAAACGGAACAGCTGTTGGCAGACATTTGGCAGGATGTTCTCGGCATAGACCGAATCGGAGTCACGGACAATTTCTTCGCGCTCGGCGGGGACTCGATCAAAGGAATTCAAATGGCAAGCCGGCTTCAGCAGCACGGGTGGAAGCTGGAGATGAAGGACTTGTTTCAGCACCCGACGATCGGGGAGCTCAGTTCTTATGTTCAAGCCGCTGACGCTAAACCGATCGATCAAGGCCCTGTCGAAGGCGAAGTCACACTGACGCCGATCCAGCGCTGGTTCTTCGAACGGAAATTTACGAACGAGCATCACTGGAATCAGTCGGTCATGCTTCACGCCCCTTCAGGGTTTGACCCGGAGCTCGTCGAACAGACATTGGCGGCATTGACAGAGCATCATGATGCACTTCGCATGGTGTATCAAAAGAATAACGGCCGCCTCATTCAATATAACCGCGGGCCGGATGACCGTTCGTTCGCCTTTCGAGTGGTTGACCTGCGATATGTCACCGACATTGAAACGGAAATAGCCGCTCAAGCAAACCGCCTTCAGGCAAGCCTTGATCTTGAAAACGGGCCGCTTGTAAAGGCTGAACAGTATCAGACTGCGGAAGGCGACCATTTGCTGATCGTCATTCACCATTTGGTGATCGACGGCGTGTCATGGCGGATTCTGCTGGAAGACTTTGCATCAGGCTATTCGCAGGCCGCACAGCAGCATGATGTTGTTTTCCCTGATAAAACCAATTCGTTTAAAGACTGGGCCGAAGCGCTTGAGGCTTATGCGCAAACCGAACGCTTCCTTAAAACGGCCGATTATTGGCGCAGACTTGAACAAGAGCGTATTTGTGAGCTGCCGAAAGATCGTGCTGCCGCAGAAAGAAAAGCGGAAAACACCTCTGCTGTTAAGTTTGAATTAAGCGAAGCGGAGACTCGTCTGCTGCTGACGAAAGTGCATGAGCCGTATGGAACGGATATCAACGATATCCTGCTTTCCGCTCTCAGCCTGACGATCAGGGAATGGACGAACGGCTCCAATATTTGCATCAATATGGAAGGCCACGGCAGGGAGGAAATCATTCCAGGGATGAACATTTCGAGAACGACGGGGTGGTTTACCGCACAATATCCAGTTGTTTTAAAAAGCCAAGCAGCGGCAGGGTTGCCTGAGACCATTAAAAACGTCAAAGAAACCCTCCGGCGCATTCCTGACAAAGGAATCGGCTACGGCATCCTTCGCTACTTAACAGACCGGAAAAAAGCCGGTGCAATTTTCTCGATCAAGCCTGACATCAGCTTTAACTACCTGGGACAGATCGACAGGGAGGTGCAGACCGGCTTCTTTGGGCCTTCTCCTTATGATATGGGAAGACAGGTCTCTGAAAGGTCTGAAGCACTCTATGCACTGAGCTTCAGCGGCATCATCAGCAAGGAAAAATTCATCTTGTCATGTTCATTCAATACAGAGGAATATGACAGGCAGACCATACAGGAGCTCATGGACAGATTCAAAGCTTTCCTGACAGCATTGATCGACCATTGTACAGCTAAAGAAGAACGCGAATTTACACCGAGTGATTTTTCTGCCGGCGATCTTGAGATGGAAGAAATGGGCGACCTGTTTGACGTTCTTGAAGAAAACTTGAAATAACCACCGAGGACTTGCCCGCTTGTCAAGCGGGCGAGCCTATGAAAGGGGGATACGATCTTGAGCCAGTTTAAAAAAGAACATGTCCAAGACATATACTATTTGTCACCGATGCAGGAAGGGATGCTGTTTCATACGCTGCTGCATCCGGGGCAAGGCTTTTATATTGAACAAATCAGCATGCAGGTGAAAGGCTCTTTTCAAAAGGATGTATTGGAAAAAAGCATGAATGTCATCATCGGCAGGTATGATATATTCCGAACCGTTTTCGTTCATGAAAAAATGAAACGTCCGGTTCAAGTCGTTTTAAAGGAAAGGTCATTTCAGGCAGAAGAAATTGATCTATCAGGACTTTCTGAAGCAGAACAAAATGAGAGAATTGAAGATTATAAACGAAAAGATAAAGAAAAAGGATTTAACCTCTCAAAAGACATTCCGATGAGAACGGCGGTTTTTAAGAAGGGGCAGGATCGTTACGAATGGGTGTGGAGCTATCATCATATTCTGCTTGACGGATGGTGCTTCGGCATTGTCGTACAGGAGCTGTTCGAAGTATACAACGCGCTCCGTGAAAACAGGCCATACAGCCTCGGGCCTGTCAGACCTTACAAAGAATATATTAAATGGCTCGAAAGCCAGGACAAACAAAAATCGCTGGTCTACTGGGAACATCATTTAGCCGGATTCGAAGGGCAGACGACATTCAGCGAACAGCGGAAAAACCCGGAGCAAGCCGGCAATCAGCCGGAAGAACTGCTGTTTACACTTCCAAAAGAAGATACAGAAGCGTTCACACAGCTAGCAAAAGCGCATCATACCACGTTGAGCACGGCGCTTCAGGCGGTGTGGTCGGTGCTGCTCAGCCGCTATCAGCGATCCCGCGATCTGATCTTCGGTACAGTTGTTTCAGGCCGCCCCGCTGACATTCAAGGTGTCGAGCACATGGTCGGTTTGTTTATCAATGTCGTCCCGAAACGGGCGACCTTTGGCCCGCAAACGACCTTTACGGAGCTGGTCGCTGATTTGCAGAAGCAGGCGCTCGAAGCTGAACCGCATCAATATGTGCCGCTCTATGAAATTCAAAGTCATATAGCAGCGCCGAACTTAATCGACCATATTATCGTTTTTGAAAATTACCCGCTGCAAGAAGCCAATAAACAGCAGAAAGAAAAAAATCTCGGCTTCACAATGGACGAGATCAGCGTTTTTGAAAAATCGAATTATGATCTGAATTTGCTTGCTTCACCGGGTGAAGAAATGATGCTGAAACTTGCATACAACCGGAATATATTCGAACCATCTTTCATCTTGCGGTTAAAAGAACAGCTTTTGACAGCCATTCGCGAGGTCATCAGAGATCCGGAGCAGCCGCTTGACGACATTTGTGTCGTTTCCAAAAAGGAAAAAGAGCGACTTCTCCATGAATTTAACGGTCAAGTCCAACGGAAGCAAATCGGCCTGACGATTCCCCAATGGTTTGAGCAATACGCTGAAGCGCTCCCGGAAAAGCCCGCGGTATCAGCGGCCGGGCGGACGCTGACATATCGGGAATTGAACGAAAAGGCGAACAAGGTCGCGCACCTTTTGCGCAAAAAGAACGTCGGCCGCGGCGAGCCCGTCGCCCTTTTGTTCCGCCGTTCGCCGGAAATGGTCATCGCGATACTCGCCGTCTTAAAAGCAGGGGGCGCCTATCTGCCGATTGACCCGGAATATCCTGAAGCACGGATTCAGTATATGCTGGAAGACAGCGGGGCTGTTTGCATGCTGACACAGGAAGAGCTTGCCGGCCGGGCGGCGTCGCTTTCTTTTCATAAGCATACGATCCTGATCGACGATCCTGCTGTGTCTGCAGAAAGCGGGAGAAACCTCGAAATCGCCGCCGAGCCGGACGACCTTGCTTATATTATGTATACGTCTGGCACAACGGGAAAACCGAAAGGCAATCTGACGACACATGCCAATATTACAAGGGTTGTAAAAGAGCCAAACTACATCAGCCTTTCCGAGAAAGACACCTTGCTGTCCCTTTCAAACTATGCGTTTGACGGCTTCACATTTGATCTGTACGGCGCGCTGTTAAACGGAGCAAAGCTGGTGGTGGCCGATCAGGCGACGATTCTCCATATCGGCAAGCTGACAGAAGCGATTCAGAAGGAAAACATCACAGTCATGTTTGTGACAACGGCGCTGTTCAACTTGCTGGTTGATGCGGGAACAGGGTGGATGAAAGGGATTCGCAAAGTCCTGTTCGGCGGAGAGCGCTCATCTGTCAGCCATGTCAAGAAAGCATTTGCTGCCATGGGACCGGACAGGATCATCCATGTATACGGGCCGACGGAAACGACCGTCTTCGCGACGTTCTATCCGGTCAACCGTATGGAAGACAGCGCGGTTTCCATTCCGATCGGCAAGCCGATAAACGAAACGAATGCATACATCCTGACGGAAAATAACCGGCTTCAGCCGATTGGAGCGGTGGGTGAATTGTGTCTGAGCGGTACAGGAGTATCGCGCGGCTATTTGAACAGGCCGGAACTGACTGCGGAAAAATTCGCGCCGCATCCGTTTAACAGCGGTGAAACGATGTACAGGACGGGAGATCTGGCCCGCTGGCTGCCGGACGGCAATATCGACTTCATCGGGCGGATCGATGATCAAGTGAAAATCCGCGGACACCGGATTGAGCTCGGTGAAATCGAAGAGCAGCTGATGCGCTGCCAAGGCGTAAAGGAAGCCGTTGTAACCGCCAGGAAAAGCGGGAACGGGGATGCGGCGCTCACCGCTTATGTCGTCCCGGTGCAGGGAACTGAGGTTGCAAACGAGGAGGTTCGCCGCCAATTGGCGCGGAGGCTACCGGCTTACATGGTGCCGGCTGCGTATATCATGCTTGAAGAGCTGCCGCTTACCGCTAACGGAAAAGTCAACCGACGCCTTCTCCCTGAAGCCGATGGCCGGCCGAATTCAACAGAGCGCCGTGCACCCCGCAATGCTACGGAAGAAAAGCTTGCAGTGATTTGGTCTGAGGTTCTCGGCAGACAGCAGATCGGAATAGACGAGAACTTTTTTGAAATCGGGGGACATTCATTGAAAGCCATGGCCGTCGCCTCCCGGATGCTGAAAGATCTCGCAATCGATGTTCCGGTGAATGTGTTGTTTGAAATGCCCACAATCGAGGGCCTCGCGGCTTATATCGACCAAGGCGGCCATGTGGATGAAGTGAAAAAAACCGTCTTCAATCAGGCAAGCACCCGCCATTTGTTCGCTTTCCCGCCTGTCCTCGGATACGGCATCATGTACGGCAAGCTGGCCGAACAAATGCCGGAATACAGGATTCACGCGTTCGACTTTATAGAAAGCGATGACCGCGCTGTGCGCTATGCAGAAGCCATCTCCGACCTTCAGCCTGAAGGGCCGCTGACATTGATCGGCTATTCAGCCGGCTGCGGACTTGCCTTTGAAGTGGCGCAAGCGCTCGAAAAGAACGGACGGAAGGTCGAAAAGCTGCTGATGATCGACTCATATATGAAGAACGATGTCAGCGATTTAGAAGGGCGGTCAATTGAAGCCGATACGGCCGCCTTGATGGAAGCCAACAAGGACAATGAATATATGAAAATCAAGACGGTTGCCGATGGCATCGCTAAAAAGATGACAGCCTATTATTCTTACTTTGTCAATCTTGTCCATCAAGGAACGGTCAGCTCGGAGATTCATTTGATCAAATCAGAGCACGCAAAACCGCTCCCGGCATGGCTTTCGTTGTGGAAAGAAGGAACGGAGTCTTCATATGATGAATATCAAGGCGCTGGAAGACATGATGAAATGCTTGCGGACGGCTTTGTTAAAAGCAACGCAGATCTCATCAGACAGATTTTGGGCGAACGTGCCGCTGTAATCGGAGGTGCATGATGCATGAACGAGATCATTAAGCAGTTTGGAGCGCCGGCAAGCGGTATGCAGTTGATCTGTTTCCCGTTTGCCGGGGGATATTCGGCATCATTCAGACCGCTTCACGAACATTTAAAAACAGATTTTGATATGCTGGCGATCGAACCGCCTGGACACGGCACAAATCGAATGGCGCTTGTCGACAATTTGGAAAAGCTCGCCGATTTGTATATAGCGGCGCTTAAGCCGCGGCTTTCCTCTCAATTCGTGCTGTTCGGCCACAGTATGGGCGGCATGGTTGTTTACAGGCTGGCGCAAAAGCTTGAACAAGAAGGGATCTTTCCGGCAGCCGCTGTGATATCAGCGATACAGCCGCCCCATATTCAGCGGCAAAAGGTGTCTCACCAAAAGGATGACGCATTTCTCGACCATCTCATTCAGCTTGGCGGAATACCCAAAGAACTGGCAGAGCACAGGGAAATGATGAACTTTTTCCTGCCTTCGTTCAGAGCGGACTACAGAGCGCTTGAGACGTTCTGCCATACCGATCATACGCCGCTTAGATCGCCTGTGCATATTCTGAACGGAGACCGCGATGAGAAATGCATGAGGGATGCGCTTGGCTGGAAAAAGTGGGCGAATACGATCGATTTCCACTATTTCAAAGGCGGACATATGTATCTTTTATCAGAAACGGAACAAGTAGCCGCCAAGTTGAAAACGATTGCCGCGGCCAGCCGCAGTACGGCTGTTCCGACAATGTAAAGAAAGCGGAAAATCGGTGTGCTGCAGCTGCCGATTTTCCGTTTTTTCAGCTTTTTTTCAGCCGATTTTCCCGCCGAACCATCGTCGCCCCAATAATTCCGGCAATGATCATCCCCGTTCCGGCGAAGTGAAACCATTCGAGTGATTCTCCCAGCCATATAATCCCCGCCAAAATCGTCACCAGTGTCGCCAAGTGATTAAACATGCTGATTTTCGCAGCTTCTATTTTTGACAGTGCATAATTTGATAAAAATGATGTCGCAAACGATGACAACACGCCTAAATACAATACCGAAAGAACAAACACCGGATCAGTGAAGGGGGCAAAAAATCCGCTCAGCGTGCCGTCTGACATATGGCTGATTCCGGCGATGCCGTTGAAAAAAAGAAATCCCGCTCCCGTTGTGACATATGTTAATTCAAGCGAGCTGAAGGTTCGCGTCATCTTTCTGGCGAGCACGCTGTAGCCCGCCGATGAAAGCGCCGAAAGCAAAATCAGCGCCGCCCCTCTTAAATCGGAACTTCCGGTGCCTGCACTTTTCATCATAAAGATGCAGGCCACCCCCGCCGCTGACAAGACGGTAAAAAAGAATTGCCGTTTCGTAAACCGCTCATTTAAAAAATAAGCGGCGAATATCATGGTGAAAATCGGGATCGCCGCTTGAATGATTCCGGCTTCAGACGAAGACGTGTAGACGAGCCCGAAAACTTGAAAAGCAAAAAACATGACAGGGTAAAATAATGCTAAAGGCAGCACTTTCAGTGCGTCTTTTATGCTGATGGCGATCTTCACCCATCCGAGCAGAAGGGGAATAAGCGCAGCCAAAAAAGCGACCGTAAAGCGATGGGCCAGAATGTCGACCGGACTCGCTGCAGTGAGAGCCAATTTGACAAAGAAAAAGGAAAATCCAATGATAAAAGCATAGAGCAAAGCTGCCGCATAAGCAGATTTGTTCAAAGTCGATCATCTCCGTTAAAGTATGCATGCAATACAGATATTTTACCGGCTTCTGTCATCTTATACGGAAGCGAAATCTGATACAATACAAAAAAACGGAATCTGTACCGTTACAGATTGGCGAAGGAGACGAACATGCACAAATATGTCGCACTGATGAACGAATTGGAGGATATGATCGAAGACAAATCCTTTCAGGAAGGGGACAGGCTGCCTTCCATCCGCGCGCTGGCCATACGTTTCAAGGTAAGCAAAAGCACGGTCATCAGGGCGTTGAACGAGCTGGAAAGACGGCACCTCATCTATTCAGTGCCGAAAAGCGGCTATTACGTCGTGAAAAAAACGAATCAGCGGCCCAACTCCGGAAAGGCTGTAATCGATTTCGCAGCATCCGCTCCTGATCCGGATGTTTTTCCATACATCGATTTTCAGCATTGCATCAATAAAGCCATCGATACATACAAAAACGATCTGTTTATTTATGGGACGCCGAAAGGTCTGCCGTCGTTAATCCAAGCCGTTCAGAAAGAGCTCGCAAACAGCCAGGTGTTTGCAAAAGAGGAACACATATTTATTACATCAGGCGTCCAGCAGGCCCTCGCCTTGCTCGCTTCAATGCCTTTTCCAAACCGGAAGCGGAAAGTTCTGATCGAACAGCCGAGCTATCATTTATTGATTAAATACCTTGAAGTTCACGGCATCCCCGCGGTCGGCATCGAGAGAACCGCCGAAGGCATCGATATGGACGAGCTGGAGCGCATCTTTCAAACCGAAGATATCAAATTTTTTTATACGATGCCGAGATTCCACAATCCGCTCGGGACATCCTACACGGAACGGGAAAAAACGGCCATCGTCAAGCTGGCGGAGAAATATGACGTCTATATTGCCGAGGATGATTTTTTAGGAGATTTGGAGAATGATAAAAAGGCGGATCCGTTACATTACTATGACATTTCTTCCCACGTTATTTATTTGAAAAGTTTCTCAAAGATTATTTTTCCGGGTCTGCGGGTCGGAGCCGCCGTGCTGCCCGATTCTCTGACAATTGTGTTCAACCGGTACAAACAGCTGCTCGACATTGACAGTTCCATGCTGTCTCAGGCCGCTTTGGAGATCTATTTGAAGAGCGGGATGTTTGAAAAGCATAAGCAAAAGATCCGTTCTTCCTATCAAAAAAGATCATGCCTTCTGCATGATCTGCTAAAAGAATGTTCCGCGTCTCTAGGGGATGTGTTTGAATTTCATCCTCCCGCACAGCCGGCTATCCACACCCATATTGAATTGGACCGGACGATCCCGGCATCCCGTCTGATTAAAAGCCTACAAAAACGGGACGTCCTGCTCGAACCGGTCAACGCTCATTATATGCCGGCTTTTCCAAAAAGAAATCTATTGAAAATCAATACGTCCAATGTGAAGGAAGAGGACATCCGCAGCGGCATCGAGCGGTTGCGGCAAGCGGTGGAAACCGCTTATTTTTAGGGCGGGACTTTTTAAAGCATTGACAGTTCAGCGCAGCTTTTCATCACAATCCGGCCGGGAAATTCAGGTGCGGCGGAACACACCGCCATTTTATAGCCGGGGTCAATTTCATAGGCTTGTATATAGCAAGGCGGATAGCCGGGGGGAGTTTCCACCGAAGCTCGCCCCTGTTCGTTCAGTTTGACGGAGAAGGAATCAAGCGGCAGAGACAGGCCTTTTCCCGCCTGTTTAATAAAGCTTTCTTTCATCGTCCACAAATGATAGAAATACGACAGGCGTTCTGATTCGTCCTTTTCCATGAGATCATCGTGCTCGGAAGGTGAAAAAAACCGTTTGGCAATGTCGAAATTGATCGGCTTGATCTTTTCGACATCCACTCCGATCGGCTGCGCGCCGGCTCCGCACACGATCCATTTTCCGGAGTGGGAAATGTTGAAATGAAAGTCGTTCAGACCTTCAGCAGCCGGTTTGCCGTACCTTCCTTCTGTAAAACGGATCTGCTCATTCGGCAAATGAAACGTTTCGCTGATGATGTGCCTCGCCAGCACTTCTCCGATCAGCGTCCGGCTGGCATCTTCGGGATATCTGTATCTGCCCACTTTTTTTCGCTTTTCTTCAGACACCATGGCCATCATTCGGTTAAATTGACCGGCTTCCGGCAGCTGATCCATATAAACGGCGTAAATCTTCATCAAACGCAACCTCTTCACATGATATTTTTCTGCTTTCATTTTAGCAAACAGACAGCAGGAAAGATAGGCATGATACTTGTGCAGAATGGAGTAATGAACATGATAGACGGAACATTGATAAAAGATACATGCTTCGGGAGGGAGCTTTTGATCTATCTTCCTCCTTCATACGGGAGCGGTGAAAACCGCTATCCCGTTCTATACGTCCATGACCTGGGAGATTTATTCGATCCGGCATACAGCAACAGTCTGCGCTCAATCGAAAAGCTGTTTTCGAGTCAGGAAGTGCCGGAATTGCTGCTGGTCGGAGTGGCTCCAAAAGACAGGGAAAGCGAATACACGCCTTTTCCCAAGCGGCATTTGCTGCCGAATAAACGGGAGTACGGCGGGAAGGGCAACGAATATGCCGCTTTTTTGGCCAATCGGCTCAAGCCTCATATCGACCGGCACTACCGAACAAATCCGAGCCGTGAACAAACAGGAATCATCGGAAAGTCGTTCGGAGGGTTGATCTCGGTTTACACAGCTTTTCTAGCATCGGAGACCTTTGGAAAAATCGGATCTTTGTCAGGTTCTTTCTGGTTTGAAGGAATAACCGAGTTTATGAAGAATAACCGCTTTGAGAATAAGCATCTGCGCATTTATATGGATGTCGGAAGCACGGAAGGGACAGACAGGGATAATCTGCAGAAAGAGATGATACCGAGGACAAAGGAAGCCTTCAGCCTGTTAACAGAAAGCGCCGCCTCCGAAAAAGAACTGAAATTTGTCATTGATGAAGGTGGCTCACATCGGCTTGAGCGGTTTGCGAAGCGTTTTCCGGAAGCCGTTAAATGGCTGTTTGGCTCCTGTCACAACAGCGCACGGAATGGCAGGAGTTTCTGATTGGCATGAAGTATCGTTGTAAACGAGAGGCGCGGAAGCAATGGACATTCTGAATCGTTTGGCTGAAAAACATCGATTATATTGAAAAGCACTGGATCAGCCGCTGAAACACGAAGACATCGCCAAAATCGCATATTGTTCGAAATTTCATTATCAGCGGATGATCTACATGCTGACGGGTGTCACCTTTGCCGATTACATTCGGAAAAGAAGGCTGACAGCCGCCGCGCAGGAGCTGACTGCAAGTGGTTGATGCTGCTTTTAAATACGGCTACAGCACACCGGAATCATTATCGGGAGGCCTTCAGCCGCCTTCACGGCATCAGCCCTTCACAGGCCCGAGAAAAAGGCGGACGCTCAGGGCATTTCCACGTCTATCCTTTCATATTCAAATAAAGGGAGTGGAGGATATGGATTACAAGATTGTTGAAAAAGAACCGTTTCAGGTGATCGGCAAAGCGTTGGAGGTTACGGTCAAGGATGGTCAAAACAAAAAGGATATTCCGGCTTTTTGGAACGAATTAAATCACAACGGCTTTACCGATTCTTTAAAACCGCACATCGGCCCGCTTGGCTTCCTTGGCGTCTGCATGGATTTTAACGATCAACCCGATACGTTCAATTTTTGAAAAAAATACCGCTTACACGCCTGCCGGCTGTGTCGAAAAAACGATTCCCGCCGCAACTTGGGCCGTCTTTGAGGCCATCGGCCCCGTCAATCCGGCTGGTCAAGCCACATGGGAAAGGATCTTCTCAGAATGTTTTCCGGCGACTGGCTATGAACTGGCGAACGAGCCGCAATTTGAAGCCTATCCTGAGGACGGGGATATTATGGCGCAAGATCATATCACCGAAATTTGGATACCGGTGGTAAGCAGAAATAATCCTGAACTAGAAAAACGGATGAAACGCTCATCCGTTTTTTTTCAGCGACATATGTACAGGCTTGGCAGCTCTGATGCGCCTTCCTGCCATTGCTGCTTTTAAAAGCTGTTTGGACTGCGGCAAAGAAAACCGCAAAATCAGGCCGGTTAAAATGGCGGTTAAAACAGTACCGATGCCGATCGGCCCGCCGAGCAGCCAGCCGATCAATAAAATCGTCAGCTCCATTCCGTTTCGGACCCACTGAACGTTCCAGCCCGTTTTCTCGGAAATCAAAAGCATCAGGGAGTCACGCGGACCCGCACCGAGATCGGCCGATACATAAATGCCGACTCCGTAACCGATAAAAATAACGCCGATCACGAATACGACAGTGCTTGAAATATACGTTTCCGGGTCTGGAAGAATATAAGTAAAGAAATCTATAAAAATACCGATTAACAGCATATTGAGCACGGCGCCGATTTTCGGCCATGCTTTTGTAAATAAGGACGTTAAACCTACGATGACCGCCCCGACAATAATCGCCCATTGGCCGACCGTAAGGCCCAAAAGCATATACAGCCCGTAGTGAAACGCATCCCAAGGACCGATGCCGAGCACTTTCCCTTCAATCGTAAGAGAAACCCCGAAAGACAAAACAATCAATCCGACAAAATAAAAAAGCCAGCGCAAAACAAGTTCCCGCTTCAATGGATTCCCCTCTTTTCAAAAAAACAATCAATTGTCATTGTATCATATTCTTCAGTGGGGTGATATCCAAAAAATGTTTTATTTTGTGTAATACTTGTACCAAACTTTATTAAAATAACAATTGACTAAAAGATATTTCCATTTTATAAAATTAATGTATAATATTTACTAGTAGGTGATCTTTATAGGGATAGTTGCTTAAAAGGTATATAGACTTTAATGGATTTGGGATCATTCTAAAAAAGGAGAGTAAACATGAAGAAACTTTATATTAGTGCTGTCCTGGGTTTATTGTTTGTTTTTGTTGGTGGAACAAAAATACATGCTCAAGAACCACAGAACAATAACGGGGTTTTGGATGAGAATAAATTCATTGATGAAACAGTGTATTCATATACGCAGCCAATTAGCATACAGGATGGTGAAGTAACAACACAAGCGAAAAAATATATCAAAACCGTGTCAGTTAATAGGAGCTATAAAAGTCTTTTAAACATTGTAGTTGCCAGACATTACTCTGATACTACTTTCACTTACGGAAGCGGTAAGTTATATAAGAGTCCCAGAGCTTTAAGTAATGATTGGTGGACACTTCCTCCGAATTTTAAATCAGGAAGCTCTAAAAGCTGGGACTGGTACAATACAGGGAAAGGTGCAACAGGACGTTCTAATTTACAAGTAAGATACACTTGGGGAGTTCCAACACCATGGGGGCCAGTTGGATCTAATTATAGCTCAAGAATAAAGGTTTCATTTAAATCAAATGGCAGTTGGTATACAAATTAAAGCTATATATGAAAGGTGACATACCGATGGGTACAATAGGGATAAACTTTAAAAACATTCAACATCAATATCGTACCAAGGATGTGCTAAGGGGGGTGAGTTTCCATGCCGATCCCTCCTCCATCACGTTCTTGGCAGGCGAGAATGGAGCCGGAAAGACAACTTTGATAAAGGTTGCTCTCGGCTTAATCAGTCCGAAGGCAGGAAATGCGCTGTTCGACGGGCAAAGCGTCGGGGAAATCCGGGAGAAGATCAGCTGCGTGTTTGATGAGCCTCCTGTTTATCCTAATGAAAGTGGTCTTGACAATCTAAAGTTTTTATCAGGTATACACAGCCTTGATCGAAAGTGGAGTCAGGAGGTTTGTGCCATGCTCAAATTGGATGAGGGACTTTTAAAACAAAAAGCAAAAGCGCTATCACTGGGTCAAAGACACCGTTTAGCTGTAGCGGCCGCGTTATTGCGCAAACCTAAATATTTGTTTCTTGATGAGCCGTCAATCGGCCTCGACCCACCGTCATGGCAGCTGGTCCAAATCGCTTTAAAACAGATGACTGCCAGGGGATGTGCAATTTTGATTACGGGGCAAAATTATGACGCGATTGAAAATCTCGCTGACAATATAGCGATTTTGCAAAGTGGAAAAATTATCTTCTCCGGTCCTATTGTAAAACTTGTTCAAGCATTTCCCGTATATGTTCGAATTGTAACTGATGACCATCGGGAAATAGCTGTGCAGTTTCCAGAAGCTGAACCTGATTCTTCCGGAATATACCGCATCGTTTGCGAATCAGGTGAACAGGCCCGCGCCGTGATTGATCAGGTGAGGAGAAGCACCCTGAATTTTCAAGAGCTATCGACTGAAAAAGCGTCAATGGGGAAAATGGTGACAGATATTTACAAGGATGGATTTCAGTCGGAAAAGAGAGGGTTAACGTATGAATCCGTTCAAAATTGAAACGAATCAATTGAAGAATAGCATGCTTGTGAGGGTTTGTATCGCGTTATTATTTTGTTGCTTTATCTGGGGGCTTCTCACTTTATATCAAAGCGCTGAAGGCGAGGAACGCAGACAGGAAAAGATTCACCAATCCGTCATTGATGAAGTGAAAAAGAATGGGGCGGAGGAAGAGCTTGAAAACGGCGGATTGGAGATTGAAAAAAATGATGATATAGCGCGTAGTATGTACATAGGACTTCATCCAAGTGTTACTCCTAATCTGTTTTTATTAATCCTCGCGAACATTGGGCCAATTGTTTTTATTATAATCGGATCTCACCTTGTCGGAAGCGAATACCATCAGGGGACTGTGAAAATGAAAGCCGCTCACATCGGATGGAGAAAAGCGGTTTCTGGAAAACTATGCGCACTGTTAAGTCTGGTTATTGTTATGGTTATTGCAGCTTTATTGCTTGGACTGGCAGGCGGTTGGCTGGCTTGGACGTTCGCCACGGCACATTCAGACTTAGCCGCTTCTCTTGAAGTGAATGCAGCTGTCTCCTATCCGGTATTAATTTTGTTTTTAATGATCGGATTGACATTTTACAGTGTTCTAGGAATGACTGTCACGCTGTTGACGAAAAGCCGGCTGGCGGGTGTGCTGATCAGCTTGGCGATCCCGTATGCTGAGCAAATGATGAGTCTGCCTTTTTTGCCATTGACTGCTTATCAATCCCTCATGGTTCACCATTTTATTTATGTCGACGGAAGCATCATAGGCCAGCCCTATTTGACAGAGCCGATGGGCGAACCGGGCGCTTGGGCTGTTCTTGTATGCTGGCTCTTTGTTGTCATTGCGGTTCAGCAGTTTGCAGCGAAAAAACAGCAGATTTTATGAAAAAAGGGGGGAATGGCGTTGATTTTTTTAGTTAGGCTGATCTGTCTTGCCTTTTTAGCCTGTCTGGCGCTGTTGTTTTATGCACCTTTTCTGGCGATGCCCGTTTGGATCGCTTTGATCATTGCCTTAATCGTCTGTCTGTATCTTGCCTTTATAGAGGAAATGAAGGAATGGAGAAGACGAAAGCACTAATCCTTTCTTCAGCGTTTTTTCTTGTATAAAAGAACGTTTGCTAAAACGAAATAGATGACGGCCGTCCCGGACACAAACAAAAAAATTCTTTCCACTCTAATGCCGTCATGTATGCGAAGCGGAGGAGTTCGAGATGTTCATCCAAGTAATAAGCCTGGGTATATGCGCCGACTGTCATGCCGATAAAGGCGAATAGACCGACCACATTGAGCACCATTCTCATACTGAATGTCTTTTTCTCTTTTTCTCTTTTTCGTGGTTCATTTTAAAGAAATCCTTTCCAATATGAATTTATCATTCTATTGTACGAATACAACGCTTGGATGATTCAAAAACTTCTTAATCTATTGTTAAGAAGTTTTTTTATTTTGGAGAAAATGTAAAAGATAAAACAATTTCATGAACTTTTTGAGCGAAGGCCTAAAAATATAGGAATATTATACCGATATGGTAAGTGAAATCTTTTTCTGAAATATAAAAGACAAGGCAGGAGAGAAAATCATGCAGCAACGCAATACACCGGATGTACAGAGATGGTTTCCGAGCGAGGACGGAAATGAAGCAAAACGAAACGAGTTCCTATCATTGATCGAGCAGCTGATCGAGGGAGTGGACAACCTGAAAAATCCGGATCAGGTCAACCTTGGCGGCGAGAAGAACCGAGAGGGCTTCTTTTATGAAAAGCTGGTTGCAGAGAGTCGGATTCCGCATGAAGGTGCGCCGATGAAAGAGGTTAACGAAGAGCTGTTGAAGCTGTTGCACGGCCATCCGTATCACACCAAATACTTTTTCACGAACATTCTGCCGATGGCCAGCATCCCGGGGATATTAGGCATGCTTACGGCGTTTATGGTCAATGGCAATAACCTGTGGGATGTGTACGGTCCAGCCGGAGCGGAGGCGGAAGTGAAGGTTACAGCGATGATGTCAAAGCTTGCTGGGTATGATGCCGAAACAAGCGGAGGATATACAACGTGGGGAGGACAAGGGGCGGTATACAGCGGCCTCAGAATCGCGATTGCCAAAATGGCTCCGTCATCCCTAAAAGAAGGGGTTCCCGGCAATTTCTATGCGTTTTGTTCTGAAGCGGCTCATTACAGCTTGTATAAGTCGATGGAAGCCGCAGGACTCGGCAGCGATCATTTAATTAAAGTCAAAACAAATCTCGACCATTCCATGGATACGGAAGATTTGCGAGAGAAGCTTAGACAAGTATGCGAAGCCGGGGGCATTCCCGTCTATATCGTAGCCACGACGGGAACGACAGATGCGATCGGCATCGATGATGTGAGCGCTGTCCGCCGTGCGGCTGAAGAAACCGCGAAGAGCTTCGGGCTGCCGGTTCCGCATATCCACGCCGATTCCGCCCTGGGAGGATTTTTTGCCTTTTTTAATGAGTACGATCTGAATGAGAACGCTTTATCCTTCAGTCCCGGTGTCCTCAGCATGATCAAACCGATTCAGGAAAAAATGAGGCATCTGCATGCTGCCGATTCGCTTTGCTTTGATTTTCAGAAGCTCGGGCAGACGCCTTATGTGACGAGCCTGTTTCTTGTGAAGGATCGCAATGACTTAAAACGGATCGATCTGGATCCCGATGAGACGCCGTATGTCGGCCACCGCGGCTATGGGGACTACCATACGGGCTACACGCTGGAATGTTCGCGCATGGCCAGTTCGATCAGTATGTACAGCGCATTGATGGCATTTGGCTATGAAGGCTATCAAAAGCTGCTTGCCCAGTTCCTTGAAGTCAACCTGCATTTTAGGGAACAGCTGTCTCGGCAGATTCCGGAGGCCGATATTGTGAACCCGGACAACTGCGGCATGTCTACGCTGTTTCGCATTTATCCTGAAGGGGCGCCTAGATTTGAAGACGAAATTTCGGGAGCATGCACCATTGAAGAGCTGGAAAGAAACAATGCGCTTACTGAAAAATTATTTGAAAAGCTCGGAACAAAAAGGGACAAGATGTTTTTTGGCGATACGAAAAAACACTTGCTTGTGAAGTCCTGTGAAGGGGTTGAATTACCGCTTTGCGTCAGCAAGTTTTTCGTCATTTCTCCGTATACCATGCCTGAACATGTCCCGGGAATTATCGATTATTTAAAAGAAACTATTGAGGAAGTCTTCCGGGAGCATGGGTCTCTCATGACAAATTAAAGGGGATATAGACGATGAAAACGTTGAAGAAAAAGCTAACAGAACACATTTCAGTCAAAATTATGATTGGCGTCGCCTTAGTGCTTTTAATCACGATCGCATCATTTTCAGCCGTGTTTACTTTTATCAGCAAAGACTTGTCAGAGCAGCTGAAACAGCAGTTCCAAAACCGCCTTTATACCGATATTCATCTTGCTGAAAATCAAATCAAACGTCTGGACGGGAATCCGCTTGAGATCGATTCCGCAGACGGTCCGCTTTACAAGCAGACAAAAATGGCTGTGGACAGCCTGAAAAAGAAAAACAAACTTGAGAATATTTATATCCTTTCCAATGAAGGCGGGAAGGAGCGGATTCTCGTGCTGTCGGATACGCCCGATGATTTCGGCACGGATTACAGCTTTTCTCCTGAAATGAAAGAAGCCTTGACGACAAACAAAGAGACGGTAAGCGACGTGTATGAGGACGAATACGGCATCCACCAGTCGATTTTTCTGCCGCTTGAGAACGGCTCAGGAGAAAAGGTGGGAATTTTGGGGATCGACCTTGATGCTTCCGTGATTCCGGAGACAGCGGCAAAAGCGAAATGGTATACAATTGCGATCTCAGCATTTGTCTTGCTGCTCGGAATGGTCATGGCCTATTTTCTCGGTTCTTACATCGCGAAGCCGATCAGGCAGCTGATGAAGGCTTCAGAAAAAATTGCCGACGGCGATCTATCGGCCGACATTTCTGTCAAGAGCCGGGACGAAGCAGGAAAGCTTGCCGAATCGTTCAAGCGGATGAGCGAAAATTTACAACAATTGATTGGACATATTTCAGCTTCCTCTGAAGAGGTATCCAAGACGAGCCTGCAGCTGAAAAATGTATCGGCTGAATCGAGCGAAAGCGCAGCTCAAGTGGCTGAATCGATGAACAGCATGAGCGAGGGAATCAACGAGGTTGTCTCTTCAGTTTCGGATTGTCATACATCGGCTGCCGAAATCGATCAGCAGCTTACACATGTCACAGAAAAAGTGAACGAGATGAAGAACGTTGCCGAGGGCGTCAGCAAGGATTCCAAGACGGGGCAGGAGCTTGTCGAAGAAACATTGCGGCAGACCCAGACGATTAAAAACGTGATGGAAGAGTCCAAACAAGCGGCATCAGAGATGCAAAACCATACAGAAGAAATTGAAAAAGTCATCGGAATGATTTCCTCTATTGCTGAACAGACGAATTTGCTGGCGCTCAATGCTTCCATTGAAGCCGCCCGGGTCGGTGAGGAAGGCCAGGGCTTTGCGGTTGTTGCCGGAGAAGTCAGAAAGCTTTCTGAACGTTCGGCAGATGCCGCTTTATCCGTTTCCCAGCTTGTGGCGGGCACGCAGGAGAGCAGCCGGCTTGTCATGGAACGCATTCAGGAAGGAAACGAAGCGGTTGACAAAGGGCAGATTTTAATCAATGGCACATACGAGAATTTTTCAGGAATTTTTAAAGGAATTTCTCAATTCGCCGAACGCACAGATCAATTGCTTCAGTCCTTGTTAAAAGTCGAAAAATCGTATCAAACCATTTCGTCTGCGATGGAGCAGATTTCCGCCGTTACCGAAGAGCAGGCGGCAGGCTCTGAAGAAGTCGCTGCGGCAGCGGAGCAGCAAAGCGCCGGCATGCAGGAAATCGCATCGGCCATTCAGCAGCTCTCCGCTTTGTCGGAAGAATTGAATCAGGCGGCATCCAAGTTTAAACTGGCCGCTGAATAAAAAGAACAGCCTGATCTCTCTTGATCAGGCTGTTTTGTTTATACAGGATTCAAAATCCGGTTTAAAAACTGTTTTGTTCGTTCTTCCTTAGGGGCTGAGAAAATTTGTTCAGGCGGGCCCTGTTCGACGATGACGCCGCCGTCGATAAAGACGACTTCGTCTGCGACATCCTGCGCGAATTTGATTTCGTGGGTGACGACAACCATCGTCCAGCCCTCATTTGCAAGGTCTTTCATGACTTTCAGCACTTCGCCGACCAGCTCGGGGTCCAGAGCCGATGTGGGCTCGTCAAAAAGCATCAGCTCAGGCTTGATGGCCAGGGCGCGGGCGATCCCGACGCGCTGCTGCTGTCCCCCGGAAAGCTGGAATGGATAGAGATCCATTTTGTCTTCAAGGCCGACCTTTTGCAGAAGCTGAACGGCTTCCTTTTTGACCTCTTCTTTATTGCGCTTTTGCACTTTTACAGGCCCTTCCATCACATTTTCGAGCACGGTGCGGTGCGGGAACAGGTGATAGGCCTGGAATACCATTCCCGACTTTCTCCGCAGGCGGAGGAGGTCAGCAGGTTTATTTTTCTTGGAAAAATCGATGGTGAAATCGTCAAAAGAAAGAATGCCGCGGTTTGGAATTTCCAAAGCGTTCAGGCAGCGAAGCAGCGTCGTTTTGCCGGAACCGGAAGGCCCTAAAATGGCGATCACTTTTCCTTTTTCGATGTTCAGATCGATTTTTTTTAAGATTTCATTTTCGCCGAAGGATTTATTCAGCCCTTTGATCGCAAGCATGGTCTATTTCCCTCCTTACTTGGCCACATACCGGTCCAAACGCCGTTCAATCTGCTGCTGAACAAGCGCGAGAACAAAGCAGATGATCCAATAGATGAATGCGGCTTCCATATAAATGATTAAAATTTGGTCAAGATTGCCGGCCCCGATTTCCTGGGCCTTCCGGAATAATTCAGCAACAAGAATCTGTGACGCAAGCGATGTATCTTTAACCAAGCTGATGAATGTATTGGATAATGGCGGAATTGACACGCGCACAGCCTGCGGCAGGATGACCCTGGTAAGCGCCGTTTTTTGAGTCATTCCAATCGAATAAGCCGCCTCCCACTGTCCTTTCGGAACGGAAAGGATGGAAGCCCTGATGATTTCCGACGCATAAGCGCCGACATTTAATGAAAAGGCAATGATTGCGCTCGGAAACGGGTCGATCGTGACTTGAAACGCTGGAAACAAGTAAAAAATAATGAACAGCTGAACGAGCAGCGGCGTTCCGCGGATCGCTGAGACATAAATGCCGAAAACCGCTCTTAAAATGCGGGATTTGGACATTCTCGCCAGCGCCGTGATCAATGCGATGATCATACCGAATATAAAAGAGAGAATGGCAAGGGGAATCGAGTAATAGATTCCCCTTAAAAAGATCGGCCAAAATGACTCACGCACAAGATCCCACGGGATCGCCTGGCCGATGGCCGCCGCTTGTATATTACTTAGAAACATCTTCGCCAAACCATTTCTTCGCTATTTTCGCGAGTGTGCCATCCTCTTTCATGTCCTTCAGCGCGGAGTTGACCTTGTCAACCAGTTCGCCGCTTCCTTTGCGGAAAGCAAAATGCGTAGTTTGCGGCTCGCCTGTTTCAAAAGCGATTTTCAGGTTTTTGTTTCCTGACGTCTTCAAATAGTTCAGCACCGCCAGTTTATCGTTATAGGTGAGGTCGACACGGCCCTGCTGAATCAGCTGAAACGCTTGAGCCATTCCTTCTACGCCTTCGATTTCAGCGCCGGCGTTTTTCGCAAGGTCATTATAGTTGCTTGTCAAAGACTGCGCGGCTTTTTTCCCTTTGACATCTCCTTCAGACTTTACATCGTTGTTGTCCGCTTTTGTGACAACGACGGCTTGGGAAGTTGTATATGAATCAGAAAAATCGTACTGATCTTCACGGTCTTTTTTCCCGACTTGGTTGGCAACGACGTCAAAACGCTTTGAGTTGAGTCCGGCAAACATGCTGTCCCACTGCGTTTCTTTAAATTCAGCTTTCAGGTTGAGGCGCTTGGCGACTTCCTGCATCACTTCGACATCATAACCTGTTAATTTATCTGTTTTTTTATCGTGGAATGTAAAAGGTTCGTACGTTCCTTCAGTACCGACTGTCAATACGCCTTTATCTTTGATTGAAGACCAGAGGCTGTCGCCGGCTGCGTTTTTATCCTTGGAATTGTCCCCTGACGCGCCGCATGCGGCCATCACGGTGATCAACAGCGTCAATAATACAGCGAATATTGCTTTCTTCATTTTATTCCCCACTTTACTGATTGGATTTAGTTGATATGATTTTACTTAAGGCTCTTACAAAAGTAAAGCATAAACCTTTTTTAGTATGAGTCAAGAAATACGTTTTTAGTGATGAAAGGGAGAGAAGATCATTCTGATTCCTGATCGAAGCGGATCTTCCATTTTTTAAGCCTGTATTGCAGGCTTTGCCTGCTGATCCCCAGCACCCGAGCCGCTTGTGACACATTGTAATTGCATTTTTTAACGGTTTTTTGAATATAATACTTTTCGGCATTCTCGATTTGTTCCTTTAAAGGAGCGGCCGAGGCGGAAGGAAGCGGGGCGAACAGATCATAGCCCTGCTGCGGCAGCTGCTCTTTTGCCGCTGGTTTCGTCCTGTATTGCAATGGAAGGTGCGTCAGCTCGATTTTGTCTTCGTAGGACATCAAATTCATGGCGCCTTCAATTAAATGTTCAAGCTCCCTGACGTTTCCCGGCCAATCGTATGAAAGCAGGAACCGCCGCACCTCTTCTTCAAAACCCTTGACCTCCATTTGGAACAATGCGTTGTATTTGTCGATAAAATGCTGCGTGAGCGGCATAATATCTTCCTTCCGGTCTTTTAATGGAGGAATAAACAAGGTGACGACGCTCAGCCTGTAATACAAATCTTTTCGCAGCCTCTGGCCGCTGACAGCGTCGACTGGATCTTCGTTCATCGTCGCGATGATCCTGACGTCGATCGGAGTATCCTTTGAAGCGCCGATCCGCCTGATCGTTTTTTCTTGAATCGCGCGCAAAAGCTTTGCCTGCAATCTGAAGTCCAAAGAATTGATTTCGTCAAGGAGCAGTGTTCCGCCGTCAGCTTGTTCGAAAAGACCCGGACGATCCACGGCTCCCGTGAATGCGCCTTTGACCGTGCCGAATAATAGGCCTTCGACAAGGCTTTCCGGGAGGGCTGCACAGTTTTGCGAGATGAATGGGCCCGTTGAGCGCTGGCTTCCGTTATGTATACTTTGGGCGAACAGTTCTTTTCCGGTTCCGGTGTCGCCAACGATCAGAATGGAGGAAGAGGTCCGGGTCGCCCGCTTTGCATGTTCAATGACTTCCTTGAACGCCGGACTGACGCCGATCAGGCTGTCAAACGTATACTTTGTGCTTTCTGTTTTGTTCATATTTTCTCTGATCAGGCGTTCAAGCTTTGTGACATCTTTGGCAATCTCGACCGCTCCTTTCGTATTCCCGTTTTCCATAATGGGGAATGTATGATTGACGGTCGTAATTTCCTGTCCTTTGTTATTAAAGTAAGTCTGTTTGACGTTTTTGTTCGTTTTCCCGTGATGCAGCGCCTGCAGGAGGGTGCTGTCATGCTGGCTGGCAAACGTAAACACGTCCAGCACGTTTTTGCCGAGCACATCGCCGACATCCATCCCTTCAATCTGGCTCATCTTTTTGTTATAGACAACAGATGTGCCGTTTTCATCGACGACATGCAAGCCGATATCGATTTCATCTATAATTCCTTGAAAAATAAGTTTCAGAAAATCATAATCCTTCAGCAATTGATATCCCCCTTTGTTCGTATCTGTCTCCATTTTAAGTGAAGACTTGATAAGGGTGCAAAAAAATATGCATTTATTTTTGCACCTTTGCATAAAAACCGCAAAATTTTTTGCGAGTTACACATGCAATGTTCTGAAAATTTGCGGTATTAAGAGTTGGCACGATACTTGCATATAAGATAGTGTGAAACAAAATACGACATCTGGCATGTATGTCCAAAAATAAGAAGGAGGAATCAGAATGACGGTTCTATCAAAGTCCGAGAAAATTATGAAGCAAACCGCACATTTTGGCGCGAATAACTATCATCCTCTGCCGATCGTGATTTCTGAAGCGGAAGGCGCGTGGGTGAAAGATCCGGAAGGCAACCGATACATGGATATGCTGAGCGCTTATTCCGCAGTGAATCAAGGGCACAGGCACCCGAAAATCATCCAGGCGTTAAAAGATCAGGCAGACAAAATCACCCTGACTTCGAGAGCTTTTCACAATGACCAGCTTGGTCCTTTTTATGAAAAGGTCGCTTCATTAACGGGGAAGGACATGGTTCTGCCGATGAACACCGGTGCGGAAGCGGTTGAGTCCGCAGTTAAAGCAGCGCGGCGCTGGGCTTATGATGTAAAAGGCGTTCCGGACAATCAGGCGGAAATTATCGCATGTGAAGGCAATTTTCACGGCCGGACGATGCTGGCTGTGTCGCTATCTTCAGAAGAAGAGTATAAACGCGGTTTCGGACCGATGCTTCCCGGCATCAAGCTGATTCCATACGGGGATCTGGAAGCGCTGAAACAGGCGATCACACCGAATACAGCCGCTTTTTTAATTGAGCCGATTCAAGGTGAAGCGGGAATTGTCATTCCGCCGGAAGGCTTTTTGAAGCAGGCTGCTGAAGTCTGCAAAGAGCGCAATGTCTTGTTTATCGCCGATGAAATACAGTCAGGGCTTGCACGTACAGGGAAAATGTTCGCCTCTGATTGGGAGGACGTCACACCGGATATGTACATTTTAGGTAAAGCGCTCGGAGGCGGCGTGTTCCCGATATCGTGCATTGCAGCAAACCGGGATGTGCTTGGCGTGTTTAATCCGGGCTCACACGGATCGACCTTTGGAGGGAACCCGCTTGCATGCGCCGTATCGATCGCAGCTCTTGAAGTGCTGGAAGACGAGCGGCTCGCTGAACGGTCGCTGGAGCTTGGGGAATACTTTAAAGAAAAGCTCTCGCAAATTGATAATCCTAAAATCAAAGAAGTGCGCGGCAGGGGGCTGTTCATCGGGGTAGAGCTGACCGAGGCGGCGCGTCCGTATTGCGAGCGCCTGAAAGAAGAAGGGCTGCTCTGCAAAGAAACGCATGAGACGGTAATTCGCTTTGCACCTCCTCTTGTCATTTCTCATGAGGATCTGGATTGGGCGATTGAAAAGATTACCCGTGTTTTGTCGAAGTAAAGCGAACGGCTGAACAATAAGGGGATTGTTCAGCCCGTTTTTTCGCTGTCTGTGCGAAGTTTGTCAAAAATTGAAATATCAGGAAAATGTTCAGAAGATTTAAAAAATAGTCTATATGTCATAGGGGGAGCTGACATTAGGGAGAATTGAAACGGAAGGGGTGAAGGCGGTTTGAATCATGAAAACCGTGAACAATATACACTGAAACGAACGATGAAATCCCGCCATTTGTTTATGATCTCGCTTGGCGGCGTCATCGGAACCGGCTTTTTTCTCGGAACAGGTTATACGATTAATGAAGCCGGACCGATCGGCGCGATTCTTTCCTATTTAGCGGGCGGAATGATCATGTATTTTACGATGCTCTGCCTTGGGGAGCTCGCTGTGGCAATGCCGGTTTCAGGCTCTTTTCAGACGTACGCGACAAAATTTATCGGGCCTGCTACAGGGTTTGCCGTCGGCTGGATCTATTGGCTCGGCTGGTCGGTTACTGTTGCTTTGGAATTTTTGTCAGCGGGGCAGCTGATGAAAAGATGGTTTCCCGATGTCGGCGTCTGGATATGGTGCTTGATTTTCGGGCTGCTGCTTTTTTCACTCAATGCTTTATCGGCAAAGGCTTTCGGGGAATCGGAATTTTGGCTGTCCGGCATCAAAATTATCGTCATTCTTCTGTTTATTATTCTCGGCGGAGGCGCGATGTTCGGACTCATCGACTTGAAAGACGGACAGGCTGCACCGTTCTTTTCCAATCTGATTGGAGACGGAATTTTTCCAAACGGATTCGGCGCGATCTTTATCACGATGATCACCGTCAACTTTGCCTTTCAGGGGACGGAGCTGATCGGGATCGCGGCGGGGGAAAGCGAAAATCCGGAAAAAACGGTGCCCCGCTCCATCAAACAGACGGTCTGGCGGACACTGGTGTTTTTCGGCCTGTCCGTATTTGTACTGGCGGGATTGATTCCATGGGAAAAAGCGGGGGTTGTTGAAAGTCCGTTCGTTGTGGTATTTGAACAAATCGGCATTCCGTATGCCGCCGATCTGATGAACTTTGTTATTTTAATTGCTTTGTTATCGGTGGCGAATTCGGGCTTGTACGCATCGACGAGGATGCTTTATTCCCTGGCGAAAGAGGGAATGGCCGCTCAGGCTTTAAGCCGGGTCAATAAAAGAGGTATTCCGATGAATGCGCTTTGGATCACGCTCGGTTTTGCGGGTTTGTCCCTCATCTCAAGCGTAGTCGCAGCAGAAACGCTCTACATTTGGCTTTTGTCTCTAGCCGGTTTAAGCGCGCAAGTCGGCTGGATCACGATTACGGTATCACAGCTGCTATTTCGCAGACGATATGTCAAAGAAGGCGGAAAGGTTGAAGACTTAAAATTTAAAACGCCTCTTTATCCTTATTTGCCGCTGACGGGATTTATTTTAAACAGCGCCGTCCTTGTGAGCCTCGCTTTTGATTCAGAGCAGAGGATGGCATTGTACTGCGGGATTTTATTCATGTCGGCCTGCTACTTTGTTTATCACGTGTTTGTGAAAAAACGCCAGGCTCTTGATCGACAAGAAGCAATGATCTATCAAAACAAAACAAACGATGAGGTGGTTATTGATGAATAAACAAGTTTCTTTGATTGGAATGCCGATGGACTTGGGGCAGGCGCGGCGCGGTGTGGATATGGGACCGAGCGCGATTCGCTACGCTCATATCGTGGAGCGCTTAAACGAGCTGGGCTATGATATCGATGATCTGGGCGATGTGCCGATCAACCGCGATCAGCCAAAAGGAGACGAAGGGCTGAAAAATTTAGTTTCCGTACTGGAAGGAAACCGCAAGCTGGCCGATATCGTCGACAATGTCGTCGAGCAGCGCCGCTTCCCGCTCGTGCTGGGCGGAGACCACAGCATTGCCATCGGGACATTGGCGGGTGTAGCCAAGCATTATCAACAGCTCGGCGTGATTTGGTATGACGCACACGGAGACCTAAATACGCTTGAGACATCGCCGTCAGGCAACATCCACGGCATGCCGCTGGCGGTAAGTCTCGGTGTCGGCCACGAAAAGCTGGTCAACCTCCACGGCTATGCGCCGAAAATCAAACCGGAGCACGTCGTCATCATCGGTGCGCGCTCGCTTGATGAAGGAGAGCGCAAATATATCCGTGAAACCGGCATGAAAGTCTATACCATGCATGAAATTGACAGGCTCGGCATGACGAAGGTAATGGAGGAAACGATCGAGTATTTGTCAGCAAATTGCGACGGCATCCATCTGAGCCTTGATCTGGACGGTCTTGATCCGAGTGACGCTCCGGGAGTCGGCACCCCTGTCGTCGGAGGCATCAGCTACAGGGAAAGCCATTTGGCGATGGAAATGCTCTATGACGCAGATATCATTACATCCGCCGAGTTTGTTGAAGTCAACCCGATACTGGATCATAAAAATAAAACCGGTGAGGCGGCCGTCGAACTGATCGAATCATTGTTAGGGAAGAAACTGCTGTAACCAATGCGAAGGAGAGGGCATCGGCATGATGCCTTCTCTTTTTTTATTGGCGCATTCCCGGGCGCTTATCAAAATAAAGCCAAAAATTCTCTCACAGGCTTCGGCAGAAAACTGCCGGCCCTCCAAACGACAGACGGCTGCAGAATGAACGGATTGTTTTGAATTTCCAATGTCTGAACATGCCGTGCAAAATGCGCCGGCAGCATGGACAGCGGCAGAATCGTCGCTCCGAATCCCGAAGTGACGAGGCTGAGAAGCGTTGTAGAATCATGGCACTCACAAACGACCCTCGGTTCGAGGCCAGATGATTGAAAGTGATGGACGACCTCGTCGTAAATCCCTTTTCCGTGCGACGGCCTGAGCAGAATCAGCGGCAGGCCGGCAATTTCTTTCATTCCGGCTTCTCCTTTTAAGCCATACGACTGATTCCCTGGAAGAACAAGCTTGCATGGAACCTCCGGCAGGCTTTTTGATTCGGTGTTTTTGCTGTGGATAGGCGTTGTCGTGACGGCTGCATCGATCTGCCGGCTTTCCAGGAGCTCGCTTAGCCGTGAAGGCTCACCTTCCCAAATGTTAAACATTAAATTCGGATACATATCTCTGATCTTCGAGACTTTTGAGAGCAGCAGGGCCGCGCAGTAAATCGTCGAGCCGACGGCAAGGGTTCCGTTGACTTCTTCACGCAGCTCCCGCACCTCCAAGATGGAATCCTCAAGCTTGTGCAGGATTTCTTTTGCTCTTTTCAAAAAAACTTCTCCTTCGTAGGTCAACGTCAGGTTTTTCTTTTTGTTCCGGTCAAATAAAACGACTCCGAGCTCCTCTTCCATCTGCTTCAACTGCCTGGAGAGCGGCGGCTGTGCAATATGGAGCCGCTTCGCCGCCGTTGTAATTTTTCCTTCCCGGGCGATTGTAACGAAGTATTTTAACTGGCGAATATCCATTTTCACGGCACTCCTTTTTATACCTTTAGAGTATTATATATAGATTTAACAGATATTTTCAATATGGTAAATAGAGGCGTATCATTTTAACTGAAGCACCAGGAAGGAAAGGGGGGGCGCATATGAACATCATCGTCGGAATCACGGGCGCGACCGGCGCGGTATTTGGCGTGCGGATGCTGGAGTGGCTGAAGAAAACCGACGCAGAGACACACCTTGTCATCTCTCCGTGGGCAGCGGCAACGATCCTGCACGAAACGGGATATACGATGAAAGACGTGGAAAAGCTCGCATCTTTTACGTATTCCCACAAAGACCAGGCGGCCCGCATTTCAAGCGGTTCCTTTCAAACGGACGGAATGATTGTCGCACCGTGCAGTATGAAGACGTTGGCGGGCATCCGCACCGGTATGGCGGATAACCTCTTGACCCGTTCGGCGGACGTCATGCTGAAGGAACGGAAAAAGCTCGTTCTGTTAACAAGGGAGACGCCGCTGAACCAGATTCATCTTGAAAACATGCTTGAGCTGACAAAAATGGGGGCGGTGATCCTGCCGCCGATGCCGGCTTTTTATAATCATCCCCAAAATCTGACCGAAATGGTCGATCATATCGTATTTCGGACGCTGGACCAATTTGGCATCCATCTGTCTGAAGCGAAGCGCTGGGAAGGTATGAAACAGGAGAAATAAGGAGGATAACAGAATGGCTTATCAAGATTTTAGAGATTTTTTAAATACGCTGAAAAAAGAAGGACAGCTTCTTGAAGTCCAGGAAGAGGTGAAGCCGGAACCCGATTTGGGAGCAGCTGCACGCGCCGCCAACAACCTCGGAGACAAATCACCCGCTCTTTTATTCAACAACATTTACGGCTATAACAATGCCCAAATCGCGCTGAATGTAATCGGCTCCTGGCCGAACCACGCATTAATGCTCGGCCTTCCAAAAGACACGCCGGTTAAAGAACAATTCTTTGAGTTCGCGCGCCGTTATAATCAGTTTCCAGTAAAAGTGCAAAGAGAGGAGACAGCGCCGTTTCACGAAAACGAAATCACAGAAGACATCAACCTGTTTGACATTCTGCCGCTCTTCCGCATCAATCAGGGCGACGGCGGCTTTTATTTAGACAAGGCATGCGTCATTTCGAGAGATGTCGAGGATCCGGACCACTTCGGCAAGCAAAACGTCGGCATGTACAGATTGCAGGTAAAAGGCAAAGACCGCCTCGGCATTCAGCCCGTCCCGCAGCATGACATTGCGATCCACCTGCGTCAGGCTGAAGAGCGCGGCGAAAACCTGCCTGTCACGATTGCGCTCGGCTGCGAACCGGTTATTGCAACGGCGGCATCCACACCGCTCTTATACGATCAATCAGAATACGAGATGGCAGGGGCCCTGCAAGGCGAACCATATAAAATCGTCAAATCAAAACTGTCTAACTTAGATATCCCATGGGGCGCAGAAGTGGTTCTCGAAGGTGAGATCCTTGCGGGCGAACGCGAGTATGAAGGTCCGTTCGGCGAGTTTACCGGCCACTATTCAGGCGGACGAAGCATGCCGATCATCAAAATCAAGCGCGTCTGCCACCGCAACAATCCGATTTTTGAACACCTGTATTTAGGCATGCCTTGGACTGAGGTTGACTATATGGTCGGCATTAATACATGTGTGCCGCTTTACCAGCAGCTTAAAGAGGCGTATCCGAATGAAATTGTCGCGGTAAACGCGATGTATACGCACGGCTTGATCGCCATTGTATCAACGAAAAGCCGCTACGGCGGATTCGCCAAAGCCGTCGGCATGCGCGCGCTGACAACTCCGCACGGCCTCGGCTACTGCAAAATGGTGATCCTCGTTGACGAAGACGTCGATCCGTTTAACCTCCCGCAAGTGATGTGGGCAATCTCAACGAAAATGCATCCGAAACACGATGCAGTCATCATCCCGGATTTATCCGTTTTGGCGCTAGATCCAGGTTCTGAACCGGCGGGAATCACCCACAAAATGATATTGGACGCGACAACGCCGGCTGCACCGGAAACAAGGGGACACTATTCACAGCCGCTCGATTCCCCTATAGGAACGAAAGAGTGGGAAGCAAAATTAATGAATCTGCTAAATCAATAAAAGAGGAGAGTGTTTCATCATGCATACATGTCCGCGCTGCGAATTAAAAAAAGCGGAAACCGTCAGCAAATCACCCGTTGAAGGAGCCTGGGAAGTCTATCAATGCCAGCACTGCTTTTTCACTTGGAGGTCATCAGAGCCGGAGACGATCACAAATCCTGAAAAATACAATCCGGCCTTTAAAATCGATCCCGCTGAAGTTGAAACAGCTGTACAAGTGCCGGCGATTCCAGACCGGAAAATCTAAAGGGAGGCATCCGGCATGGCTCAGCTATCAAACGAACTATTTCAGCTTTTAAACGGAGAGAAGCTCGCCGGTAAGCGGCACGAAGCGATGATGCTCCAGACCGTCACAGAAGACGGCTGGCCGCACACGGCGATGATCAGCGCCGGCGAAATCCTTGCCCTGAACAAAACCGACATCCGCCTGGCTCTCTGGCAAGGCACAACGACGACCGCGAATATTGCGAGAACAGGACGGGCGCTCTTCGTCGCTTGCTGGAAAGGCAAAGCACATTATGTGCGGCTGTCTTTAAAGAAACTGCCCGAATTAAGAGACGCCAAACACCCGAGAGCGCGCTTCGCCGGTACGGTCGAAGCGGCCCGGGAAGATATCGCAAAATACGCTGATATCATCTCCGGCGTTCAGATTAAGCTGAAGGATGAAGCGGCGGTTTTGCGGCGGTGGGAAGAGACGCTGGGGGAGCTGAGGAAATGAAGAAAAGGACCATGGCGAACCATGGTCCTTTCAATTATTTCTGCAGCATTTTATTCGTCACTTTATAAGCCAGGATACAGCAAATTGTAATAAAAATAATGGCGATCGAAAGGATCACGAGCTTTTCAGCAACGGTATATATCGGCATGGGAAGAATAGCAGCGCAGACGGCAAACAGGCTGCCAAAATAAACAAACAGGATCAGAGGCTTTTTGTATTTTTTCCAAATCACTTGATTAATCCCGTTTTTTTCGGGATCTGCCGGGTGTTTGCGGTCTTCATCTTTCATCAATTTATTTAGCAGTAGATAAATGAGAAATGCGAATAAAGTTGCCGAGAAAATATTAAAACAGAGGATAAACAGCTTTTCCCCGATGCTCATCTTCGGATTCAGAACGGCGCTTAGAACGGAGCCGCATACGAAAAACAGGTAGACGGATAAGATGGCTTTGTTTCTTGGTTTTTGTAGAAAATTAGACATTCGGATCTCTCCAATTGTAAATGATTTAAACGCTGAAAATGAGATGGACCAGAAAAGAAAAAATATAAAAGATGATGATGCTTAAGATGCCTCTGCCCACAAGATAAAGGGCGAAATACAGTTTTCTCAGGAACCAGTTGTATCTTAATAGCCGTTTGTAAACAAAGTAGCCGGTGCCGACAAGAAGAAAAACGAATGTATTTGTGATTTTATGGGACCGTTTTTCAGGTTTTAAAAAGATCATTTTTTCATATTCAATGATCATATGACTCGCAATGATTAAAAAACACAAACTGTAAGCGAAATGAGCGGCCAACATACCGGCGATTAAGTATTCGGTATATTCAACAAAAGTTTCTGGTGACATCATAACTCCTTTATGAATAGCGGTCTCAAGCGTTTTTTAACTGACATAAAAAGCTTTTCATTCTTCGTCAGGCATTCTTTCCAAACAAGACCGGTTCAGCATTTGATTCGCCGTTTGATAAACCGCAAAAAAATTGCCCGATATCACGGCAAACAGAATCGCAAACATGCCGGATTTCCAAGCGAGTGAGAGTTCGGACATGGAAAACACGGATATTCCCACAATCAGTATGCCGACGAAGTAGAAAGAGAGCGTGAACGGTTTTCTGTGTTTCTTCCAAAAGATTTTCGCGACGATGTTGCATCGGGGCGCGCTTTGATCTTTCTTCGGCTTATTTATAAACACATAAATGATGAATGTGAATAAAGAAATTGAAACGAACATAAAGCCGATGACGGCAAGCCTTTCCTTCCAGTTGATTGCAGGTTTGACAAGGGCGGCCAAAATGATGATTGTTGCATATAGGGAATAAACTAAGAAAATGATTTTATTTCTGCCTTTCAAACATGACATCTCCTTGTGCCTTAAATCCTATGCTGTCTGATGATATCTTGATTCGCTTTGATGAAGAAGTATTTGTGGATGAATTTGACCCCCATTATAGAAAATAAACAAGCCATAAGCAGATAGACGATACTCATCAACAAATAGACGGCAGACTCTGAAACTCGCAAAACAGCATGACTTATCATATAACCGGCCGCCGGAACAGCCGCCAAAAGCATCCCTGTCGGAGCTGCTGTCTCCCTTTTGCCTCTTTTAGGATCAGGGAATACAGCCAAGTAATACCGAATGACGAGGAAGATAGAGGCGGCATATATGAATAGTGACAGACTGATCAACGGTAAATGAAAACCGATGGCAGAAAACATCATTTTTTGCGCCGTGATCAGCTGGCAATATGACATACCGCTGAAAGATACGCCCATAAACCGAACATATTGAAGGTGATGAAGATATTCGGTCATGTTTCTGGTATTTATGAGGATCATCCAAACATTGATCAGAATAGCGACAGGGAGGACGGCAAAAGTGAAAAATTCGACTTTGCTCGCCAGCACAGGTAATATGCAGAGAATATCCAGCACCAACACGATAAAACAGGCCATTCCCCATTTCGTTTCCCGGCTGACGGGAGCCTTCAAATGAGATTGAATATTGTAAGGTAAATCTTTGTATACAACCGTTTCTTTTAATCTCAGCAAAACTTATATTCCTCCGCTTATCCCTCTGAATTTTTATAATTCTCCATGTGTTTTTTCAGCCAGACCTTTTTTCTGAAGATATGCAATAGGAGCGGAAGAACGAAAAAGAACAAGCTGATAACCGAAACAAACAAGGGAATTTCTGAAGGGGCTTGTTCCAATAAACCCCATATCGTCATGATGACAAAAAAGATACCAACCACAGGGAATAAAATCGTGAAGATGATCATAGCTTCGTTTATTTTTTTATATAGAAAATTTTTTTCGTTTTTCATATTGAGCCCCTTTTCTTGATGGGTGTTTTCTGCATCGGCAACGTTTGGCTTTGTGTTTTTTCATATCTCGTCTATCTTCTTGAAACAATAATTCGGGAAACTGAGATAAGAGAAAGCATCCCGATGTGAGATGCTTTGAAATGTATTTATTCTCGCATTGCGGCATTATGTATTTTGAAAAGATACTGTATACTCAAGCCCTTTTAATAATTCGTTCCATTGCTCAAGTGTCCTTAATGAAATATGTACAGGTTTTTCATTGTGTTCATCATACTGAGCAACCCAAACGCCACGGGCAGATGGAATAAAAAAGACGATATTTTGCAAGAAAGGTCCATCGTTTAAGCTAGGGATGTAAAAATGTGAGATGTTGTTTAGCGACCATTGGTTTGCTTCAAGATCGGCTATCAATTGATTAAAGCTATGTTCTTCCTCAGGTGAAAAAGAACTTTTCTTCCGAACCTTTTCTGTCATGTCTTTATTACTCAGCCAGTCAAAGCATTTATCTGAAAGACGAAATTTTAAAGGAATATGTTCCTCATCAGTTGAAAAGTGGTAATAGTCTTTCATCAGCTGGGCAATTTCCTGCTCGTCGACATACGCAAATTCATGGATGATATCGCGGTCAATCATATGGAAAAGCCATGTTTCATTTTCAAAATGGTGAAGCATTAAAGTGTTTTTATTGTCAAGGTTGGAACAGCGGATCATTTGTTCTGAATTCACATAGGAAACGATGAATTTCTGCATTTCTTCGCTTAAAGGATTTTCGTCTTTTGAACTTTTTTCTTCGTCCCAGTATTGTTTTAAAATGAGCTGGTTGACAGTTGCCTCTAAGATTGCATCCCATTCTTTTTTTGATTTTTTTCCTAACGATGATTCAAGAATTCCTTTTGCAACACCAGGATAGTCACATAACCCTACTAAAAGCGCTAGTTCTTCTGATGTACATGTGATGAGGTGTTTCATTGTTTTCACATCCTTGATTATAAACTTAAACCTTGAAAATGAAGTGAAGGATAAATGATAAAATATAGAAAATGATGATACTTAAAATACCGCTCCCCAGAAGGTAAAGGGCATAATAAAATTTTCTTAGGAACAAGTTATATCTATATAGTCGTTTATATGTAAAATAACTTGCACCAAAAATCAATGCAAAACCGAAATTAACAGTTTTTTTAAATATATTTGAGGGGGGTCTGAAAGTCCCCTGCTCATAATAATTCATAGTTATATACCCAAGAAATAAAGTGCAAAGTCCAAATACAAATTGAGAACTTAAAATAGCAGCAATCAAATATTCAGCATATTCAACAAATACTTTCGGCGTCATAATGCCTCCTATCTATTTAAACCAACTTTTCACAGACTCAAAACTGTTTTTAATTCCTTTTTCAATAGAACCAGCAACTTTTTCACCAGCATCCTTAATTGCATCACCGTATGAAGAGCTAGCAATTGCTCCAGCTACTCCGCCTATCGCTCCACCAACAATCACTCCCACAGGACCGCCGACGCTTCCTATTGTTGCTCCAATTTCAACACCTGTAGAAACAGCAAAAATGTCTGTACCAACACCTGCTGCGAAACGTCCTGTTTTTTCTGCAAAACTTTTGTCCGAGTTCTCGGGATCGGTATATTCTGTAAGGTTAGAAGCGAAAGTAACTGCGGTACCAACAATAGGGACTCCTCTTTCTAATGCAGTAAACCCTTTTGCCTTGGCTGTGGACTCCATTATATCAACCGCACCCGCTTTTGTCCTCAGGGCAGCTCTCTTGCGAAATTCTTTCCCATCTATAAAACTATGTTGATTTTTAGGGAACCCCACAGCATGTTTAAACATCATGGATGGACTATCATAAGAAGCGACAAATTTTTGCGCTTTTTTAAGTAATGGGTTGCTTGGATTCGAGTCAGAGATGTTTTTAATGGTTCTCGCAACTTTCGAACTGTGATCTCCTTGAGAAGTCCAAGAACGATGTGACATGACCTGAAATTTATATTCCCCTTTAAATCGCTGCCACTTCGTCGGTTTTCCTCCTTGATAATAAATTTTTAATTTTCGCGTCCACGCGATTGATGCTGTTGCGTTGGCTGCGTGATACCCTAATAAGGCTTTATCACCGACATCTAATGGTTCTCCGAATGTTTCGAAGTAACTAAGAATTTCGTGTGCTATATTTGTTTTTTCTTTATCCTGTGTATCAGGATTCGTTAACGTTTCTGCCGCTTTTTCTTCTAATCGCCCAAGCATCTTTTCCATCGGTGTTTCGCCGGGGTTTTGCAGGTCGTTTTGCAGGCCGCCGGGAGCTTGACTGATTGTTGAGTCATTTTGCGGTTTTAAAATTGAACCGCTTTTATATTCCGATATTTCAATCTTCGGCCCCGTATACATTTTCTCCAGCTGCTGGATGTATTGCTTCATCGTATCGAGGTCTTCTCTCGCCGCTTTCAGCGCATTTGTCTGTTCGCGGTCGAAGGTGTGGAGCTTTTCGAGCGTCTCGCTGATTTGTCTTTGCGCTTTTTTTGCGTTTTCGTTGACGGCTGAATCGTCTAGGTCGGGCAGGTCGACGATGTGGCTGACAGTGGCCATCGTCTGGTTGGCTTTTGACGTCAATCTGCCAGTCAGCGATTCGGCTTGACTGACGCCGTCATGGAGTTCGTTCTCAAGAAAGCTTTGCGAGATAAAGCCGTTTTGGTTCGGTTCAAGGGAATGAAGCGCACTTTTCGTCTTTTCTAAAAGTCCTTTATAGTCGGAAATAAAAGATTCATAAAAAAGAAGAAAAGTGGTGTGGCATTCTTCGTAGAACGAGCGGATCGCTTCACCGCCCGCGCCTTTTAAGGCGTCGTCAAGGGAGGTGAGGCCTTTGATGCTTTGTTTGACTTTTGAAATCTCGTCAGTCTGGTTTTTTAATTCGGTCAGCGTTTTGTCTAGGCCGGTTTGAAAAGCCTGAACATCTAGAGTTTTCAATGCGTAGTCCCTTCCTTCTACTTGGCTTTGATCGATGACGACAGCTTTTTGTCGGCGTCTTTTATGGCGTTGACAGCCTGCTCGGTTTGCGCAATTTGTTTAGCGAGAGCCGATGCGTATGCTTTTGTCAGGCTTTTCAAATCTTTGTTCATGCTTTCGATTTTTTTGACGACGTCAAGGTTGTTTTTGCCGCTGATATCTGTCTGCACGTTCGGCTTCACGGCTTGGGCTGAATGCTTCAGTTTTGAGAGCGCCTGTTTGACTTCGCCCGTTTTGACTTTGATTTCTTGACCCATCGTAATCACTCCTTTAGCGGCGGGCTTCTCTTTCTTCTTTTTCCAGTTTTTCGATTTTCGTTTTTAATGAGCTGATATCCTTACCTAGCGAATCAATATCATCATTTAAAGAAGAGATTTTCTCCTTTAATTGTTTAAACACTTCATTTAGCTGCTTTCCGCAAATATCATTATATGCCGTTTTCATGTCGCTTCTGACGTTTTTAAAAGAATCAGCCAGGCTGCCCTGCCATGTCGTCGGCGACAGTTCGGGCTTTTTGATACTGTCTTTTGAATCGTCAAATTCCTTTTTATCTGCTTCTAATTCAGTTTGGCAATTTTTCAGTTGTTCGAGCTGTTGTTTTTTGATGAGAAGTGTACCTTGCAGCCCGTATAAAACTGTTTTTTCCCAGATCATGTTACTGCCACCTCCCGGAAAATTTGATTCAAATGACCTGTTGGGTTCCGTTCATTAAAGGACCTTATTAATGTTACAACATGGTATAAATGAGTTGAATGGGAAAAATGTACCGTGAACAAAGAATCTAGTTGAGCGGTGGAGCAGGGGATTCCTTATTATGACTGCGATTTTGCACATTTCTCCATTTTCCTGCAAGGTCAAAAGACATAGTTCTTAAGTTTTGGATTTTTGGTGTGTTTATTTTTTGTTTCACAAACTTTAAGGTAATTTTAAGAAAGAGGCGATCTTGCCAACCCTAAACAGGGTTTTTCGAACAGAATGTCAAATAGATTAGATATTTCATAAGAACAAGGGGGAATTGTCTGTTTGTGATGAATAAAGGAGGACGGGCGGAATTTCTGTCAGGATGCTCAGCTGGGTTCTTAGAAAAAAATGCGGCTAAATATATATTTATAGATTGTAAACGCTGTCTTGTCCTCGACCAACAGGGGGATGAAGATGAAGAAGCTGTTAGTTGTTTATGCCGTGATGCTCTGTTTGTTTTTTCTGTATGTCTACGACTACTCCCGGGGCGATAAAGCCGGTTCTGCAGAAGAAAGCAGGAGGCCTGCGGCCGCAGGCAGTCTGTCCGAAAAATACGTGATGGTCACGTTTCAATCGGGAATCGAATATTGGAAGAGCGGTCTGAAAGGCTTTGAGGATGCCGCGCAGCTTTTCAACGTCTCTGTCGAGTATCGGGGGGCGGCCCATTATGATGTCCATGAGCAAACGACCGTCCTCGAGCAGGTGATTGCAAAAAAACCGGCGGGAATCGCTGTTTCGGCAATAAACCCAAAAGCTTTAAACCCTGTCATCGACAAGGCGCACGAGCAGGGTATTCCGATCGTTTTATTTGATTCAGACGCCCCGCTCAGCAAAGCTTCTACATATATCGGCACAAATAATATGGAAGCGGGTGCTGTGGCCGCAAGGCGAATGGCCGAATTTTTGAATGGAAAGGGAGAAACCGCGGTCATTACCCAGCCGCAGCAGTACAATCATCAGGAAAGGACGAAGGGCTTTGAACAAACGATCAAGCAAAAATACCCGAACATGAAGGTTGCCGCGGTTTTGGACGGAAAAGGGGATGAGCTGACGTCGAAAAAAGAAGCGGCGAAGATTTTGGAGGAAAATCCGTCCATCAAAGGAATTTTCACGACTGAAGCCAATGGAGCGAGCGGCGTGGCCCGTGCTGTGAAGGAGGCGGGACTTGAAGGGGAAGTATGTATCATCGGCTTTGATAAAGACAAGAAAACGCTGGACGGCATCAAAAACGGATCGATTTCCGCGACAATGAGCCAGGACACATGGCAAATGGGCTATTGGTCGCTGCACATGCTGTTTTTCTCAAATCACCATCTGAAGCATGAACGCCCGCTTCCGGCCGCAATCGACACAGGCATTACCATCATAACGAAAGAAAATGTGGCAGCCTATTATGCGAATGATTAAACGTTTGATCAATAATGCGCCGATCCGTCATAAGCTGATCAGCCTTCTCTTGTTAATCAGCATGCTGCCGACGATCGGCCTGGGCATTTTATCGGGATGGGCCGTTGAAAATATTATTGAAAAACAGGTGATCGACCAAACACTGCAGCTGATCGGCGAAGTGAACAAGACGGCTGAAGTGTATGTCAGCCACATGCAGAACCTGACATATTTAATATCAATGAATGAAGAAATGGAAGCGTTTTTTAGTCATAAAAAGGAGGATGGAGAGGCGGATTATAAGCGAAGGACGTTTTTGCAGGGCCTGACTTCTTTATATTCCGAAGCAGCGGGTATTCTCGTTGTCAATGATAAGGGTGAGATGATCAGCAATGAGATGTATGAACGCACGCCGACAGATTTGACAAAAGAACCATGGTATCAGGCGGCTCTCGACAATGAAGGGATTTTCAAGATGATCGGGAAGCCTGTCAACCGGAATATCAGAAGCCATGTGCACTATAGGGAAGATGAGGTCGTTTCCGCCGTCAGAGCTGTTATCGATCCTGAAACACAGCATGTGAAAGGCGTTGTACTCATCGATTTGAAGCTGCGCGTCCTCGCAGAAGCGACAAAAAATATCCGCTTGGGGAAAACGGGTTATTTGATGATCATGGATGAAAATGGCGGCAATATTTATTCGCCGGAGACTTCGAATCTATTTCTGCCGAAAAAGTGGTTCCGTCAAGAACGTTCTGGATATTTTTCGAAGCGGATCAAGGGAGAGGAATATCAGTTCATTTATGAGACGTCTTCCTTTACGAACTGGACGACGGTCGGCGTTTTTAAAGCGGGTGAACCGGTTTTCGAAGTGAAGGAAATCCACTTGTATGTGCTTTTGTTTTTATTGACGGCGGCGTTTCTCGGAATGTCAGCTTCCTATTATTTGTCCCATTCCATGTCGCGGCCGATTTTGAAGCTGAATGCTGTCATGAAAACGGCGGAAAGCGGGAATTTTTCAACATTGTATCAGGAGGAAAGGGAAGATGAAATCGGCCTTTTGGGAAAAAGCTTCAATCGCCTGATGTTCAGAATCCGCGAGCTGATGTCCGTTACAGAAAGACAGGAGCGCCAAAAAAGAGAAGCCGAATTAAGAGCGCTGCAGGCGCAGATCAACCCTCACTTTCTCTACAATACGCTGGATACAATCAATTGGATGGCAAGGAAAAAAGGAGCGGAAGAGGTCAGCGATCTCGTGCAGGCTTTATCCAAGCTGTTCCGCATTTCCTTGAGCAAAGGGAAAGATATCATCCCGCTGTCTGATGAATTTGAACATGTTGAAAACTATTTGAAAATCCAAAAAGCGAGATACCGCGATAAATTAAACTACTCAATCGAAATGACCGGGCTTTGTGATGACCGCCTGATTTTGAAGCTCGTTCTTCAGCCTATCGTCGAAAATGCGATCTATCACGGAATTAAAGAAAAAAAGGGGCCGGGGCATATTGCGATCAAAGGCATGGAGGAGGATGGCTCGCTAATCATCAAAATCGAGGATGACGGAGCCGGAATGGATGAAGAGACGCTAAAGCAAATAACGGATCAATTCAAACACAGGGACGATACAGCGGGCTACGGCATGATCAACGTCCATGAACGGATCGCTCTTACATTTGGCGAGCCGTACGGTATAACGGTTGAAAGTCGGAAAGGAGCCGGAACCGCCGTCACGATACGGCTACCAATTTTAGCAAAAGGGGGAACAAGCCTTGAGTGAATGTTGGCGCGTACTGATTGCCGATGATGAACCGTGGATTCGGGAAGGAATACGGGATGCCGTCTCTTGGGAGCGCTATCAAATGTCGGTGTCGGCTGAAGCGGAGAATGGCGAGGAGGCTTTTGAGCTCGCTCTCAAACACGGTATCGACTTATTGATTGTCGACTTGAATATGCCGATCGTAAACGGAATTGCCTTGATGAAAAAGCTCCGCGGCGCCTTGCCCCAGTGCCGCTTTGTCATCGTGACGGGCTACGATCAGTTTGCATACGCGCAAGAAGCGATCCGGCTGAATGTTGATGATTATTTGTTAAAGCCGGTCGATCCCGCTCATCTGGAACAAGTGCTCAAAAAGATCAGCGTGTCGCTTGCAGCTGAGAAAAAGAAGCTGAGCGAGCAAAAGCTTGCTGAGCAGCATATTCAACAAAACCTCGGCCTTCTGAAGGAGCATGTTTTCAGAAGCTGGATCGAAAACCGGGCAGACGAAGAAGACGTTTACCGGCAGCTCGAATGCCTCCGTCTGCCGGCGCGCAATCCTGAAACGCTCGGCGTCATCGCGGCTGGACATGTATGGAACAAACCGTCTGAAGCCGACAATCTGAAAGAAAAAGTAGAACGTTTTTTTATTAACGAGCGAGATAAAGCCGTATTTTTCGACGGAGACCGCCTGATCGCCGCCTGTCTGTGGCGTTCTGTTACGGAAGCCGAACAGCGGGCGCTTGCAGAGATGATCAAAGCCGAATTGCAGGCAAGCGCAGCCGTCTGTTTTGCGAAGCTTGCTGAAAACGGCCGCTCAGCCCCGCAATGCTATCAGCACTGCAGGCAGCAAGTGTCGAAAGCATTCAATATCTCGCCGGTTGTCATAAGGGCCAAGGAGTATATGCAAAAGCATTTCACTGAAAGGGAGTTTTCTTTAAAACAGATGGCGGATGCGCTTCAAGTCTCGTCCGTCTATTTGAGCAGAATGATGAAGAAGGAGCTCGGCGTGACATTTGTTCAGCTTTTGACGGAGATGCGCATGGATCAAGCGGTTCACCTGTTAGAGACAACCCCTCTTTCAATTCATGACATTGCCGAACAAACGGGCTATGATACACAGCACTATTTCAGCACTGTATTTAAAAAGACGATGGGTGTATCCCCCAATCAGTACCGCCGCATGTCGGGAATTGAAAGAACAGGAGGAAAATTGTAATGTAAGCGCTTCAAAAAAGTCTGATTTTTATAAAAATAGTTAATTAATTCAAAAGACGGACATTCGAAAGACATGGTACAGTTGGCATGATTCATGATGGGAGAAATCAAAAAGGGGGATACCAAGCATGAAAAAATGCTGGCTGTTGATCACTGCAATGCTTTTCTGTCTCATCGTTACCGCTTGTTCGGGGAATCAGGCAAGCGGAGGGGGAGACAAAGGCTACGTCGGAATCTCAATGCCGACAAAGTCATCGGAACGCTGGGTGTATGACGGGAAATACATGGTGAAAGAGTTTGAAAAGCTCGGTTATAAAACGGATCTGCAGTATGCGGAAGATGTCGTTGAAAACCAAGTTTCACAAATCGAAAATATGATTACAAAGGGCGTCAATGTGCTTGTCATTGCTTCGATTGACGGAGAAGCGCTGACCGACGTCCTAGAGAAAGCAAACAAGCAGGATATTAAAGTCATTTCTTATGACCGGCTGCTCATGAACAGCAAACATGTCGACTATTATGCGACATTTGACAATCATAAAGTCGGGGAACTTCAAGGGAAATATATTGAAGAAAAGCTTGGCTTAAAAGACAAAAAAGGGCCGTTCAACATCGAATTGTTCGCGGGATCGCCCGACGACAACAACGCGCATTTCTTTTTTGACGGCGCCATGTCTGTTTTGAAGCCTTATATCGATTCGGGCAAATTAAAGGTGTTGAGCGGCCAGACTTCATTTGAGCAAGGGGCGACGCTCAGGTGGGACGGCGCAACCGCACAATCCCGGATGGACAATTTGCTGAGTGCGCATTATACAAAGGCGAAGCTTGATGCGGTGCTTTCACCGTATGACGGAATCAGCATCGGAATCATTTCATCCTTAAAAGGTGCGGGCTACGGCTCGGACAAGAAGCCGCTGCCGGTTATTACGGGACAGGATGCAGAGCTTGCTTCCGTGAATTCGATCATTAAAGGGGAGCAGACCTCAACCATTTTCAAAGATACGAGAGAGCTGGCGAAAAAAGCCGTTGAGATGGCGTCATCCGTCTTAAAAGGCGAAAAAGCGGAAGTCAATGACACAAAGACGTATGACAACGGAGAGAAGGTCGTTCCATCATACCTGCTTGAACCGGTCGTCGTCGACAAAGAGAACTACAAAAAAGTGCTCGTTGACGGCGGTTACTATAAAGAATCGGAATTAGGGAAGTGATCCGATGTCCGATTGCATTTTAGAGATGAGAGGCATCACGAAGGAGTTTCCCGGCGTCAAAGCGCTCGACAATGTCCACCTTCGCGTTAAAGCGGGCGAAATCCATGCCCTCTGCGGGGAAAACGGGGCGGGCAAGTCGACTTTGATGAAGGTGCTGAGCGGCGTCTATCCGTACGGTGCGTATACGGGCGACATTTTATATAAAGGGGAAGTATGCCAATTCAAAAATATTAAGCAAAGCGAGGAAGCGGGGATCGTCATCATCCACCAGGAGCTGGCGCTCGTCCCCCAGCTTTCCATTGCGGAAAATCTTTTTTTGGGCAATGAACAGGCCAGCCGCGGCGTCATCAATTGGCGAAAGACAAAGCTGGAAACGCTCGAATTAATGAAAAAAGTCGGGCTTCAAGAATCTCCGGATACGCTTGTTTCCCAAATCGGCGTCGGAAAGCAGCAGCTTGTTGAAATCGCCAAAGCTTTGGCAAAAAAAGTGCAGCTCTTGATTTTGGATGAACCGACGGCGGCTTTAAATGAAGCTGACAGCGAGAATCTGCTGCAGCTCTTGCTCGAACTGAAAAAACAGGGAATCTCTTCGATTATGATTTCCCATAAATTAAATGAAGTTACGAAAGTCGCAGATTCGATTACCGTGCTCCGGGACGGACAGACGATCGAAACGCTTGATGTTCAAAGCGGGCAATTGACTGAAAACCGGATCATCAGAGGCATGGTCGGCAGGGAGCTGCAAAACCGCTACCCTGACAGAAGCGCCGAGATCGGCGACGTCATCTTTGAAGTGAAGGATTGGACAGTTCACCATCCTCTTCAACAGGACCGCAAAGTGGTAAACATGGCGGCGTTTTCCGTGAAAAGAGGCGAGATCGCAGGAATTGCCGGACTGATGGGCTCCGGAAGGACGGAGCTGGCGATGAGCATTTTTGGAAGATCATATGGGAAAAACATTTCCGGCACAATCGAAAAAGACGGGCGGGAGCTTTACATCAACCACCCTGAAGATGCCATTAAAAACGGCATCGTCTATGTGACGGAGGACAGGAAAGGAAACGGTTTGATTCTGAAGGACAGCATTAAAGAAAACATTACGCTGTCGAAACTGGATAAGGTGTCGAGCCGATTGGTGATGGACGAGCGGCGCGAACAACATGAAGCGGAGGATTTTCGCCGGAAATTAAACATCAAGACGCCCGATATCAGCCAGCGGACCGGAAATTTAAGCGGAGGCAACCAGCAGAAGGTCATGCTGAGCAAGTGGATTTTCGCGGAGCCTGACGTTTTAATCCTGGATGAACCGACGCGCGGCATCGATGTCGGCGCCAAATACGAAATCTACGGCGTCATCAATCAGCTTGCCGAAGCGGGTAAAGCGGTTATCATGATCTCTTCGGAGCTTCCCGAGCTGCTGGGGATGTGCGACAGAATCTATACGATGTGTGAGGGGGAAATCACCGCCGAATTTTCCAAAGAAGAAGCCGATCAGGAGAAGCTGATGAAATATATGACCATCCGCATGAAGAGAGGGGGAGAAGCGTATGCAGACACCGGTGCAAACGGATAAAGACCGCGCTCAGCCCGGCTACTTTCAGCTGTTTCGCGATATGTATAAGCAGAATATCCGGAAATACAGCATGGTCATTGCGCTCGTGTTTATTATGCTGCTGTTTCAAATATTGACAGACGGAATTTTGCTGAGACCGCTGAACATTACGAACCTGATTTTGCAAAACAGCTACATTCTCATTTTAGCGATTGGGATGATGCTCGTCATCATCACGGGACACATTGATCTATCAGTCGGTTCAGTCGCCGCTTTTGTCGGCGCCGTCTCCGCGATGATGATCATTGAAAACGATATGCCGCTGTTTGCGGCGGTCGTCCTGTCGTTGCTTCTGGGAGCGGCAATCGGCGCCTGGCAGGGTTTTTGGATCGCTTATGTCAAGATTCCGGCCTTCATCGTGACGCTGGCGGGAATGCTTTTGTTCAGAGGGCTCACGATGATCGTGCTGGAGGGGAAATCGATCGCTCCGTTTCCTGTGTCCTTCCAAAAAATGGCGTCCGGTTTTATTCCGGACTGGCTGAACGGAGGCACGTTCCATTTGACGACGATTGTCGCCGGAGCGGGTGTGTCGATTCTTTATCTCGTATATCAGCTTCAGCAGAGAAACATGCAGAAGAAATTCCAATTTGACTTGCAGGGAAAAGGTCTGTTTACAGTTAAGGTGTTTTTTATCATCGCCATTATCAACCTTTTTACCTACATTCTCGCGACTTATGAAGGTATACCTCTCATTTTGATCACATTGTTCGTCTTAATCGCCGGGTATACATTCGTTATGAAAAAAACCGTCATCGGGCGGAGAATCTACGCGATCGGCGGCAATGAAAAAGCAGCCGAGCTTTCAGGAATCAAAACAAAACGGCTCACCTTTATGGTCTTCGTCAATATGGGCGTCTTAGCAGCCCTTTCAGGCTTGATTTTTGCCGCCCGTCTAAACGCGGCCACTCCGAAAGCAGGAAACCTGTTTGAACTTGACGCCATTGCGGCCTGCTTCATCGGCGGGGCTTCGGCTTACGGCGGTATCGGCACGATCGGCGGGGCCATCATCGGCGGTCTTGTCATGGGAGTCATGAACAACGGTATGTCGCTGCTCGGCCTGGGCATCGACTGGCAGCAGGCGATAAAAGGCCTCGTCCTTCTGATTGCCGTTGCATTTGATATTTACAATAAGAATAAAACTTCTTAATTCATAAGAAAAACCTGTTTTTGAACTTCAAAAACAGGTTTTTTCATTATTTCTGGACGGAACGCCCTTCCTGATTCAGTGTTGGATTTATTTTTTTAGGTTCCGGCAGCAGGATGTTCAAAATGCTTGCTACCGCCAAAATAACGATTGAAAGGTAGAAAGACAGGTTATAGTTGCCTGTTTGGCTGTACCAGACGCCCGGCAAATAAGCCCCGAGCGCCGAACCGATCTGGTGGCTGAGGAATAGCCAGCCGAGAATGAACCCGACGGAATACTGCCTGAAATACTGGGTTGCCAGCATTTGCGTCGGGGCGACGGTCGCAAAGTCGACCAAACCGAACAAAACCGCGAAGCAAAGCAGGAGCATCGAGTTGTGGCTCGACAACAGAATGACAAGCGACAGCGCCCTTACGGCATATAAAAAGCACAAAATTTTCCGGCTGCTCCAGCGGTCAGCGACGACGCCGGAAATCAAAATGCCGATGATGTTAAACCCGGCCAGCAGGCTGACAGCGGCGCTTGTTACTTCGGTCGAAAACCCGTGGTCATGCGAAAAAGGGATAAGATGGGTATCCATTAACCCCGTTGTTGTAAATCCGCAAATGAAAAACGGCAAGACGAGGAACCAAAACGTTCTTTTGAGAAAAACGGCTTTGTATGGAATCTTTTTCGGCTGGGCGTCCGGCTCTTCTTTTATCTCGCCGCCCTGAGCGCCGCCGATCGGCTGTACATTCTTTTCCGAAGGATGGTTCCGCAATAACAAGATGACGATCGGAAATACAATAACGGCTAAAAACAATCCCAGAACAATGACGGTCACTTTCCAGTTAAACCAGTGGATCATCATGAGCGATCCAGGGACAAGCAGCATCTGTCCCGCACCGAATCCCGCTTCCATGATGCCGAATGCAAGCCCGCGCTTCTCATTGAACCAATTGGTCACGATCACGGTCGACGCGACATTCGACGCACCGCCGACGCCGAGAGAAACGATGATGCCATACAAAATAAACAGCTGCCACGGAGAAGTCACGAGATATGTAAAAAAGATGCTCAAGCCGACCAGAAGCGTGCTGAGGGATAAAATGATCCGCGGTCCGAAGCGGTCGACAAGCCTGCCGATCACCGGCTGGGACACGCCATATACAATGAAGCTCAGCATGGAAATAAGCGAAATCGTGCCCCTGTCCATTGAAAATTCCTCTTCCCAAGGCTGAATAAAGGCTCCGAAAGAAAGGCGCACTCCTTGAACGGCCAAAAGCGTCAAAAACGTCACAAAAACGATAATCCAGGCGTAGTGTATTTTCCGTTTCATAGATCCTCCATTTCGTCAGCCTAACTCGGCATCCCAGCGTTCTTCCCGGAGCCGCTGCCCCCATAATAAAGTCTCGTCTTTCACTTCCGTCAGTCTGAATCCGAATTTTTCATACAAAGGCCGTGCTTCGGCCATCGTGCTTACCGTCCATAAAAAAATCCGCTCATACTGATTTTCTTTGCAATAATCGATGAGATGCTCCAAGAGGCGTGTGCCGACTCCCTGGTGCCGAAAAGCGGCGTCGACCAGAAACCATCTGAGCTGCACGGTCCTGCCGGGGTGTTTGACGAGCCCGACACATCCCGCGAATCTTCCGGCGCTCTCTGCGATCCAGATTTTTTCGATCTCGGCGTCGAATGTTTCGTGAAGGTAATCCAAAAATGAATCGTCCCAGCCGTGTGTCTCCGCGTAGAAGGCACGCTGTTTTTCGATCATCAGTTTGATATCGTCCGATATATAGTAATCTCTTATAGAAACGGCCGATTTTTCGGGAGGCAGGTGTTCCGACAATATGCATTCAATTGTATTCATTGCCTCCGTCAGCTTTTCCTGATGGCGGCCGTCGATATGCTTCAGCATGTTTTCGATTTGTTGATTGGCTTTGGCCTCCAGCTTTTTATAAATGGATTCACCGAAGCTGGTTAAGTAGATATAGTGGTTGCGGCTGTCCTCCTCGCTTCTCTTTTTATAGACCATATTTTCTTTTTCAAACCGCTTCAGGATCCGGCTGACATAGCCCCGGTCCAGGCCGAGCGTATCTTGAATCAGTTTGGCTGTACAATCGGCCGTATTGTGAATTTCAAATAATATCCGGGTTTCCGTCAATGAAAAAGGGCTGTCATAAATATGTTCATTCAGAAAACCGAGCACATTTGTATAGAATCTATTGAACTTTCTGAATTTTAATGTTGTAGAATGATTGATTTCCGCCATCTCAAAACCTCTCTCCCTGTAAATCGTTGCTTTAATCAATTATAATAAAATAGTTGATTTAGTCAAGTGTATGGAAATAAAGTTAAAAATGTTAATGATAGATTATATTTTACAAATAAAGAAAGATAAATTCAATCATACAGGAAAATTCATCCACCAGGCAGGAAAGAAGGAAGAAAACAGAGTATATAATCTAACAACCTGTTTTTGAAAGCGTTTTTAGTGTCATGTCCGTCTCCGCGTCATATGAAAACGAGGAAGAAAGGATGAAACTGTAGGATGGTCAAACCGTATCCCCCGATCAGCCGGAAAGTTCCCCGACTATTGCATGGAGCCGATTACAACCCGGATCAATGGCTTAAATATCCGGACGTATTAAAAGAAGATATCCGCCTGATGAAACTGTCCCGCTGCAATGTGATGTCTGTCGGCATTTTCTCCTGGGTTTCGCTCGAGCCTGAAGAAGGAAGATTTACATTTGACTGGCTCGATCAGGTTCTTGATACTTTCAAGGAAAACGGAATTTATGCGTTTTTGGCTACACCGAGCGGTGCCAGACCGGCTTGGATGTCCAAAAAGTATCCAGAGGTGCTGAGAACGGAGCGCAACAGGGTCAGAAACCTTCACGGAAAGCGGCACAATCACTGCTATACGTCGCCTGTCTACCGCCGGAAAACGGCGATCATAAACGGAAAGCTCGCGGAGCGCTATGCGCATCACCCGGCCGTCATCGGCTGGCACATTTCTAATGAATACGGCGGAGAATGCCATTGTGAACTTTGCCAAGACAAGTTCAGAGAGTGGCTGCTGGCGAAATACAAAACGCTGGACCGCCTTAATGATGCATGGTGGACATCGTTTTGGAGCCATACCTATACAGATTGGGACGAGATCGAGTCGCCGGCTCCGCACGGCGAGGATGCCGTTCACGGTCTGAATTTGGACTGGAAGCGTTTTGTCACGGATCAAACGGTTGATTTTTGCCGGCATGAAATCGCCCACGTCCGTTCGTTTAACCCTGATCTGCCTGTGACGACGAATTTTATGGGAACGTATGCCGGATTGAATTATTGGAAGTTTGCCGATTTGCTTGATGTCATCTCGTGGGATTCTTATCCGGCATGGCACAACAGCCGGCAGGAAGACAGCCGGCTTGGAGCCGATATTGCTTTTGTTCATGACATCAATCGCTCTCTTAAAGGCGGCCGGCCGTTCATGCTGATGGAAAGCACGCCGAGCATGACGAACTGGCAGGATGTCAGCAAGCTGAAGCGCCCCGGTATGCATGAATTGTCGTCATTACAGGCAGTCGCTCACGGATCGGACACCGTTCAGTATTTTCAATGGCGGAAAAGCCGCGGGTCAAGCGAAAAATTTCACGGAGCAGTCGTTGATCATGAAGGATCAGAGCATACGCGCGTTTTTCAGGAAGTGAAAAAGCTCGGGGAAAAGCTCGAAAAGCTGGAGGACGTCGCAGGGACGACAGTCGAACCCGAGGCCGCGATTATATTTGACTGGGAGAATCGCTGGGCTTTGGAAGATGCCCAAGGTCCGCGCAATATCGGAATGCATTATGAACGGACCGCCAAATCGTTTTATGAACCGTTTTGGCGGGAAGGCGTACCGGTTGATGTGATTCACATGGAGGCTGATTTCTCCCGCTATAAGCTTTTGGTCGCCCCGATGCTCTACATGCTGAAGGAAGGCACCGCTGAAAGGATTGAACAGTTTGTTCAAAACGGAGGGACATTTGTCGCCACTTATTGGTCGGGCATTGTTGATGAGAATGATCTTACGTTCCTGGGAGGGTTTCCTGGGGGCTTAAGAAAAACGCTCGGCATTTGGTCTGAGGAGATCGATGCTCTTCATGACGGACAGAAAAATACCATTGTAATGGATGAAGAAAACAGGCTCGGATTAAGCGGAAGCTATGAAGCCAGCGAGCTTTGCGATCTGATTCATTTAGAAGGGGCCGAAGCGCTCGCTGCGTACGAGGATGATTTTTACGCGGGCCGGCCGGCGCTGACGGTCAATTTGTTCGGAGACGGGAAGGCCTACTATATCGCTTCAAGGAATGAGGCGGCGTTCCAAGAGGCGTTTATATCCAGGCTCATTGAAGAGTGCGGGATTGCCAAAGTGCTCGATACAGAGCTCCCGAAAGGCGTCACCGCCCAGCTCCGCACAGACGGCCGCCACGATTATATTTTCGTGATGAATTTTACAGCGGAAAGCAGAAGTGTCTCGCTTCCGGAGGAAACATACACGGACGTTTTAAAGGGAACCCAGAAAAAAGGCGCGCTCAAACTGCCACCTTACGGAACGAGCATTTTACGGAGAAGCCATAAGGCCTAGGAAGCCTTACTTTTCAGGCCGACGCTTCGTGCAAAATGCAGCTGCAAGCAGGAAGATGACAGCAGAAGTGTACGCCAATACACCTTGATTAAAAACGCAGAGAAACATGATAAAACCGCCAACATGATAAACACTACGGCATAGAGATTTAAACGCAATACCATCCCTCCATTAATAGTTATCTTAACATAAAGGAATGTGAAAAATCCGCGGGCATTTCCCGCGGATCCGTCGTTATTTGGCTCGTTTTTTCAGTTTTCGGGGATTGACCTGATCATCGATATCAGGCTTGTCGTCCAGCGCGTCAGCAATTTTTTCCCAGGAGACAATTTTGAAGTTCTGATTGGCTGGCTGTCCATTTTCCGTATTTTCGCCGTCTTGGGCGACAAAGATGCCGTATGGATATTTTTTGCCGAGGCCGAAGCCGATGACGTCGATTCCATCGGTATCGCTTGTCCCGTCGATTTCTTTACCGTCATCAATTGAAAAATCGGTGACATAGTCGTTTTTCCCGCGCCGGTCATAGATGGCATAACGGTTATCGCCCTGACTGGACGCGATCAAATATCCTTCGCCGTCTTCTCCGTAGTAAATCGTCAGCCCTTCAATATCAGCGGTTAAATGCGTTCCGCCTGCGCGATCGACAATTTTTCCTTTATCTCCGCCGTTTGGCTCGGCGCTGAAAGACCAAATCGCAGCGTCTTCTTCAGCGATGTACATTTTGCCGTATTCATCATCTGCTGCAAGCCCTTCTGTTTGAGAGCTCATTTTGAATGAGCGGACCTTTTTGCCTTCGACTTGTCCTTTTCCGTTGTCAAACAGTTCATATTGCTCGAATTCTCCGTTCTTTCCGGTCACCATGGCGTAGAACTTGCCGGTTTTCTGGCTGTGATACAGGCTGAAACCATACACCTCCTCAATATCGGTTTGAATAGGTTTTTGAGGATTGACGATGTTTTTCAGCTTGTTTTTTTCGCCGTCAAAGGCGTATATTTCAACCGTGTTTTTGCCGTCTGACCGGTTTGAGGCCCCGGCAATATCAATTTTTTTGCCATCGAGCGGAAAATTGTAGCGGAGATCGACGTTGTTTAATTTGCCAAACGGATAGGCTGCCAGCTGTTTTCCGTTTAAATCGTAAACGATCAAGCCAGATTTTTTATTTGTTGTGATCAGCCGGCTTTTTTCAGGCTGCTTCGGATGAACCCAAATCGCCGGGTCATCTGCCGCGTCGTCAGGGGTATCCACCGGCTCTGTCTCTGCATCGGCAGTCACCGAGAAGTCCTTATAAGCTGAAGCTTCGGCACGGGGGAGAATGCTCCATGAGGGAGACAATAAGGATGCCGCAAGAGTTGATAAGGCGAGCGTTTTGTAAAAGTTCATATATTAACCTCCTTTTGATAACACTTATACTAGCAAATCAATGAAAACTATCATTTGAGGAAATGTAAACTTTTGTTAAAAAAGCGGTGGTTTAAAGGGGCTGTGAGATTTAGCATACGAAGCCGCAGAGAAAACCCCCGGAATTCTTTCCGGGGGTTTTGCTTTAACAGGTATTCCCTATCTCTCATTAAATCGAAATGTATATATCCTGCGAAAAAACAGAAGAAAAGGAGTATCAGCCTATTGCTTTTTAATTAACACCCTTCATAAATTTCTGAATTTTCGGTGACAGCAGCATCAAAATGATCCCGAGCAGGATGGATACACCGCCGATGATGCCGAAGTAGGCGATCTCGGTATCAACGCTGTAAAATCTGACGATCTGTGCGTTGATGGCCTGTGCAGAAGCGTTTGACAGGAACCATAGACTCATCGTCTGCGCTGAGAAAGCAGCAGGAGCCAGCTTTGACGTTGCGGATAACCCGACTGGAGACAAGCACAATTCCCCAAGAACGACGATCAGGAAGCTGAGCACAAGCCACATTGGATTGGCAAGCGATTCAGTGCCGTTGATGTAAGCAGGGAAAATCATAACGACAAATGACAGTCCGGCTAAAATCAACCCGAGTGAAAACTTCGTCGGCGTTGACGGCTGACGGTTTCCGAGCCTCATCCAAATCCATGCGAAAACCGGTGCAAGCACAACGATGAACAACGGATTCAGCGACTGGAACCAAGATGAATGCAATTGGACACCTAAAAATTCTAAATGAGTGCGTTTATCTGCATAGGTGGCTAAAATATTGGCGCCTTGTTCCTGAATCGCCCAAAACATCATCGATGCGACAAACAGCGGAATGTAAGCCGTGAGACGGGAACGTTCATCACTCGTCGTCTTGGAGCTTTTAAACATGACGATGAAATAAATCAGCGGGATCAAAATGCCGAGACAGCTGACGATCATCGTAAACAGCTTGATTGTCATCCAGCCCATAAAGATGGAATAGCCAAAGATGGCAGCGATCACCAAAACACCGATCCCGATCCGTCCGAACACCATTTTCCTTTCAGCTGGTGTGAGCGGATTCGGTACCGTTCTTCCGGCAGATCCGAGGTTTTTCTTCCGCGTCGCTAAATAGGTCAGCAGTCCGAACAACATGCCGATGGCAGCAAGGCTGAAGCCGAGATGGTAGTTGTATGTCTGACCGACTGTGCCGACGATAATCGGCGCGAGAAATCCGCCAAGGTTGATTCCCATATAGAAGATGCTGAAACCAGAATCGCGGCGGGTGTCTTCAGGGCTGTACAAATCGCCGACAACGCTTGATACGTTAGGTTTTAAAAGGCCTGTCCCAATGATGATCAAGAACATGCTGATGAAGAAAGCGGGGACGCTTCCCGGGAATGACAAAAGAATGTGTCCGAACATAATGAGCACGCCGCCGTAAAACACGGTGTTTGCAGTTCCGAGGAGCCTGTCCGCTATCCAGCCCCCGATAATGCCGGACATATAGACGAGGGAACCATATACGGCCATAATCGAGTTCGCTGTCGTTTGATCAAACCCGAGGCCGCCTTTTGTCACCTCTGTATACAAATAATAGATAAGGATGGCTCTCATGCCGTAGTATGAAAAGCGCTCCCAAAATTCAGTGAAGAATAAGGTGAAGAGTCCGCGGGGATGTCCAAAAAACCCCTTTTGCGGAATGTTTTGAAAAGTTTCTTTTTGATGGTTTGACATTCGCAATACTCCTTCTCTTTCTATGTCTATTATAAAAATCATATTCTTATATAATGTTCGTGTCAATACACCTTCAATCGATTTGAATTTTTGATCGATGATGCCACAAGTTGTGAAGCGCTTTACAAGCGGATAGAAAAAAATTTTGGGAGAAAATTTGGATTGAAAGATTTTTTAATAAAATTTTATCTATTTATGTACAAGCGGATTTTACTAGATTGGCATATATATAACGCAAACCGTTTTACAAAAGGAGGCTGAAAACAGCGTGCAGCAGCAACCTGATGAAATGAGAATGACAGTGGTTGACGCGACAAAGTTCGGCGCTGTCGGCGACGGCAAAACAGACTCCACAAATGCGATCAACGAATGTTTGGCATGGACAAAGTCGATGGGATACAACACGGTATGGATACCGAACGGCACGTACATGATTGACGGGACGAAAAACGGCGACCCGCGGGCTCCGTTTCGCGGCGCCGGCATCAATGTTCCCGGCAATATTGAAATTTTGATGGACGCGGAGGCTGTCATCAAGGTAAAGCCGAACAGTTCATGGGGATACGCTGCTTTTTATATAGGCGGAACATCCGATATAAAAATATCCGGAGGCAGCATCATTGGTGAAAGAGATGAACACACATATACACCGGCCCCGAGGCCGACCCATGAATGGGGATTCGGAATTTGCATCGAAGGGGCGTCAAATGTCGTCATTGAACACGTGAGAATAGCCGATTTTACAGGAGACGGAATCATTATCAGCAACGGAGGAGAAGGGTATAGACCGTCAGAGCGTATTCAGGTAACCAATTGCGATATCAGGCGCTCCAGAAGAAATAACTTGTCCATCACAGGGTGCGACAATGTTCTTGTAGAAGGATGCGAAATTGCAGATGCGGGAACAGGAAACGGAACCGCTCCTTGCTTTGGCATTGATATAGAAGGCTATAGTGAAGGAAGCATCGTCTATGAAGAACCCGTCAATGTCATCATCAGAAACAACGTGTTAAAAGGCAATGTCAATCATGCCGTTTCCAACTTCAACGGTACTTCTGTCATCATCGAAGGCAATGTTGCAGACGGTACCATTTCATACGGCTATGGAACGGGGACGACGATTGCAAACAATATCATCAAGAAAAATCCCGAATTCACCGGGCAGAGCACTGGAATTAACGGCCTCGGTGTAGGGGCTTTGGAAGAAAGAAGCGATGCCGTAATAAAGGGAAATTTGATTTCCGGTTTTACGACAGGCATAGATATCCGCGGAAAAAGCGTTTTTGCTACGGGGAATAAAATCCGTGATTTTGTAAATGCCGGAATTCTTGCTTATCAAGCGTCGCAAGTCTTCATTGAAGGAAATTATATTGAAAACGACGTACCTGAACAAAGGTCCGGCACCGCTTTCAGCATCACGCAATCAGACAATGTAACATGTTCCGGCAATCATATTGCAAATGTCGTTCTTGCTGTCAGGAGCACAGGGAACGACGTCCAAATCAAGCATAACGTCATTAAGCAATTTTCCAGAGGCATATGGATATCTCAAGGAAATGCTGTAATAGAAGGAAACTTTATTTCGCCGAACGGCTTTCAAACGGTGCCGGAGTCATATGCTGTATCCGTCACAAACACAGCTTCGGCAGTTATTCAACAAAACACCATCACACGCTTCAGAAACTTTCCAATATACTGCTCGACAAATCAGCATACAAAAATTATCGGAAACTATATTGAAGATTCACCGCTGATCGTCACGGTGTTTCTCACCCGCGGAACACACGAGGTTATCGGCAATACGATAACGCTCAGCAGGCCGTCCTTGCCGGCTGTCCTCATTTATCTTGACCAATCGTCGGACTCGGCGATCCTCAACAACACGCTTCGAAGCAATACGGAAGCAAGAGTAACGGCCATTCAAACCAATACGTCAAGGCAAACGCTCATCATCGGCAATACGATTGTCAAAGGAATGATCCATTCCCACCAAACAGATACAGTCAATGGAAATATCGAAGTTTAAGCTCCCTTTGGACAGGGAGCCTTTTATGTCCTTTTTCTCTTTTTGCGAAAGCTTTCCGAGGCTTCGAGAAAAATGATAAACAAAAATAAAAGGATGATGATCCACTCGCCCACTTCCAGGATGGCAAACGTCAGGGAGTTTACAATGGCTCTTTGCAAGGTCATGCCTTGAAATACATCCAGCATGACGGCAAAAGCCTCTAAGGAAGCTAATAATAAAAGCCCGATTCCGATTAATTTCAACTTTGCACCACTCTCCGTTCCCCGTTATTTTTTCTCCTTTCATAAAGCACTATTCACCCGGGAATAGTATAAATGTGCTTGCGCAAGGAAAAATATGAAAAACGAAAAGGGGATTCTGACAGCCATGCCATTCTTTTTTAAAGGTCGTCATCAAAAAGATAACAAACAAGAATCTCTAATGAGCGGAGATAAGAACCCGGAAACCGTAAAGTTGTCTGGGTTTGTGCGTCCCTTGCTTGCCGAAAACCTGAGCCTGATTAAAGAAATGACCGGAAACAGCTCCGATATTGTCATCCGCAAGTTAAAAACGGGCGCTGGCGAAAAAATTGAAATAGCCGTCGTTTATGTCGGCGGCATTACAGATGATAAAGCGATTCACGATTTTTTGCTGGAATCGATCATGAACTCCGAAGAATTGGCGAAAAAGGAGTACGGCAGGGAGGTTCTTGAGACGATTGCAAGTGATGCCGTTGCCCTGGGCGGTGTCGAAAAAGAAAAGCGATTGGACAAAGTGCTCGAATCTTTGATGGCAGGAAATACGATCATTTTGGCCGAGGGGACGGCAAAAGCGGTTATTACGACCACGAAAGGCGGTGAAAAACGCTCGATCAAGGAGCCTGAGAATCAGCAGGCATTCCGCGGTTCACGTGAAGGATTTATCGAATCGCTCGACACGAATATTTCTTTGGTGCGCAGAATTATTAAAAACCCGAATCTATGGGTTGAAAAAACGACGATGGGAAGCGTCACAAAAACCGATGTAGCGATCATGTATATCAATGGGGTATGCGACCCGAAAACGGTGAAAGAAGTCAAAAAAAGGATGGAAAGCATTGAGATCGACAGCATCCTTGAATCGGGCTACATTGAACAGTTTATTGAAGACGCCGTATTTACGACTTTTCCGACGGTATATCATACTGAAAGGCCGGATATGGTCGCAGGAAACCTGCTTGAAGGAAGAATCGCCATTTTTGTTGACGGTACACCGTTTGTTCTGCTTGTCCCTGCCGTTTTTATTCAATTTTTTCAATCTGTTGAAGATTACTATTCACGCTTTGACATTGCGACGTTTATCCGCTTTTTACGCGTATTGATCTTTTTTATTTCGCTGATTGCGCCTGCCGTCTACGTCGGTGCGACGACTTTTCACAAGGAAATGATCCCGACGGAGCTTTTAATCGTAATTGCCGCGCAGCGTGAAATCGTGCCGTTCCCGGCTGTGGTCGAAGCCATGATCATGGAAATTTCGTTTGAAATTTTGCGGGAGGCGGGCATCCGGCTTCCGAAAGCGATAGGTTCAGCCGTTTCGATTGTGGGAGCCATTGTCATTGGGCAGGCGGCGGTTCAGGCCGGGATTGTGTCGCCGGCGATGGTCATCATCGTAGCGATCACAGCGATTTCAAGTTTTGCTACACCTTCTTTCTCCATGGCGATTTCCGCCCGGCTCGTCCGGTTTTTCTTCATATTAGCCGCGGCGACGACGGGTTTTTACGGCATTATTCTTGGACTGATCATCATGTTTGTCCATTTATGCAGCCTGCGTTCCTTCGGTGTTCCATATATGACTCCTTTTGCGCCGTTTATTTTGAAAAACTGGGGCGACGCCATCGTTCGTCTGCCTTGGTGGACACATGAGAAGCGGCCTGAACTGATCGGCAACGACAATAAGGTGCGCCAAGGAGAATACCAGAAACCCGAGCCCCCGGATTCAGGCGATATGAAGACAAAACAAGAAGATGGTGATCCAAATGAAACGAATCGTTAAAATTGTGCTCCTACTTGCCGCCATTGTCCTTCTTCAAGGGTGCTGGGATAAAAGAGAGCTGACAGATTTGCTGCTGATCACTGCCATCGGTATTGATAAAGGTAAAGATACAGATTACGAATTAAGCTATCAGATCGTCAATCCGATCAATGTGACAGGCGGCCTTCAAGGCGGACAGGGAGGAGACAGGCCGCCGATTTCAAGCTATTCTGTGACGGGCAACAATCTGACGGAAATGAGCAGACATGCGTCAGCAAAAATGTCGCGGGAAATTTATTACTCCCACACCAACCTCGTGGTTGTCGATGAAAAACTCGCCAAGGAGGAAGGCTTGATCAAAATTCTGGATGTTCTTGACCGGGACACCGATTTTCGTACAACGGCGACGATTATTATTTCCCGCGGCCAAAAAGCGAAAACATTCATCCGGACGCTGACGCCGATCGATAAGATCCCGTCAAATAAAGTAAACAAAACGCTGCAATTTACCGAAGAGCATTTGGGAGAACATATGAAAACGAGCGTCCAGGATGTCATCAAGTGCTTAACATCGAAGGCAAAGCACCCGATTATTTCTTCCTTTAAAGTAACCGGAAACAAGGAAAAGGGTGAAAAAATGGAAAACGTGCAGTCTACATCTCCTGAGGCAATAGTCGAAGCGGACGGCTTGGCGGTCATTAAAGAGGGAAAGCTCGTCAATTGGCTTGAAGGCAAAACGGCGAGAGGCGTTTTATGGCTGCGCAATAAAATCAGCAGAACGTATTTGACAATTCCAATGAATCATGAGAGAGATGCCGTCACATTTGACGTCATCCGCCAAAAAACAAAAATCGGATCTCACCTGAAAAACGACAAACCGGCGATTTCGGTTGACGTGGCTATGGAAGGGGACATCGGCGAAACAACTGTGCCGATTCACCTGGATGATCCAAAAGTGCTGAGCGATATCGAAAGGAAGGTGGCAAAGGAACTGAAAAATGAATTGCAGAATACGATTGACATTGTTAAGCGGAACAAGACGGATGTTCTGCAATTCGGTGATGTTGTGTATCGCACCCACCCCGAAGTGTGGAAAAAGATGGAGGGTGAATGGAGCAATCGGTATTTTCCTGACACAGACGTCGACATTACGGTTAATGCATACGTACGAAGAACAGGTTTAAGAAACAATCCGAACATTTTGAATCATCATGAAGGGCGTTCTTGAATGAAAGAGAGAGGAGGGCTTTAAATGGAGAAAGCAAAAATCAGTGCTGCACAGCTGTTCGTGCTTATTGTTCTGTTTGAACTCAGCAGCTCTCTGCTGATTTTTCCAGGACAATCTGCCGAACAGGACGCCTGGATCGCGATCTTGTTCGGAACAGTCGGAGGGCTGGCTTTGTTTATGATGCATCACTTTTTCTACCAGGTGAATCCCGACGCCTCTCCCTATGAAACGCTGATGAATATTTTTGGAAAACCGGTTGGCTGGAGCATGACATTTATCTACATTGTTTATTATTGTTACATTGCGGCAAGGGTTTTGCGCGATTTTGGAGAAATGCTGCTGACATCGGCTTATCCGAACACGCCGATTATCTTCGCTAATGGATTGTTGATTGCAGTTTGTATTTTTACTGTGAGGAAGGGAATCGAGGTCCTTGCCCGTTCAGGCGAGCTGTTGTTTGGCATCATGTTTTGGCTTGCTGTCACAGGCCTAATCCTGATAGTTTCGTCAGGCTTGATCAAACCGAAAGAGCTTTTGCCCATTCTTGGAAACGGACCCGGTCCGATGTTTCATGCCGTGTTCACGCAAACGCTGTATTTTCCGTTTGGAGAAATTATCGCCTTTACATTGATCCTGCCGTATTTAAAGGAAAAGAAACTAGCGAAAAAAGCCGGGTTGTTGGGAATTGCCATCAGCGGCCTCATCCTGGCTTTTAATGTCGCATTGAACATCAGCGTGCTTGGCGTCGATCTCAATATGCGGTCGCGCTTCCCATTGCTGAGTACGATCCAGACGATTCAAGTCGCCGAATTCTTGGACAGGCTTGATGTATTTTTCATGCTCGTGCTGGTGATAGGCGGTTTTTTTAAGATGAGCATTTTCATGTATGCCGTAACCGAAGGCGTGACCGTTTTATTCAAGCTTAAAAACCCCTCCAAAGTTGTTCATGTCATCGGCATTATTATTTTGATTTTGTCCGTCTCCATTGCCAGCAATATTTCAGAGCATGTTAAAGAAGGAATCGAGTTTGTTCCATTATATGTCCATTTGCCGATGCAGGTGATCCTTCCCGCTTTTATTTGCATAGTCACTTATGTGAAAATGAAAAAAAATAAAAAAAAGGCCATGTAATGGATTGACCCCGCCCTTAGGGCACCCTTTAACATGACAGACGAGGTGAGGTTTGATGCTCTATACGGTAAAAGAAGTGGCTCGCTTGGCGAATATCACGATCAAAACGCTGTAACACTATCATAAAATCGGACTTTTATGCCCCGCGGAGGTGACGGATGCCGGCTATCGCCTTTACGGGGTAAAAGAGCTGGAACGGCTGCAGCACATCTTGTTTTATCGGGAGCTCGAATTTCCGCTCAAGGCAATTAAGCAAATACTGGACGGCAAAGCTGATCGACTGACGATTTTGTCTGAGCAGAAACGTCTTTTCACTGCCCGTTTGGACAGAATTAAACAGCTTATTTCTACGATCGATCTCTCGATTCAGCAGGCCGGGAAAGGAGAAGCAATGGATCAATCAAGCATGTTCAAAGGGTTTTCAAGCAGCAGGGAATGGGAGGATGCGCTCGCTGAACAAAACCGCTATTTGAAGGAGGCGTATGATGTCGATTTGCTGAAAGGAGAACCAGTCATAGCGGAAGAAATGAATGAAAAAGCTGAAGAGGCGGCCCGTTTTATGAATGGAATGGCCGAAGCGCTCAGAGACGGAGTCAAACACGACCATGAACAAGTGAAGACTGCAATTAAACGGCACCTCAAGTTTTTGGGAATTACGCCCGACGATTTTCAGTCCCAGACACGCTTCTTTATCGAAGACGATTTTCATCGCGGAATGCTTGAAAATCAGCAAACAGGCCTCTCGTATTATTTGGCTGCTGCTGCAGAAGCATTTGCTTCATAATAAAAGAAGGGGAACGGCTCATGCCGCTCCCCTTATCCTGCTGATATGCGTTTTTTGACGGTAAAGCCGCCCCTTGAAAGCGTGATGTTGACATCGGATACCTTTGCGATCTGTTCATCATGGGTGACCATGATGACGCATTTGTTTTCTTGGTGGGCAAGGTTTTGAAAGAGCCGGACGATGTCTTTTGATGTATCTTCATCCAAGTTGCCTGTCGGTTCATCGGCGACGATTAAATCCGTGTCACAGCAGAACGCTCTGATGATGGAGACACGCTGCTGCTGGCCGCCGCTTAATGTCAATACTTTCTGTCTGGCCTGCTTTTCGCCGATGCCGACCTTTTCGAGCATCTCCAAAGCGTATTGTTCCTTGTTTTTGACCTGAGATCCGGTGATTTCCATGGCCGACGTGATATTTTGGAGAGCCGTCATATACGGCAGCAGGTTATAGGACTGAAAAACGATCGATACATATTGATTGCGGAAGCTGGTCAGTCCGATTTTTGAAATGTTTTCTCCTTTGTAGAGGATGTTCCCCTCTTTTGGCGCGTCAAGTCCGCCCGCCAACGATAAAAAGGTGGTTTTGCCGGAACCGGAAGTCCCGACAATCGTATATAAGAGTCCTTGGCTGAATTGAATGCTGATATCCTCGAATAGAGGCTGATCCTGATTTTTATACCAATAGCCGACATTCTGAAATTCTAAAATACTGCCCATAATCTTCACTTCTTTCTATTCTTGTTTTGTTAAAATCGTTTTCGGATGGAGCCTTAAAACAGATATGGACGGAAGGAGTGTCGCGAACATCGCAATTAAAAGGCCGATTCCGCCAAGTGCCATTAAGTTCCCGAAGGATACTTGAATGTCGAGCTGATCAATGGCTGAGACTTGAGCAGTACTTTGTCCGAAGAAGCCTCCGCCGCCTGGGCCCATCATTCCGCCTGCAGACTGGCTAGCTGACGTTTGTTCGATTTGCTGGCTCAAGAGCTGGTTCCCGATTTGCTTTGCAATCAGGCTGCCGGTTAATGCTGAGATCCCGATGGCAAGCACTGCGATCATTAAGATTTCGGTTAAAAACTGTCCGATGAGTTTCCGGCGTTTTTCGCCGATCGCCATCAGAACACCCATTTCGTATTTTCTCTCCCTGATTGACATCATGACGATCAGTCCGAGAATCACCGCCCCGGCGACCGTGACAAGATAGACGACATTTTTCGAGAAGGAGGCGACATTTTCAATCGGGCCGACCATCTGCTGGTACAACTGGTCATTGGCGTCCAATGTGAATGTATCCAAATCAATGCCTGTTTTCTTGGCAGCCGCAATGAAAGCGTCGATGTTGGAGGCGTCGTCCATATTGTAGACCGCTTCATCTATCGCGTTTTGATAATCGTCGCCTTTTAAGGCCGATGCCGCCGTATATGGTGTATAGATTTTGTTATAAGGGTTTAAAAAGGCGAAGTTTTGCGCTTGATTGTCTCCGGATGAAGTCGTTTTATAGATTCCGACGATTTTTAAATTGATCGTTGCATCTTCATCGCTGCTCGCTTTGACTTTGATCGTATCGCCGACCTTCAGCTCGTTTTCTTCGGCAAGCGTTTCTTCAATCACGGCGACTTTTTCATTCACATCATCCTTTGTTAAAGCACGGCCTTCCGTGATCTTGGACGTCCCGTCGGCAAATTCGTCGACGAGGGCTGTGCTTGTCACACCTTCGATTGATACGTCAGCCTGCATCATTTGCCGGCCGCCCTGTTCATTGCCGCCCGATCCGGCCGGCTGATCGCTGTTTGAGTCCGTTGAATCCTCGTCACCGCTTTCGATCGGATCGAAGTTGTCCGCTAAAGCAGATGTTGAGGAGATGAAGTTATAGCTTTTGACATGGTAAAGGCTCGCAAGTTTCTCGGCTGATTTGAGAGAAACGGGGGTCGATTCAAACCTTTTCCGGTCTCCTGAGTCCTGCTGTTCTTTCATCATTTTTTCCCTGTCAACTTTGAGCGTGACGCTGCCTCCGAGCTGTTCCCTCGCCAGTTCGCTCGATTTCACGGCTGCCGACTGGATCGTAATTCCTGTCAGCACGAGCACGCAAATCATCGTGAAAACAAACAATTGTAAAAGTGTTTTTCCTTTTTTCGCTTTCATGCTCCAAAAGGCTCGTTTGAAAAAATTCATAACGCGTGATTCCTCCGTATCTATTTCATTTATTATTGCTGCCAAATCTAACGGCAGCAGGACTTTTGCCTTATGCTTGATTTCATCTTAGCCGCTACTTATGAATAAATTATGACCAAACTGTTGCCAGACCTTTAAATGTTCAGAATGGAATTGAGAAATGGCTGGGCCCTATGTAAAATGAATCTAACGTTTGTCTAGCGGAGGCACTTTTACGATGAAAATATTAATGATTGAAGATAATTTAAGCGTATGTACTATGACAGAGATGTTTTTTGCAAAAGAAGGATTTGAAACAGAGTTCGTCCATGACGGACTCGAAGGATATAACCGTTTTAAATCAGGTGATTGGGATTTGCTGATCATCGATATCATGCTGCCGTCGATGGATGGGGTCACGATCTGCAAAAAGGTCAGAGAAGAGAGCACGGTTCCGATTATTATGCTGACGGCAAAGGATACGGAATCAGACCAGGTGCTCGGTTTTGAGCTCGGGGCTGATGATTATGTGACCAAGCCGTTCAGCCCTTTGGCGCTTGTGGCGAGAATCAAAGCGGTGAGCCGGAGATATCAAAACGCCGGCCGGCAGGATTCCGCTGACAGCGACACGCTTGAAACGGAACATTTTAAAATCAATAAAAAAACGAGAGAAGTGTTTTTGGACGGCGTTCAAATTCAAAATTTGACGCCTAAGGAGTTCGATTTATTGTATTACTTGGTGCAAAGCCCGAAACAGGTTTTTTCAAGGGAGCAGCTGCTTGAGCAGGTTTGGGGATACCAATTCTACGGAGACGAGCGGACTGTGGATGTTCATATTAAACGGCTGAGAAAAAAGCTTGGCAGCGACTCGCGGCCGTTTCTTTACACCGTATGGGGAGTAGGGTACAAGTTCGATGAAGATTAAGTATCTCTATCAGCTGCTGGCCAGTCACATCAGTATATTAGTCTTGGCTTTTCTCATCACGGGGGCGCTGTTTTCACACTTTGCCAAAGACTTTGCATACGAGAGCAAAGTCGATGAGCTGTCTTCCTACGGCTACCGCATCATGGGCGAAATGGAGATGCGGCCGAAAGGAGCGCCGGCCATTATGAAGCCGTTTGAGGAAATTTTGCGAAGCAGGAAGATCAGCTTTTTTCTGTTTAATGAAAAGAAAGAGATCTTGATGACGCCGGCCGATTTGCGGCCGCGAAAACTGCTGCTCAGTGATGAAGAATGGAAAGAGCTTAAAGATGGAAAGGCCGTTGTCGTCAAAACCGACTTTAACCGTTTTAATGAGGAAGTATCGGTCGTCGCTCTGCCCAACATCGTCAACAATGAATTTCAGGGAGGCATTCTGCTGACCGCTCCGATCAGCGGGACCGAAGAAATGATCAGCGACATGAACCGCTTTATGCTCTTTACGGCGGCGGGTGTCATCTTAGTCGCTATTCTCTTAAGCTGGCTGACGTCGAAATTCCATGTCGCCCGCATTCAGAAGCTCCGCGACGCCACGAAAAAAGTCGCGGCCGGGGATTATGACATCCATATCGAAAACCGCAATAAGGATGAAATCGGTGATTTGGGCGACGACTTTAACATTATGGCCCGCAAGCTAAAAAGCTCAAGCGAGGAAATCGACCGGCTCGAAAAGCGGAGAAGGCAGTTTATCACTGACGTTTCACATGAGCTGAAGACGCCGCTGACGACGATCAGCGGTTTAGTGGAAGGGATGAACAGCCAGACGATACCCGAAGACCAGCAGGATAAATGTATGAAGCTGATCACGGAGGAGACAAAAAGGCTGATTCGCCTCGTCAACGAAAACCTTGATTATGAAAAAATCCGCTCCAACCAGATTACATTGCAAAAGCTGCATTATCCGCTGATCGAAGTGTTTGAAATCATTAAAGAGCAGCTGGCGCTTCAGGCGGAGGAGAGACAGAATCAGCTGATCCTCGATGTGGAAGATCATGTAATGGTCAATGCCGATTACGACCGGCTCATCCAGATTCTCGTCAATATTACGAAGAACAGCATTCAATTCACAACGAACGGAACCGTTTGGCTGAGAGGCCGGGAAGACTACAAGGAGACGGTGATCGAAGTAGAGGATACCGGAATCGGCATTGATGAAAATGATATCGAAAACATTTGGGATCGTTTTTATAAAGCGGATTTATCACGGACAAACACACCTTACGGAGAATACGGGCTGGGGCTGTCGATCGTCAGACAGCTCGTCTCCCTTCACAACGGCACGGTAGAGATTGAAAGCGAGAAAAACAAAGGAACAAAATTTATCATCCGCCTGCCGCTGACGGCGAGAGATGATGATGAATAGAAACCCGCCAGACAGCGTCTGGCGGGTTTTTGTTAATCTTTAATTTTTGAATTTCTGAATCAGGTGCTGCAGCTCTTCGGCGTTTTGCGCGAGGATCTGTGATGCGGCGGCGATTTCTTCCATTGAAGCAAGCTGCTCCTGGGTTGCCGCACTAACCGTTTGCGTGCTTCCCGCTGCAGTCTCGGCTACTTCTTTGACGCCGGAAATCGCGGTTTCGATTTCGCTTGTGCCGGCTGTCAGGTTTTTCACCAAGTTTGTCACATCATTGATCTGTGTGACAACCTCAGTTATCGAGTTTTCGATTTTTTGGAAAGCGCCTCCGGCTTCATGAACGACGACAAGTCCTTCTTTGACTTCGCCGGTTGCCGAAATGACCGAGTTCATCGTCTGCTTTGTATCGTTTTGAATGATCGTAATCAACCTTGTAATCTGTTCTGCTGACTGGGCCGATTGCTCGGCTAATTTTCTGACTTCATCCGCGACGACGGCAAAGCCTTTTCCTTGTTCTCCAGCCCTGGCCGCTTCAATGGCCGCGTTTAAAGCTAGCAGGTTCGTTTGTTCAGCGATGCTCGTAATCACTTCGGTAATATTCCCGATCTCATTTGAACGTTCTGTTAAATGTTTAAATGCTTCTGAAAGAGAAACGACCGTTTCATTAATAGACTGCATTTGTGCGCTCACTTTATCAATGGCTTTCGTGCCTTCAAGCGACATCAGCGCCGTCTGGTCTGCGGTGGCGGCTGCCTTTTCGGCGCTAGAAGAAATTCTTCCGGCAAACTCGGTCATTCCCTTAATAACGGTTCTGCTGTTTTCAACGCTTTCCACCTGCTGATCAGAGCCTACCGCAAGCTCCTGGATCGTCGTTGAGCCTTTGTGCTTTCATCAGCGCTGGCGCTCAATTCTTGTGATGATGAAGCAACTTGGTGGGACGTTTCGCCGACCGTTTCAATGATCGAACGGACGCCTGCTACCATTTTGTTAAACGATGCGGTCAGCAATCCCAATTCATCCTTCGATTGATATGTTCCTTTGACAGTAAAATCGCCTTGCTCTGTTTCTGCGAACAGCGCCTGAATGTCTTTGATCGGCTTTGTGATCAGCCTTGTCATTAAGAGTCCGATCGAGATGGATAAAACAAGCGATGCTGCGATCACAATGATGAGAAGCGTGATGATGGAACCGGCTTCTTTAGAATCCCGCTGATAGATCGTTTTGGCGTTGTCAGCATTTAGCGTTTGAATGTCTTCAATCAGCTGGTTGACCGTTTCTCTTTGAGGCTCCATCTCTTTTAGATAGACATCATAAGCTTTGTCATTTTCGTTCTTCACCGCCAAGCTGAGCATCTGGCTGCTGATATCTTGCAATTTCTTGTATTCGCTTTTGAAGCTCTCGTATTTTTCAGAGACGTTGTCCATTAATTTCAGCTGATCGATCTTTTCCATTAAGGTGTTGTTTTCTTCGTTTTTTTCCTTGATGTTTTTTTGCAAAGTTTCATTTCGATCGCTGTCTTTCGTCACCATTAACTCGAATTTGTACGTATCAAGATCGAGGTTGTTCGCTTTTAATCTTGCAAACAACTGGTTGGGAATCAATTGATCTTGATAGATCATCTCGGAACCTTTGGAAAGCTTGCTCAGCCCGCCTACCCCCTGGATGCCTACAATTGACAAAGCCAGCGCCGAAATGATAATGATGACAAACAGTTTGCTTCTGATTTTTATATTTCTCAACAGATTCATATGGTGTTCTCCCATCAATTTATTTACTTTACATATCGGCTTTCAAAACGGTTTTGTGAATCAATTTAGGGCAGGCAATTTAAGGGAAGGGGACATTTTCTGACAACAAAAAAACCCCATAAAAAAGGGGCTTTTTTAAACGAGAACTTTTGCGAAAAACTCCTGGTATAATGCGCGGACCGCTTGTTTTTCCTGAGCTTCCTTAACGCCGAACATCATGCTGACTTCCGAGGAGCCCTGGTTGATCATTTCGATGTTGACGCCGGCTTCAGACAATGCTTTTGACGCTCTTGCCGTCGTTCCGACGTTATGGCGCATGGCTTCGCCGACGACCATGATCAGGGCAATATTGTGTTCAATCGCTACTTCATCAGCATCCAACTCTTCCTTGATCCGTTTGATCATCCGTTTTTCTGCTGCTTGATCCATTTGATTCTGCCTTAAAATGATCGTAATATCGTCAATGCCGGACGGAATGTGTTCATATGTCAGCCCTTCATCTTCAAGGATTTGCAGGACGCGGCGGCCGAAGCCGATTTCTCGGTTCATCAAATATTTGCTGATGTAAATGCTGCAAAATCCGCTGTCGCCGGCGATCCCGACGACAGGTCCGTTCGTGTTGTCGCGTGTGGCGACAACTCTTGTCCCTTCTGCGTCCGGGTTGTTTGTATTTTTGATCTGAACCGGTATGCGCGCCCGGAAAGCAGGGATCAATGCTTCATCATGAAAGACGGAAAAGCCGGCATACGACAGCTCTCTCATTTCCCGGTATGTCAGCTCGCGGATTTCTTTCGGGTTGGATACGATCGCCGGGTTGACAGAATAAACGGCGTCAACGTCAGTGAAGTTTTCATACAACTCGGCTTTCAATCCATTCGCTAAAATGGAGCCCGTAATGTCAGAGCCGCTGCGCGAAAACGTCATCACTTCTCCTTCCTGGCTGAATCCGAAGAAGCCGGGAAAGATAATGATGCCCTTTTGCTGTCTCAGCTGAAACAGATTGTCGTAGGACTCGGGCAGCACTTGTGCGTTGCCGGGTTCGCTCGTCACGAACAGCCCGGCGTCTTTTGGACTGACATAATGTGCTTCAACTCCACGGTGCCTGAAGTAGGCCGCTACCAGTTTGGCATTGTTATCTTCGCCGCTAGCTTTGATCGCATCAATAAACCGTTCCGGATTTGTTTTATCACCTTCGAGCAGCTGAAGCAGGTCTGCCCGGATCCGGTTGATCACGTCATCGGCAAGCCCGAGCTCTAGCGCGATATCGGCATACCGTCCGACAATCGCCTCAACCAGGCCGGTCGCTTCTTTCGATAATAGGTACTGTTGGGCGCATTCGATTAACAGGTCAGTTACTTTCGTATCCTCGGGATGCCGTTTTCCGGGTGCCGATACGACGACGGCCCTCCTTTCCGGATCGGAAGTGACGATTTGAAATACTTTCTCTAGCTGGGCTCCTGATGCGAGCGAGCTGCCTCCAAATTTAACGACTTTCATTTGTTACATCTCCTAAAGTTTAAATTTTCGAAATAAATTTAATTTTAATTATTGCGCTTTTTACAAGAAGAATCAAGGTTTTTCTTTCAGGAAAGAACAAATGTGTTTTTGAGGAGGACTCATCATAGGGAAATCGCATGACTTCAACCTTTGTATCTATTAATCTTATTGACTATGTCAGAAAAAATGGTAAGATATATAAAGGCCCTTATTGATAATGATAATCATTAACGTCGGCGGAGGGGTTGCTTTGTTGTGCAAGGAGGCTACTGCAGCATGAAATTACGATACTTATTGCTAATGCTCATCATTCTTTCATTCAGCTCGATATTCATCGGCGTTAAGGAGCTTTCGCCTCTTGACCTTTTCCGCTTTAATGAGGACGAAATTCAAACGCTTTACATAAGCAGAATCCCGCGCTTGATCAGCATCGTGCTTGCGGGAATGAGCTTGAGCATCTGCGGGCTGATCATGCAGCAGCTGACGCGCAATAAATTTGTTTCACCAACCACCGCTGGAACGATGGATTGGGCTCGGCTCGGCGTGATCATTGCGATCGTGCTTTTTTCGTCTGCAGGGATAGTAGTCAAAATACTGTTTGCCTTTGTTTTTGCACTGTTTGGCAGCTTTTTGTTCGTCAAAATTTTGGACAGAATCAAGTTCAAAGATGCGATTTTCATCCCTCTCGTCGGAATGATGCTCGGGAGCGTTGTCAGCGCCATCTCTACTTTCATGGCTTATCAGTACAATATTATTCAAAACGTCAATGCATGGTTTGAAGGGAATTTTTCGCTCGTCATGAAGGGGAGGTATGAGCTCTTATTTCTGAGTATACCGCTCGTTATCATTGCCTATCTGTTCGCCAATAAATTCACGTTGGCCGGGATGGGGGAGTCATTTTCCATCAATCTTGGTTTGAAATACAAGCGGGTGGTCAATATCGGGCTGATCATCGTATCTATTATTTCGTCCGTCGTCATCCTGACGATCGGCACGCTTCCCTTTTTGGGATTGATCATCCCGAACATCGTGTCCATTTACAGGGGAGATCATTTGAAAAACAGCCTGCCTCACACGGCGGTTCTCGGAGCCGTTTTCGTCTTGTTTTGCGATATAGCGGGACGTCTCGTCATTTACCCGTACGAAATTTCGGTTGGTTTGATGGTCGGCATCATCGGGAGCGGCGTTTTTCTTTACTTGCTTTTAAGGAGAAAAGCCTATGCGTCATAAACAGAAAATGCTTGTACTCATCGTGATAGCAGCAGTCTGCATCGGGCTGTTTCTGTTCTACGGTTTGCCGTCTGTATGGGAATATGCGCTTCCGCGGAGGTTTGCCAAGGTTTTTGCGATCATCATTGTCGGTACAGCGATTGCGTATTCGTCGATGATTTTCCAAACGATCACAAACAACAGAATTTTGACGCCGAGCATCCTCGGACTCGATTCTCTCTATGTTCTGCTGCAAACCGGGATTATTTTCTTTTTCGGTGCAGCCAAACTCGCTGACCTTGGCAAAAACGGCAATTTTCTATTGTCTACCGGTTTGATGGTCTGCTTTTCATTTGTGCTGTTTTTCCTGATGTTCCGCCGCGGGGGAAGGCACATCTTCCTGCTGCTGCTCGTTGGAATCGTGTTCGGCACATTGTTCAGAAGCCTGTCATCCTTTATGCAGATGCTGATCGATCCGAACGAGTTCCAAGTCGTTCAAAACAAGATGTTTGCCAGCTTCAACAATTTGAATACGGACATTTTAGTGCTTGCTTCGCTCGTCATTCTGGCGATTCTCGTTTACGCTTGGCGGTTTAATCCGTACTTTGACGTGATTTCGCTCGGCAGGGATCAAGCCGTCAACCTCGGAATCGATTACGACCGGACGGTGAAGAAAATGCTGATCGTCGTCGCCGTTCTCGTTTCCGTGTCTACTGCCCTCGTGGGTCCGATCACATTTTTGGGGCTTCTCGTCGTCAATGTGGCCCGGGAGGTATTTAAAACGTATAAGCACAGCGTCCTGATTCCCGGAGCGGTTTTGTTCAGCATCATTGCGCTTGTCGGAGGCCAGTTCATTGTTGAAAAGCTGTTTGGTTTAACGGTGACGCTCGTGGTGATCATTGATTTTATCGGCGGGATTTATTTTATTTACCTGTTGCTGAAGGAGCGTAAATAATGATAGAAGTACGAGATATCATGAAACAATTCGGAGAGCAGACCGTTGTTCATCCCACGACTTTAACGATACAAAAAGGAATGATCACGTCCTTCATCGGACCGAACGGAGCGGGAAAAAGCACGCTTTTGTCCATCATCAGCAGGCTGATCGGCATGGACGCCGGAAAAGTGCTGATTGACGGCAAAGAAATCGGGGCTTACAAAAGCAATGATTTAGCAAAAAAAATCAGCATTTTAAAGCAGTCCAACCAGATCAACATCAGGCTGACTGTCAGGGAGCTCGTCAGCTTCGGCAGGTTTCCTTATTCACAGGGAAGGCTCTCGAAAGAGGACTGGGCATATGTCGATGAAGCGATTGATTACATGAAGCTGAGAGACATTGAGCATAAACACCTTGATCAGTTAAGCGGCGGCCAGTGCCAGCGCGCTTTCATCGCGATGGTCATTGCTCAGGATACCGACTATATATTGCTTGACGAACCATTGAATAATCTCGATATGAAACACTCAGTAGAGATTATGAAGCTCTTGAAAGACCTTGTCGAAAATCGCGGAAAAACGATCGTTATTGTCATTCATGACATTAATTTCGCCTCGGTTTATTCCGACAGAATCGCAGCCCTGAAAAACGGGCGGATTGTAAAAGAGGGGCCGGCGGAAGACATTATCCAAACGCCGGTGCTGAAAGACATCTATGATATGGACATTCCGATCCAACAAATCGGAGATCAAAAAATCTGTGTATATTTTAAATGATGAGGTGACCTGAATTGAAAAAACTATCTTTATTGATTATGGCATTGATAACCGTTCTTGTCGTAGCCGCCTGCGGAAACAAAGCTGCTGACACAGATGCAAAATCTTCCTCTAAAAAAGAAACCGTCACAATTAAACACAACAGCGACACAACAGATGTACCGAAAAACCCGAAAAAAGTCGTTGTCTTCAACTTTGGAATGCTTGACACGCTTGATGAGCTTGGCTTAAGCGACCGCGTTGTCGGCCTTCCGAAACAAACCCTTCCGTCTTACTTGAAAAAATATAAAGACAGCAAATTTGAAAGCGTCGGCGGACTAAAAGAGCCAGATTTTGAAAAAATTGCTGAGCTTGAGCCTGATTTGATCATCATCGAAGGCAGACAGTCTGAACAGTATGACGAGTTTAAAAAGATCGCTCCGACGATCGACATTGAGCTTGACCAGAAGAACTACATGAACAGTTTTAAAGAAAATACCGAAAACATTGGAAAAATCTTCGGTAAAGAAGATGCTGTCAAAGAAGCCCTTGCGAAAATCGATGAAAAAGTAGAGAAAGCCAACAAGCTGGCGAAAGAAAAAGGCGGCAAAGGATTGGTCGTCTTAACGAGCGATAAGCAAATCAGCGCGTATGGAAGCGGCTCAAGATTCGGCTTGATCCACGATGTGCTCGGCGTTGAACCTGTCGATAAAAACATCGAGGTTTCCCTTCACGGCCAAAGCGTCTCTTCAGAATATATCTCTGAAAAGAATCCTGATTACCTGTTTGTCATCGACCGAAGCGCTGCCATCGGCGAAAAAGGAACAGCAAAAGAAGTCATCGAAAATGAAATTGTAAAATCAACAAAGGCCTATAAAAACGGCCATATCACATACCTTGATCCAGGCTACTGGTACCTGTCAGGCGGAGGCCTTGAATCCGTATCTGAAATGGTGAAAGAAGTCGAAAATGGATTGAAATAAAAGAGCGAGGCTGCCGGTTCTTATCCGGCAGCCTTTTTTGTCTGTTCAAGGAGAAGAGGGCAGAGAGATGCAAAGCGGGTTTTCATGCTCATAACGCCGCAAGGGCCCCAGACTCAGTTAAGCGAATATAAAAAAACACGCCAGTTCGATTGAACTGGCGTGACATGATCAGCGGGCCGGCTGGCCTTGTTTGTCGGCCTGCGGCTTCTTTTTCAATGTAAACGAAAGGATAAATCCGATCAGCGCCAAGACAGCGGCCACGATAAAGGCGGAATTCATGCCGTGAATGAGCGCATTTAACGGATGAGATGTCGCGGCGTTTTTGGCTGAATTACTCATGACGGAAATCAGAACAGCCGTGCCGATCGAACCGCCGATCTGGCGCATCGTATTGTTCATCGCTGTTCCGTGCGGAATGAGGTGCGCCGGAAGGGCATTGATGCCCGCCGTTGTGAGAGGCATCATAATCATGGAAGTTCCCATCATCCGCAGCGTATAAATGACGATAATAAATGTCAGCGAAGTATCCATTTGCAGGTCCGCAAACGGGATGGACGTCAGCAGCAAGACGGCAAACCCGATAATCGCAAGGCCTTTTCCGCCGATCTTGTCAAAAATCCGGCCGATGATCGGCGACATGATGCCCATTGCTATCGCGCCCGGCAGAAGCATCAAACCCGAATCGAAAGCTGTCACGTCTCTGACGTTTTGCGTGTACAGCGGCAAAATGGTCTCAGTACCGATCATTAATGCAAAAACGATCATACCAAGTAGCGTTGTTATCGTAAAAGTCCACGATTGGAAAACGCGAAACTCGAGTATCGGCCTTTTGATTTTCAATTGTCTAGAGATAAAGAAGAACAGGGCGACCGCACCGACTGCAAAGGAAATTAAAACAGTATTGCTCCCCCAGCCTTCTGATCCGGCGTTGCTGAAGCCGTACAATAAACCGCCGAAACCCAGGCTGGACAGGATAATAGATATGATGTCCACTGATGTTTCTCTCAATTTCGTGACGTTTTTCATCAGCAAGATGACAAGCACAAGATCAATCAGTGCAATTGGCAGAATAATATAAAATAAGTATCTCCATGTAAAGCTGTCGACGATCCAGCCTGACAATGTCGGTCCGATGGCCGGTGCAAATGCGATCACCAAGCCGACCATGCCCATTGCAGCCCCGCGTTTTTCAACCGGGAAAATCGTTAAAAAGATCGTCTGCATGAGCGGCATCATAATTCCGGCGCCTGCGGCCTGAATGATCCGCGCCGCCAGAAGAACCGGAAAGTTAGGCGCCACCGCACCGACGACTGTTCCCGCCGCAAAGATGCTCATCGCCGCGATGACGAGCGCGCGGCTCGAGAATTTTTCGATCAAAAAGGCGGTAATCGGAATGAGAATCCCGTTTGTCAGCATGAACGCCGTTGTCAGCCATTGAGCTTTTGTAGCGTCTATGTTCAAGTCTGCCATAATATGCGGCAGTGCGGTAACCAGGAGCGTTTGGTTCAAGATCGCGATAAACGCCCCGGCAATAAGCAAACCTACGATGATATTTCTGTTGTATGTCTGTTGTTCAGTTCCTGTACTCATATCAATCCCTCTTATTCTTTTATACTAATCGTTTGTATTTGTGAAACATCGTATTGGATGGCCTCGATTTTTCCAAGGTAATCAAGGAGAGCCTTAATTAAATACGTGCGGGGCTCTTTGCTGAAAAGCTCTTCGCTCAGCAAATCTGCCGCTGACAGCAGTTCTGTCACGGCAAAGTCGTCTTGTGACAGCGAAGAAATCTTGGTTTTCAGTTTTTGCAAAAGGTCTTCAAGCAATTCCTCTTTTTTGGGCGGTGCCCAGCATGATGAGAAATTCGAATAGGAGGCAATAATGTCTTCATTTAATGAACTTTTCTGATCTTCGTTCAGCTTTTTCTCTATGAAGAGGTCCAGAACTGACATAATGAATGGCGGAATCGTTTTAACGTCAGGCTGCGCTTTTCCAGTGCCGACTAAAAACAGGAATTCCCTCATCAGCCCGTGGAAAATGATGACGATATCCCATATAAACGGCTCGACCTCTTCGCCGTACGCTTGAATGATAGAGTCTTTATGCCAGCTGATAATCATTGATTTTGTTTCTTTCAGATGCTTTTTAAATACTGCGGTATCCGGAGATGATCCCTCATTGGAGATGAAATTGATAAATTGGCGGTTTTCCCTGAATTCCGTAATCTCCAAAGCGATTTTTTTAGCGAATCTTTCTTTCGGCGTCAGCGAGGTTTCCGTATTGATGACGGCGCTTTTGTTCAGCATTTCATGCTTTCTGAACTTGATCAATGCCAGCAGAAGATCTTCTTTAGATTGAAACAGTTTATAAATAGATGCTTTTGACATTTTGCATTCTTCAGCGATCGCTTGCATTGCAACATTGTGATAGCCTTTTTGGGCAAACAGCTTTTTGGCGGCCCTTAAGACTGCTGCTTTTTTTTCGTTCATTCCGGCTCCTTCTTTCGCAATGATAAAACTCATGGGTCACTAAAAAACCCATGAGTTTTCATAAATGAAATATTAACAGACCGAACAGTTTCGGTCAACGATTTTGTTTTGGGTCACGATGAAGGCTGATCCAATCAGCCGCTTCTCCGTATGAAAGCACGCCGTCCGTCATACGATTGAAGGCGCCGCGGCGGATGATGTCTTCACCGATCTTTTTCACCAGTGACAGTGCAGCTCTGAAAGGGGCGGATCCGCAGCTGATCCTTTCAATCCCCAGTTCGGAAAGAATCTGTAAAGAGGGGGTGTGTGAGCCGGCCAGCACGTTGATCGGCCCGGATATACCTTTTCTCAGCCCGGCAATGGTGCCTGCATCATCGGCTCCGGGGATAAAAATGCAGTCCGCGCCTGCTTGACTGTACCGATTTGCCCGCCGGACTGCTGCTTGAAGACGGGAGCCGGGGGCGTCAGCATTGAGCCAGTACACATCCGTACGGGCATTGATTAAAACAGGAAGGTTCAGTTTTTTAACAGCCGTTATTTTTTCTTCCATTAATGTTTCATCACACAGCGGCCGACAGGGTTCTTTCGTTCCGTCTTCAATATTAATACCGACAACCCCGGCAGCTGCGGCTTTTTTTGCGTTTTCAGCGACTGTTTCCGGTGTTTGGCCGTAACCCGCTTCAAGATCTGCACTGACGGGAATATCGACGGCATCCGTGATGGTTTTCAGTACGGAAAGCAATGTTTCAAAGGGGAGATGTTCGCCGTCGGGATAGCCGAGGGACATGGCAATTCCGGCGCTGGTTGTCCCGACTGCTTTAAAACCGCAGTTTTGAAATGCTTTGGCGCTGGCTGCATCCCATGCATTTGGCAGAACGAATGGGTCTGACTGATGATGGAGATCCAGAAATGTTTGATACTTTGCAAATGATTTCATGTATTCCACTCCTTTTTTACATAGTGTAAATGTAAAGACCTTCGATGCTCATCGAAATGTGGAATGGAACGCATGGAAAAAGGCTATCGATCACCGATAGCCTAAAGCATCTATTCGAGTTTAAATCCTTGTTTCTCAAGCATTTCACGGATGTGAGGATAGTACACTTTATTGTAATAAGCGGATATGCCCTGAGACCAGTTTCTTGTTTCCTGTCCGTTAGTCCGTTTTGTCATGTATTCGGATATTTCTTCATCGTACGCGTCGATCAGCGGTTTTAAATCCGGTTGATACGTTTCGCTGTGCCTTACCGCTTGTTCCGGGAGGCGCGGCTTTTTGGCGGAGCGGTCCGCCGGATGGCCGACGACAAGTCCTGCGACAGGGAAGACGTATTCAGGAATATTGAGCAGTTTGATCAACTCTTCTGCACGGCCGCGGACCGCGCCGATCGGCACAGTGCCAAGTCCCATCGATTCAGCGGCTGCTGTGGCCGTCCCGAGGGCGATGCCTGCGTCGACAGCTCCGACAAGCACGGATTCCATTCCGTCTGTGATCGCAAGCGTTTCGCCGTTTTTCTCAAGGGCGATTTTCGCACGGTTGAAGTCCGCGCAGAACAAAAGGAAAACAGGGGCCTGCTCGATCCAGACCTGTCCGCCGGCCAGTTCGGCAATTTTCTTTTTCCGTTCCTCATCCTGAACCGTAATCACGGTGACCTGCTGGCCGTTAATGGAATTCGGCGCGGCTTGAACGGCTTGAATAATGTCGTCCAGCTGTTCAGGGCTCACGGGCTCATCTGTATAGCTGCGGATTGATCTATGGTCTTTCAATGTTTTCAATACTTCATTCATTAGAAACTCATCCTTTCTTTAATCCGTTGTGTGCGTTTTAACCACATTCAGGGGTTCTGATAAAAGGTCGCCCGCGGCTTGAACGAAAGCTTGAAAATGCTCTGTCTGATTATGGGCGTCAAGCGCGTCTTGATCCTTCCATTGCTCAAGCATGACAAATGTATTGGCATGTTCGGTATCTTCAAACAGCTGGTACTGGGCATTGCCGGCTTCAGCTCTTGAATGTTTAAGAAGCGGTTGTACGCTTTCGAGAAAGGCGTCTCGTTTTTCTGGTTTTACTTTCATATAGGCTTGCAATACGATCATTGGATCAAACCTCCATTATGTCATTTAGAATTCCTTTTCGTGTGCGTTGTATACACAGGGAATTGATTGTTCGAAAATCTTCGAACAATTGAATCGTAACATGTCCTTGCATTGCCGGCAACCCATTTGCCTCCTTGATGAATTGTCTTGAAGTTAGGAATATGATACATTTAACCCATGAAAACAAATGAAATGAAGTTAACAGCCGTTCTCCAAGCCTTGAGTGATCCTTACAGGCTTGAGATTGTCAAAGCATTGGCTGACACAGCCGAGAAAACGTGCGGTACGTGCACAAATCTCAATATTGCAAAGTCTACGCTGTCCCACCACTTCAAGGTGCTGAGGGAAGCGGGTCTGCTCAAAGTCCGCATCGAAGGGAAGCATCATTATTACTCCCTCTGCAAACGGGAATTGGAGGAGCAGTTTCCGGGACTGATCGAGGCGGTTCTCAAGGTAGAAAAGGAACGGTGGTAAACGGACCAGATGTCGGCTTTTTAAAGCCAGGCTGATACCGGCAGGAAAGAACCTGCCGGTATTTTTAAAGCTTCTCATCACCGCATACCGCTTCATAAAGCTTGGCAGTCCCTTCGTCGATCTGATCGGCAGCGATTTTGGCGAATCCGAGCACGAGCGATACCGTTCCTTCATGTTTTGTCTGCTCTTTCTTTAACGTAAACCGACTCATGCCGTAAACCTCGACCCGCCTTTCCTTTGCTCTTAATAAAACCTCTTCTTCACTTCTATCCGTTTCAAAATCGGCCACAAAGTGAAGGCCTGCGCTCTCGCCTTTAATTTTGACCCGGCCGTTAAAGTGTTTGACAAGGCTTCCGATCAGCCTTGTCCGCTTTTTTTCGTAAATCTGGTTCATTTTCTTAATGTGCTTTTGGTACTCCCCCGATTCGATCAGTTCCTGCAGGGCGAGCTGCGTTAAGACGCTGCTCGATTGAATCGAGAAATGGTGCCTTTTTCTGTATCGCTTCAGCAGCTTTTGCGGCAGTACCATATAGCTGATTCTCAGGCCCGGAAGAAGCGATTTTGAAAAAGTGCCGATGTAGATGACTTTTTCAGAGCGGTCAAGGCTTTGCAGGGCGGGGATCGTATCGCTCCCGTATTTAAATTCGCTGTCATAATCATCTTCCACAATATAGCGGTTTGCCCCGTCGGAAACCCAGTTTAAAAGCTGAATCCTCCTCGATACCGGCATAATGATTCCTGTTGGAAACTGGTGTGAAGGCGTGACAAATAAAACGTCCGGATTCAGACGGTGAATCTCGCTGATCCGCATTCCTTTATGGTCGAGCTGAATCGTGGCGACTTCTTTTCCTTCATTTTTCAGCAGTCGATAAATGCGGCTGTATCCCGGCTCCTCCATCGCATAGACGGCTGAGGCGGGGAGAAGGTCCTGGAGCGTGTGAATTAAGGACTGCGTCCCTGCGCTGATCACGATTTGTTCGGGGAGACATTTGACGCCTCTCGTTAAAGCGATAAAGCGTGCGATCGTTTGGCGCACTTCGTAGACGCCTTGCGGGTGCGTCATTTCTCCGAGTTCGTCAACATGTGAAGAAACCGCTTTCTGTTCGCAGCGAAGCCATGTTTTAAACGGAAAATGCGCCGTATCGACGCTCATATGGGAAAACGAGATCCAGCCGTCTTTGCTTTCAGGCTCTTCAACCAGTTCTTTTTCCAATTGAAGGGGACCGGGGTGACGGCTGGCGTGGAACGTTTCGATCTGCTCTACAAAAAAGCCTTTTCTTTCACGCGAATAAAGATAACCTTCTGCCAGAAGCTGCTGGTAGGCGGCGTTGACCGAATTGATGCTGACGTTCAATGTTTCGGCGAGCTCTCGCTTGGATGGGAGCTTTTTCCCCGGCAAAAGGTTGCGGCTGAAAATTTCTTCTTTAATCCGTTGATAGATTTGGTGATAAATATATTCCGCGCCCTTGGAGCGGTCAATCGGTATTGTGATCATAGCGCCTCCCTCTGGTACCATCAAAAATTAATGATTGGTACTTTTCATCATACCAAAAAATATTCAGAATTATAAGAAATAAAAGTGGGGGAGAGATTTTTTATGAGTCGGAACACAAAAGCATTCACAACGGAAGATTGGCAGGCCAAACGGGATCAATTCGTGGCAAGGGGTGTCTCCAACGGAAATCGTCATCTGGCCGCTAAAGGGGAAGGTGCCGTTTTATATGATATTGACGGACGCCGTTTTATCGATTTTGCCGGGGCGATCGGCACATTAAATGTCGGGCATTCACATCCGAAAGTTGTAGAAGCTGTCAAGCGGCAGGCCGAACAGCTCATCCATCCCGGTTTTAACGTCATGATGTATCCGGCCTATTTGGAATTGGCGGAAAAGCTTTGCCGGCTTGCGCCGGGCGCCCATGAGAAAAAAGCGATTTTCCTGAACTCGGGTGCGGAAGCCGTAGAAAACGCCGTGAAAATCGCCAGAAAATATACGAAGCGTCAAGCCGTCGTTTCTTTTACCCGCGGATTCCACGGACGCACAAACATGACGATGAGCATGACGAGCAAGGTGAAACCGTACAAATTCGGATTCGGTCCTTTTGCACCCGAGGTATATCAGGCGCCGTTTCCTTACTACTATAGAAAGCCTGAAGGGATGACTGATGAAAGCTATGATGACATGGTTATTCAGGCGTTTGACGATTTCTTCGTCTCGTCTGTTGCTCCGGAGACGGTTGCTTGCGTCGTCATGGAGCCGGTACAGGGAGAAGGCGGTTTTATCATTCCTTCAAAACGGTTTGTGCAGCATGTCGCAGCCTTCTGCCAAAAACACGGCATCGTTTTTGTCGCTGATGAGATTCAAACAGGCTTTGCCAGAACGGGCAAATATTTTGCGATTGAGCATTTTGATGTCGTTCCTGATCTTGTGACAGTGTCAAAATCGCTGGCTGCCGGCGTTCCGCTCAGCGGCGTCATCGGCCGGGCGGAAATGCTCGATGCGGCGGATCCGGGTGAACTCGGGGGCACCTACGCCGGAAGTCCGCTTGGATGCGTAGCCGCTTTGGCAGTGCTCGATATTATCGAATCGGAACAGCTCAACAAGCGCTCTGAAGAAATCGGCAAAGCCATCGAAGAGCGGGCGCTTGAATGGAAGATGAAATATCCGCAGATTGGGGAAGTCCGCCGACTTGGCGCAATGGCTGCGATTGAAATTGTCCGGGACGAAAAGACGCGGGAGCCGGACAAAGCAGCTGCGGCCAAGATTGCCAAGTACGCCAATGAACACGGTCTGCTCTTGTTGACGGCAGGGATCAACGGCAACATTATCCGTTTTCTGTCTCCGCTCGTCATTACTGATGAATTACTTGAGGAAGGGTTCGGCATCATTGAAGAAGCGCTGGAACAGCTCTAGTTTGACATCTTCTAAAAGAAGGAGCGGATTTTGATGGGTAAACAGCAAATGAAAAAAACGATGTCGCAGACGGATGTGCTATTTTTAGCGATCGGAGCTATGCTCGGCTGGGGCTGGGTCGTCCTTTCCGGCGACTGGATTTCGACAGCCGGCTTTTTGGGCAGCACGATCGCGTTTATCATCGGCGGCATACTCGTCATCTTAATCGGGTTAACGTACGCGGAGCTGTCTTCTGCCATCCCTGAAACGGGTGGCGGCTTGATTTTCGTCTACAGGGCGTTCGGACGAAAAACGGCTTTTGTCGCCGCTTGGGGTGTGCTGTTCGGCTATGTTTCGGTGATTACATTTGAGGCGGTCGCATTGCCGACCGTCATCGATTACGTCCTGCCTGTCGAACATCAGGGGTTTCTCTGGTCGCTAAGCGGCTGGGACGTGTATGTCACTTGGGTGTTGATCGGTTCGGGAGGTGCGGTCGTCCTGACAGCGCTCAATTACTTCGGCGTCAAGCCGGCCGCGATTTTTCAGTCTGTCTTTACGATTGCGATTATCGCCACGGGCTTTCTCCTTTTGGGCGGCGCCTTGGTAAACGGTGATTTCGAACATGTACAGCCCCTTTTTAAAGACGGGTTTTCCGGTATGATGTCCGTCCTTGTCATGATTCCGTTTCTATTTGTCGGATTTGACGTCATCCCTCAGGTTGCGGCTGAAATTAATGCCCCGAAAAAAATCATCGGCAAAATTTTGATTATTTCGATTATCAGTGCGGTCGTGTTTTATTTGCTGATTGTATTCGGCGTAACGATGGGTCTGTCAGAAAGCGAGCTTGCGACGACTTCTTTGGCAACCGCGGATGCAATGGTCAATCTGCTCGGGAACCAGCTGTTCGGCACGGTGCTTGTCCTCGGCGGCGTCGCCGGAATCATTACGAGCTGGAACGCATTTATCATCGGCGCGAGCCGGATTCTGTTTGCAATGTCGGAAAAGGGCATGGTGCCGAAATGGTTCGGCTTCATCCATCCGAAGTATAAAACGCCGACTAATGCAATTTTATTTCTGGGTGCGCTGGCGTTTTTTGCCCCGCTGCTCGGACGCCCTGCCCTTGTTTGGATCGTCAATGCAGGGGGAACAGGTATTATAGTCGGATATTTGATCGTCTCGATTGCATTCATGAAGCTGAGAAAAACAGAGCCGGATTTACACAGGCCGTATAAAATCAATAAGTGGAAAACAACGGGTATATCTGCTATCCTCTTAAGTGTTATCTTCCTTGCCTTTTATTTGCCAGGCATGCCGGCCGCGCTCACATGGCCGTATGAGTGGCTGATCTTGGCGGGATGGACATTGATCGGTTTTCTTTTATACAACAGCAGTTCAAAACGTAAAGGGGAGGAGATTCAACATGACCAGCATGCTAGAAGTATATAATCCTGCGACTGGAGAAAAAATCAAATCGGTTCCCCAGCAATCCGCAAAGGAAGTCGAAGAAGCTGTCGTACGCTCGCATGAGGCATTTCAAAAATGGTCGAAAACATCGGCTGCAGAACGAGCGGGCTTGCTGAAAAAATGGTTTGATTTAATTGTGGAGCAGAAGGACGAGCTGGCAAAATTGATTACGCTTGAAAACGGCAAGCCGTACGCTGAAGCGCAGGGCGAAGTCTTATATAGCGCAGGCTATATCGAATGGTATGCGGAGGAAGCGAAGCGCATCTACGGAAGAACGGTTCCCGCCTCTGTGACGAACAAGCGCATCATCGTCACACGCCAGGGAGTCGGACCTGTTGCGGCGATTACCCCGTGGAATTTTCCGGCGGCGATGATCACGAGAAAAGCGGCGCCGGCTTTGGCGGCGGGCTGTACCTTTATCATCAAGCCGGCGCCTGATACGCCTTTAACGGCGCTTGAGCTCGTCCGTCTCGGGCACGAAGCGGGCATTCCGAAAGACGTCCTTCAATGTGTAATCGGCGACGGACAAGAGATCGGCTCTATTTTTACAAGCCATCCGCTGATCCGCAAGATTACGTTCACCGGGTCAACACCTGTCGGCAAACATTTAATGAAAAACAGCGCCGAGACGGTGAAGCATGTGTCAATGGAGCTCGGCGGCCATGCCCCGCTGATCGTTGATGAAGATGCCAACATTGACCTCGCCGTTAAGCAGACGATGCTTTCGAAATACAGGAATGCCGGACAAACGTGCGTCTGTGCAAACCGTCTGATCGTTCATGAATCGGTTAAGGATGAATTTGCAGAAAAACTCCGCGCGGAAGTCGCCAAGCTGAAAGTCGGGAACGGACTCGAAGAAGGTGTATCAATCGGGCCGATCATCAATAAAAACGGCTTCCAAAAAATCGTCGATCAAATCAATGACGCGGTGAATAAAGGGGCGAAAGTTCTCATCGGCGCCGAATACGAAAGCGATGATGAGAAATCATGCTACTTTGTCCATCCGACAGTGCTGACGGATGTTGATCCTTCAATGACGATCATGCATGAGGAAACATTCGGCCCCGTTGCGCCGATTACGTCTTTTAAAACGCTGGACGAAGCGGTCAAGCTCGCCAATGATACGCCTTACGGTTTAGCGGCATACTTCTTTACGGAAAACTACCGCCGCGGCATCTATTTATCCGAAAACCTTGATTACGGCATTCTCGGCTGGAATGACGGCGGACCGTCAACCGTTCAGGCGCCTTTCGGCGGCATGAAGGAAAGCGGTATCGGACGCGAAGGCGGACTGGAAGGCATCGAGCCGTATTTGGAAACAAAATATTTGTCCATCGGTTTGGATGAATAACAAGACAACATGAAAACCCGCCCGTATATCCCCGGGCGGGTTTTTTTTACGCTTTCATCTGTTCAGCGTTTATTTTATCCTTTTTGGGCTGATAGGAAATATAAAAAATGCCTAAAAGAAGCAGGGCGATCCCGGCCCAGGAAACAAGAGGCAGCGATTCCCTGACAAGCACGGTTCCCAACAGCGACGCTGTAAGCGGTTCAGCAAGCGACAGCGTCACCGCCGTTGAGGCGGGCACTTTTGCCAATCCTGTCGTAAATAACAGGTACGCGGCTCCGGTTGCAATGACCCCGATATAGAGGCTGACAGCCATTCCCTGAACCGATGAGATCCAGCCGAGATCGTACAGAAACAACAACGGGGCAAGCAATACAGCGCTTAAAAAGAATACGGTGCCTGTGACAGCCTCCGGCTTTTGCTTTTGCAGGAGTTTCTTGCTTGTCAGCGTGTAGACGGCAAAGGAAAGACCGGCGCCAAGTGCGAGCAGTATGCCGAGAAAGCTCCCCCCCGATGAGGCGGAGGGAATGAATAATAAGGCTACGCCTGCTATCGCTGCAGCAGTTGCGATCCACCATTTCGTCTGCGGAACCTTTTTGAACACCAGCCATTCGAGGCAGCCGGCAATAATCGGAGCGCTGCCGATGGCGACGACCGTTCCGACGGCGATTCCTGACAGGCTGACGGCTGAAAAAAAGAAAGGCTGGTAAAATGCCATGCTCAATGCTGCGATGATCAGCGTTTTAACGGGCCAGCCGCTTCGTTTCAATTGACCGCGGAAAGCCGCGAACAAGAGCAGGGTGATGCCGCCGACAGCCATTCTGACAGCGCCGAACACAAGAGGTGCCGCCTCTTTCGGCGCAAATGCCTGGGTTGTTCCCGTCGTTCCCCATAAAATTGCCGCAAGCAAGACAAACAGAACCGATACTTTCATACTAACGATCTCTCCCTACTCGATCATTCAGAACTTTTTCTATTGTAAGATAAGTTTGCGGATTTTTGAATCGCCGCTTCGGAAATTTCCCTGAAAAGAGGAAATATTCAACGCTGGCCGAATTCATATAATGGCCAAAAAACAATTAAAGTCGGAGGAAGCGGATGAAAAAACGAACAGTTTTATTCTTCTTGTTGATCTGGCTCGCCGGATGTGCGAGCGCCCAAGAGGCTGAGGAACAAACCAAATGGGTGAACAGCGAACAGAAAGCGATTGAGAACGGCATTCGTTATGAAAGCATTACAAAAGACGATATTATAGACAAAATCGATTTAAACGGTGAACAAGTCGTCGTTTTTCGATTCGGCGATTCGGAGGGAGAGGGGATTGGCCTCGCACACATCAAAAGGGAAAACGGCAACTATCAATGGTACCGCGACTTAAATTACGCAATTGTAAAATCGGACCACCCGAAAACGGAGAATGCGGAAGCTTCCGCGCCGTTCACAACCCCTAAGGGAAGAAAGTACACGTTATATACAGGGGATGCAGATCGCCTGAATGGTACATTTGAGACTGATGACGGGCTTCATTTGGAGCCGGTGGTCGATCAAAAAACGGGCATGTATTATCAGATCGTGCAGGATTCGGACTGAAATGAAACAAAAATGCTGTCGGGTTGTTCCCGACAGCATTTCATTTTTTACGATTTCTTTTTCCGCACTGTCAAGAGCAGCGCAGCACCTCCAAGAAGCACGGCGAGGATCGACAGGATCAGGGAAGCGGTTTGAATCCCTTGTCCTCCTTGACTGTCTTCATTTTCTGCGGCAGCGTTTTGTTTCGTTGAAGCGCCGTGTGCATCAACCGTTTCGTGTCCGAGTTTTGCAGCGTCGACAATGCTTGTGATTGCATGCGGGGTATCGGCGTCATCATCACCGGTCCACTCGACAATTGTGCCGTCCTTATAATATTGGTATGCGTTCCAGGCGGCCTTTTGTTCTTTGTCAGGGTTTTTGGCGGTGAAGGTAAACTGCTGGAATTCACCAGGCTGAATGCCGCCGTTTTCGGCTTCCCACGTCACCCTTGTTACTTTTTCGTTTTTGCCGGTTTCAGTGCTTGTTTTCCACCCCGGCACCGGTTCATACTGCTGAAATTCAACACCGTCCGGCATGCTGAGAACGACCTTGATCGTGGCGTTGTCTTTTTCAACCGGTACTTTGACAGTGTATGTTTCCCATGAGCCTGCTGCTGATTCGGTCGGTTTTACCGTGACATGTGCGCTGACCGGCACGGAGAAAAGCAAAAATGATGCTAGGATTGCACCCATCCATAATGTCTTTTTCAACATAATCAAAACTCCTTTTTATTAATTTTTGCATTGAAAACTGTTCTGATTTCCTCAAATGACGCCGTTAATCCGTGAACGCGGATCTTCCAGATGCCGTCTTCGCTTAAATTTAAATTTTTCGTTTGGAAAACACCGTCTTTATTTTTGCTGAGGCTGAACGTGCTTTCTTTGTCATCCCCGAAAAGCCCGGTTTTCTCAACGGTTAATTCAATTTTTTGGATATCTTTGACGACGTCTCCTTTTCTGTTTCTGACGGTGACTTCAAACGTATTTGAGCCCGGCATGTTTGGGCTGATTCGGAGTGACAGCGTATTTCCTTCCGTCAGCTGCTTCGTCTCACTGAAAGGCTGCGGCAGCGGCGCGGGCGGACTTGGAATATTGGTGAAAACCGCCGTGGTCAGCAGAATGAGAAGCCCGACCGCCCATTCAGCTTTCATCGAACGGCCGCCCTGCTGTTTCGGCGCTTTTCTAAAACGAAAATAGTGAAATGCCCCGAGTCCGATCATGAGAAGGACGAGCGCCGATTTCACAAGGAGCGCTTTTCCGTAAGCCGTCCCGAACAGGTTATCCAGTGTATGAACAATGAAAAAGCTGTTGAAAAGGCCCGAGAATATGAGTAGCCCTGCTGAAGCGAGCGCCCATGGCGAGAAGCGCCGAATGGTTTCCCATATCAAACTTTTGTCAGGCTTCAGCCAGTCTTTTCCGAAAAACAGCACAAACATCGCGAGTCCGCCAGTCCAAATGGAAGCGGCATTCAGATGGATGAAGTTCATCGCGATTGTCATATAGCCTGCGCTCGTCGAAGCGGCATGGCCGTCGAGCGATTTGACGAACAATAGTCCGGCAAAAAGGAACAGGCTCAAGATCGCGCTCTTCAGGCCTTTTCTATTCGAAGAGAAAACAAGCAAGGCGATGATGGCGATGTTGATCAGCCACAGCGTTCCGCCCGTCGTATTCAGAAGCGTTTCTTTTAAAAGCGAAGGCTGAAAAGCCCCGATCCAGGAAACGCCTGCGTTTGTTTTTGTTTGCAGTGGCAGCTGAATGATGATGGCAGCCCCTGTCAATAAGAGCGCCACATTCGTGATCCGCTTCAGACGGCGCTTTTTGTCACCCGGCCAGCCGTTTTCAGGTCGGTGCCAGACGAGCTGAAAAAGAGCGGCTCCCATGAACAGGGAGAAACCGGTATACAAAAGGACGCGTTCAATGACGATATCGGCTGCCGGCAGGCCTGATGCTTGATTTTGCTGATCTTTCGGCAGCCCGCCTTGAATGTTTCCGATACTAAAAGGGATCGTGCCTGATACAGGATGACCGTCTGCGGATACGGCTCTCCATTCGGCCGAGTAGATATCATCCTTTAACTTCGGTTTCAGCTTGACGGTCATGATCTTTGCGTTTTGGGGGTCGATTTCCGTTTTGCCGGAATCTACCCGTTCACCCGACGAATTTCTGACCGTTATCGAATGAAACCCGTTCTGAATCGCTTCATTGAATTCGATCTTAATTTCTTCAGGCGCTTTTTTCAGCTCCTGATTTTCAGCAGGAGTTGATTGTACGATATAAGCGTGAGCAAAAGCGGCTTTTGGCAGCAGAATGGTACAAAGAACAGCCAGAACTGCCCAGAGTGTTGCTCTTTTCATCACATTCATCCAATCTCTTAACAAAATTTCATGTCTTCAGGCTGCAGCAGCTGTTCTTCATCGTTTTCTGGACCAGAAGCGCGGCATCGTCAAACGATAACAGCTGTCCGCCAAAGCCTTTTTTGAATTTCCGCGCTTCTGCTTCAGAAGCGAAAGGGAGCGCATGCGGCTCGCAGCAGTTCAAATGAAGATCTGTATCCAGCAAAAAGACGGCAGCTTTGGCGCTGATCGTCGTATCCAGCAAAAAATCCCTGCAGATAATCTGTGATACATCATCTTTCACTTTCTCATAGCGGAGCATTGCGCAATGCACGCAGCAAAACTGTTCAATTTGGCTGTCGTTTTTGACAATTTGCACGGCAAGCCTCGAACCTGCCCCTTTTCCGCAAACGACGCAAAGCTGCCCAAGCTGCTGCTTCGGCTTGTTTAGCGTAATTCCGCCTGCGGTCTTGATGACCTGCCCGTTTTCAACGAGCGGTTTAATGTCGCGGTAAACGGTCATTTCAGAGACGTTCAGCCTTTTCGAAATTTCCGAAATGCGCAGAGATTCTTCTTCTTTGATCCAAGCCAAAATCTGCTCCCTTCTTTTAATCGGTAGCATTCTCCTCCCCCGTTCTTTATGTTCTGTACTTATAAGCCTAGTAGATTGAAGGAAAAGAAACAAGCGGAACGTGATAAAAAATGTGATGAAATGTTGAACTTTAACATCGCGGCCAAAGCCGTTGAATCGTCGTCAATGGGTACTGGTCAAACCGTCCTGTTTCTAAAATTTTTTGTCAGGAAATGTAACAGGTTTGCACGCTTTAGCGATGCAATGTGAAATAATAATCCGGAGCAAAGCTGCAGAGGGGAGGGGAGAAAATGGGGAAACAAAGGCTTGTTTTAATAGGAAACGGCATGGCAGGGGTTCGCACGGCCGAAGAGATTTCACTACACGGCGGGAGCCGGTTTGAGATCGTCATCATCGGCAGCGAACCACACCCGGGCTATAACCGGATTCTGCTGTCTTCTGTCCTTCAGGGAGAAACGGATTGGAACGATGTGATGACAAAAAGCCGGAGCTGGTATGAAGAAAACGGGATTACCCTTTATACAGGGGAAACGGCTGTCGCAATCGATACGGTTAATCAAACGGTGGCGACAGATCAAAACCGCGAAATCGCTTATGACAAACTGATCATTGCGACGGGCTCTTCCCCGTTTATCCTCCCGGTTCATGGTGCAGACAAAGAAGGGGTATATGGTTTTAGAACAATAGACGATTGCCGGGCATTCATAAACGCATCAAAGCGATTTAAAAAAGCGGCCGTCATCGGCGGGGGAATATTGGGCCTTGAGGCGGCGCGGGGATTGGCAAACCTCGGGATGAAGGTTGATGTGGTTCACCACTCTTCCTCAATCATGCAGACTCAGCTTGATCCGCCGGCTTCTGCCATGCTCCAGAAAGAGCTGGAGCGTCAAGGGATCCATTTTCTTTTGGAGAAAGATACAGAGGCGATTTTAGGAACATCGCGCGCCGAGGGTGTGCGGTTTAAAGACGGGACGAAGATCAGCGCCGATCTCGTCGTCATGGCTGCCGGTGTCAGACCGAATATCGAACTGGCCAAGGCGAGCGGTATTTCAACCAACAGGGCGATCATCGTCAGCGACTATATGGAGACAAATGTTCCAAATGTCTACGCCGTCGGTGAATGCGCGGAGCATAACGGAACGGTCTACGGCTTAGTCAAGCCACTGTATGAGCAGGGGAAAGTGCTGGCCAAACATATTTGCGGCCTCGAATGTTCCGGTTATCAGGGCTCCGTTCAGTCCGCGGCTTTAAAAATGTCCGGAATCGACGTCTTTTCGGCAGGGAAAATCACAGAGGACGACTCGACGACGGCTATTAAACTTTTAGACGAAGCGGCCGGAGTCTATAAAAAAGCGGTCTTTCAAGGGGATAAAATGGCCGGCGTCATTTTATACGGAGACACCAGCGGCAGTCAAAGGCTGTTGGAAAGCATCATCAAACAAAGGGATATTACCGTTGTCAAAAAAGAGCTGTTTCAATCGGAGGAAGACAGTTCAGTCGCTTCTATGGCGGTTCGTGAAACGATCTGCCAATGCAACGCGGTTTCAAAAGGCATGATCATGGAAGCGATACAGACGCACGGTTTAAAGACGGCCGAGGAGGTCAAACGCTGTACAAAAGCTTCCGGGTCATGCGGCGGCTGCAGGCCGTTGGTCGAGGAACTGCTCCTCCATACCGCCGAACATGATGGTCACATATCTGCGGCGGAACAACCGATGTGCGCCTGCACTTCATTCACGGAAGATGAAGTCGTGAACGAAATACAGATGAGAAATCTTTCTTCCGTTCACGAAGTCATCTCGGCGCTCGGCTGGAAAAATAGCAGCGGATGCCGGATTTGCGTGCCCGCGCTTCACTACTATTTAAAAATGATCCGTCCGGACATCGCCTATGAGGAGCACGAAGAGGAGACGGATGCCATCATCCCGCAAATGTACGGAGGCCGGACGAATGCCGAAGAGCTGAAGCGCATTGCAGGAGTGATTGAAAAATATCAAATTCAAGAGGTGTACATGACACACCATCAGAGATTAAAGCTTGCCGGCATTAAGCCGGAGCTTATAGAGCGTGTAAAAGAAGAACTCGGCATGCCGTATTGCCCGCCGCAACAGCAGCGGATCGCCGCGGTTAAAACGTGCCCATGCGGATCACCGCAGATTCAAACATTGGCAGCAGACTTGGAAAAAGCAGCAGAATCCCTCCTCATTCCGGCCAAGGTCTCCATTGGGGTGTCGGGCTGTTTGGACGATTGCGTGTACGCTTCAGTTCATGACATCGGACTTCTCAAAGTAAACGGAGGATGGGAGTTTTATGCGGGCGGCCAAGGAGGACAGCATGCTTCCCCTGGAGAGCTGCTTTCAGTAGCCGACTCGGCACAGGAAGCGGGTGAACTCATGAAAGGCCTGCTTCAATATTACCGCGAAACAGCAAACTATCTTGAGAAGATCGGGCATTGGATTGAACGCGCCGGCATCATTCATATCCGGGAAGTTTTATTTGACAACGGACTTCGCGGCCAGCTGATCGAACGGCTTGAAAAAGAAAAGCGGCTGGCTCAGCAAGAAACGATAAAAGGGCTGATGTGAATTGACAGAACGATTGCTAAAGTACTTTCGCACAAAGCAAAAAGAAGTGCAATCCGAAAAAACGTATGACACCCAATGTCCATTTTGCAGCATGCAGTGCAAAATGCAGCTCATTGAACAGACGATTGTGACAAGAAAAAAGTACACGGCGGTCGGAAAAGACAATCCGACGACAAAGGGGCGGCTGTGCATGAAGGGGATGAACGCCCATCAGCACGCGTTTCATTCAGAGAGGATCACCCATCCGCTGATCAAAAAAAACAGTGAATTCGTCCGTGTGTCATGGGAAGAAGCGCTTCAGTACATCAAAGAACAAGTAACAGCGATCCAGCATGAAGACGGCCGCGATGCTTTGAGTGTATACGGCAGCGCGTCCATTACAAACGAGGAAGCGTACCTGCTCGGGAAGTTCGCCCGCGTCGCCTTGAAGACGAAGCATATTGACTACAACGGCAGGCTTTGCATGTCGGCGGCCGCAACAGCTGCAAATCAAACCTTCGGAATGGACCGGGGACTGACAAATGCCCTTTCCGAGATCCCCCATGCAAGGGTCATCATCCTCGCAGGTACGAATATCGCCGAGTGCCAGCCGACGATCATGCCGTATTTTGAAGAAGCGAAGCAAAACGGGGCGTACATCATCGTCATTGATCCCCGCGAAACGGCAACGGCCAAGATCGCCGACCTGCATTTGAAAATCAAGCCGGGAACAGACGCCGCGCTCGCAAACGGAATGCTGAAAATCATCATTGAAGAACAGCTGACAGACGGAGCGTTTATCAGAGATAGAGCTGAAGGGTTTGAAGAGGTCAAGCGCCATGTAGCATCTTTATCGCTTGAAGACATTTCGGCCAAAACCGGGATACAAATCGAGCAGATCAAAAAAGCCGCGGTAAAATTCGCCCGCGAGGAGACGGGAATGCTGTTCACGGCAAGAGGGGTTGAACAGCAGACTGACGGAACGGCTGCTGTAAGAAATTTACTGAATATTCTAATATCAACGGGGAAAATCGGCAAATTTGCTTGCGGCTACGGCGCCGTCACCGGGCAAGGAAATGGGCAGGGGGCGCGGGAGCACGGGCAGAAAGCAGACCAGCTGCCAGGTTACCGTTCGATTGAAAATGAAGCCGACCGCGCCTATATTGCGGATGTTTGGGGCATAAAAGCTGAAGATCTTCCGGGAAAAGGCGTATCCGCTTATGAAATGATGAAGAAAGTTCATGAAGGCGAAATTACAGGAATGTTTTTAATGTGTTCAAACCCTGTTGTATCCAGCCCGAACGCCGGCTTTGTCAAATCCGCTTTGGGTAAATTAAAGTTTTTTGCCGCCGTTGATTTGTTTCTTTCTGAAACGGCAATACTCGCGGATGTCGTTCTCCCAGCATCATCCTATCTCGAGGACGAAGGAACGATGACCAATCTGGAAGGCAGAGTGACATTAAGGGAAGCCTCAAAGCCGTGTCCCGGTGAAGCGAGGCATGACTGGCAAATTATTTGCGATATCGCTAAAGCGCTTGGAAAAGGCCGCTATTTTTCATATCGATCGGCAGAGGATGTTTTTAATGAATTGAGAAAAGCGAGCCGCGGCGGAATTGCCGACTATTCGGGCATCACCTATGAACGTCTGAGAAAGGAAGGCGGCATTTTATGGCCCTGTCCAGAAGAGGGGCACCCTGGAACACAGCGCCTGTTTGAATCATCCTTCTCCCACCCGGACAAAAAAGCAAGAATGTGCGTCGTCCCGAACGAACCAAAGGTCAAAAAAGATGTACCGACTGAGGAGTATCCCCTTATTCTGACGACCGGAAGGGTGATGTCTCACTATTTAACCGGGGTACAGACGAGAAGGAGCGCCGCGCTCAAGGCGAGACACTTTGAATCATTTATGGAAATCCATCCGAAAACGGCGGAAAAGTACAATATTGGCGACCGGGTGCTGGTCAGGGTGGAATCAAAAAGAGGCAGCATCATCGTCAGGAGCAAATGGTCGGAAGCCATCAGGCCGGATACCGTTTTTGTACCGATGCATTGGGCGGATTCGCAAAATGTGAACGATTTGATAGCGGAAACGCTCGATCCGTCCTGCAGCATGCCGGGATTTAAGGTTTGCTCCGTGAAAATTCGTCCGTCAGTTGACAATTTTGTGAATAAATTGTCATAAAAAGTCATAAAAAGTTTACAAAATTAACTATAATTTGTGATAGTTTTAAAGATGTAAATAGAATACTTGTTTAGGGCGTATAGTGAATTGTTTTGAAAAAGGGGAGGATCATAGTGAAAAAAAAGCAGCTTGTCCTTGTAGGGAACGGTATGGCCGGGGTCAGGGCCATTGAAGAAATTCTTAAAATTTCAAACGAAGAGTTTCAGATCACGATTTTCGGCAGCGAACCGCACCCAAACTATAACCGGATTCTTCTTTCCAAAGTGCTTCAAGGAGATACGGATGTTAAGGACATTACACTGAATGATTGGGATTGGTATGAAGAAAACGGCATTCAGCTGTATACAGGTGAAGAAGTCGTTAAAGTTGATCCGGAGTCCAAAACCGTCATCACGGATACGGGAAGAGTCCAGCCGTATGATGAACTGATTTTGGCGACAGGTTCTCTCCCTTTTATTCTGCCATTGCCCGGAGCGGATAAAGAAGGTGTAACAGCTTTCCGTGATATCAAGGATACGGATATCATGCTCGAAGCTTCCAAAACGTACAAAAAAGCAGCAGTTATCGGCGGCGGGCTGCTGGGACTGGAAGCAGCGCGCGGACTTCTCAACCTTGGCATGGATGTTACCGTTGTCCACCTCGCGCCATATTTGATGGAGCGTCAGCTTGATGCAGCCGCAGGACGGCTTTTGCAAAAAGAGCTGGAAAAGCAGGGCATGAAATTTTTACTGGAAAAGCAGACCGAAGAAATTTACGGAGAAACACGTGTCGAAGGCTTAAAATTCAAAGACGGCTCAACGCTTGAGGCCGATTTGGTCGTCATGGCGGTCGGAATCAAGCCGAACGTTCAGCTCGGCAAAGACTGCGGCCTTCCGGTAAACAGAGGAATCGTCGTCAATGATTACATGGAGACCGAAGTTCCCAACATTTACGCTGTCGGAGAATGCGCGGAGCATAGGGGCATTGCCTACGGACTTGTCGCGCCTCTTTATGAACAGGCAAAAGTGCTTGCCAAAAAAATCTGCGGCGTTGAAACGGCTCCGTATGAAGGATCTGTTTTATCTACCCAGCTGAAGGTTTCCGGTGTTGAGGTCTTTTCTGCCGGTGACTTTAATGAGGATGACGGAGAAGACAAAAAAGCGCTCAAAGTGTTTGACGAACAGGACGGAATCTACAAAAAAATCGTTCTGCGCGGCAATCAGGTGATCGGCGCCGTACTGTTCGGAGACAGCAGCGAAGGAAACAGGCTGTTTTCCATGATTCAAAAAGGAGCGGATATTTCTGATACTTCAAAAATTTCAATCTTGCAGCCTTTGAATCAGGAAGAAGGCATGAGCTTGACCGCTGCGATGAGCGACGATGAGATCGTGTGCGGCTGCAACGGCGTTTCGAAAGGAATGATCATTCAGGCGATCAAAGAGCAGGGATGCACATCGACGGATGAAATTAAAGCATGCACAGGCGCATCGCGCTCTTGCGGAGGATGTAAGCCGCTTGTCGCAGAGATTCTCCAGCATACGCTCGGCTCAGAATTTGATGCTTCAGCACAAAAAGAAGCGATTTGCGGATGTACGGACCTTTCAAGAGACGAACTCGTGGCCGAAATCAGAGAAAAAGGGCTGACCCATACAAAAGAAGTCATGAACGTGCTCGGCTGGAAAACGGCGGAAGGCTGTTCCAAATGCCGCCCTGCGCTTAACTACTACCTCGGCATGATCAATCCGAAGGAATATGAAGATGAAAGAGAATCCCGCTTCGTCAATGAACGGATGCACGCCAACATTCAAAAAGACGGCACATATTCAGTCGTACCGCGGATGTACGGCGGGGTCACCAATTCGAATGACTTGCGGCGCATCGCCGATGTCGTCGACAAATATGAAATTCCTCTAGTGAAAATGACCGGCGGCCAGCGGATCGATCTGATCGGCGTCAAAAAAGAGGATCTTCCGAAAGTATGGGCTGATCTTGACATGCCTTCTGGATTTGCTTACGGAAAAACGCTCAGAACCGTAAAAACGTGCGTAGGCGAACAGTTCTGCCGCTTCGGAACGCAAGATTCAATGGCTCTCGGAATTGACCTTGAGAAAAAATTTGAAGGGCTCTACACGCCTCACAAAATTAAAATGGCGGTTTCCGCTTGTCCGAGAAACTGTGCTGAATCCGGCATTAAAGATATCGGCGTTGTCGGCATCGACGGCGGCTGGGAAATTTACGTCGGCGGAAACGGAGGCACACATCTGCGTGCAGGCGATCTGTTAATGAAAGTCAAAACGGCTGAAGAAGTCATCGAAATCACAGGCGCATATCTCCAATACTATCGTGAAACAGCCAACTATTTAGAGCGGACATCTGCATGGATCGAACGTGTCGGCTTGTCCCACGTCCAATCCGTATTGAATGATAAAGAAAAACGCAAAGAGCTGAATGACCGCATTAATCAAGCGCTGTCTGTCCATAAAGACCCGTGGAAAGACTTTTTGGAAGACGGAAAGACAACAAGACAGCTATTCGAAAATGTTGTCACTTCCTAAAATGAAAAACCAACTTGAGGAGGAATTCACATGGTGAACAAGAACTTAACAAAGGTGTTTGTTTCGAAGATCGGGGATTTGCCGAATCAGCTTGGGAAGACAGTGTTCATCAAGGACAAGGAAATCGCGGTATTCAAGCTTTCAAACGGCAGCGTCCGCGCGATTGAAAACCGCTGCCCCCACAAAGGGGGCGTGCTTGCCGAAGGAATGGTAAGCGGCGAATTCGTCTTCTGTCCGATGCACGACTGGAAGATCAGCCTTGAAGACGGCAAAGTCCAAGAGCCTGACACGGGGTGTGTGCAGACATACGAAACGGTCGTTGAAGGCGAAGATTTGTATATCGTTTATTAAACGGCGCAACAAGCGAAACGCAATATTTCAAAAGCCTTAAGGGTCGCAGAACGTGACCCCTCTTTATTAAAAAAACAAACGCGTTCACATAATCGGCAGATGGAAGGATGACAGTTGATGGGGAATGGGAAAGTTTATTTTGTCGGGGCCGGACCGGGCGATTCAGGATTGATCACATTAAAAGGAAGAACGCTGATCGAGGCGGCGGATGTCATATTGTATGACAGGCTCGTCAATTCCCGGCTGCTTGAGCATGCAAAAGCATCATGCGAATTTGTCTACTGCGGCAAGCTCCCGGACCGCCATTATATGAGGCAAAGTGAAATCAATGCACTGCTCATTGAAAAGGGGCTGAAAGGCCTCAAAGTGGTCCGGCTGAAAGGAGGAGACCCGAGCGTGTTTGGCAGAGTCGGGGAAGAAGCGGCCGCCGTCAGCGAACACGGCATCCCGTACGAGATGGTGCCAGGCATTACATCGGGAATCGCCGCTCCTCTTTATGCCGGACTGCCTGTGACCCACCGCGATTTCGCTTCATCCTTTGCCGTTGTCACCGCCCATGATAAATCGGGCAAACCGGAGATGAATTGGGAAGGGCTGGCCAAGGGCGTCCAAACCCTCGTCTTTTACATGGGGATCAAAAACCTTGGTTATATATGCGAGCAGCTGATGAAACACGGCAAGTCCCCCCTTGTTCCCGCAATGGCCATCCAATGGGGCACATGGGGCCGGCAGCGGAGTGTTAAAGGGACATTGCAGAATATCAGGGAGAAAATAACCGAGCATCAGATCAAAAATCCCGCGATTATCGTCATCGGCGACATCGTATCATTCAGGCAGAACAGCTGGTTTGAAGAAAAGCCTTTGATCGGGCTGAACATCATGGCAGTCAAAAGCTGTGAAGAAGAACAAATTCCAGTGGAGGCGCTTCGTGAACAAGGCGCTGAAGTTGTGGAATGGCCGAAATGGAAATCGGCCGAAACGGTGCCTGACGATGCACTTTTAGGTCGAATCGCTTGTTTTGACAGCCTGCTGTTCACCTCAAGTGCGTCACTGCGCAGATTTTTCAGCCGGCTTGCTGCTTTGAAGATCGATGTCAGGGAAATGCGCGGAAGGCTTTACGCTTCAGATCAGCATGTAAAAGCAGCTCTTGAAGAACGGGGATTTGAAGCCTTTCTGCAAACGGAAATGCCGGTCTCGGGCAGCTGTTTGCTGATCGGCAGCCGGGAAGCCGTGCAAAATTACCCGCACTCCGGGTGCGAGGTATTGATTACACATGACAGGGTGATCGACAGCCGCTTTACCTCGATCATCAAACGGGAAATTGATGAGTTTCCTATTGATATAGTGTTGTTTTCAAATCGAACATGCGTCGAGCTGTTCGTAAACGAGGCGGAGACAGTCGGCCTCCATCCGGAAAAAACGGCTGCCCGTCTTCAGGCGTTCTGCCTCACTGAAGAAGCGGGGGAGAGAGCTGCAGCCGTAGGGTTTCAGCGCGTTCATGCAGTGAATGATCGCGATCGCCTGCCGGATGTCATCAAAGAGATCAACCGAACAGCCGAATTTGTCTGTCAGAGCTGAAAAAAGCAGGGGGAACCCTGCTTTTTTAGCGTGCGGCACTGCTTCTGAACAACACCTCTTTTAAGTAGCAAAGGTCTGCCTCTATATGCTTCCTCATTGATTCGGCTGCTTTTGCGTCATTTCTGTCCTGCATGTGACGCAGAATCTCCTCGTGCTGATTGATGATTTCAAGAGTGCGCTCCGGTTTTTCAAGGTTTTTGCTCCGGTAGAAAAAGGTCAGCGACCGTAAATCAAGCAGCTGTTTTTGCAGGCGTTCGTTTTCGCTCGCTTCGATGATGGCATCATGAAATTGCGTATTTAGGCGAAGCAGAGCATTAGCCGACTCCGGACCTTGGCTTTTCTGGTGCTTATGCGCCTCAGAGAGCGTTTCGGAAATGAGCTCCAGTGTTTCATTAGAGGCAAGGCGAGTCGCCAAAGAAACGGCCAGGGATTCGAGCGCCTGACGGCATTGGTATATTTCTTCAAGATCTTTGATTGTCGGTTCATAAACTGTAATTTTTGATTTATCATCTATCAATAACAGGCCTTCTTGTTCAAGTGTCCGAATCGCCTCTCTGACGGGGCTGCGGCTCACTTGCAGCTCCTTGGCGATTTTGGATTCATAGATCCGTTCGCCGGGCTGATATCCTCCTTTAATAATCATATCTTTTAAATAATGATGGACTTGATCATGATAAGAGACTGCACGTTGGATCGAAAACTTCACGCTGTTCACCTCGTTTATTTTTCACTGCGGAAATCACTAATAGTCTAGCAAAAAGAGAGAAATACCATCAATCTAAAATTACCATAATATTGAGTATTTTGTGACAAAAAAAGTGTTGACTGCCATTAGCTGTCCGTTATAATTAAGTTATAACTGTCGACAGTCGGCAGATTACTTTTTGATTATTATTGTAAGCGCTTTATAGATAGAGGGGAAGGGGGAGTTTTTTATGAAATCAAGCGTTGTGTCAGCATGGGATATGCTTTGGAGATCACACCGGGAAGCAAAGAGGCTGCTTTTGTTCGCCATGCCTGTCAGGGCGGGAAAAGATGCCGGTTTAAAGATAAATTCGGAACAAACCATGAAGGAAGAGAAGCCGCCGAGCTATAAAACGCCTCAAAAAATCGGGCTGCTGCTTGGTCCTGCATTGTTTTTCGCTGTCCTTTTGTTCTTTTTTCCCGAGGGTCTGAGCTATGAAGGTAGAATGGTATTGGCGACTACTTTGTGGGTTGCGGTTTGGTGGATTACGGAGGCTGTTCCGATTCCGGCTGCATCATTGCTGCCGATCGTGCTGCTTCCGCTGACGGGGGCGCTGGAAGGGGCAGCTGTCACGTCGAGCTACGGCGATCCGATCGTCTTTTTATTCTTAGGGGGCTTCTTGATTGCACTTGCGATGGAACGTTGGAATCTCCATAAACGGATTGCGCTCAATATTATTTCTGTAGTGGGCACGAGCACCTCGAGGATCGTCCTCGGTTTTATGGCGGCCACAGGATTTTTGTCTATGTGGGTCTCAAATACGGCCGCGGTGATGATGATGCTTCCAATTGGAACCGCTATCATTCATCAGGTATCAGCTGTCATAAAGTCTGAAAGAAAAGATTTAGCCGCAGAAGAGGCGAAATTTTCAAAAGCGCTGATCTTCAGCATCGGGTATGCGGGGACAATCGGCGGACTCGGTACGCTGATCGGCACGCCGCCGAACATTATTTTGGCGGCCAATATTAAGAAGCTGTACGGAGTTGAAGTGTCTTTCGGCGGATGGATGGCTTTTGCCGTTCCGGTCGTCGTCATTTTGCTTGTAGCGGTATGGCTGTACTTGACGAAAGTGGCGCATCCGATCAAGATGAAGGAGCTTCCGGGCGGAAAAGAATTGATTCTCGAAGAAAAAAGAAAGCTTGGAAAGATGAGTTTTGAAGAAACAATGGTTCTGCTCGTCTTCGGGTTTGCCGCGTTTATGTGGGTGACGAGAACGTTTTTATGGGATGACAAAATACCGGGTATTGACGATACAATGATTGCGATATTCGCCGCTTCATTGCTCTTCTTGATCCCTTCGCTCAATAAAGGGGGCAGGGTATTGGACTGGTCGGTATCGAAGGACTTGCCGTGGGGGATTCTCCTTTTATTCGGAGGAGGCTTGGCGCTCGCAACAGGTTTTAAAGAAACGGGTCTGGCGGAGTGGATCGGCGGAAGGCTGACGGTATTGGATGGATTTAACTTTGTGGTTATTGTCATCATCTCAACGGCATTGGTGCTGTTTTTGACGGAGATTACGTCGAATACGGCTACGGCGACCATGATTCTGCCTGTACTGGCCTCGCTCGCTTTAGCGCTGAATGTTCATCCGTACGCATTAATGGTGCCTGCTGCAATGGCGGCAAACTGCGCCTTCATGCTGCCGGTCGGCACGCCGCCGAATGCAATTATTTTCGCATCGGGCAAATTGAAGATCAGCGAAATGGTTCGAACCGGCTTTGTCATTAATATTTTCACACTAATTTTAATCGTCGGAGCTGTGTTCTACATTCTTCCGCATTTATGGGGAGTAGATCTGACCGTCTTCCCCGACAATCTGAAATCGAATTGATGAAGCGAAGCCGGAGCTTAAGCCCCGGCTTTTGGTCATGGTGAAGCTTGCAATTGATCGTTCAGCAGCCATTTAAAAAGAGAAAAAAATGAAACTGCTGAAAAAAAAGATGATCAGCATGAACAACCCTGTACTGCCGCATCGATACCCATTTCTATTCATAGATTGTGTTGTAGAGAGTGAGCCGGGAAAATGGGTGAAAGGCTATAAATTCATAACGGAAAACGACTGGTTCATCACCGAAAATCAAAAGGAAATGCCATTTTCATCTTAATAGAAGCGCTGGCTCAGACCGCAGCATTTACTGCGTTGAAAGAACCGGCTGAAATCGGCTTTCTGTCTTCGGTGAAAAAAGCCGAATGCACCGGCAAGGCCGTTGTGGGAGACAAACTTGATCTATACTTTGAAGTTTCCCGCTATAAACGGGGGTTTTTATTCGGCAAAGGAACCGCCTCAGTAAACGGAAAACCTGCAGTGAAAGCAGAGATCGGAATTTTTATGGAGCAAAGTGAAAGCGGGGGAGAAGATTGATAGAAATAAAGCCTGTCGCGTTTGTGGAAAACTTGCGGACTTTCCCGAAGGATGATCATTGGGGCGATGTGATTTCTGAAATTAAGTTGGCTGAAGGCATCCATCCGGACGCTTTAAAAGGGATCGAAGAATTTTCCCATTTGGACATTATCTTTTACTTTCATCAAGTAAAAGAGGAACACATTCAATATAAGGTGAGGCGCCCGAGAAACAATAAAAACTATCCTGAGACAGGCATTTTCGCCCAACGGGGAAAAAACAGGCCGAACAGGCTCGGCGCGACCGTTGTCACCCTCCTTGAAAAATCCGGGAGCAAGCTTGTAGTGAAAGGGTTGGATGCGATTGACGGAACACCTGTAATCGATATCAAACCGGTGATGAAAGAGTTTCTCCCGAAAGGACAAATCATACAGCCGAAATGGTCGGAAGATTTGATGAAAGTATATTGGCATGCAGCTGATTGATAGAAAAAACCTCTCAACACCTTCTGAGAGGTTTTTTCATGCTTATACGATAAAAAAGAAGGATATCAGACCAATCTTGAAGATCGGAAGTCCCATGAATTGTGCCCAATCGGCAAACAAAATGAAAGCGCTTTATTATATGATGTCAATAAGGGGGTCGCAAAAATGATCAACGAGAAACGTCCTGCTCAATTGCTCCAATATTTGCTGCGTGTCAGAGAGGCGACAATGCATCAGCTGATTGATCATTTTCAATTATCGAAACGGCAAATCTGCTATGACCTGGACAAAATCAATCATTGGCTGACCGGCAAGCAGCTGCCTGAAATCGAATATAAAAGAAAGAACAGGCTGGCCGTTCCGGAAACATTGCTTGAATTGCGGTTCTCCGAAGCCTGTTCAGACATCGGCCGCTCGTTTATTTTTACGCAGGAAGAGCGGATCAAGGCCTTGTACATGTTTCTGTTTGTCCGCAGGGAGCCGATTTCATCCGCTCATCTGACACAGCTATTGCAGGTCAGCAAAAATACGGTCATGAATGATGTGAAAAAAGCGAATGAGGCGCTGACTCCGTTTTTAGTGGCGATCAAATATACAAGACAGCGCGGCTATCATTTAATAGGAAGCGAGTTTGATAAAAGAGTTCCCGTCATGCACCACCTTTCTTCTTTCCTGCAAAAGCCTTACGGCAAAGAAATCCTTCATTATATTTTAAAAATTTCCGGCTCGCGCGATCACAAACAACAAGAATTTAAAAGAGCGGTTGAACTTGTCTCAAAAGAATACGGGCTTCAACTCGTCGAAGAAAGGCTTAATGAATTTATCTACTTTCTGATGATGTATTCGATCAGAGTGGCCGAAGGAAAAATTGTCCGTTTTCACCAGGAGGAGGGTGAGCTTTTAAAGCAAAGTCCGCTGAAAAACGCAGCCGTAAGGCTTGTGAATGAGCTTCGGATTCCCGTTCATGAAACGGAACTTTGCTACATTTTGATCCAGCTGCTCGGTCTTTCATTCGGACAGCAGCCGGCACATGATCCGCTTTATCAGCTGTGTGAAAAACTTGTATTTGAATTTGAATCAAGAGCATGCATCACATTTCCCAGGAGGCGCGAGGTGGCGGAATCTCTTTACCGGCACTTGAAGCCGGCATATTTCAGAATGAAATACCGCATTCCGATTCACAATCCCTTGCTCAGCAAAATTAAGAAAGAGCATAAAGAACTGTTTACCATCGTTCAAAAGCTGATGCGGCACCTTGAAGCGCTGTTGAACAAACCGGTTCCAGAGGAAGAAATCGGCTTTATCACAATTCATTTTGGTGCATTGCTTGAGCAGCCGGTGCAGTCCGGGTCATCCAAAAAGACGGCAGTCGTCGTCTGTCCGAGCGGTGTCAGCTCATCCTTAATGGTCAGGCGCCAGCTTGAATCGCTATTTTCAGAGATTGTCGTTGAGAAAGCGATGTCTTTGCAGGAATTCACACCTGACGTCTTTGATCATTATGATGCCGTGTTTTCCACCGTTGAGCTGAAAACCAAAAAGCGATACTACATGGTCAGGCCGCTGATGACGCCCGCTGAAAAAAGCAGGCTTGTCAATGAAGTGTATCAGGAAATGTTCGGTGTGAAGCAAAGGGAGCTTTTGACAGACGAATTTCTTCACATCCTCAAGAAGCATGCCAGTATCATAGACGAAAAAGGACTAAGAGAATCATTGAAAAATATTGCATTTGTTCAAAAAGTGACGGAAACAAGGGGGAAACGACCAGTGCTGAAAGATCTGCTGACAGATGAAACCATTCAAATGGCCGACCAAATCAAAGGCTGGGAAGAAGCGATTCAAACAGCGGCAAAGCCTTTGCTTGATAAGGAGGTGATCTTGAAGGAATACACGGATGCCATGATCGACAATGTCAAAACGATGGGACCTTATATGATTATCGGCCCCGAGATTGCCATCCCTCATGCAAGACCTGAAAAGGGCGTCCAAAAGGTGGGAATGAGTCTCCTGAAACTGAAGGAGCCGGTCTATTTTTTGGATGATGAGCAGTATCCGGTAAGGCTTTTGTTTTGCATTGCGGCGGTTGACCATACGACACATCTGAAAGCACTTTCCCAACTGACCCGGCTTCTCAGCAATAAAGAAAATCAGGATTCCTTAAAGGAAACCGAGTCGTTGGAGCATATCAAACGTTTAATCGAAGCCTATTCATCCAATTAAAAACAGGAGGGATAATATGAAGATATTGGCAGTTTGCGGATCAGGACTCGGAAGCAGTTTTATGCTGGAAATGAATATTAAGGATATTTTGCAGGAAATGGGGTTTATGGAGATCGAGGTGGATCATTCGGATTTGAGTTCAGCGTCTCCTGATCAAGCGGATTTGTTTATCGTTGCCAAAGATATCGCAGAAGGAGCGGCCCACCTGCGCGATATCGTCGTGCTTGAAAGCATTATAGACATGGATGAACTGAAAACAAAACTGGTTAAAACATTGCAGGAAAAAGGAGTGCTTTAATCACAGAAAAGGAGGAACTGCAAATGGGTGAAAGAGCACTAAAGCTGATGATGGATGTGTTAAGCCAGCCGGCTGTATTAATTGCAGCCATTTCTCTTATCGGTCTTCTGCTTCAAAAAAAGCCTGCCAATGAAATTGTGAAAGGGACGACCAAATCGTTTTTAGGCTTTATCGTGATTTCAGCCGGGGCGGGCATCCTTGTTGGCTCGCTTGAGCCGTTCGGAAAGATGTTTCAAGCAGCCTTTCATGTGAACGGCGTCGTTCCGAACAATGAAGCGATTGTCGCGATGGCGCTCAATGAATACGGGACGGCAACAGCGCTGATCATGTTTTTCGGGATGCTGTCCAACATCTTAATTGCCCGTTTTACCAGATTAAAATACATTTTTTTGACCGGGCATCACACATTGTATATGGCATGTTTAATCGCCGTTATACTGGCGGTGGCGGGTTTGAAGGGCCCGTTTTTGATCGGCGTCGGAGCTGTTTCGCTCGGCTTGACAATGAGTTTGTTTCCGGCGATGGTTCAGCCTTTTATGAAAAAGATAACCGGCAATGATAAGGTCGCGTTCGGCCATTTTTCTTCAATCGGTTACGCTGTGTCCGGGTTAATCGGCAAAGCGGCAGGCAAGGGCTCGCGCTCAACTGAAAAAATCCGGTTTCCAAACGGCCTCGGATTTTTAAGGGACAGCTCTGTCAGCATTGCGCTCACTATGACCATCTTGTACGTTTTGATTGCCTTATTTGCAGGGGCGGGCTATGTGGAGCGCGAGTTGAGCGGCGGTACGCATTATCTTGTCTTCTCCGTTATTCAAGCGGTCACATTTGCGGCAGGGGTGTTTATTATTCTTTCGGGAGTCAGACTCGTGCTCGCGGAGATCGTTCCGGCTTTTAAAGGCATATCTGACAAACTCGTACCGGATTCCAAGCCGGCACTGGATTGTCCGATCATTTTTCCGTACGCGCCAAACGCCGTATTAATCGGCTTTTTTTGCAGCTTCATTGGCGGCATCACCGGCATGCTGATTCTCGGAGCGGCCGGAGCCGTCATCGTTCTTCCCGGAGTGGTTCCCCACTTTTTCACAGGAGCTTCGGCCGGCGTCTTCGGAAACGCTGCAGGGGGGATACGGGGAGCGGTCTTGGGGTCTTTTGTCAACGGTCTGATTATCACGTTTTTCCCTGTGTTCCTGCTGCCGGTCATGGGTGATTTAGGCTTTGCCAATACGACATTTTCCGATACCGATTTTGCCGCAACAGGAATCGTGCTTGGGCATGCGGTGAAACTGCTGGGATCTGGAGGCGTTGTAATTGGAATCGCAGCGGTAGTGGTTGGCGCAGTCTTGTTCGGCTTTAAACGCGGAAAGGCGGAAAAGCCAGATCAGAAAGTCGAAGCATAAAGGAGTGGGCAATGATGTCAGTAAGGGAAATCGATATGGAGCGTTTTCGTGATCAAATCAGGCTGCTGACATTGAAACAGCTTCATCACCTCGGCTTTGGACATTATGGTGGCAGCTTGTCAATCGCCGATGTGTTGGCCGTTTTGTATGGAAAGGTGATGAAAATAGATCCTGCCAATCCGTCGTGGGAAGATCGGGACTTCTTTATCCTTTCAAAAGGGCACGGCGGCCCCGCCTTATATGCAGCGCTTCATCTTTCCGGCTATTTTGAAGAAGATGTGCTCTATACGCTAAACCAAAACGGCACAGCTCTTCCGTCGCACCCTGACCGAAATTTAACACCGGGAGTCGATATGACGACCGGGTCGCTGGGCCAGGGGATCTCGGCTGCAGCAGGAGTCGCGCTGTCGCACAAGCTTTCAGGACGCGCTAACCGCACCTTTGTCATTGTCGGCGACGGGGAGCTGAACGAAGGCCAATGCTGGGAAGCGATCCAATTTGCGGCGCACCATAAGCTCCGCAATCTTTATGTGTTTGTGGATGATAATAAACAACAGCTGGACGGCCCGACGAAAGAGATTATCGATCCGCTGGATTTTGTCAGCAAATTTAGAGCCTTCGGGTTTTATTCCGAAAGGGTAAACGGACACGAACCGGAAGCGATTTATCGTGCGGTCAAAAGAGGCGAAGCCCAGCGGGAAAGGCCGGTTGCCGTCATCCTTGATACGGTGAAGGGAAAGGGCATCCCTTATTTTGAAAAAATGGAGAACAGCCACCACATTAGAGCAAATGAAGAGCAAAACCGCATGATCGAAAGGATCATTTTGACGCTTGAAGAAAAGGAAGTGAGGGCATGAATGAGGCGGCAAATGTAGAGCTGGACGCTGTTGAAATGAGGCAGGCATACAGCTCAGCCGTTTATGAACTGGCTCAAGAAAACACGGACATCGTGGCCTTGGAAGCGGATTTGATGAGCTCGATCTCCATGGACAAAGTCAAACGGCGCATTCCCGAGCAAGTGATCAATTGCGGTGTCATGGAAGCCAATATGATAGGGATTGCGGCCGGGCTTTCGTTAACCGGAAGAATCCCGTTTGTTCACACGTTCGCTCAGTTTGCGACAAGACGCTGTTTTGACCAGCTGTTTGTTTCAGGTGCATATGCCAAAACAAACATTAAGATTCTCGGATCAGATTCGGGAATTACGGCTGAACATAACGGCGGAACCCATATGGCCTTTGAAGATTTGGGACTCGCCCGGCTGATCCCAAACGCCTTTGTTTATGAAGCAAGCGATGCGGCAATGCTCAAATTTTTGATCAAAAAGGCTGCGGCAGAGTACGGCATTCACTATATCAGGACGATCAGAAAAAAGGCTGTCAGGCTTTATGATGAACACGAAACATTCGCAGACGGAAAAGCAAAAGTTCTCAAAGATGGCAGCGATGCGGCGCTGTTTGCCAGCGGCATCATGGTCGCCGAAGCTTTGCAGGCGGCTGAACTGCTAAAAGAAAAAGGAATCGATGCAGCAGTGATCGATATGTATTGCATCAAGCCGATTGATCAAGAAACGGTGGTTCGTTATGCACAAAAAACGAATGCGATTGTCACGGCTGAAAACCATAATGTCATAGGCGGATTGGGAAGCGCAGTTGCGGAAGTGCTGAGTGAACATTATCCCGCGCCGCTTAAAAGAATCGGGGTTCATGAAGCCTTCGGGCAGGTCGGGACAATCGATTATTTGAAAAAATCTTACCGTTTGACCGCAGAACACATTGCACTGGCGGCGGAACAGCTCGTTTAAGATTTCTTTGTCCTGGCCGATTTTTATATTAGAATAGATAAAAGCCTAAAAAAAGTGGAGGTATCTTAAATATCGTGTCAGTCAGTCAAAGAAATCGAATCGATGTGAAGCTAGTAGCTCTGGATATGGATGGAACACTGTTAAATGACGAACAAACCATTTCTGATGAAAACAGAAAAGCGATTAAAGAAGCTGAGGAAAAAGGGGTTTATGTCGTGCTTAGCACCGGGCGGACGCTGATGACGTGCCGGGAGTTGGCGGAGTCGCTCGAACTGTCTTCTTTTTTGATCACGGCAAACGGCAGTGAAATCTGGGATTCGTCTTTCAACCTGGTCGAGCGCCAGCTGCTTCATCCCGATCATGTCCAAATGATGTGGGATTTGCGCAATCTGCACAACACCGATTTCTGGGCCGCCAGTGTCGATAAAGTGTGGAGAGGCGAGTTTCCTGAGGATATACAAGCGTATGAATGGCTGAAATTCGGCTTTGATATTCCGGATGACGACGTCAGAAACCGGGTCCTGGAAGAGCTGAAAAAGAACAAAGAATTGGAAGTCACCAATTCAAGCCCGACCAATATTGAAGTCAATGCCATCGGGATCAATAAAGCGGCCGCTTTGGCAAAAGTGTGCGAGCGCCTCGGCTTTACGATGGAACATGTGATGGCGGTCGGAGACAGTTTAAATGATATCGCCATGATCAAAGAAGCCGGTTTAGGCGTTGCCATGGGGAACGCCCAGGAAATCGTCAAAGAAACCGCGGACTGGATTACAGATTCCAATATCGAACACGGAGTCGCAAAGGCGATCAGGCATTGGGTATTGTCCTAGCCGAAAAAAGAGCCGATTTGCGGCTCTTTTTTTTGTGCAAAATAAAAAATATTCATGGACTGAAGCAAGCTGAAAAACCTTGTGAAATCAGGTTTATCAGCTAAAGTTTTTAGGTATAACGATTTATTTTATGTGAGGTTTCCTAACAATATGATGCCAAGCGGGCAAATCCTTGATATAATCAATTCAAGTTTGATTATTCGGAATTAATGTTCCGAAAATCGGAACAAAACGAGGGATATACTAAAATTCGACCGAATGTGCATCAATATATAGGGGGGATTTGATGAATCAAGTTGATTTAAACTGCGATCTTGGAGAAAGCTTCGGCGCTTATAAAATCGGGCTGGATGAGGAGATTCTCGAGTTTGTTACATCAGCCAACATCGCTTGCGGATTTCATGCGGGAGACCCTGGCGTCATGCGCAAAACCGTCAAAATGGCGGCGGAAAAAGGCGTGAAAATCGGCGCGCATCCGGGACTTCCCGATTTAGCGGGATTCGGGCGCCGCAATATGGCGATCACGCCTGAAGAAGCATACGATCTTGTCGTGTATCAAATCGGTGCGCTTTCAGGATTTCTAAAGGCTGAAGGCGTGACCATGCAGCATGTGAAACCCCATGGCGCACTATATAATATGGCTGCGCAAAGCCGGGAACTGTCGGATGCGATCGCGCGCGCAGTTTATCAAACAGACCCGGAACTGATTTTATTCGGTTTGGCGGGAAGCGAACTTGTGCTTGCCGGTGAAAGAGCCGGTTTAAAAACGGCTCACGAAGTTTTCGCCGACCGTACATATCAAGAAGACGGAACGCTGACTTCCCGCCGCCAGAATGATGCGCTGATTCAAGATGACGATGAAGCCGTCGGCCAGGTGATCCGCATGGTGAAAGAAGGCAAGGTCCGCAGCCTGCAGGGAACGGATGTCATCCTTAAAGCAGATACGGTGTGCATTCACGGTGATGGTGCACACGCGCTTCAGTTTGCGAAAAAAATCCGCCGCGAACTCAGAGCAGCAGATATTAAAGTACAAGCTTTTTCTACATGATGTTGACAAAAGGAGGAATACCATTTGAAACAAAATAAAAAAACAAAAGCGCCGGCAGGCAACTGGACGTTGCTTTTGGGCGCCGCTTTTTTAATGGCCACATCTGCAATCGGTCCGGGATTTTTAACACAAACCACAGTATTTACACAATCTTTGGCCGCAAGCTTCGGCTTTGTCATCCTCGTTTCCATCATTTTAGATATTTTCGCCCAAACCAATGTGTGGAGAATTATTGCGGTTTCTGAAAAAAGAGGGCAGGAAATCGCCAACCTCGTCTTACCGGGACTCGGCTATTTTATCGCCTTTCTTGTCGTTCTGGGCGGGCTTGCCTTCAACATCGGCAATATCGGAGGCGCCGGTCTCGGCATGCAGGTTTTATTCGGCATTTCGCCGCAGATGGGAGCCATCATCAGCGCCGTCATCGCGATTTTGATCTTTGTCATTAAAGAAGCGGGAAAAGCGATGGACCGGTTTACGCTGATCGCAGGCTTTGTCATGATTTTACTGACGGTGTACGTCGCTGTCACCACCGGACCTCCGGTAGGGGAAGCGATAACGAAGACGGTCATGCCTGATAACATTGATTATCTTGCGATTATAACGCTTGTCGGCGGTACGGTCGGCGGATACATTACATTTGCCGGCGGACACCGATTGCTTGATGCGGGTGTTAAAGGGAAGGATGCGATCCCTGAAGTAACGAAAAGCTCTGTTTCCGGCATTTTGATCACGTCTGTCATGAGGATTGCGCTTTTCCTTGCCGTACTTGGCGTCGTATCAAAAGGTATGCAGATTAATCCGGATAATCCGCCGGCATCAGTATTCCAGCATGCCGCAGGAAATGTCGGATACAAAATCTTCGGCCTCGTCATGTGGAGCGCTGCTATTACATCCGTGATCGGTGCTGCTTATACGTCGGTATCATTCTTTAAAACGTTTTCTCCGAAAATCGAAAAGAATTCACGCGGCATTATAATTGTCTTTATTATTGTATCAACGCTTTGCTTTGTAACAATTGGAAAGCCGGTCAACCTTCTCGTTCTTGCCGGCGCATTAAACGGCTTAATCTTGCCGATCGCACTAGGCTCCCTTTTAATCGGCGCGCATAAGAAGAATGTCATCGGCGACTACAGGCATCCGATCTGGCTTACAATTCCGGGCATTCTGGTCGTTATTGTCATGGCCATCATGGGAGGCTATACGTTAATCAATGAAATTCCTAAGTTATGGGGATGATCTCGTTGCATGTAAATGAAATGCGTCCTGACGAAGTCAGGGCTCTGATTCGAAAAGGGGAAATAACGGGTCCGACAGCCGGCATGGCCGGGGGTTTTACCCAGGCAAACCTGGTGATTTTGAAAAAAGAGCTCGCTTTTGAGTTCTTGCTGTTTTGCCAGCGCAATCAAAAGCCGTGTCCGATTCTTGATGTCACGGACCCCGGATCTCCGGTTCCGTCCATCACGGCGCCGGACGCTGATATCCGCACCGATTTTCCAAAATACCGCGTATACAAGCGTGGCGAATTGGCGGATGAAGTGACAGATATCTCTTCTTTATGGGAAGACGACATGGTCGGTTTTTTAATCGGCTGCAGCTTTACGTTCGAACAAGCGTTAATGAATAACGGAATCCCTGTCAGACACATTGAAGAAAAGCGAAATGTCCCGATGTATCAAACGAATATTCCTTGTGTCCCGGCAGGCCGTTTTCAAGGGCCTATGGTCGTCAGCATGAGGCCGGTTCCGGAAGAGCAGGCGGTGCGAGCCGTTCAGGTTACATCAAGGCCTCCCGCCGTTCACGGAGGGCCTGTCCATATCGGCAGTCCAGAAGCCATCGGTATAACAGACATCGCAAAACCCGATTTCGGCGATGCGGTAACGATAAAAAAAGGGGAAGTTCCGGTATTCTGGGCTTGCGGCGTCACCCCTCAGGCAGTCGCAATGCACGCAAGGCCGGAGCTGATGATTACGCATTCGCCCGGCCATATGCTGGTTACCGATGTTCGGGATGAACAATTTGGTGTGTTATAGGATTTCAAAATCAATACAGAGCGGTTTATCTGTATTGATTTTTAATTTAAGGGGATGAAAGGCAAGGTGAAACAGAATTGAAAAATCTTTCGAATGCGACAATGTCTCCGCTCGGCGACTCCGCGGTTATCATCCAGCTTGGAGAGGGGATAAGCGAACAGACGCACCGTGTCGTCAGCGCGCTGACAAAGCGGATTGAAAACGATCCGTTTCCCGGTTTTATTGAGTGTGTGCCGGCTTTCACGAGTGTGACCGTTTTCTATCAGCCATTTGAAGTATACCGCAAGATGGAGAGCGGCAAGGCTGTTGATTCTCCGTATGAAAAGGTAAAAGCCCTCCTCGACCATCATCTCCAAGAGCTCACAATGGAAGAAGAGACAGATCAGCGCACGGTGGAAATTCCGGTTTGTTACGGCGGCCGTTTCGGCCCTGATTTGGAGGAAGTGGCCGACATCAACGGCCTGACTGCACAGGAAGTCATCGATATTCACACCTCGGGTGAGTACCTCGTTTATATGATCGGCTTTGCGCCGGGCTTCCCTTACCTAGGCGGAATGTCAGAAAAGATAGCCGCACCGCGGCGGTCATCTCCTCGGACTTCGATTCCCGCCGGTTCAGTCGGAATAGCCGGCATGCAAACAGGCGTCTATCCCCTTTCAACGCCGGGCGGCTGGCAGCTGATCGGCAATACGCCGCTTGAATTATTCAAGCCTTATGAACAGCCTCCGAGCCTTCTGAGAGCAGGGGATATCGTGAAATTTGTCAGCGTGACAGAAGAGGAGTATCACGCGCTGAAGGAGGGGAAATCTTGAGCATAGAAGTGTTAAAGCCGGGTCTGATGACAACGGTTCAAGACTTGGGCCGCACAGGTTTTCAAAAATACGGCGTGCTTGTCAGCGGTGCCATGGATGCCGATTCTTTGCGGATTGCCAATCTGCTCGCGGGGAACAGCCAGAACGAAGCTGCGCTTGAAGTGACGCTGATGGGGCCGGGGCCGTCTCTCCGCTTTCAAAAACCTGCTCTTATAGCGGTGACGGGCGCTGACTTTTCACTGATGGTAAATGACGAAGAAGTCCCGCTTTGGCGCCCGGTTTTCATCAAAGAGGGCAGCGTGTTGACATTCGGCATGTGCAAGCGCGGAAGCCGTGCATATATGGCAGTGGCCGGGGGAATTGATGTGCCGCCTGTAATGGAAAGCAAAAGCACATATGTCAGAGCAGGACTCGGCGGCTTTCAAGGAAGGGCGCTTCAAAAGGGAGACGTGTTATCGCTAGGCAGCCCGACGCCGTTGTCGGAAGCGCTGCACAGAAAGCTCGCAGACGAGGGCAAAGAACGGGGCTTTGCGGCTCCGAAGTGGGCTGTCGACCGCAAATATTTTCTCCCGCTAAAAAAGAACCCGGTCATTCGTGTCATCAAAGGCGATCAGTTTGCTTGCTTTACCTCATCATCACAAGAGCGCTTTTTCGCGGGTCCATTCCGGGTGACGGCTAAATCCGACCGGATGGGGTACCGTCTTCAAGGAGAGGCGCTCGAACTCACTCAGCCTCTGGAAATGATCTCTGAAGCGGTATCATTCGGAACGATTCAAGTGCCGCCCGACGGCAATCCGATCGTTCTTCTCGCAGACAGGCAGACAGCGGGCGGATACCCGAGAATCGCCCATATCGCATCAGCTGATTTTTCTCAGGTCACGCAGATGATGCCGGGCGAGCAGGTGCAGTTTCAGCTTGTCAGCCTTCAGGAAGCAGAGCGCGTTTACATCGAACGGGAGACGAAAATCAGCGAACTTTCTGCCCGATTGAAGCTTGAATACATGTTATGATAGGTGTGATGTGTATCAGGAGGGGGAAGGCATGGAACATAAAAACAAAACAGTCGTCAAAGCCATGACCCTGCTCAATCTGTTCCTGACGAGAGAAAGGCTCTCGCTGGGCGACATGATTGAGCTGACAGGCATGCCGAAAACATCTGTCTACCGCATGGTTTGTTCTCTCGAAGAAATGGGTTTTCTCGACCGCGACGAGAACGGGATGTATAGCTTAGGACTGCTGTTTTTGCAATACGGCCACCTTGTTTCAGAAAGGCTTGATATTCGAAAAATCGCTCTGCCCATCATGGAAGAACTCCGCGATGACGTGGATGAAGCCGTCCATTTAATTGTAAGGCAGGGAAATGAAGCAATGTATATAGAAAAAATTGAGGGCACGCAGACCGTTCGCCTCTATACAGCGATCGGGAGGCGGTCCCCTTTATATGCCGGAGCCTGTGCGAGAAGCATTCTGACGTTTTTGCCTGAAGAGGAGCGGGATGCCTATATCGAGCAAACAGAGCTGGTGCCGATCGCTTCCGGCACGATCCGGGACAAGGCTGAGCTGATCCGCATTGTGGACGAGTCGTACCGGAGCGGCTGCACGGTCAGTCATTCGGAGCTCGAAGACTACACCTCCGCGATTGCCGCGCCGATTTTCAATCATAAGCGCGAAGTCGCAGCTGGGATCAGCATCGCCGGGTTTGAAGCCCGCTTTCAGAAAGACCGTCTTCCTTATTTGACCGAAAGAGTGAAAAAGGCGGCGCTTGACATCTCGAGAAAATTAGGTTTTTAGGAAAAAAGAAAAGTATCCTTTCGAGCCTCTGCCGAGTACATATATGGTAGCTGCCGCGAAAAAACGGCATATCGGAGGGGGAAAGGATATGACGCTTCAATATACGGCTCTCGGCGACTCTTTAACCGTCGGGGTCGGTGCAGGTTTGTTTGAGCCGGGATTTGTACAGCGCTATAAAAGGAAAATGGAAGAGGATTTGAACGAAGAAGTTTCTTTGATTGTATTTGCGAAATCCGGTCTTGAGACGTCGGAAATTTTAGCGATGCTGAACGAGCCTTTCATCATGGAACAGGTCAAAAAAGCGGACGTCATCACGATAACGGGCTGCGGAAATGATCTTCTGCAATCGCTGGAGATATATGAAAAAGAAAAGGATGAACACGTCTTTTTGGAAGCTTCCTCCCACTGTCAGAAAAACTACTCAGGCATGCTTGAGAAGATCAGAGAAATAAAGGGAGAAAAAGATACGCGTTATCTCGTCCGGCTTCTCAATTTATACAACCCATTTCCGTCAATCGAATTAGCGGACAAATGGATTTCCGGCTTTAACAGGCACTTAAAGCAGCTAGAGTCCGCTCCGCAAATCAAGGTGATCGATACTTATGCTGTCTTTAAAGGACGCGAAAAAGAATATTTGTCAATTGACCGTGTGCATCCAAGCAGCAGAGGGTATGAAGCGATGTCGGAAAAGCTGAGAGCGGCGGGCTACGGGCGGCTGGAGGGCTGAATATGATGAAGAAAGACCATTCCAATCAGGAATGGTCTTTTTTTATGCAATTCTTCAGCGAGCAGCCGAAAACAGACTAAAAAATGAAACTATTAAATTTTGTCACACGGCTCCTGCCAAAGTGCCGTTTTCTTTCGATTGAGCAGTCATCTGTAAGCGTTTTAATATAGAAACAGGGAGCCGACATTATTCGACATCATTTTTTTATCACAGGCTTTAAAGGACAACAAAGGAGGGTTATGAAATGGAAGATAGACAAAATCAAGATTTCAAAGTAAAGATTCAACGTTTCGGAAGCTATTTGAGCGGAATGATCATGCCGAATATCGGTGCATTTATCGCATGGGGGATCATTACCGCATTGTTTATTCCGACGGGATGGATGCCGAATGAAGCGCTTGCTTCATTGGTTGATCCAATGATCAAATTTTTGCTGCCGCTCTTGATTGGATACACGGGCGGTAAGATGGTGTACGATCACCGCGGAGGCGTCGTCGGTGCGACTGCAGCGATCGGCGTTATCGTCGGCGCGGACATTCCGATGTTCCTCGGCGCGATGATCATGGGGCCGCTGGGCGGCTACCTGATGAAACTGACGGACAGGCTTTTCAAAGATAAGGTCCGTTCCGGATTTGAAATGCTGATCAACAACTTTACAGCCGGAATTCTCGGCTTCATTCTGGCGGTGCTCGGCTTTCTTGCAATCGGTCCGGTGGTGCTCGGCTTAAACAAAACATTGGCGGCCGGCGTGGAAGTGATCGTCAATGCGAATCTGCTTCCGCTCGCAAGTATTTTTGTAGAGCCTGCGAAAGTTCTTTTCCTTAACAATGCGATCAACCACGGTATTTTGAGCCCGATTGGTATTGAGCAGGCCGCCCAGACAGGAAAATCAATTTTATTCCTTTTAGAGGCGAACCCAGGCCCTGGTCTCGGGATTCTTTTAGCTTACATGATTTTCGGAAGAGGCACATCAAAGCAGACCGCTCCGGGCGCTGCAGTGATCCATTTCCTAGGCGGTATTCACGAAATTTATTTCCCTTACATTCTGATGAAACCGCTGTTAATCCTGGCTGCAATAGCGGGCGGAGCGAGCGGTGTGCTGACGTTTTCCATCTTTAATGCGGGGCTTGCGGCTGTTCCTTCACCTGGAAGTATTATTGCGGTGCTGGCGATGACGCCGAAAGGCAACCACATCGGCGTGATCCTTGGTGTTCTCGTCGCAGCAGTCGTTTCATTCATTGTAGCTTCTTTGATTTTGAAAACGTCTAAAGCCGGCGAAGAAGATTTGACGGCCGCGGCGGAAAAAATGCAGCAAATGAAAGGCAAGAAGAGCCAGGCCGTTTCTGCATTGACTTCGGCTGACGAAGCGGAAGAATCAGCGGCTCCGTACGAAAATGTCAGCAAGATCATCTTCGCGTGTGATGCCGGAATGGGCTCCAGTGCGATGGGGGCATCAATTTTGAAAAACAAAGTCAAAAAAGCAGAACTCGATATCGACGTATCCAATACATCGATCAATAATCTGCCGGAAGATGCCGATATCGTCATCACGCATAAAGACTTAACGGAACGCGCAAAAGCGAAGCTTCCAAGCGCCAGACACATATCGGTGGAAAACTTCCTTAACAGTCCAAAATACGACGAACTGATCAATCAGCTTAAAAAGTAAAGTTTGAGAACCCGTGAGCCTGAAAATCAGGCTCACACAACATGTATGAAAGAGAGTGATTTCCCAATGAAACCAGTACTTGCAAAAGAAAACATTCATCTCAATCAATCTGCCGCAACGCAGGAAGAAGCGATCAGACTGGCCGGAAAGGCGCTGGTTGACGCCGGCTATGTTACCGCGGATTATATCGAGAAAATGTTGGAGAGGGAAGGCCTCACTTCCACTTACATGGGGAACGCAATCGCCATTCCGCATGGTACGGAAGACAGCAAGCAGGATGTTCTTCATTCCGGAATATCCGTTATCCAGCTTCCGGAAGGTGTCGAATACGGCGATGGCAATATTGCTAAAGTGATCTTTGGCATTGCCGGAAAAAATGATGAGCATTTGGAGATTTTGTCAAAGATTGCGATTGTCTGCTCAGAAGCGGACAATGTCGAACGGATCATCAATGCGAAAAATGAAGACGAGTTAATGGCGGTTTTTGAAGAAGGTGACCAGGTATGATTGCACTGCATTTCGGTGCGGGGAACATCGGCCGCGGATTTATCGGAGCCTTGCTCTGCAAATCGGGGTATGATGTCGTGTTCGCCGATGTAAATGATGCCGTGATCAATGAACTGAACGATAAGGGCCGCTATACCGTCGAAATGGCCGATGCCGGAAGGAAGCAGGAAACGATCGGACCGGTCCGGGCGATCAACAGTGCGACCCAGCTTGACGAATTGTATGATTTGATAGCGAAAGCCGACCTTGTCACCACAGCGGTAGGCCCGGCGGTGCTTAAATTGATCGCAGAGCCGATTGCAGAAGGTTTGAAGCGTCGGATGAAAATAAACAAGCAGCCTTTAAATATTATAGCTTGCGAGAATATGATCGGGGGCAGCGCTCATCTTCGCGAGGAAATTTTCGCCCGCTTAACTGAAACGGAGCGCGCCGCAATCAGCGATTCAGTCGGCTTTCCGAACTCGGCAGTCGACAGAATCGTGCCGATCCAGCACCATGATGATCCGTTGAAAGTAACGGTGGAGCCTTTTTTCGAATGGGCCGTTGATCAAACGGAATTCGCCGGAAAAGTGCCGGATATTGAAGGTGTGACATATGTAGCGGATCTTGCGCCATTCATCGAAAGAAAGCTGTTTACGGTCAATACCGGACACGCCATGGCGGCGTATGCCGGCTATAAGAAAGGTTTGAAGACGATAAAAGACGCCATTCATCATCCGGAGGTCCGCCAAACGGTGGCAGGCGCGCTAGAAGAAACAGGCCGGTACCTTGTCCAAACATACGATTTTACACAGGAAGAGCACCGGGCATATATGACAAAAATTATCGGCCGCTTTGAGAATGAATGCCTGTCAGACGATGTCACCCGTGTGGCCAGGTCGCCGCTTCGCAAGCTTGGCAGGGATGACCGTCTTGTCGGCCCGGCCCGGAAGCTTTGCGATCTCGGCTTTGAACCTGTCCGCCTTGCAGAAGGCATTGCCCTGGCGCTGCAGTTTGATTGTGCCGATGATCCGGAAGCCGTTCAGCTTCAAAGCATGATCGCTGAAAAAGGCTATGCCGGCGTGCTTCGCGACGTATGCGGACTCGAAGAGGATCATTCTTTATTCAAACTGGTAATCAGCCATTTGAAAGCATAGCTTTAGATAGAATCGGGAGAGGGCGGCAGCCGGGCGGGGGCTGCCGAAAACAGAATGTATGAACAGGGCGGCGCAGATGCAACCTAATCTAGAAACATCAGCTGTGAGCTGATGTTTCTTCACTTCTTGAAAAGTATTTGCACAGATTTTAATAAAAAATTAATTAGTTTGAATTGAAGATTTTTTGACAGCGTTTTATGATAGGGATACCGTTTCAACCGCCGGAACCCCTTTCACCCCCCCCCCGCAAAAACGACAACACCGGAGGCGGCGTTTTATGTATATGACAGCAAGGGAACAAAAACTAATGAAATACCTTTTGCATCAAAACCGTTATGTCAAAGTCAATGAAATTGCCGGCTATATAGAAGTCAGCACAAGAACGGTCCACCGCGAGCTCAAAGCGGTTAAATCCGTTCTGGACAAGTACAGGCTTCAGCTTGATAAGCAGCCGGGAAAAGGCTTGAAACTGGTCGGAGCCTACAGAGACAAACAGCGGCTTCTTGAAGATCTGTCCCGGGACAGTCATGTCGAATACAGTGCCGATGAACGAAAGCTTTTGATTTTATGCGCGATGCTTGAAACGGGAGAGCCGATCAAGCTTTATACAATTGCCCATGACTTGCAGGTGACGGCGGCAACGATCAGCAACGATCTTGACGAGCTGGAGAAGTGGATCGCTCCATTCGGCCTTTCGCTGATCAGAAAAAGAGGCTACGGTATAGAGCTGAGGGGGCCGGAGGACGCCAAGCGGAAAATCGTCGGAAACTTGATGGCCGACAAGCTCGATGTTCAGCAGTTTCTGGAAACGATCGAAATGAATATTAAAGGCAAGAACGAAGCGCCGGAGAAAATATTCGGTGTCGTCAGCCGGGGGAAATTGCTGAAAGCGGAAAAAGTGCTGTTTCAGATGAAAGAAAAGTATGGACTTTCTCTTTCCGACAGTGCATACATCGCTCTGGTCGTCCACTTGACGTTTGCGATCGAGCGGATACAGCTCGGTGAAATGATCAATATGAATGAAGAAGAATTGACGGATCTGAAGCGTACGAAAGAGTTTGAACTGGCGCTTGCGCTTGCAAAGGCGCTTGAAGATGCGTTTCACGTGAAGATACCCGAAGCTGAGGCGGGGTATATTACGATGCATTTAAGAAGCGCCAACAAAAGCTTCAAAATCGACTACAGAGCGGAAGATATCGAGCTGGATACTGCGCTCAGAACGAAAAAGCTGATCGATTTCATCTCGCAAAAAACGGGCATGAATTTAACCGGCAATCATTCGCTTTATGAAGGATTAATCGCCCACCTTGAACCGGCGATCATCCGGATCAAAGAAAAGATGTCGGTGCATAATCCGTTAACAGAGCAGGTCAAAAAAGATTATTTTCTCCTATATATGGCCATAGAGGAAGGCGTCGAAATATTTTTCCCGGAAATCCGGTTTCCAGATGAAGAAATTGCTTTTATCGTCCTTCACTTTGGATCGGCGCTTGAGATGAGCAAACAAAAAGTAGACATCAACGCGCTCGTGATTTGTTCGAGCGGAATCGGTTCATCAAAGATGCTGGCCTCGCGGTTGAAAAAAGAGCTTCCTGAAATCGCTTCCTTTGAGATATCCTCTCTGATGGAACTGAAGACGAAAAACACTGATGCCTTTGACATCATCGTTTCAACCGTGCCGATCCCATATGAAAACATTGACTGCGTCACCGTCAGTCCGCTCCTTGACACGGAAGATGTGAAACAGATCAAACACCAGCTCACCCGAAAAATCCCGCTCATCCTTCGGAAAAAGCGGATGGCGCCCAAAAAACCGGAGCCGTTTCCAGATATGCTTCAGATTGCGCGGAAAATCGGCCATTACGCGGCCGGCATTCAACATATACTGAGCCATTTTACGGTTGAAACGATGGAAGCTGAATCAAGCCTGGAACATACGGTCAAACGGATTTGCGGAACCCTGGAAGATCAAGGCCTGGTTAAGGATGCAGGGCAGATGGCGGATGGACTGATGAAAAGAGAAGCACAGGGTGGCCTCGGAATTCCCGGAACAACCTTCGCGCTGTTTCATTTAAAAAGTGAAGCGGCCGCGGTTCCCCTCTTTAAAGCTTATGATCTGTCCAAACCGTTCGAGATCAAAGGGATGGACGGAAGCGCCATGAAGATGATGCGGATGCTCATCATGCTGGCGCCGGCCGATCTGTCTCCGGAAGGTTCCGAGATTCTGAGCTTCATCAGCTCTTCGATGATAGAAAGTGATGAGAGCATAAAAGCATACCAGACCGGAGACCGCGAGCAGCTGTACGGCATGCTGAACGTGCTGTTTCACCGGTTTATACAGGATAAAGAGTGGTGAGAGCCCCGGGTTAACCCGGGGCTTTCTTCATTTTTATCGCACATGGTCATGTTTAAACAAAAATTTCTCCGGTTAAAAGTCTAGTAACATCAGCTAAAGGGAGGAATCACAAATGGATTTGCGCAATCAGCAGACAAACGGGCAGCCGGCGCAGACGCAAGACCGCCAGCCCGGCATCGAAAGCGTCATGAATCCGCGTCCGATCTATGAGGATGAAAATTACAAAGGAACGGATAAACTGAAAGGAAAGGTCGCGCTGATCACAGGAGGCGACAGCGGAATCGGCAGAGCTGTTGCCGTTGCCTATGCTAAAGAAGGCGCGGACATCTCGATCGTCTACTTGAATGAACACGAAGACGCTCAGGAGACGAAAGCGCGCGTTGAAAAAGAGGGCGTCAAATGCCTGCTGCTTCCCGGCGATGTCAGGGATGAAGCTTTCTGCAATGACGCGGTTGAGCAGACGGTGAAGGAGCTGGGCCGTCTTGATATTCTTGTCAATAATGCGGCCGAACAGCATCCTAAAGACAGCATTAAAGAGATTTCCAGTGAACAGCTCGAGAAAACATTTAAAACAAATTTCTTCTCTTATTTCTACTTTACAAAAAAAGCGATTGATTATCTGGAGCCGGGCAGCGCGATCATCAATACAACATCGATCAACCCTTACCGGGGCAATCCGCAGCTGATTGACTACACGGCAACAAAAGGGGCGATCAATGCGTTTACACGGTCGATGTCACAGGCGCTCGTCAAAGACGGCATCCGTGTCAATGCCGTTGCACCGGGACCGATTTGGACGCCGCTGATCCCGTCAACGTTTTCAGGGGAGGAAGTGGCGAAGTTCGGTACAGATACACCGATGGGCCGTCCAGGTCAGCCGGTCGACCATGTGGGCTGCTATGTGCTTTTAGCATCTGACGATTCTTCGTATATGACAGGGCAGACCCTCCACGTCAACGGCGGAGACTTTATCACGACATAAAAGGGGGAAGCTCGTGTGAAGGTGACAAAGGAAGATGTAATTGAATACTACGAGAAAGCGGGCATTGTGCTGAACGACGATGATAAAGAAAACATCCAAATCATGGACTACGGATTAAATAAGCTGGATAAGCTGGGGCTTCAGCTGTTCGTCTATGTCAACACAGACCGCTACTGCGCCAAAGAGCTCGTATTATTCCCTGAACAAACATGCCCCGAACACCGGCATCCTCCTGTAGACAAGCAGAAAGGGAAGGAAGAGACATTCAGGTGCAGATACGGAAAAGTGTATTTGTATGTAGAAGGAGAAAAAACGGAAGCCCCGGCCGTTATGCCGCCGGACGAGGATATTGAACATTTCACCGTTTGGCACGAAATTCAGCTCACGCCCGGCGAACAGTTTACGATTCCGCCGGACACGAAGCATTGGTTCAAAGCGGGGAGTGAAGGTGCGGTGGTCACGGAGTTTTCTTCAACAAGCACCGATGATCACGATGTGTTCACAGATCCGAGAATTTAGCGAATGGGAGTCCATCTCATTCGCTTTTTTTCGCTCGCTCCATCACATCAAAGCCGATGAAGTGCCGTCCGTCATGATCGGCAAAATAAAATTGAACACCGTTCACACAAAGTGTTTTGACCGCTTCCTGTGCCGTCGGTCGAAACCGCCGAACGTGCGTCCCGTTTAGGTAAGCCGGTTCAAGTTTATATTTTCTGCCGGTCAGCGTTCCAAGCCGCGCGATTTCCGGAGCCTCGTCCCCCGGAAATTCGACACCGATGATCCGCTGATGGCGGTCAAAGTCTGCAGACAAAGCCGTGTCGCCGATATCATCTGTTGCTGATACCGATCCGGCCCGCCTTTCCGTTAAAGCAATGTAGCCCATATCAGCCTCGGCATCAAACGATATGAAAATATTCACGTCAAAAACCTCCATTCAATTGTTTAATATACAAGACATTGTGGAAAAGTAACAGTGGAGACGATACAAAGGAGGGAACCTCAAAATGGATCAGCAGCAATTGAAGAACAAGGTGCTTGATATTCTCGATCATCATAAAATCGGTTCGCTTGCAACGGTTGAAAGCGGCAAGCCTCATTCCCGCTACATGACCTTTTTCCATGACGGGCTGACGCTTTATACACCGACAAGCGATGAGACGCACAAGGCGGAAGAGATTGATAACAATCCGAACGTCCACGTGCTGTTGGGTTATAACGGCGAAGGATTAGGCGATGCATACCTTGAAATTACAGGTACGGCAAAGCTCAACCATTCAAAGGATTTAAAGGACAAAATTTGGGATGAAAGGCTTGAGCAATGGTTTGACGGAAAGGACGATCCGAACTTGACCGTGCTTGAGATTGAGCCTTCGGAAATCAGACTGATGAATGAAGGCGAAAGCACCCCGGTCACGCTTGACATGTAGCACTGTGCTCAATCAGTTTGTCATAAAGGGCGAACTGTAGTATAATAAAAAACAGGAACACGCAAAAGAGCAAATAAATGGAAAGTAAACTTCTTTTTTCTTTCTTAGAAGATGCTAATTTCTTCCTCTGACCCGCCCCTAACAGGATAGAGGGAAAAAAGACTTTTTGTTTCACAATTCACACTGGCGCGGCTTCGGAGCCGCAAGGACGAATGAGAGGTAGGGCTTTCGTTGTCTTGTATCAGAAATTCCATGGTGTTTACTTTCGCTCGGAACGATAGATGCTGATCTTTTACGAAATTCAAATGACCGCCTTTGGCAGCGGATAATAATTTATTTGCTCGAATAAATATGATAATTGAGACCGCTTCGGCTTTTGCCGGAGCGGTTTTTGATTTGCCGAAACGTTTCCGTTTTAAAAACAGTCTTACCTATAGACTGGAGGAAGGTAAATGGACTTTTTAACATCCAAGGTGCTATTGATTTTTTGTTTTCTGTTGTTGATCCATTCCATCGAAACGCTCGCTTACGCTGCCCGGCTGTCAGGCGCGAGAGTCGGATTTATCGCATCGGCTCTGTCATTATTTAATGTGATGGTCATCGTCTCGAGAATGTCAAACATGGTTCAGCAGCCTGTGACGGGAAAGCTTGTTGATGTCGCGGGGGCGGATGCGCTTTCCCTCGTCGGTAGCCAATTTCGGTTTTTGATCTTTGGTTCAACCGTCGGCACAATTTTCGGAATGCTGCTTCTGCCGACATTCGTCGCCGTATTTTCGAGAGCGATTGTTCATTTGGCAGGAGAAAATGGCTCCGTTTTGCAAGTGTTTCGCAAGGCGTTTTCAAAAAATAGCTTCAAGCATGCAAAGCATTATGCAAAAAGACCGAGCCTGGAATATGTGAAAGACTTTCGGTTCCGCTATATACCGAAACGGCTGTTTGTCTTGAACATGGTCATTACGGCGATTTATACAATCGGCGTTCTTGCCGCTCTTTATGCGGGCGTCCTTGTGCCCGAAAGGCATACGACCGCGGTGATGGCCTCCGGCCTTGTCAACGGGGTTGCGACGATGCTGCTCGCGCTGTTTGTCGATCCAAAGGTGTCGGTACTTGCAGATGACGTAGCAAAAGGGAAGCGGAGCTATACGTATTTGAAATGGGCTTCGATCACAATGGCAGCATCGAGGGTGGCCGGGACGATTTTTGCCCAAGTACTATTTATTCCCGCTTCTTACTATATCGCATGGATGACGAAGTGGATGTAGTCGATTTTTGACGAAAAGATCAAAATTCGATCATTTTCATTACATTATGAAACAAATGAAAACAAAATATTATCTTTTTCGATAGGGTTAGACAGCTTGATCTTTCTTTTATTAATTGCCCGCTGTTTCATCCTGTGATAGTCTTATGTGTGGCGGTGATAAAAGTGGAGAGGGTTAGAGTAAGAGTAAGAAAACCGAAAAGAAAAAGGCGAAAAATCATAAAGCGCCTGTTTACATTAACTTTGCTGGTTATCATAGCAGCAGCGGGTTATACCTACTTTGAATACAAAAAAGGCTTATCTGAATCTGACGGAGATTTTAAAGAAGACGGACAGTTTGAATTTAACGGGGAAGGCTCTGATCTTGATGAAGTGAACATCCTCGTTCTTGGGATCGATTCAAGAGGGGAAGACCATTCAAGGTCTGACTCCATGATGGTCATCCACTATAATAAAAAGCAGAAACAGCCTAAATTGATTTCGATTATGAGGGACAGCTATGTCGACATTCCGGGATATGACAAGCAAAAAGTCAATGCGGCTTATGCATACGGAGGCCCGGAACTCGTCAGAAAAACATTAAAAGAATCCTTTGATTTGGACATTAACTATTACGCTGTCATCGATTTTAAAGGTTTTGCCAAAATCGTTGATGCGGTGGCGCCTGACGGCATCGAAGTCGATGTTCCGAAAAAAATGTCATACGGAATCGGCATGACACTGCAGCCGGGAAAACAAGTTCTTCACGGTGAAAGGCTGCTGGGCTATGTCCGGTTCAGGCATGACAGAGAAAGCGATTTTGGACGGGTCAGAAGGCAGCAGGAAGTCTTTTCAAAGCTTCAAAAAGAAGCGGTGAGCATCGGAAATATCGCACAGCTTCCGAAGCTGTGGGGGCTCGTCGATCCGTATATTGAAACAAACATTCCGAACGGCGTCATACTCTCCGTCGGCAAAGACTTTTTGCTTGGAAGCGTAAAAGAAACCAAAAGCTTCAGGCTGCCGGTTGACGGATCATTTACGAACAAAGACGATCCAAAATACGGGGCAGTCCTTGATTTAGACCTTGAACAAAACAAGGAAGAGCTGAAACGCTTTTTAAATGAGTGATCAAAAAATCCGCCGGGAAACCCGGCGGATTTTACTGATCATATTTTTTTAGTCCCCGGTCATAAAGGAAATTGCCGAATGGAACAAATGCGGCCACAAGACCGGCAGCCGGCCATTTCACAGACCACCTCAGCACAAAAGTTGCATACAACAGAACAAACAAATACAAAATAAACAATCCGCCGTGAACCGATCCGACAATCGTAACGGCCATCGGGTAATCCGCCCAATATTTAAGCGGCATGGCGATGAACAGCAGGATTAAAAGCGACATGCCTTCAATAAAACCCATCAACCGAAGGCGGCCAATCGGCGTTTGCAGCATAGTATACCTCCTGTGGAGTGATAGTCTACCTTTATACTATAAACCAAAAGGGGACAAATATGACAGGTTTTTCTCCGATTGATTTATGCGTCTGCCGGAAGCTTCATTAAAGCGCCGAAGTATTGCTGGGCAGTCGTAAAACAAATAAATGCGGTCAATTCCGTTATTTCTTCTTCTGAAAACACTTCTTTTAAAACATCAAACTGCCTGTCTGACACGCGCTCCCTCTGCGCCAAAAAGACCTCTGCAAACCCCATCGCAAAGCTCGTTTTCTGCTGATTCGGAATCTCGGGCTTCCCCTTGGCCTTGCAATATTCACACCCGTTTCCCTGAGCCAGCACACGGCGCACCTGCTCCTTCAGTTCCTTTGATAAAAAGCCATCTCCTGACAGCTCCTCAGCTAAAGCCGTCCAGCTTGACATCAGGCTTTCAGAGTGTCCGAGCAGCCGCTGAAACGGCGTCTCTCCTCTGTCTGAAAAATTGATTCTTGTCATATGATGATCACCTCTTCATAATCATATATAAGCAGAAGAGAAATATGAATTTCGAACGAAAGAATTTTCGTGAAAATATTAAAATAATGAAATAGAATGGAGGGAATAAAGTTACATATGAAAATTGATGATCTCGATTTTAAAATCATAGCCGAATTAAAGAAAGACAGCCGTTTATCGATGCGGGAGCTGGGCAGGAAGATCAGCCTTTCGGCACCGTCTGTGACCGAAAGAGTCAGGCGGCTCGAATCGTTCGGCGTCATAAAAAAATATACGCTGGACATCGATTACCAAAAGGTCGGTCTTCCCGTTTCCTGCATCATTGAAGCAACGGTGAAAAACGGGGAATACGAGAGGTTTAAAGCGTATATCGAACGCCTCCCGAACATTGAATTCTGCTACCGGATCGCGGGAGCTGCCTGCTATATGCTGAAAATCAATGCAGAGAGCCTGGCGAAGATCGAAGCGTTTATCAATGAAACGTCTCCATATGCCCAAACCGTGACACACGTGATTTTTTCGGAAATTGAAACAAAGGAATCGTGAACATTAGAGATGCATCTGTATCATCTGTTATAATATAAGGATGCATGAACAAGAAAGTGATGTGATGATGGACGTGTCTAAAACAGTTGTTTTAGCAGAAAAACCTTCAGTCGGCCGTGACTTGGCCCGCGTGCTGAAGTGTCATAAAAAAGGAAACGGATATCTTGAAGGCGACCGCTATATCGTGACATGGGCGCTCGGCCATCTGGTCACATTGGCGGACCCTGAAGGATACGGAAAGGAATACCAGTCTTGGCGGCTTGAAGACCTGCCGATCATCCCTGAGCCTTTAAAGCTCGTCGTGATCAAAAAGACCGGAAAACAGTTTCAGGCGGTAAAATCGCAGCTGATCAGAAAAGATGTCAAAGACATCGTCATTGCAACCGATGCCGGCCGGGAAGGCGAGCTCGTCGCCCGCTGGATCATCGAAAAAGCAAAGGTCACGAAGCCATTGAAGCGTCTGTGGATTTCATCTGTTACTGACAAAGCGATCAAAGACGGATTTAAAAACTTAAAGAACGGCAAAGACTTTGAAAACCTTTACCATTCAGCTGTGGCTCGAGCTGAAGCCGATTGGATCGTCGGCATCAACGCGACGAGGGCGCTGACAACGAAATTCAACGCCCAGCTTTCCTGCGGGCGCGTACAGACGCCGACGCTGGCAATGATCGCCAAAAGAGAGGAAGATATTAAGAACTTTAAACCCGTCCCTTATTTCGGCTTGCGCGCAGCGGTCGACGGCATGACGCTGACATGGCAGGACAAAAAGACGTCACAGACACGCACGTTCAACGCATCTGTGACGTCGCAGCTTGCAGGAGCGCTGCAAGGCAAACCGGCCGTCATCGTCGACTTGAAAAAAACGGCGAAAAAAAGCTTTGCTCCCGGACTTTATGATCTGACTGAGCTGCAGAGGGACGCCCATAAACGCTTCGGCTTTTCCGCAAAAGAAACGCTGTCCGTTTTGCAGAAGCTCTATGAGCAGCACAAGCTCGTCACCTATCCGCGGACGGACTCAAGGTTTCTTTCCAATGACATCGTCCCGACGCTGAAAGACCGTTTGGAAGGCATGCAGGTGAAGCCTTATGCCCAGCATGTGGCCCGGATCCTGAAGCGGGGGGTTAAAGCCAATAAAAGCTTTGTCAACGATGCGAAAGTATCCGATCACCACGCGATTATTCCGACGGAAGAGCCGCTTGCGCTCGGCGCGTTAAGCGAAAAGGAAAGAAAGCTTTACGATTTGATCGCGAAGCGCTTCCTCGCTGTTTTAATGCCGCCGTTTGAATATGAAGAAACAAAAGTGTTTGCCGAAATCGGCGGAGAAACCTTTACGGCAAAAGGGAAAACAGTTCAGTCGCAAGGCTGGAAAGCGGTGTACGATTTCGCAGACGAAGATGATGACGAGGAAGAAAAGGATCAAACCCTTCCAAAACTCGCAAAAGGCGACACGCTTTCCGTCCGGTCTTTGACAGAGACGAAGGGTGAAACAAAACCGCCGGCGCGGTTTAATGAAGGAACATTGCTGTCTGCGATGGAGAATCCAGCCGCATTTATGCAGGGAGAAGAAAAAAACCTTGTGAAAACCCTCGGAGAGACGGGCGGACTTGGGACGGTCGCGACACGCGCCGATATTATCGAAAAGCTGTTCAACACGTTCCTGATTGAGAAAAAAGGAAAAGATATTTACATTACTTCAAAAGGAAAACAGCTCCTTGAGCTTGTTCCGTCAGATTTAAAATCTCCGGCCCTCACCGCCGAATGGGAGCAGAAGCTGTCAGGCATTGCGAAAGGAAAGCTGAAATCTTCAGCCTTCATTAAAGAAATGAAGGAGTACGCAAAGCAGACGATCAGAGAAATCAAAAGCAGCAATCAAAAGTTTAAGCACGACAATATCACAGGAACACATTGCCCTGACTGCGGAAAACTGATGCTGAAAGTAAACGGCAAACGCGGCACAATGCTCGTCTGCCAGGACAGGGAGTGCGGCCATCGGAAAACGGTCGCCAAACAGACGAACGCCCGCTGCCCGGTTTGCCATAAGCGCATGGAGCTGCGCGGCCACGGGGAAGGCCAAACCTTTGCCTGTGTCTGCGGCCACCGCGAAAAGCTCTCCGTTTTCGAAAAGCGCAGAGCCAAAGACAAAAATTCAAAAGCGTCAAAACGCGATGTACACTCTTACATGAAAAAGCAAAACAAGGATGAGCCGATCAACAATGCGCTCGCCGAACAGCTGAAGAAGCTGAAGCTTGATCAATAAAACGGGAAGCCTGCCGGGGACGGCAGGCTGTTTTAATTTGTCCAAATATCACAAAAAGCTGCTGTTATGACGCGATGATAGAAGGAGATTCACTGCGCGGAAAAAACCGGGAAATTCATGTAGCCGCGCCCAGGAAAATCGGATTGAAACATGAGGATATTCTGGATGCCGATCAATGTTGAAATCCTTGTCAGCCGCTCTTGTATAAAGACCGACTCCGCCTTTGGAAAATCGCCCCGCACTTTTGTGGCAGGGGAATTTTAGCGAAGTTGAGCACAGCCGGAAAACGAAGCATGATATCTCGATTTTCTCTTTTGCTCTGTCGGGTTTAAGAAAAGAATTGATGTACAATCAATAGGTCAGAAAGCCTGTCTACCGCCGGTTTTTTTTATATTAAAAAAGTATTTACAATGCTCGTAAACGGGAGTATGATCTCTCTATAATAATCCAAAATCGCTTAATCTAAAAAAGAGCGGGGGAACCATTTAGAGGCGTACAGCCTCCGGGGTGAATCCTTTTAAAGGTAGGGCAAACTCTCGTGAGCCCGAATCCGTCAGCTAACCTCGTAAGCGTTAAGAGAGAGGGAGATAACCTGGGAATAAAAATCCGATTCCGCAGGGGCTTTTGCCTCTGCGCTTTTTTGTGCGAAAAAATACTGAAAAAACAGCAAAGAAGGAGAAGACAATGATGTATAGTGCAATAAAGCGGTTTTTAATCGGGAAGCCATTGAAATCAAAAGAGCTTAGAGAACAAAAGATTACAAAAACAAAAGCATTGGCTTTGCTTTCCTCTGACGCCCTGTCTTCCGTCGCTTACGGAACAGAGCAGATTCTGATCGTTTTGGCGGCTGTCAGTTCCGCCGCATTATGGTATTCTCTGCCGATTGCCGCAGGCGTCATGATTTTATTGACGGCATTAATTCTTTCATACCGGCAGATCATTTTTTCTTATCCGCACGGAGGAGGAGCTTATGTTGTATCAAGGGAAAACCTTGGAGTGAACCCGGGGCTGGTCGCAGGAGGGTCTCTTCTTGTCGATTATATTTTGACAGTAGCCGTCAGCGTTTCCGCGGGAACCGACGCCATTACATCGGCAGTTCCTATGTTGCATCCGTATCATCTTCTGATAGCGATTGTGCTGGTGCTTTTGATTATGGTTTTAAATTTACGAGGGCTGACAGAATCGGCTTCAATATTGGCATACCCTGTGTATTTATTTGTGGCCGCTCTCTTGATTCTGATCGCGGCAGGCAGCTACAAGCTGCTTACCGGGCAAATCGAGCCGGCGGAGCATGCTGCAGTCGGCACGCCTGTTGCCGGGCTGTCCCTGTTTCTCCTGCTTAAAGCTTTTTCTTCAGGCTGTTCGGCATTAACCGGCGTAGAGGCGATTTCCAATGCGATACCTGCTTTTAAAGATCCCGCGCCAAAAAATGCCGCAAATACCCTTGCGATGATGGGGATATTGCTGGCTGTCCTGTTTTCGGGGATTACAATGCTTGCTTTCGGTTACGGCATCACGCCGAAAAGCGAAGAGACGGTTGTTTCGCAGATTGCATCGGAAACATTCGGGCGGTCTTTCCTTTACTTTTTCATTCAGGGCACGACTTCAATGATTTTAGTGCTGGCGGCAAATACCGGGTTCTCGGCCTTCCCGCAGCTTGCGTTTAATTTGGCCCGGGATAAATATATGCCGAGAATGTTTACGGTCAGAGGAGACCGCTTAGGGTATTCAAACGGGATCATCTTTCTCGGTATTGCATCGATTGTGCTGATTGTGCTGTTTAACGGACAGACGGAGCATCTCATTCCTTTATATGCGGTCGGCGTGTTTATACCGTTTACCCTTTCGCAGACGGGGATGTGCTTGAAATGGATGAGGGAAAAGCCGGACGGCTGGATTGCAAAAATGATCATTAATGCAGCAGGAGCCGCCATCTCCGCTGTCGTGCTGCTGATTTTATTCATTACAAAGTTTGCGCTTGTTTGGCCGATTGTCATCTTCATGCCGATTGTCATTTGGGCCTTTTATGTGGTGAAAAAGCACTATACAGCGGTGAGCGAGCAGCTGAGAATAACAGGCAAGCCTTTGGAGCCGATAAAAGGAAATATCGTCATTGTACCTGTCGCGGGTGTGACAAGCGTCGTCGAAAAGTCGGTCCAATACGCAAAAACCTTGTCAGATCAAGTGATTGCGGTTCATGTATCATTTGACAAAGAAGATGAGAAAAAGATTGAGAAGAAATGGGAGGCTCTTCAAAACGGGGTCAGGCTTGTAACGCTTTATTCCTCATACCGAAGCTTGATCCACCCATTGGAAAAGTTTCTGGAAACAGTTGAAGCCAAAGCGGCGAGCTACAACTACTCTGTGATGGTTCTCGTACCCCAGTTCATTCCGAAAAAAAGCTGGCACAACATTCTTCACAATCAGTCCGCGCTTTTGCTGCGGCTGAGGCTCCTGTGGAAAAAAGACATAGTTGTTGCCACGCTTCCATACCATTTTAAAAAGTAAAAAACCTGCAGAGCCATGCCTCTGCAGGCTGTTTTTTTGGCGGGTACGCTGCAAAACGTTTCAGCAGAAATGGAAGGAGGTATGGAAAAAACAAAGGAGGACGTGATATGGCAAACAAAACCGCAGGAAAAATAGCTGCAGAACTGCTGAAGGAATGGAACATTGATCATGTTTACGGCATGCCGGGCGACAGCGTCAACGAATTTATCGATGAATTGCGGCATGAAGAAAACAGCCTCCGCTTCATTCAAGTGCGTCATGAAGAAACCGCTGCTCTCGCTGCCGCAGCCGATGCAAAGCTGACAGGCAAAATCGGCGTCTGCCTTTCGATAGCGGGCCCGGGCGCCGTTCATCTGCTGAACGGCTTGTATGATGCGAAAGCTGACGGGGCGCCTGTGCTTGCGATTACAGGACAGGTGTCTTCGGATGAAATCGGGAGAGATTATTTTCAGGAGATCGGTCTTGAACGAATGTTTGAGGATGTGGCTCTCTTTAATCAGCAGGTGCATTCGGCTGAAGCCCTGCCAGATCTTTTGAATCAGGCGATCCGTACCGCATACAGCCAAAAAGGGGCCGCCGTTCTGAGCGTATCCGATGATCTGTTTGCAGAAAAGATTAAGCGGAAGCCGGTTTATACGTCTGCGCTTTATATCGAAGGCGATCTTGAACCGAAGAAAAGCCAGCTGATGCAGTGTGCACAATTGATTAACCAGGCAAAAAAACCGGTGATTTTAGCGGGACGGGGAATGAAATCGGCGAGAGACGAGCTGCTCGAGTTTGCAGATAAAGCGGCCGCTCCGATCATTGTCACACTCCCAGCGAAAGGGGTCGTACCTGATCGGCACCCGCATATGCTCGGGAACCTCGGACACATCGGCACAAAGCCTGCATATGAAGCGATGGAGGAAAGCGATCTGTTGATCATGCTGGGGACTTCATTTCCGTACCGCGATTATCTGCCGGAAGATGCCCCGGCTATTCAGCTTGACAACAATCCGGCGAAAATCGGCAAACGGTATCCTGTCACCGCCGGCCTTGTCTGCGATGCGAAAAAAGGGCTTTTTGAACTGACGAAAACAATTGAACGGAAATCGAACCGCGCATTTTTGGAAAGCTGTATACAACATATGAGGAAGTGGCGTTATGAAGTTGAAAAAGACGAACAGGTAGCGACAGAGCCGCTGAAGCCTCAGCAGGTGATTGCAAGACTTGAGGACGCGGTCGCAGATGATGCGGTTCTGTCCGTTGACGTCGGAAATGTGACGGTTTGGACGGCGCGCCATTTTAATATGACCAATCAGGATTTTTTGATATCAAGCTGGCTTGGCACGATGGGATGCGGTCTTCCAGGCGCGATTTCTGCAAAGCTTTCCCATCCGGAACGCCAGGTTGTAGCCGTGTGCGGAGACGGCGGTTTCAGCATGTCTATGCACGATTTTCCGACTGCTGTCAAATACGAACTGCCCATTGTTGTTGTGATTTTAAATAATCAGAACTTGGGAATGATTCAATATGAACAGCAGGAAAAAGGGCATGTTAATTATGCGACGGCGCTCGAAAACGTCGATTATGCCAAGTTTGCCGAAGCCTGCGGCGGGAAGGGCTTCAGCGTGACAAAGCACGAAGAGCTTATTCCTGCTTTGAAAAGCGCCTTTCATTCACAAAAGCCGTCGATTATCGATGTGGCAATTGAAGACGAACCGCCTCTTCCGGGAAAAATATCCTATACACAAGCTGTAAACTACAGCAAATATATGATCAAAAAACTAGTTGAGAAAAAAGAGCTCGACTTGCCGCCGCTGAAAAAAAGTTTAAAAAGGATTTTTTAGTATGATGCCAAGGGAGATCGTCCCTTGGCTTTATAACGGTCAGATGTTAAAATTGAATGGGTAATATTGGAATGGCCGCGTATGTTTTCTTTTTGCATCAAAACCCGTCTCAACACTGTGAAAAGAGAGGGGATTGTAACGTGTATCGTTTGCCAAAAACCACCTTCAGCACCGTTTTCATATTAGCAGCCGGATTGCTGTGGATGTCCATCGTTCCTCAGCAGGCCTTCGCTCATGGTTTTATCGAAAAACCGGGGAGCAGAGCGGCTCTGTGCAGTGAGGCTTTCGGATTTCTCAATCTGAATTGTGGAAGCGTGATGTATGAGCCGCAAAGCCTGGAAGCGAAAAAAGGGTTTCCGCATAGCGGCCCGGCAGATGGACAAATTGCATCCGCAGGCGGGCTGTTCGGCGGAATTCTTGATCAGCAGTCGGAAAATCGCTGGTTTAAACATATCATGACCGGCGGAGAACACACCTTTACCTGGACATATACCGCCCCCCACAATACGAGCCAATGGCACTACTATATCACCAAAAAAGGCTGGGATCCTGACAAACCGCTTAAGCGCGCAGACTTTGAACTGATTGGCGCCGTTCCGCATGACGGTTCCCCTGCATCTCGCAATTTATCTCACCACATTTATATTCCTGAAGACCGCCTCGGGTATCATGTCATACTTGCCGTTTGGGATGTGGCTGATACTGAAAACGCTTTCTATCAAGTGATTGATGTTGATCTAGTGAACAAATAAAGCCTGGACTTTTCTTGATCTGTTTGGAAAACCGATTTGTGAATCAGCGGGTTTTGGTGCAAACAGAGAAAATAAGCGATCAAAAACCCCGGCTCTCCAAAACATGCCGGGGTTTTTGAGATTCGTTATTTCTTTTTCTTCATTGCGGCAGCCATAAACGGCAGCAGGGTGCCGAACAGCATCGTACCGCCGAAGAAATTCCCGAGGTAAGGCTGTCCGATCAAGTAGCAGACGGCAAATACAGCCGCAGCAAGAACGATCATGATGTAGCCTGGATAAAACCTTTTTTTAAAACTTGTCCGCTGGGTAACCCGGAAAAATATCAGCCCGATGACGAGCGGGACAATCCATAGATAAAACAGTATAAATACTTTCATGTTCAAAACTCCATATTTTTTAATCTATCATACCAGATTGCGGCGTAAAATGCGTGTGACAAATCCCGGACTCATTTGCTGCGGGCCTCATATTCCTCTTTCAGAAGCCCGTATACGAAATGGTCGGCGAAGTGGTCGTGGAGCCACTCGCATTGTCTGAGGCAGCCTTCTTTCGTGAAGCCGAGCCTTTCCGGAATGGCCTGGCTTTTTACGTTTTGAACAGCGGCCCTGATTTCAATCCGGTTTAAATCGTATTCGCTGAAAAGCGTATCGATCAGCGCCCGGCAGGCATCCGTCATCATTCCTTTTCCTTGAAAAGGCTCCCCGAGCCAATAGCCGATCGAAGTCGTGCGGTTGATCCAGTTAATGTAATGGAGTCCGATGATTCCGGCAAATTGGCCTTGATGCCATATTCCCGCTTGAAACCCGTTGTTTGCAGCGGCCTGTTTCATGCTTTCTTCGATAAAAGCTTCGGTATCTTCCAGCTGCTTTGTGCCGTCCACCCAAAACAGCCATTTCCGCAACACATCTTTAGACTGTTGGATCTGCATATAAACGGCCCTGGCATCTTTTGGTTCGAGCATTTTTAAATACAGATCATCACGTACCATTAATTTAAACATCCAGAATCCCCCTTTTTCTCAGTATAATATAAAAAAGCCGACCGAGGCCGACTTTTAACCAGAAAATGTATCGTAAATCAGGAAAATATTGAGGGCGACGATTAAGGCAGCGATCAGCCATGAGACGGCTGTTATCCACTTTGCATTTTTCAGGCTCCCCATAATGCGTTTATTGCTCGTAAATAAGATAAGCGGGATAAGGGCAAAGGCGATGCCGAATGACAGGACGACCTGGCTCAAGACAAGAGCGGTTGTCGGATTCACCCCTGAAGCAATAATAGCGATCGGCGGCAAAATCGTAATGAACCGTCTTAAATAAAGCGGAATCCTGAAATTAATGAAGCCCTGCATGATAATATCTCCTGAAAGCGTTCCGACAGACGAACTTGATAAACCGGCTGTTAACAGGCCGACGCCGAACAATACGGCGGAAAGCGGACTGACCATGCTGCTGAAGTGGCTGAAGGCCACATCAAGGTCTTCGACGAAAATGCCGTTCTTATAAAACAGTGCAGCGGCTACGATCAGCATGCTCGCATTGATTGCTCCGGCAATCAGCATGGCGATCAAAATGTCGATGAACTCAAAGCGGAATATCTTTTTCTTTTCCGCTTCCGTTTTTCCGACCACTCTTCGCTGTGTGAGAGCGGAATGAAGATAGATGGCATGCGGCATCACCGTCGCTCCCAAGATTCCCGCCGCCAGCAGGATGCTGTCAGCACCATCGAAGCGGGGGACAAACATGCCCTCCAAAACCGATCCGATATCAGGTTTTGCAAAAAACGTTTGAAAGGCAAATGCGATCACGACGATGAAAAGCATTCCTGTTATCGCCGCTTCAAGCGGTCTGACGCCGCGCCTTTGCAGTTCCAAAATGGCGAAAGATCCGGCGGCAGCAATAATCGATGCTTCAAGCATCGGTATGCCGAACAGCAAGTAGAGCCCGAGAGCAGCTCCGATAAATTCGGCCAAGTCCGTCGCGATCACGACAAGCTCTCCCTGAATCCACAAGCCGATGGAGACCGGTTTGGGGAATTCTTCCCGGGCGACTTCGGGCAGGTTTTTACCCGTTGCAATTCCCAGTTTGGCTGACAATGACTGAATCAGCAAAGCCATAATATTTGAAAAAAGGATTACCCATAAAAGCAAGTAGCCGTATTTCGAACCAGCCGCGATATTTGTGGCGAAATTGCCTGGATCAATATAGGCTATAGCCGCGATAAACGCCGGACCCAAAAAAGGGAGCAGCCTTTTGAAGCCTTTGCTTTTTCCATCCAGTGCATCTTGGGCTTCTTTTGATATTTGCGAGTGTTTGGACAAATCGTGACTGACCATTTTATTCACCTATATTCTCAGTTGTTTTTCCTTGTACATAAAAGTTTCCTTAGTGCAAATTTATATCATCATCATATGCCCGCAATGATCAATTGTCAACCATAAGATGCTATAGTATATGCGAGAATGGTTTCGGCCAAACAAAAAAACCAGCACCGCTTTCGGGCGATGCTGGCTGGAAGTTATGCTTGAGAACCCATTCTTCCGCGGAAGATCAGGTTTAAAATGAAGACGAGAATTGCGGCTCCGATAATCGCCGGAAAGATGGCGAATCCCGCAATATCAGGCCCCCACGTACCAAACAGCCCGTGGCCGATCCAAGCTCCGATAAAGCCGATGACCATGGAGCCCGGTGCACCGTGGCCTCCGATTGCACCTCCGATTAATCCGATGACAATGGCTACGATTAAAGAAACGAGAAATCCTAACATTGTCTTTCCACCCTCTTTCAATTGATTTATATTAAATGTTTAGCCCGTCTCGGGCGTCTATAAACGCTTGAAAGCATATTGAGAAAGACGGATGGCTATTCCTCGAGAAGCGAAGCGCCTGCGATGCCCGGATGCGTCATTTCATAAGGATCCAGAATGAGATCCAATTCTTCCTCTGTTAAAACATCATGGAGCAAACACAGCTCGCGCACTGATCGTCCTGTGGCGATCGCTTCTTTCGCAATTCGTGCGGCGGCTTCATAGCCAAGGTGCGGATTGACAGCCGTAATGGTCCCTACGCTTTTTTCAACGAATTCCTTCAGCCTGATCTCATTCGCTTCAATCCCGGTGATGCAGTAATCGGTAAATACGCGAAATCCGTTGTTCATGATTTTAATCGACTGCAGCAAATTAAAGACAAGCACGGGCTCCATCACGTTTAACTCAAGCTGACCCGCCTCTGATGCAAGGCAGATGGTATTATCGTTGCCGATCACCTGAAATGCGATCTGGTTCATCAGCTCAGGCATCACCGGATTTACTTTGCCGGGCATGATGGAGGAGCCGGGCTGGCGGGGCGGCAGCCGGATCTCGGCTAGACCTGCCCTCGGGCCAGACGCCATTAAACGTAAATCGTTGGCGATCTTGGACATGTTCATCATGCCGACTTTCAAAGCAGCCGATACTTCTGTGTAGGCATCCGTGTTTTGTGTGGCATCGACAAGATGGTCTGCGCCGGTCAGCTGATAGCCGCTAATATCTGAGAGGTGCGCGACAACGTTTTGAATATATCTCGGATCGGCGTTCAAACCTGTGCCGACGGCCGTGGCCCCCATATTGACTTCATAGAGATGATGCTGCGACTGCCTGATCCGCTGAATATCGCGTTCGATCACCCGGGAGTAGGCTTCGAATTCCTGGCCGAGCCTGATCGGGACGGCATCCTGAAGATGGGTGCGGCCCATTTTAATGACTGAATCGAATTCCGCCGCTTTTTTGCGGAAGGCATCCAACATATGCTCCATCGTCGATAAGAGCCGTTTTAAGTGATTCAATGTGGCCAGATGAATGGCTGTCGGAAACACATCATTCGTTGATTGGGCCATATTGACATGTGTGTTCGGACTTAAATGGAAGTAATCCCCTTTTTCTTTCCCTAAAAGTTCTAAACCTCTGTTTGCGATAACTTCATTCGTATTCATATTCATTGAAGTGCCGGCGCCGCCTTGAATGGGATCGACAATAAAATGCTCGTGCCAGAGCCCTTCCGCTATTTCGCCGGCAGCTTTTACGATGACTTCGCCAAGCTCTTTATATAAACGTTTAATATCCATGTTGGCGAGAGCCGCCGCTTTTTTGACCATTGCCAAAGCTTTAATCAGCTCTTCATCAATCTGATAGCCTGTAATCGGAAAGTTCTCCACGGCTCTCATGGTTTGTACGCCGTAATAGGCGTCAACGGGAACTTCTTTTTCACCTAGAAAATCCTTCTCGATCCTGGTTGCTTTCGTATCCATGGCAAAACCTCCGTAGGTTGTTTCTTATGATGTATTGTGCCTCGATCCGCCATGTTTTAATTTGCTTTTAAAAAAAGGAAAATCGTCTTCCGACATGGGGCTGTCAAGTAATAAAAAGCCTGTTTTATCTAATGACATACGCTCATTTGCATGCCAAAAAAATTTAAAGGAAAGATATGAAGAAACAGACAAATGGTCAAATAATTATGTTTATTTATTATTAACTTAATTAAATTTCTTTACTTCATTTATCTATTTGTAGTAAATTTCCTTATATAAAATTTTCGTATGAGAAAGGAAGATCTATGATGGGACATGTACTGATGATTAATTTCCCGGGGGAAGGGCACATCAATCCTTCTATCGGCGTCACAAAGGAGCTGCAAAGGCGAGGGGAAAGCATCGTATATTATGCAGTTGAGGAATACGCTGAAAAAATTAAAAAAACAGGCGCAGAAGTCCGTTTATACCCGGATTTCAGAGAGGTTCTATCACCCGGGAAGAAAAAAGAAAAGATGGACTTTGCCGAAGTGGTTTACAATATGTCAAGTAAAGTCAATGAGATCGTTCAGTTCATCTACCGGGAAGTCAAGAGTGAATCTTATGATTATGTGATATATGACCATCACTTCTTAGCGGGGAAAATTATTGCTGAAATGCTTGAGCTGCCGAGCGTTTCGTTATGCACGACATTTGCAATGGACGAGCAGTTTGCAAAAACGTTTACCCCGCAAGGCGACCTTGAAAGCTCGCCTTATTTTGAAAAATTGAAAGGATCCCTCGGCGAATTAAGTGAGCGGTATCCTTTCAGTCTCGACAAGCCGTTTGACGTATTCTCCTGTCCGGGGGATATCACGATTGTCTTTACTTCCAGAGCGTTTCAGCCTCATGCCGAACGATTTGGAAGTGACTATTTGTTTGTAGGGCCGTCGATTGCGAGCAGGCAGGATCCGGGAAGCTTCCCGTTCGCCGAGCTGGAGGGGGAAACCGTCATCGTGATCTCGATGGGCACGATCTTCAATCAGCAAAAAGAGCTGTATCATATGTGTATCGAAGCGCTGAAAGACTTTGACGGCAAGGTGGTCATGTCTGTCGGGAAATCAACGGATCCTAGGGATCTCGGCAGCATACCGGATCATTTTATCGTGAGGCCGTATATCCCGCAATTGGAGGTTTTGAAACAAGCTGATGTATTTGTCACACACGGCGGTATGAACAGTACAAATGAAGGCCTTTACTTTGATACACCGCTCATCGTCATCCCGATGGGGGCAGACCAGTTTTTCGTCGCTGATCAGGTGGAACGTACAGGCGCCGGGATCAAGCTGGACAAAAATGAACTTTCCCCGGCTGTTTTACAAAAAACGATTAAAGATATGCTTGAAAACCGCTCCTATAAAGACGACGCCGCCAAAATCGGCCGCTCGCTCCGCAATGCCGGCGGCTATCAAAAAGCAGCGGATGCCGTATTGGAGTTGGCGGGGAGAAAGTAAGACGCTCCAAAAACGGAGCGTCTCGCTAGTTCATCCTGATCTTCCGCTCAACACTGCCGTCTTTTTTATGGACGACGACGGCGGTTCCTTTATTTTCGGCGATTTCTTTCGCCCGTTCGACGGCTTCTGCTTTTGTATCCTTTACTTCGCTGGCCCGCTTGGCGTCTTCGGCTTTGACTGCCCAGCCTTTTTCATGTTTGATGACATGCTCGCACTTTTCCGCAAGCTCCGGCCTGCTGCTCGAACCGCTGTCACCGCGTTCTGTTTCATCGGCTTTTTCTGCATAGGATGTAAGCTCGCTTTTGCTCCTGTTATCCGCCCATTCCTTCGCCTGACTCGTCGCAATCGGAATTGCCCGGCTTTCGTCGTATCCTTCGTCAACCATCGCATTCGCAATTTCAATGGCTTTCTTTTTCACCGGTTTGTCCAAATGTTTCAATGAAGCAGGATAGTCTTCCATTGACCATGGCATTTGGCCATTCCTCCTTTTTCATAAAGTTTTACCCGCTGGATGCCGATCAAAAAACACGGATTCATCAGATGAATCATTGTATACTATAAAAAAACACAAATGAGAGGGCGAACCTTCCGTGCGCTACGACAAAACAGATTTGGAAAACGAACTGAAAAAAATTGAAAAATGGGAAAAGGAACAGCAGAAAGCATGGTTTTGGGAAAGGATCGGCCGGCTGCCGTTCAAAGTTCTGGACAAGCTTACGCCGGCATTCATTCAAGATAAAATCGGCCTGCTGCTAGACGAAATCGGCGGCTTTATTCAAAATGGAGGCCAATATTTGACGTCCGAAAAGCATCTGATCCGCCAGTTTCAAAAAAAGCTGCCAGATGAAACGATCGAAACGATTGAAGATATTCAATGGGCTCCTTTGGAAGTGATGGATCAAATATGTGAAAATCTCGGGAAAAACAGGGCGAATACCGCAGCAGTCCAAGGAGCGACAACCGGTGTGGGCGGCTTGTTCACGCTTGCCGTCGATATTCCCGCAATCCTCGGCCTTTCTTTAAAGACATTGCAGGACATCGCGGTATCTTACGGCTACGATCCTAAAGAAAAAACGGAGCGGATGTTTATTATTAAATGTCTGCAGCTCAGCGCTGCTGATATTGTCGGGAAAAGGGCGATCATTCAGGAACTCAGCCGATACCATCAACCATCAGGCTCCCGTGAAAATATGATTTCGCAAATTCAAGGCTGGCGGGAAGTTGTTTATACATACCGCGATTCTTTCGGATGGAAAAAGCTGTTTCAAATGGTGCCAGTAGCAGGAATCCTTTTTGGTGCAATCTCAAATCGTTCGATGGTGAACGGTGTTGCCGAAACAGGGATGATGATGTATAAAAAGCGGCGCATCATGGAAAGGCTTGCGGAGCTGGACGCGACAGAAACAGAGGGATAAAAAGGCTGCCGTTTGATAACGGCAGCCTTTCTTATAGAGTTACGCTTTTTCTGTAAAGCGAGGCAGTCTGAAGATAATCGCGCAAATGCCGCAGACGCCGATTAAAATCGGATAAAAAGAATAAGGAAGGATGCTGACAGGCGATATTTTCGCGATTTGTGCAGCTGACAGCATTTGTGCACCGTAAGGAATCAATCCTTGAACCGCACAGGAAAAAATATCAAGGATGCTCGCCGATTTCCTGTTGTCGATTCCGTACCTGTCAGATAAATCTTTTGCCAGCGACCCCGCTGTAATGATGGCAATCGTATTGTTGGCCGTCGCCAGGTTTGCCGCGCTGACAAGGCCGGCAATGCCCGCTTCAGCTCCTTTTTTTGAACGGATTCTCCGCGATACAAATTGAAGGAGAAACGCGATCCCGCCGTTTCGCTTCATCATTTCCGCCATTCCGCCAATCAGAAGCGATAAAATGATCAGTTCAGACATCCCGCCGATGCCTTCGGTTATCGCCGTCAAATACGTATGAAGCGTCAGGCTTCCGTCGGAAATTCCGATTACCCCGGCTAATACGATGCCGCCGAAAATAACGGCCATAACATTAAATCCGAGAAGGGCAAATATCAGAACCCCGAGATACGGCAGCACCTTCACCCAGCTGTAAGTCCCGGCTTGTGCTCCGGGATGCCCTCCGGCTGAGAACACCATCAGCAGAATGACCGTGGCAACCGCGGCAGGCAGAACGATCAGGAAATTCGTTTTAAACTTGTCCGACATTTTCGTCTTTTGAGTGCGGACAGCGGCAATGGTCGTATCGGAAATAAATGATAAGTTATCGCCGAACATCGCGCCCCCCACAACCGCAGCAACCGAATATGCCGCCGGAACGCCGATTTCAGCGCTAATCCCCGCTGCGATCGGAGCGAGCGCAGCAATCGTTCCGGTTGACGTGCCCATCGACACAGAGATAAACGCAGCGATGATAAATAAACCGGCAACCATAAACTGCCCCGGTACAAATGAAAGCGCGAGATTAACGGTTGATTCGACGGCCCCCATCGCCTTTGCGGCTGATGAAAACGCTCCGGCCAAAATAAAGATCATCACCATGATCATTATGTCGGGGTGCCCGGCGCCCTTCGCAAACCACTCCGTCTTTTGGCTGAGCTTCTCCTTCCTGTTCATCGCCAGTGAGACAACCGATGCCGCAAGCGCCGCGGCCACGATTGGCAGGCTGTAAAAGTCGCCTGTGATCAAGCCTGATCCAACGAATAAACAAACAAATAAAAACAGCGGCAAAAGCCCTGAGGCTTTTCCGTTTTGATTTTGCATGATGTACACCTCTTCTGTAGGTTCAAACCGTTTTTTCACCAATATCCAACACTTTAAAAGGCGCACGCGCAAAAGTCAAATGGTAAAATAAGTTCTGGAGAAAATCAAATCAAAAGCGGGGGAAGCCGATGGATCGCAAAACGAATCTTCTTGAATTGACAAAGGAAGTCGCAGAAAAGCACGCCAATTTTCTTGTTTCGGAAGTGAACGACCATTGTATGCGAATTGCCGTTTTGGAGGGCGAATACGTATGGCATATCCATCCCGGCTCAGATGAACCGTTTATTGTTTTGGAAGGGGAGCTGTTGATCGATTTTCAGGATCGCCCCACAGAAGTTCTGAAAGCGAATGATTCCCTGCTGATTCCGAAAGGCGTCATTCACCGGACACGCGCTGGTGTCAGGTCGGTTAACCTTTGTATAGAAAAAACTAATGCGGAAACCGTCCCGTTCGCGGAAGGGAATGTGCTGAAGCTGATACGGTGCAAATCAGCCGAACAAAAGCTTCAAGCATTCAGCGAGGCGCAGGCCAAATGGGCTCCGCTGCAAAACGTCAGCGGATTCATCAGGCAGTGGGGCGGATGGATGGAAACAGAAGACGGGCCGGAAGCCGTCGTCCTGGTGCTTTGGAAATCGAAGCACGATTATTTGAACTTTATGGCGGAACATCATGATGAGATATATGAAAGAACGCATCAGAAAGGCACATTCGAATCCATCAACATTACGCTGTTTGAAGATCCTGCCGAGATATCTGAAACGCTGCAGAACAATACGCCGGCTCCGGTACCGGAATGGACGGTAATGGGCAGCGGACGATTGCGCGATCCACACTCTCTTTCGTGAATGTGCTATTTGTGTTTACTCTTTTTGAAATGTGGAATGTAAAAACCATAACACTTCAAAAGGAGGAATCAAAAATGGCAAACAATAATGACGACAACAAAATGAGCAGGGAAGAAGCAGGCAGAAAAGGCGGAGAAAAAACAAGCCAAAACCATGATAAAGAATTCTACCAAGAGATCGGTCAAAAAGGCGGAGAAGCTACAAGCCAAAACCATGACAAAGAATTCTACCAGGAAATCGGCGAAAAAGGCGGGGAAGCCACAAGCCGCAACCATGACAAAGAGTTCTACCAGGAAATCGGCGAAAAAGGCGGGGAAGCCACAAGCCGCAACCATGACAAAGAGTTCTACCAGGAAATCGGCGAAAAAGGCGGAGAAGCCACAAGCCGCAACCATGATAAAGAATTCTACCAAGAAATCGGTGAAAAGGGCGGAGAAGCCACAAGCCGCAACCATGACAAGGAGTTCTATCAAGAAAACGGCGAAAAAGGCGGACGCCAAAGAAGAAGCGGTTAATGTGCGGTGAAGAGAGGGGCTGACAAACAGCCCCTCTCTTTTTATGAAGATGCCTGCCGCTGCCGCTTGAACGCCCATATTAAATTATTATAAATTATTGATCTTCTGAAGAGATTTCCGGTCTGTTTTGTTATATAATTTACAGATGATGCATCAAATTGTAGTTATAAAAGTTTGAATGCTAAAAGTTAAGGACTAAAGTACTGGTGGGAGTGTACCGAATGGCAGCGTTGATTAAATTTTTTCAGCATCCTGGGGTCAGGCGTTTTTCAGTTTTTGTTGTATTGGCGGGGGTTTTATATCTGTTCCGCAGCATGATGAATCTCATATTGCTCACATTTATCTTTACGTTTTTGATGAACCGTCTGGAAAATGTGATCCGCGGTTTTTTAAACCGCTTTATTAAAGTCAGCCAGAGACTGATTATTTCTTGTTTGTATGCGGCTCTTGCCATCGCGCTTTCGATCGGCGGTGTGGTCTATTACCCCGTAATCGTCACCCAGATTCAGCAGCTGATCAAACAAGGAAAGCATATCGCTTCTCACCCTGACAGCATTCCTTTTCTCGATATGATCACCGGTATGTTCGGCGATATCAATTTGACATCCTATTTGGAAAAGGGTCTTAACTTTATCTATACATATATCACGGATATCAGCACGTTTGGCCTGCAGGTGGTTATGTCATTGGTTCTCAGCATGTTCTTATTGATCGAAAAAGACAAAGTCATGAGCTTAATGGATAAATTTAAGACGAGCAAAATAGCTATTTTCTACGAGGAAATTGCTTACTTTGGGAAAAAATTCACGAGAACGTTCGGCAAGGTGCTTGAGGCTCAGTTTATTATCGCCACCATCAATTGCGCACTGACGACCATTGCCCTCGCCATTATGGGTTTTCCTCAGCTTTTCGGCCTTGCCGTCATGGTGTTTTTCCTCGGGCTGGTTCCGGTCGCAGGCGTTGTGCTCTCCCTTATTCCGTTAAGCATTATCGCCTACAGCATCGGCGGAATCGCTTATATCGTATCACTGGTATTGGTCATCATGATCGTCCATGCGATAGAGGCCTATTTCCTCAATCCGAAATTGATGTCCGCAAAGACGGAGCTGCCGATTTTCTTCACGTTTATCGTGCTGATTTTTTCTGAACATTTTATTGGGATTTGGGGTTTAATTATCGGTATTCCAATATTTGTTTTCCTGCTTGATATACTTGATGTTACAAATCAGGAGAAAAACCGAACAGCAGGCACACGAAAATAGCATATATTTGTAAATCGAAAAATTCGGTTTACATATTTCGAATTTTCAGGTATAACTGTTATATAACGAAATAGCGCCACACGTTTAATCCTTTAGTAGGAGTGGGGGACCCGATCATTTGGGGTGAATTTTTCTGTTCCCGTGCGAACCGAAAGACGGACATCTCTTCGTCCGAACCCGTCAGCTAACCTCATCAACGTGAAGAGAGTCATGTGGAACCAATTTTAATGGTAAAAGCCCGTGGGAGATCTCTCATGGGCTTTTTTTAGAAAGGGGAGATATGTTATATGAAGTTAGCAACAAAAATTATTATCGCTCTATTGCTCGGTGCAGTCGTCGGTATTATACTGAACGTCACTTCACCGGATTTATTCAGCAAGCTTAATACATTTTTATTCGGGCCGCTCGGCACGATCTTCCTTAACTTAATCAAGATGCTCGTTGTACCGATTGTTTTCTTTTCTCTGACTTTAGGGGTAGCAGGACTTGGAGATCCAAAGAAATTGGGCAGAATCGGTGCCAAAACGATTTCTTTCTTTTTAATAACTACTGCAATTGCCATTATTATCGGACTTGTTTTAGCGTTGGTCATCAAACCTGGAACGATCGGAACATATGATACAAGCGCTGCGGAATATTCAGCCCAGAAAGCGCCAAGCATTTCTGACACGCTTTTGAATATCATTCCGACAAACCCGGTTCAGGCAATGGCTGAAGGAAATATGCTGCAAATCATTGCTTTCTCCATTTTGGTCGGTCTCGGAATTACGATGCTGGGCAAAAAAGCGGACGCTCTTCTCAAAGTGGTTGAACAGGGTAACGATCTGATGATGTACCTGGTCAATCTTGTCATGAAGTTCGCGCCGTACGGTACGTTCGGCTTGATTGCCGGGGCAATCGGAAGCCAGGGCTGGGACGCCATTAAAGCAATGGGGCTTTATATGATCGTCGTTATTCTGGCGCTGTTCATTCATACCATCGTCACATACGGCGCAGCGATTGCGCTTCTGGCAAAGCGGAACCCGCTCACATTCTTTAAAGATTTTTCAGAGGTTATGCTTGTTGCCTTCAGTACGTCCAGCAGCAACGCGACGCTTCCGGTTTCGATGGATGTCGCTCAAAGAAAGCTGAAAGTTCCAGAGCCAATCTCAAGCTTTGTCCAGCCGCTCGGAGCTACGATCAACATGGACGGAACGGCGATCATGCAAGGGGTGGCAACAGTCTTTATCGCTCAGGTGTACGGCAATGACCTGTCGCTCACACAGCTGTTGATGGTTGTTCTCACGGCAGTGCTTGCCAGCATCGGAACAGCGGGTGTTCCGGGTGTCGGACTCATTATGCTCGCCATGGTTCTTCAAACAGTTGGCCTTCCAGTTGAGGGAATTGCGCTAATATTGGGAATTGACCGACTTCTGGACATGATTCGTACGGCTGTCAATACAACAGGCGATGCAGCATGTGCGGTCATCGTCACCGAGACGGAAAAGAAACACGGCAAAATCGAAGCCCCTCATAGTGAAGTGTCCGTGTAACTTAAGAAATGATATAATCAAACAGTGCCTTTTCGGCACTGTTTATTTTTTTGGAAAGAGGAGGGGGCTATGACAAAGCAGCCTGTTTTACATATAGAAAATGTTGATAAAATCATAGACGGCAAAACGATATTGAAAGATATCCGCTTAACGGCGGATGAAGGGGAGATCATCGGTCTGCTTGGTCCGAACGGATCAGGAAAAACGACCCTCATCAAATTGATCACCGGTTTAATCAAAATGAAGAGCGGATCAATTGTCATAAACGGCTTTCCGATTGACCGCCAATTTGAAAAAGCGATCCAGTCCGTCGGAGCCATTGTAGAAAATCCTGAATTCTATCCGTATCTGACAGGCTATGAAAATCTGAAGCACTATGCAAATATGCACGCTGGAATCGGACGGGAAAGACTGGAGGAAGTCATCAGCAGAGTCGGCCTTGAAGATGCCGCAGAAGACAAGGTCAAAACATACTCGCTTGGAATGAAACAGCGCCTCGGTATTGCCCAGGCGATTCTTCACCGGCCAAAACTGCTGATTTTGGACGAGCCGACGAACGGATTGGACCCGGCGGGAATGAAAGATTTCCGCGAACACTTGCGTGAACTCGCCGAAGAAGAAGGAACGGCGATCCTGTTTGCGACTCACTTGCTGAAGGAAGTGGAAGATTTATGCGACCGGGTCGTCATCCTTCAAAAAGGGAAAATCAAATCAACTGTCGTCCTTAATCAAGCGGACGAGAAACAGGAAAAGGCGATGCTGGAGGTACAGCCTCATGACAAAGCGCTTCAGTGGCTGAAAGACCAAGGATACGAAGCTCGCACCGAAAAAGGCCTGCTTGCCGTAAAGGTGGAGAAAGCGCAAATTCCGGCTTTAAATCAACAGCTTGTCGCCAATGATATTGACGTCTATTCGATCGCTCCGTTTAAGCAGTCTCTTGAGGATGAATATATGGCGCGGACGAATGGAATAGAAGAGAGGAATGCTGATGTTTAAACTGATTCAAAACGAGCATGTTAAATTGCTGAAGCGCAAAGTAACATTTGTATCGCTGGCGCTGATTGTAGTCTTTCAATTTCTCCTCGCGCTCATCACCAAAAGAATCCTGATGGGCGCCGGGGCAGAGGATCATTTTATCGGCTATTTTTCATTCACCCCAAACCTGAATATCCTCTTGCAGGGGCTTTCGATTGTGGTGGCGGCTTCAATTATATCCTTTGAATATGATAAAAAGACGATCAAGTTTTTGCTGATCCGCCCTGTCAGAAGAGAAAAGATTCTCGTTTCTAAATACGTGACGAGCGTGCTCGCAAGCATTTGGCTTTTTATTATTTACTACGGATTTTCTATATTGTTCGGCCTGCTCTTTTTCGGCGTGAAGCTCGACGAAAAAGCGGAGCCGCTCTTTATCAATACGGTGAAAATGATCGGGACGCAGTGGTTTGAAGTATGGATGATGGTTTCATTTGCGTTTTTATGCTCGGCATTATTCAAAAGCAGCGCGCTCAGCATCATGGTGTCGATTGTCGTGCTGTCCGGCGCCAAAATGCTTGTGACGATTATGGCGTATTTGGAAAAGCCGCTCGGCAAGTTTTTATTGTTCGCCAATACCGATTTAACGCAGTACGCCGGAGAGGCAAAGCCGCTTTTTGCCGGGATGACGCCTTTATTCTCGCTCTTCATCGTCTTTATCCATCTCGTGTTTTTTCTCGGAACGGCATGGTGGGGCTTTTGCAAACGCGATATGAAGGTATAAATAATTGTCCAAAGTGTGACAAAAGGAATGACATTTTTGTGAAATATGTCGTAATTACCGTGTGAATCTCCTATTCTCAATTATAATTTTAGGAAGGGAATGGGGGATGAGACATCTATGAAAAAGTTTATTACGGCGTTGCCGATTGTATTGCTGCTGTCATTTTCATTTGTTTCTTTTGCCTTTAACTTTGATCATCTCGTATATTTTAGACTTGCGCTCGGACTATTTTCGCTTGCAGGTTTGTTTCTGTTATATAAATTGAAAAACGGCGTCCGCCTCTTTATGGCATACCTTTATGGAAGCTGGATCGTGCTGGCCGGAATCGCCGCATATGAAGAACCGCTTTTTTCCGATTTCTTCTTCGGCGGCCTCACGATCACGATGGGCTACTTAACCTACATGCTGATTTATCTCGGTATGAAGGTTGACCGCCGCGGCGGTCAAGCCGTTTAGTCAAAAGCGCACCTCGCTGAAGGTGGGCCTTTTTGTTTTGCCAAGGCTATCATTTGCACAACGAGCCGAGAACGAACTATAATACTTATTAAATCTATCGGAATTTGGTCAGGAGGATGCCGGCGTGTGTTCAATATTTGTGAAAACGGAAAGGCAGCAGGAATGGCTCGATAAAATCGGAAAATTGGCGGATGAATTTGAGAAAACAGCAGCGTACTATGACGAACATGCACAATTTCCCGCAGAACATATTCAAAAGCTGCGGGATTCAGGCTACACAGCGCTGACGGTCGGAAAAGATTACGGAGGAGAAGGCATTTCGCTCTACGATATGCTTTTGTTTCAGGAACGGCTTGCCAAAGGAGACGGACCGACGGCTCTCAGCATCGGCTGGCACTTAAGCGTGATGGGGGAACTGGCGGAGGGAAACAGCTGGGACCGGGATGTGTTTTCATCGCTTTCCCATGAAGCATTAAAGGGCGCGCTGATCAACAGAGCGGCAAGTGAAGCGCAGACAGGCAGCCCGACAAGAGGAGGACGCCCCGGAACCCATGCAGTCAAAAAGAACGGCGGCTGGATTGTAAACGGCCGTAAAACATTCACAACGATGTCTCCGGTTCTCGACTATTTTCTTGTCACCGCTTGGATTGAAGAGAAGCAAATGATCGGCGTTTTCTTGATCCATAAAGATGCGGAAGGCTTGGCAATAGAAGAAACGTGGGATATGGCGGCGATGAGGGGCACGGGAAGCCACGATTTGGTGCTGACCGATGTCCGTCTGGACGAATCCATGCTTGTTGAACTGTTGGCTGGTAAAAGAACCGATAAAATCAACGGCTGGCTGCTTCATATACCGGCTGTCTATTTAGGGATCGCACAAGCAGCGAGAGACTATGCTGTCCAATTTGCAAAAGACTATCAGCCGAACAGCTTGAAAGGTCCGATCAAAGAGGTGCCCGCTGTTCAGCGCCATATCGGCGAAATCGATCTGGAACTCATGAAAGCCCGCCACTTTATGTATCATGTTGCAGAGCTTTATGATGATCCGGAGCGCCGCGCCCTTTTGACAGGTGAGCTTGGAGCGGTTAAGCACACGGTAACGAATACGGCCATTGCTGTCGTAGACAAGGCGATGAGAGTCGTCGGAGCGAAAAGTCTCGCAAGAACGAACCCGCTCCAAAGATTCTACCGCGATGTCCGGGCGGGCCTCCACAACCCGCCGATGGATGATGCGACAATCGCCAAGCTTGCAGGAATTGCATTCAGCGAATAGTTTTGTCATTCTTTAAGCTTTAGCGGGGTGTCGATCCGCTAAAAGAAGCCGTTCAAAATCAGCGGCTTCTTTTTTATGTTTGTTTTGCTTTTGAAATGGCCAAAAGGCGGTTCTCGTGTCTGCGGTCGATCTTGTCATAAATGACTTCCATTTCTTTCGGGTTCTTGGCGATTTCTTTTTTATATTCTTCGACAAGCTGATGAAAGGTTTTAATCTTCCGTTTTGACATGTTTATCCGCCTTTCTTGATGGATTGGTATTCGCTTTCAAGTTCGCTTAAAGACAATTCGTAGAGGTGGCGCTCTTCTTTTTTATATATGCCAAGCTGGATAAGACGCTGAATGAGTTGTTTCTTTCTCATTTCCACCGCTTTCTTTAATTGAGGGGCCATGTGATCACCTCGTCAACCATTAGTGATATTGATAATCATTATCAATTAATTGCATTATACTAAACCTGATCACCGAATGTAAAGCGACATCTTCAAAAGAATATTGAATAAAATCGAAAAATATGAATTATTATCCAAAAGAATATATAAAAAAAGAAGCCGACAAGGGCTTCACAACTAGAAAAAATAATTGCAAAATAGGAACAAAAAACATTCTACCGGAATATAAAAAACGAATCAAGAACTTTTTATGAAATTTCGACATTTTAAGTTTCCCGGGAAATACTCGTGTCGAATTTTTTAAAGCTCATTCTTTTATGAAACAAATTTTGCTGCTGTCCCGTCTTGTATAAAAAGGACATGGGGGTGCTCCCATGTCCGGCGGTTCAGACAAAAAATCAGGACTTTAAACGAATTAGCTAATATGTTCAGCCAGGAATTCATTCACTTCTTCAGGCGTTTTGGCATTTGCGCTGTGAAGGTGTCCCGTTTTTTCGCCGTTTTTGAAAATCAACAGGCTTGGAATGCCCATGACCTGGTACTTGTCGGCAAGTTCAGGAAGGTCGTCTTTATTCAGCTCATACCAGTCATTTTCCTGATAAGCCTCAAGAATGTCTCCGATGAACATGTTTATGCGTGTGCAGTCCGGGCACCAGTCAGCGTAAAATTTGACGATGATTTCTTTATCGGATTGGATCAATTCATTAAATTGCGCTTCTGTTGTGATTTTTTTCAATTGCAACCTCTCCTTTTCAATGCCATTTTAATATAAAATGAAAAGGATTTACATACAAATGCTTTTTATATGCTGTTTTTAGACCGTATTAAAATAATTAGATCATTTTCCCGGGAAAGTGATAAGATAGTAAAGATGAATCCAGTGGGGGGAGTACGAATTGAAGACAAGATTAGGATTGGTATACGGCGGAAAATCAGCGGAGCATAACGTTTCTCTGCAAACCGCGCTGGCCGTCACGAAAGCATTAGATACTGAAAAATTTGATATACACCCGATTTATATAACAGAAAAAGGCGAGTGGGTGAGAGGGCCGCAACTGACAGAACCGGTTTCAAATGTGAAAATGCTGCAATTTGAACAGACGGGCCAGACATTTTCTCCGGCTGTGTTGAACCGCGATATGTTTCCTGGCGAAGCTGATGCAAAAGAAGACTCTATCGATGTTGTTTTCCCGCTTTTGCACGGACCGAATGGGGAAGACGGCACCATTCAAGGGATGCTTGAACTATTGAATGTGCCATATGTGGGCAACGGAGTCTTGGCTTCCTCTGCGGGCATGGATAAAGTGGTCATGAAGCATCTGTTTGCACAGGCAGGTCTTGACCAGGCGAAATACGTTTCATTTTTGAAAAAAACTTGGAGTCAGTCTAAAGAAGAATGCTATGCTCAAGTGGAAGGGGAACTTGGCTATCCGTGCTTTGTAAAACCGGCCAACCTTGGATCAAGCGTCGGGATCAGCAAATGCAGAAGCCGTGAAGAGCTTGACCAAGCCTTTGAGCTTGCATTCCAATATGACCGGAAAATTGTCGTTGAAGAGGGCGTCATCGGACGGGAAATAGAACTCGGCGTTTTAGGGAATGATGAACCTGTCTGCTCAGTCGCGGGGGAAATCGCTCCGAAGAAAGACTTTTATGACTATAAAGCAAAATATGAAGACGGCGATACTGATTTGATTATTCCGGCTTCCCTGACAGAAGACGAATACGAAACAATGCGCAGCATGGCGGTCAAAGCGTTTCAGGCGATTGACGGTTCAGGCCTTGTGAGAGCGGACTTTTTCCTTACAAATGAAGGCAGGGTCCTGATCAATGAAGTCAATACGATGCCGGGATTCACCCCGTTCAGCATGTTTCCGCTTCTCTGGAAGCAATCAGGGGTTGAGTACGCTGAACTGATTGAAAAGCTTGTCGCTTTGGCAATCGAGCGCCACGAAGAAAAACAGCAGATTAAACATACATTTTAACGGGACGGAGCGGACCGAATCCGGGAGCTTTCATGGAGAAAGGCGCTGAAGGCGGTTCGCCCTTAGATACAGCTGCAGACACTATCCTTATTTGTGGTAGTGTCTCTTTTCCTTGCAGAAGAAAGAGAGGGACATACATGATAACAAGAACGGTAAAAGAAATTGCTGAAATGTCGGAAGGCGTTTTGACGAATGAAGCTTTTGAAGGGCGTCTCATCAAAGGCGTCTCAACCGATTCGAGAAAACTGGCGAAAGGCCAACTGTTTATTCCGCTTGCAGGCGAGCGGTTCAACGGACACGTTTTTGCAGAGCAGGCTTTTCAGGAAGGCGTTGCGGCCGTGCTGTGGAACCGAAGTGAACCGAATCCTCCGGAAGGGAAGCCGGTCATTTTAGTTGACGATACGCTGGAAGCGCTGCAGAAGCTTGCGAAGGCATACAGGAATCAGCTGGACGTAAAAGTCGTCGGCGTGACCGGTTCAAACGGAAAAACGACGACAAAAGACATGATTCATGCTGTTTTGGGCACTGAGTATAAAGTGCATAAGACAGAAGGAAACTACAATAACCATATCGGCCTGCCCCTGACGATTCTGGCGATGCCCGAAGACACAGAAGTCGCCATTTTGGAAATGGGGATGAGCGCCAAAGGAGAAATCGATTTTCTCACTCGTCTGGCGCGGCCTGATATTGCAGTCATTACAAACATTGGTGAATCACACCTCCTTGAACTCGGATCAAGAGAAGGAATTGCAGAGGCGAAGCTCGAAATTGTCAATGGGCTTTCAAAAGAAGGCACACTCATTTATGTCGGAGATGAACCGCTGCTCACCGAAAGGCTGAACCAGCCGCCTTACGATACAAAGACGTTTGGAGAGGATCCGGCTTTCGATTATCAGCTTGAGGATATGACACAGACTGAAGAGGGGACGGCATTCCGCGTGAGAGGAATCGAAAACGGGTTCTTCATCCCGGTCCTTGGAAAGCATAATGTGAAAAACGCATTAGCCGCGATTGCGGCCGGAGACCTCTTGAATGTCAGCCGCGCTCACATTGCAGAAGGGCTGACTAAACTGAAAGTGACCGGAATGCGGCTTGAGCTAGTAAAGACGCCGGACGGCGTTGCGATCATTAATGACGCCTATAATGCCAGCCCGACATCGATGAAAGCGGCGATCGAGCTTGTCGAACAGATGAAGGGATACGGCAAGAAGATTCTTGTTCTCGGCGATATGCTGGAGCTCGGAGAAGGAGAAAAAGCGTTTCATGAAGAAATCGGGCAGGCGGTCAACCCGGACTCGATCGACTTTTTATTTACGTATGGAGAACTCGGTGCATATATTGCAAAAGGGGCGCTTAAACATTTCCCGGAACACCGCGTCCTTCATTTCAACCCGGAAGAAAAAGACAGTTTGAAAAAGACACTGAAAGAAAAAGCGAATACAGGGGATTTAATCCTCGTCAAAGCGTCCAGAGGCATGCGCCTTGAGGATGTTATAAAAGATTTGTAAGGGAACTTTGAATCATAAAGTCGTTTTTTATGTGATGATCAGTAAAAGAAAACGGGTGAATGGTCATGATAGGATGTTTATGCATTCACGGATTTACCGGAGCGCCGTATGAATTGGAACCGCTGGCTTCTCATTTAAAACAAACGGCAGATTGGCAAGTTGAAATGATCACGCTCCCCGGGCACGGTGAGATGCCGGTTTTAAAAGGCGTCTGTTTTCAGGAATGGATCGCTTGTGCTGAAGTGGAGCTCATCCGCTTGTTGAAAACGTGTGATACGGTATTTTTAATCGGATTTTCAATGGGCGGGATGATTGCCGGCTATTTAGCCGGAAAATATCCGGTCAGCCGCCTTGTCCTGTTGAGTGCGGCCGCCCAGTACATCAGCCCGGGACAGCTGATCCAGGATTTGAAGAATGTGATCAAAGATTCACTGCAAGGCAAGCTAGAGGATAATCTGCTTTACAAAAGGTACAAACAAAAGCTGACAAGCACTCCGGTGTCTTCTGCATTTCAGTTTCGCAAGCTCGTCAAGATGACAAAGCCTGCATTGAAAAACCTCCGGATCCCTGTGCTCATTGTTCAGGGGGAGTGTGATGCCATCGTGCCGGTGTCAAGCGCGTATTACTTGTATGAAACCATTCCTTCCGAAGAAAAAGAGCTGTGCCTCTTGCCGGAATCCAAGCACCATGTCTGCCTTGAAGAAAACTCCTCTATCCTATTTCAAACCGTTGAGGAGTTCCTCAAAAAAACGCCGATTGAATCTATAAAAAAATAAATAATTGAACGGAAATCTGCAAAAAATAATCCGGGATGCTGACAGGGAAAAAATGAACGTATGCTGTCGAAAGCAGCACATGCCTGTGTTACAATGTGTAAAGGACGCCTTCGGGCGGGCTTTAGTTGCGCGGACGGACGGCTTCGCCCGAGGTTCATAGGAGACTGCCGAACCGGCGAGAGAGCACACCGCTCATTCTCATCTTGTTGAAAAACGTATAATGGAATGGTAATATAACATGTAAAGTAATTCGGGCTTTGCATAAGTATGAACCTGTCCTTTGCACAAAGGGCAGTTTTTATTGATAAAACACGATTACTGAAACAGTAAGCAGAAGGAGTTTGAATACATTGACAATAACGTTTCAAGATTTTCAATTAAGTTCTGATCTCACAAAAGCAATCAAGCGTATGGGATTTGAAGAGGCAACACCGATTCAGGCACAAACGATTCCACTCGGCCTTGCAAATAAAGATGTGATCGGACAAGCGCAAACGGGAACAGGAAAAACGGCTGCATTTGGCATCCCCCTTGTTGAGAAAATCAACCCCGAGTCTCCTAACATTCAAGCCATTGTTATCGCACCTACTCGTGAACTAGCCATTCAAGTTTCTGAAGAGCTATATAAAATTGGACAGGATAAACGCGCTCGCGTGCTGCCGATTTACGGAGGACAGGATATCGGACGCCAGATTCGCGCGCTTAAGAAAAACCCTCATATTATCGTCGGCACACCTGGTCGTCTGCTTGACCATATCAACCGCCGCACAATGCGTCTTCAAACAGTGAACACCGTTGTGCTTGATGAAGCGGATGAAATGCTGAACATGGGATTCATCGAAGATATCGAATCCATCCTTTCCAATGTGCCTGCTGAACACCAGACATTGCTGTTTTCTGCAACAATGCCTGCTCCGATTAAGCGGATTGCAGAACGTTTCATGACCAACCCGGAGCACGTAAAAGTGAAAGCAAAAGAAATGACAGTATCAAACATCCAGCAGTTCTACCTAGAAGTTCATGAACGCAAAAAGTTTGATACGCTGACACGCCTTCTTGACATCCAGTCTCCGGAATTGGCGATCGTATTCGGCCGGACAAAGCGCCGTGTCGATGAACTGACAGAAGCGCTTAATCTGCGCGGGTATACAGCTGAAGGAATTCACGGAGATTTGACCCAGGCGAAGCGGATGGTTGCACTCCGGAAATTTAAGCAAGGCGCGATTGAAGTGCTCGTTGCGACAGACGTTGCGGCTCGCGGCCTTGATATTTCAGGTGTAACGCACGTCTACAACTTCGATGTGCCGCAAGATCCTGAGAGCTATGTTCACCGCATCGGAAGAACGGGACGCGCGGGCAAAACAGGAATGGCGATGACCTTCATTACACCGCGTGAAAAGGATATGCTGCGCGCCATCGAGCAGACGACAAAACGCAAAATGGACCGCATGAAAGCACCGACTCTCGATGAGGCCATTGAAGGACAGCAGCAGGTGACGGTTGACCGCATCCGGACGATCATCGAGGAAAATAACCTGAACTTCTATATGACGGCTGCAGCGGAATTATTGGAAGACCATGATTCTGTGACAGTTGTTGCGGCTGCCATTAAAATGATGACTAAAGAGCCGGACAACACACCTGTCCGTTTGACGGAAGAGGCTCCGCTCAGAACGAAGCGAAACAAAAATCACCACCACCGTTCATCAAAACGCAGAGACGGCGGCGGCTACAGAGGAAAGAACAATCGTTCATCTTATGATAAAAAGCGTTCTTCGAATGACAGACGCCAAAAAAAATCATATAATTCATAATCAAAAGGCGGATCCTTTTTTACGGATTCGCCTTTTTTTAAAAACTAAAGCCTTTAAACGAAACATTTTCAGACCGAAGACCGTAAATAGAATGAGATTGGGGGAATCGAGTTTTGAGAAGCGAGCCGAAAAATCAAATCAGCCGTGATGGCGTTAAAGTCTGGAGAATCACGGCTTGTATCACATCATTCGTTTTAATGCTGGCTGCAGCAGGCCTGATTGCCGCCGGGGAGATATTTAAGTGGCCGGTATGGATCGGCATTTTGTCAGCGGCCGTTTGGCTGGGGATTTCATTTGTCATCATTATCATGATTCCGAATATCCGCCACAGAGTCTGGCGCTACGAAGTCCATGAGAACGAAATTGATATTCAGCACGGCATCTTTGTGGTGACCCGCGTGATCGTTCCGATGGTCAGAGTCCAGCATGTTGATACATCGCAGGGCCCCATCCTCAGAAAATATAATCTCGCCTCCGTGCAAATTTCAACAGCAGCGACGACCCATTCCATTCCCGCTTTGGATGTTGAAGAGGCCGATCAGCTCAGAGATTCCATTTCCAGGCTGGCAAGGGTGACTGAAGATGATGTCTGAACCGAGACGCATGCACCCTGCCGCCGTCATTCTCAACTTTATCAAAGGCCTTGTTGAGACGGTTAAAAATTTTATCATTCCATTTGGCGTGGTGATTTTTTTAAATCAATCGCAAACAGTCAAAATGATAGCGATCGCCGCGGCCGTGCTGTTTTTCATTGCTTTGGTTGTGACGAGCATCATCAAGTGGAGCAAATTTACATACCGTATCGAAGAGGATGAATTGCGAATAGAGGAAGGCTTGATCAATAAGAAAAAAAGGTATATTCCGATCGAACGGATTCAAACGATCAACACAAGCGCAGGCCTCATTCAACAAATGTTCAAGCTGGTGAAGCTTCAAGTCGAAACGGCAAGCGGAGGAACGGAAGCGGAAGTTTCCCTGGTCGCCATTACCCAGGCAGAAGCCGAACGTATTCAGCAAGCGCTTTTCGAAAGGAAAAAAGCGGCGGAAGACACGGGGACCGATGTCCCGGTTCCGCTGGAAGAAACTGCTGAAGAGGCGGAGGAAGCGGAAGAGCCGGTAATGATGTACAAAATGACCGGCCAGGAGCTCTTAACCGCCGCTTCAACCTCAAGCGGCATCGGCGTTATTATTTCAGGGGTATTCGCTTTTTTCACTCAAGTCGATGATTTCTTTGATTTGGATTGGCTGTATGACCGCTTTGCTTTTTTGAACAGCGCAGGTGCCGCCGTCATCGCATTGGCCGCCTTTGTTGCCCTTTTCATCGCATGGCTGCTCAGCATCGTCGGGATGCTTTTGAAATATGCGAATTTTACTGTCGTGCGTAAAGAGAAAGAAATCGTCATTTCCAGAGGGCTGATTGAAAAGCAACAAATCACGATTCCGCTCCAGCGGATTCAAGCGATTAAAATCAAGGAGAGCCTGATCAGGCAGCCTTTTGGACTTGCAGCCGTCACGATCGTCAGCGCAGGCGGAAACGTCCTGGAAGAAGATAAATCAGCCATCTTATTTCCAATCATCAGCAAAAAAATAATCAATCAGCGTCTCGGCGAATTCATTCCGGATTATGCGCCGGAAGACGATTTGAACCGATTGCCGAAACGCGCGCTGCGCCGCTATATCCTGCGCGCATCCTGGCCGGTTCTCGCCGTCGTTCCGCTTTCCATTCTGTTTCCGCCATGGGGCTATTTGTCCGCTGTATTGATTCCTTTTTACTGGATCATCGGCTATTTCTCATACCGCGATGCCGGATGGAAGATCAGCGGCAGCAAAATCATCATGTCATCGCGCTTCATCGGCAGAACAACCGCTGTCATTCAACGCAGGCGCATGCAGGTTTTCGAAGTCAGCCGCTCGTATTTCCAGCGCAGAAAACAGCTTGTTTCGATTCATACATCAACAAAATCGTCTGTTTTAATGGAGAAGTTTTCGGTGGCTGATGTTGAGGAGAAAGATTCGGACGATATCATTGCATGGTATTCATATGAAAAAAGAGTGAACGGTTAAAAGCCGTTCACTCTTTTGTTTAACAATGGCGGAGCCAAGGCGAGTCCGCCCAGCAGACCGAAGATGTGCGCCATCATATTGATATTTTGGTTTACAAACGTCATCAAAACCGAAATGGCGAGGATGGTGACGATGATTTGGGAATTGGCGCTCCCCATCAGCTCTTTTCTAAACAGCACGATGTACAGGTACACGCCGAACAAGCCGAAAATGGCTCCCGAAGCGCCGACATGCATATACTCCAGCGGTTCGATGAAATATGTGCCGATATTGCCAATCACTCCTGCTCCGATATAAACGATGAGAAACTTGAGTTTCCCGAGCATTCGTTCCAGCCCGGGGGCAAACAAAAAGATCGACATCGAATTAAAGAGCAGGTGGCCGAAACCGGCGTGAATAAAGATTGGCGTCACAAACCTCCACCATTCTCCGTTCGCTATTCCCCAGTTAAAGCCAATCAATAAATCAGACCACATCTGTACGGCCGTAAACGGAAATAAAAAAAGAATCCAAATGGCAAGCTGCAGGGCCAATATGGCGGATGTGACCGGGTAGAGCCTGATAAACGTCTGAAAATTTTCTGTTCTGATAAACATGCTTATGATTTAAGCCCCTTTACAATGATCTCGTACATATATAGTAACACGTTTATGAACAGGCAGCGGCGATTAGTACGGACGAGAAAATGATTTTGGAAGGTTGTCATGCTAGTCTGCATATTGTCTGAGACACGCTCATATATTGGGTAGTGCAATAAGGGAGACGAGTCGTTGCAGGCTTTTATGGTACGCACGCCGATACAGCCGGCCCTGTTCTTATGGCGTACCGTTAAAGTCGAACAAGCGGTTTCTTCCTTTTTACATCAATGATTAAAAAGGGGTTGAAAAAAGGTGAGAAAAAGCTTTGTTTTGCTTTTAACGGGGCTGCTTGTAATCCTTATGCTTTCTGCCTGCGGCCAAAAATCGCAAGAAGATGTTGTGACGGGGCTCGACAAGAAGGCAAAAGAATACACGTCCTATAAGGCAAAAGCGAAAATGACCATTGAAACGGGAAATGAACCGCAGGAGTACAACGTGGAAATCTGGCATAAAAAACCTTCTCTTTACCGGGTCTATTTGGAAAACCCGAAAAAAGACCAGAGCCAGGTGATCTTGCGCAATGAAAACGGCGTGTTTGTTTTGACTCCGTCGCTGAATAAAAGCTTCCGCTTTCACAGCGACTGGCCCAATAACAGCAGCCAGGTATACTTATTCGAATCGCTCGTAAAGGATGTCAAAAATGATGGGGAAGCTTCTTTTTCCGCAAAGGATTCAAAATACATTTTTGAAACGAAAACGAATTATCAGCATAATCAGATGCTGCCGACTCAGGAAATCGTTTTCCATAAAAAGACCATGGCTCCTTCATCGGTTAAAGTGATGGATACCGACCGCAAACCGATGGTAAAGGTTGAGTTTACAAGCTTTGAATTCGATAAGCCGCTCGATAAAGACTCTTTTGATGAAAAGAAAAATATGACGCTGTCTCAAATTGACGTAGCGACAAGTGCTGACGTGTCAGACTCTTTCGCTGTCAAAACGCCGCTCGATGTGCCTCAGGGCGTGAAAAAACTTGAGGAGAAAGAGATGGCGACTGAAGACGGCAAACGGATCGTCATCACATATGGCGGTGAAAAATCCTTTACATTGATTCAGGAAAAAGCCCGCGTCGCCAAAACATCCACTTCCGTATCCATGAACGGAGAGCCCGTTGACCTCGGCTTCACGGTCGGCGCACTGACGGATAAATCGTTGTCATGGACATATGACGGAGTCGATTACTTTATCTCATCAGAAGATCTTTCTCAAGATGAACTTCTGATGGTTGCAAAAAGCATGCAGGGACAGTCTTCGAAATAGACTGTGCCGTATCCGGCAGCCTGTTTTCCGCCCGGAAGCGGAAAGCAGGCTTTTTTATATTTGCGTCGCAAGCGTATGATTTCGACAGCTTTTCCGTAAAATGTATACCGTGCCAGCAATTTTTCTTTTGTTCAGGGCTGATGATCCCGTGCAAAATTTCCCTTTCTCCGAACTTTTTAGTATGATGGGAAGGACGAGTGAAACAAGGAACAGGAAGTGTCATGATGAGCTTAAAACCATTCTATAGAAAGACATGGGCCGAAATCGATTTAACGGCTTTAAAAGAAAACGTCCGCAATATGAAGCGGCACATCGGCGAGCATGTCCGCCTGATGGCCGTCGTTAAAGCGAATGCCTACGGACACGGGGATGCACAGGTAGCGAAGGCGGCTCTTGCAGAAGGGGCGTCCATTCTTGCTGTGGCTTTATTGGATGAAGCGCTTTCGCTGAGGGCGCAGGGGATTGAAGAACCGATTCTTGTCCTCGGTGCAGTTCCGCCCGAATATGCAAGCATTGCCGCGGAAAAGCGCATTATCGTGACGGGCTATTCCGTCGGCTGGCTGAAAGACGTGCTCGGTTTTCTGAATGAGGCCGAAGCTCCTCTTGAATATCATTTGAAGATCGACACGGGCATGGGCCGCCTTGGCTGCAAAACGGAAGAAGAGATCAAAGAAATGATGGAGATGACCGAATCGAGCGATAAGCTCAATTGTACGGGCGTGTTCACTCATTTCGCCACGGCGGACGAAAAGGACACCGATTATTTCAACATGCAGCTTGACCGCTTTAAAGAGCTGATCAGCCCCCTCCCGCTTGACCGTTTGATGGTGCATTCGTCAAACAGCGCCGCGGGTCTGCGCTTCAGGGAACAGCTATTTAATGCCGTCCGCTTCGGCATCGGCATGTACGGTTTGGCGCCGTCAACCGAAATAAAAGACGAGCTGCCGTTTCGTCTGCGGGAAGTGTTTTCGCTTCATACCGAACTCACCCATGTGAAAAAAATCAAAAAAGGCGAGAGCGTCAGCTACGGGGCGACATATACAGCTCAGCGCGACGAATGGATCGGGACAGTCCCCGTCGGGTATGCCGACGGATGGCTGAGGCGCCTGGCCGGAACGGAAGTGCTGATCGACGGAAAACGCCAAAAAATAGCAGGGAGAATCTGCATGGACCAGTTCATGATTTCCCTTGCCGAAGAATACCCTGTCGGCACAAAGGTTACCTTGATCGGAAAGCAAAAAGACGAATGGATCTCAGTCGACGAAATCGCCCAAAATTTGCAGACGATCAATTATGAAATTACCTGTATGATAAGTTCAAGGGTGCCCCGTATGTTTTTGGAAAATGGGAGTATAATGGAAATAAGGAATCCGATCTTGCCTGATCAATCCTGAAAATTGATGAATTAGCGGAAAAACAACTTTGCTTGCGAAAAGAATAATGATATGATTATGAATGGAATGGATAGAGTGTTGTATCCGTAAGTTTGGTGGAGGTGTATGTTTTTGTCTGAATCCAGCGCAACAACTGAAATATTGATTCGCTTGCCAGAAGCTTTAGTATCAGAACTGGATGGTGTCGTCATGCAAGATAACGGGAGCAGAAATGAACTGATTTACCAAGCCACAAAAATGTATTTACGCGAACGCAAAAATCGACAAATTCGGGAATCGATGAGACGCGGTTATATGGAGATGGCCAAGATCAATTTGAACATCTCTTCTGAGGCTCAATTTGCAGAGTATGAGGCTGAAAACACAGTAGAGCGCTTAGTAAGCGGAGGATAATCATTTGATTGTTAAACGCGGCGATGTTTATTTTGCTGACCTATCTCCTGTTGTTGGCTCAGAACAAGGCGGGGTGCGCCCGGTTTTAGTGATTCAAAACAACATCGGCAATCGCTTCAGCCCAACTGCTATTGTTGCAGCCATAACAGCCCAAATACAGAAAGCAAAATTACCTACCCACGTCGAAATTGATGCGAAACGCTACGGTTTTGAAAGAGACTCCGTTATATTGCTCGAACAAATTCGGACGATTGACAAGCAAAGATTAACGGACAAAATCACCCATCTCGATGATGAAATGATGGAAAAGGTCAACGAAGCCTTACAAATCAGTTTGGCACTCATTGATTTTTAATATTGATGAAAGTTGCTCGAGGCGAAAGAGCAACTTTTTTTGTGTTCAAAAATAACAAACGATATAATGGAACTGTTAGTCCAAAAAATGTTATCAGATGTAGTCAGGGGGATGAACATGTCGAATCAAGCGGTGTTAAAATTTATCTCGGAACACCAAAATGTACTCGCCGGGAATTTGGCGGATATTCTGAAAGACTTAAACAGCAACATGACAAACGTGAAGCTGACTGAACACATGTATGAGACGATCAGCAATGAATATATTCATATCCTCATGAATGAGTCCGGGGACGGGAATGAAAAATCGATCGACACCATCTACCAGTTCTCTTCAAAAGCCGTACAGCTCGGCGTTCCGCTGAAGCTGCTGTCGTCGGGATTATCAGCTTTTTGGAAGCACCTTTACTATGAAATGAACAAGGATGTGCCGGAAGATCAGCAGTGCTATGATTTGATTTGGGAAATCGATAAATTTATCGAACCGATCAACAGCGAAATCTTGAATCAGTATGCGATCTCCTGGGAGAAAACCGTTGCTCTGCAAAAGGTCGCATTACAGGAGCTCTCGGCGCCGCTGATCCCGGTTTTTGAAAATATTACGGTGATGCCGCTTGTCGGCACGATCGATACGGAGCGGGCCAAAAAGATTATGGAAAACCTGTTGAGCGGCGTCGTCAAACACCGGTCTGAAGTCGTGCTCATTGACATTACGGGCGTGCCTGTCGTCGATACGATGGTCGCACACCACATCATGCAGGCTTCCGAAGCCGTCAGACTTGTCGGAGCTAAATGCCTGCTCGTCGGAATCCGCCCGGAAATCGCGCAGACGATTGTGAATTTGGGAATCGATTTAACTCAGGTTATTACAAAAAATACCCTGCAAAAAGGAATTCAAACCGCATTAGAAATGACAGACAGAAAAATTGTTTCATTGGAGGAATAATCTTTGAGGGTACCTAACATTCCAATTTTGAAGCTGTATAACTGTTTATTGGTATCCATTCAAGTAGAGCTCGATGACCAAACCGCTCTGAAATTCCAAGAGGACCTGCTGAACAAAATATATGAAACCGGTTCGAACGGAGTGGTGATCGATCTGACTTCAGTGGACATCATCGATTCATTCATCGCCAAAGTCCTTGGCGATGTCATTACAATGTCAAAACTGATGGGCGCCAAAGTCGTTCTGACTGGCATCCAGCCGGCTGTTGCGGTGACATTGATTGAACTCGGCATTTCTTTGGACGAGATCGAGACGGCGCTCGATCTCGAAAAGGGGCTCGAGACATTGCAGCGGGAATTGGGGGAATAAATATGGCAGACCAATCCTGTGTGAAGATTTTGACTGAATGGGACATAGTGGCCGCCAGACAGCTTGGGCGAAATGTCGCAAAAGAACTGGGGTTCGGCACAGTGGACCAGGCCAGAATCACGACAGCCATCTCAGAGCTGGCGCGTAATATTTATTTGTATGCCGGAAAAGGCCGAATCTGCATCGAACAGGTTCAGGAAGAAGGAAAAAAGGGGTTGAAAATCGTAGCGGAGGATGAGGGGCCGGGAATCGCTGACATCAAAAAAGTGATGGAAGACGGTTTTTCAACCTCAGGCGGCCTCGGAGCGGGCCTGCCGGGAGTAAAGCGTCTGATGGACCAATTTGAATTGCATTCGGACGCGGAAAATGGAACGGATATACAAGCCGTAAAATGGCTGCGGTAGGAGGGAAGGAATGGATTTCAGGGAAGTGATTGAGCAGCGCTATCGACAGCTGCTTAGCCGTTATATATCTGAATTAACAGAGACATCCCTTTATCAGGGGCAGAAATTCAGCAGAAAAACGATTGAACATCAAGTGCCGCCGGAAGAGATTATCAGCATACACCGAAAAGTTCTGTCTGAATTATATCCGGATCTTCCAGACCATGTGTTCCATTCTCTCGATTTTTTAATTGAAGTGATGATTGGATACGGTTTGGCCTATCAAGAACATCAAACATTAAGAGGAATTCAGCAGGAAATTAAATCGGAAATTGAAATTGCCGCGAATGTCCAGCAAACGCTGCTTGAGACGACGGTTCCGAAAGTTGAAGCGCTCGAAATCGGTGCGGTCAGCATTCCGGCCAAGCAAATGAGCGGTGATTATTATCATTTTGTGCGCGACAAGGAATCGATTAATATCGCCATTGCGGATGTAATCGGGAAAGGAATACCGGCTGCGTTATGCATGTCGATGATCAAATATGCGATGGACTCTCTGCCGGATTCGGGCACGTCTCCTTCACAGGTGCTGAAAAACCTGAACAGGGTCGTCGAACAAAATGTAGACCCAAGCATGTTTATTACAATGTTTTATGGCAACTATCATCTTCAAAAACACCTATTTACGTTTTCATCTGCCGGTCATGAACCTGGCTTTTATTATTCTTGCAGGGAAAATAAATTTTACGATTTAAACGCAAAAGGCCTCGTTCTTGGCATTTCATCAAATTACGACTATGAGCAGTACGAGCAAAAACTGGATATTGGCGATATGATCGTTCTTTTTTCAGATGGTGTAACTGAATGCCGGACAGACAGCGGGTTTTTGGAGCGGTCTGACTTGCAGAACCTGATTACTGTACATATGGAGAAACCGGCTCAGCAAATGGTTGACAATATATACGAACATCTGCTCAAGCTTCAGGATTTTCAGCTTCATGATGATTTTACTCTCATTGTTTTAAAAAGAAAGGTTTAAAGCTTCTCTTCGCTGGGTAATAAACCAGTAGCTCATTAAGAGAACCAGAGGTGATATTGTGAATTTGGCAGTTGATACGAATAAAAATGACCATGTGATAGAAGTAAAAGTTGCGGGCGAAATTGACGTGCACACGGCTCCAACACTGCGGGATGAGCTGATGCCGCTCGCGGAAGAAGGAAAAGATCTCAAAGTTAGTCTGAAAGACGTTTCATATATGGACAGCACAGGGCTGGGTGTATTCGTCGGCATTTACAAAGCGGTAAACAGAACTGGGGGTTCTTTAGTGCTTGAAAATCTGTCAGAGCGTTTGATTCGTTTGTTTGATATTACAGGTTTAAAGGACATCATTGACATTTCTGGAAAGTCAGAGGGTGGATTATAATGAAGAGAGCAGCTGATTACATTGAAATGAAGTCACCTGCCAAACCAGAATACGTAGGAATCATTCGTTTAACCCTGTCGGGGATTGCAAGCAAGATGGGGTATTCTTATGATGACATCGAAGACTTGAAAATTGCGGTCAGCGAAGCGTGCACAAACGCTGTGCAGCATGCTTATAAAGCAGACAACAACACAGGAGAGGTCTCCGTCAGATTCGGCGTGTTCGAAGACCGCCTCGAAATCGTCGTCGCCGATCAGGGAGACAGTTTTGATATTCAGGATAAACAGAAGGAGCTCGGACCATATTCCCCTGAGCATACGGTAGATCAATTGTCAGAAGGAGGGCTCGGTTTATATTTAATGGAGACGCTCATGGATGAAGTGCATGTCCAGATTGACTCAGGCGTAACCGTCTCGATGACAAAGTTCTTAAACAGGGAGCGAGTTGATGATGGCACAACCGTCCAAAACTACGAAACTAACTAAAACCGAAGTCGACACGCTGATTAAAAAATATCAGGAGAACCAGGATGAAGACGCTCAGCTGACCCTTGTTCAAACATATAAAAATCTGGTGGAAACACTCGCCAAAAAATATTCAAAAGGAAAAAGCTTTCACGAAGATCTATGCCAGGTTGGGATGCTCGGATTGCTTGGAGCCATCAAACGCTATGACCCCGATGTGGGAAAATCGTTTGAAGCGTTTGCCATTCCGACCATCATCGGAGAAATCAAACGGTTTCTCCGAGATAAGACCTGGAGCGTCCACGTTCCGAGAAGGATCAAGGAGCTCGGGCCGAGAATCAAAATGGCGGTGGATCATTTAACGACTGAAACGCAAAGGTCTCCAAGAGTCGATGAGATTGCCGAGTTTCTTGACGTTACAGAAGAAGAAGTGCTGGAAACGATGGAGATGGGCAAAAGCTATCAGGCGCTTTCCGTCGACCACAGCATTGAAGCTGATGCAGACGGCAGCACGGTGACGATCTTGGACATCGTCGGCTCGCAGGAGGAAGGCTATGAAAAGGTGAACCAAAAGCTGATGCTTGAAAGCGTATTACACGTACTATCCGACCGTGAAAAGCAAATCATTGAGCTGACTTACATTCAAAACAAAAGCCAAAAAGAAACCGGCGAAATGCTGGGCATATCGCAAATGCACGTCTCACGGCTGCAGCGCAAAGCTGTCAAAAGGCTGAGGGAAGCATTGGCTGAAGATCCGTATATGGAGCTTAAACCATGATTTGGACTGAGTCGAATGAACACATGCAAGCGCTTGTTTATCAGCTTCCTAAAGAAGGAAAAGCCGTCTGCGGTGACAGTTTTTATTTCCATGCGACTGACGAAACCATGGTGTGCGCACTGGCTGACGGGCTTGGCAGCGGTGCGTTGGCACGCGAATCCTCTTCGGTCATCAGCGAAGTTGTCGAAGAGCACGGCCATGAAGATGTCGAAAGCTTGATGGAACGGTGCAATCAAGCGCTGAAACATAAGCGCGGTGCGACCGTTTCAATTTTAAAAGTCGATTTTCGAACAAGGACGATCGCTTACAGCTCTGTAGGCAATATTCGCTTTATCTTATACGCTCCTTCGGACAAATATATCCACCCTCTCCCTGTGACGGGATACATGTCGGGAAAACCGCAAACATACAAAACATTCACCTATACGTATGAAAAAGGATCAAGATTCATCATTTATTCAGACGGTTTGGAAGTACCCGCCCTCCGGACTTATTTAAAACAGCACCATACACCGGGAGATATATCGAATCAGCTTGAATCATACACACGAATGGGAAAAGACGATCTCACCTATATCATTGGACAGCTTTTTTAAGGAAGCTGCCCTTTGATATAGGTGTTTTTCCGTTTCTTTTGGTACACTAAGAAGACAACATTCTTTTGGAGGCTACAATGGATACTTTAGCGTCAATCGTCAAACAAATCGCAAAAGAAACGGGGCTTGCGCCAAAGCATGTCGAGAGTGTCATTCAATTATTAGAGGACGGCAACACCGTCCCCTTTATTGCGAGATACCGAAAAGAACAAACGGGCTCCATGGATGAAGTCCAAATACAAACTATCTCCGAACGCTGGGGATACATTCAGCATTTAAATCAGCGGAAAGACGAAGTCATCAGGCTGATCGATGAACAGGGCAAGCTGACCGGACAGCTGAAGCTGGATATAGAAAAAGCGGACAAGCTCCAGGAAGTTGAAGACTTATACAGACCGTTTAAACAAAAACGAAAAACCAAGGCGACGATCGCCAAAAGCAAAGGGCTTGAACCTTTGGCTGATTTCATCATCTCGCTCCCGCGTAATGAAGATGTAGCAGCCGAAGCCCGCAAGTACATAAATGAAGAAAAGGAAGTCATGAGCGCCGAAGAAGCGCTTGAAGGAGCAAAGAACATACTGGCTGAACGGATCTCAGACGAACCGGAATACAGGAAGTGGATCAGGCAGGAGACTTTTAAAAGAGGAACGCTGAAGTCCGCGGCAAAAGATGCCGAAGCGGATGAGAAGAAAATCTATGAAATGTATTATGAATACGAAGAGCCGATTCAAAAAATCGTTCCTCATCGCGTACTCGCAGTTAACCGCGGCGAAAAAGAGGAGATTTTGAGAGCGTCGGTCGAGCCGCCGGCAGACCGCATCCAAGCTTACTTGGAAAAACGGATTTTACAACAAAAGCAAACAAGTGCTCAAGATGTCCTGAAAAGCGCGATCGAAGACGGCTATAAGCGCCTGATTCAGCCGTCAATCGAGAGGGAAATCAGAAAAGAATTGACGGAAAAGGCGGAAGACCAAGCGATTCACATATTTGCCGAAAATCTGCGCAAGCTGCTGCTGCAGCCGCCGATGAAAGGAAAGCTCGTTCTCGGCGTCGACCCGGCATTCCGCACAGGCTGCAAGCTGGCAGTCGTGGATGAGACGGGAAAGATGCTCAAGATCGACGTCATATACCCGCACCCTCCCGTCAATAAGAAAAGCGCCGCCATCGAAAAAGTAAAACGCATCATCGAAGACTTTCAAATCGAGGTCATCGCAATCGGGAACGGAACGGCATCAAGAGAGACGGAACAGTTTATCGCCGATCTCTTGAAGGACATCGACAGAAAGGTGTACTATCTGATCGTCAATGAAGCGGGAGCCAGCGTCTATTCGGCATCAGAGCTTGCGAGGGAAGAATTCCCCGATCTGCAGGTTGAAGAACGGAGCGCCGTGTCGATCGCACGCAGACTCCAAGACCCGCTCGCCGAACTCGTCAAAATCGATCCCAAGTCGGTCGGGGTCGGCCAGTACCAGCACGATGTCAGCCAGAAAAAACTAAACGATTCGCTCCGCTTTGTCGTGGAAACCGTCGTCAACCAGGTCGGCGTCAACGTGAATACTGCATCAGCCGCGCTCTTGCAATATGTGGCCGGACTATCGAAAACAGTCGCGGCCAACATCGTCAAAAAACGGGATGAGATCGGAAAATTCACGAGCCGGAAAGAGCTGAAAGACATTCCGCGCCTGGGCGCGAAAACGTATGAGCAATGCATCGGCTTTTTAAGGGTGCCTGACGGCGATGAACCGCTCGACCGGACAGGCATCCACCCGGAGAGCTATAAAGAGACGAGAGAGCTCCTGAAAAAGCTGGGCCTTTCAACAGCCCAAATCGGCACAAAAGAGCTTCAGGACAAAATCAACGAACTGAATATTTCCGAAGCAGCTGAACAGCTGGGGATCGGGGAAATCACCCTGAAAGACATTTGCGCCCAGCTGACGAGGCCTGAGCGCGATCCGAGGGATGAAGTCCCTAAACCGCTCTTAAAAACCGATGTGCTTCAATTGGAGGACTTAAAAGAGGGGATGGAACTTCAGGGGACAGTGCGGAACGTCGTTGACTTCGGGGCGTTTGTCGACATCGGCGTGAAACAGGACGGGCTCGTCCACATTTCCAAGCTCAGCCATTCCTTCGTCAAGCATCCGCTCGACGTTGTGTCGGTCGGGGACATCGTCACCGTATGGGTGGAAGATGTCGACGCTGCAAAAGGAAGGGTCTCCTTATCGATGGTAAAAGATCGATAGGACTTGAAGTCAGCCCGCCGGAAGCTTTATTTTCCGGCGGGCTTATCTTTTACATCGCGATTTTCAACAGGATGCGGTGGACGACGCCTGCAATATGTGCCGGCGTCTGAACCATGCCGCCGTTGATCCACTCTTCAAAAATGCCGACCGCTCCGGATACTAGAAATGTAATTTCCATTTCATCGCATGCCATCTCATTACCTGATTGCTGCATCATGCTCAATTCTTCGAAAATCTTCTGCTTGAAAAAATCTTTAAATTTATTGATGGTCAAAATGTTTCCTTTCGGTTTCGTCAATAAAGTGAAGATTGCAGCGTTTTGATAAATATATTCAGTCGTTTTTTCGATGAAGGTGAGCAGATGGTGCGGATCTTCGCTTGGAAAATAATCATCGTAAAATTTCCCCAGCTGATCAAACAACTCATTCTCGATTTGTTCATACAAATCAAAAACATCCCGATAATGAAGATAAAAAGTCCCGCGCCCTAAATCAGCGCGCCTCGATAAATCGGAAACGGTAATTTTATTGATTTCTTTCTCATGGAGCAGCTTTAAAAAAGCCTCTTTTATCGCTCTTTTTGTTTTAATTGACCTTCTGTCCTCCATCGGTGACCTCCGTTTATAAACAAATTTACGTATGTTGTTCATTATTGAACATCTCAACCCCAATTGCCGATTGAACACCCCATTTGCCCCAAATTATAATGAACATGTGTTTATTAATCAATAGGTGTTTATTTTTTAAAACCTTCAAATATCAATGGCCTATCAGCCGATAAGTTAATCAAGCGGTTTCAGCTGTTTTCCTGTAAAATGAATGATCTTTCACTTTTGCGAATAAAGTGGTGAAGTAATGAAAAACAGCAAGGACAAGGCTAGCAGGCGGCTTTTTCTGCCGACTTTCTTAAAATACAAAGAAATCAATCTACCTGCAAAGTTCATAGAGGAGGAATAAAACATCAATGAGAACGATTATAAAGGCGAGATGGATCATTGCGGCGCTCTGGATTGCAATGGCCGCCGTCTTATTCATCACGGCGCCCGATATGGGGCAATTAACAAAGGAGAAGGGCCAGATAGCGGTTCCTGAAGGCTATCCGTCTTCTTATGCGAACAAGCTTCTCGAACAAATGTCAAAAGACGGGGATACGAACAAATCGGTTGTCGTCGTATTTCAGGACAAACACCTCCTGCCGAATCGGGAGGCGGCTTTAAAAAAAGCGATCACCACTTTAGAGAAGGATTCCTCCCTTCACGTCTCAGATATTACATCGTACTTTAACGCGGATGAGGATATTCAAAAGCAGCTGTTGTCAAAGGATCGAACGACGCTGCTCGTGCCTGTCACATTTGATGCAAACAAAATCAGTGCGGCCGAATTTAAAGCAAAGGTCAATGAAAAGCTTAAAACTTTAAAACTTGACTACGAGATGACCGGGCAGCCGCTCATCGATGATGATGTCATGACAAGCTCGCAGGAAGGCTTGAAGAAGACCGAATATATCACGGTCGGTTTTATTTTAATCGTGCTGATTCTCGTATTCCGTTCTGCGGTTGCGCCTTTTGTTCCGCTTTTGGCGGTCGCGCTTTCATACCTTGTGAGCCAGTCCGTCGTCGCCTATCTAGTCAAATACGCTGATTTTCCGCTGTCCACGTTTACGCAAATCTTTATGGTGGCGATCATGTTCGGAATCGGCACGGATTACTGCATTCTTCTTTTAAGCCGTTTTAAGGAAGAGATCGCCCGCGGGAAAGACAAGATCGAAGCCATTCTGACAACGTATAAAACGGCGGGGAGAACCGTTCTGTTCAGCGGAATCGCCGTTTTGATCGGTTTTACTTGCATCGGCTTTGCCGAATTCCAGCTTTACAAGTCTGCGGTCGCAGTAGCGGTGGGTGTCGCGGTCTTGATTTTGGCGCTTCTGTCGATCGTGCCGTTTTTCATGGCTGTTTTGGGGAAAGTGCTGTTTTGGCCTGTCAGAGTAAATATCGGGCACCCGCAGTCAAAGCTATGGGAAACCGCCGGCCGTTTCGCTTTCAGTAAGCCGCTGATCAGCCTGTTGATCGTAGCGGCCGTGGCCGTGCCGCCGATCTTGATGTATAAAGGAACGCTTTCCTACAACAGCCTTGACGAAATCGGAGATCAATACGAATCCGTCAGCGCATTTAACACCATTTCCGACAAGTTCGGGCCGGGAGAATCTTTGCCGGTCACGGTCGTGCTCAAAACATCGGATGCGCTCGATACCAATGACGGGCTGATCGCGATTGAAAAAATCAGCCGCGCCATTGAACAGACAAACGGCGTCAGCAAAGTTCGCAGTGCGACCCGGCCGGTCGGAAAAGGGCTGAGCGACCTGTACGTCAAAACACAGGCGAACGAGCTGAATAAAGGCCTTGAAAGCGGCAATAAAGGTCTGAAAAAGATTAAAGACGGGCTTGCAGAAGCGAGCAAGTCAATCGCGGATCAAAAGCCGCAAATCGAAGCGTCCGGAAAAGGAATCAACCAGCTGATCAAAGGAACCGAATCGATCCAAGCCGGAATCAGCGACGTTGAAGCCAACATGAGAAAGCTGAAGGAAGGAACAGACCAAAGCAAACAAGGCGTCGCCCAGGCGAAAAAAGAAATCCAAACTGCGAAAAAACAGCTGACGGCGCAAGTCGATCAATTAAATGGACAAATCGAAACCTACAAAGAAATATCGAAAATCTTAAAAGCGGCATTGTCTCAAGCCGAAAATGCCCAAGGCATAACGGCTGACGTGCAAAAGATGATTGAGCAGACAAATCAAAATTTCAAAAATCTTGAAAGCGAAATTCCCGAAGTGAAGGAGAATCCTTCTTATTTGGCGATCAAAGGCTCTTACACAGAGCTTGCATCGGCAATCAAGCAGGGATCACAGAAAGCGGCCGTTTACACGAAGCAGGCGGCAAACGCGAAAAAGCAGCTTGAAGCAGCAGATGCATTTATCGCAAAAGCGCAGGAAGAGCAAAAAGTGTACACAAGCAAAATCGATGCTCTGATAAACGGCCTCGGCCAAATCGAAAAAGGGCTTGAAGAGACATCGAAGGGGCAGGGACAGCTCGCCGATTCGCTGCCTAAGCTCGAATCAGGCGCAGGTGAGGTCGCTGAAGGCCAAAAGCAGATGAAGGAAAAAGTCGGAGAATTCGCCGGCCAGCTCGATCAATTAACAAAAGGGCTGAATTCAAGCGTGGACGGCCTCGAAAAAATTTCAAGCGGTCTGATGGGAGCAGGCGACTACCTGGATCAGCTGAAAAACGCATCGGATCAAGAAATGTCCGGCTGGTTTGTCCCTAAAGAAGTGCTGAAAAACAAGCAATTTCAGCAGGTGTTTAATTCCTATATGTCAGACGACCGCCATATCACGACGATCGATGTGATATTGGAAGACAATCCGTATGGAAACGGAGCGATTGCCAAGGTCAAAGACATTGAAGCATCAGTAAAACGGGCTCTTCCCGACACGCATTTGCACGATGCATCGTTTGGCGTCGGCGGCGTTTCCAGCATCAACGCCGATTTGAAGCAGCTGTCAGACCAGGACTTCAGCAACACGGTGATCTATATGATGATCGGAATCTTCCTGATCCTCGTCCTGCTGTTCCGTTCAATCGTCATGCCGGTGTATTTGGTCGGATCGCTGGTCTTGACGTACTTTGCATCCATCGGTGTAACCGAATTTATTTTCACGGCGTTTTTCGGCTATCCCGGCCTCAACTGGGCGGTGCCTTTCTTTGGCTTTGTGATTTTAATGGCGCTTGGTGTGGACTATTCGATCTTCCTGATGGAACGGTTTAACGAATACCGGGGAACGGATATTAAGACGGCGATGACGGAATCGATGAAAAATATGGGATCGGTTATTATTTCAGCCGCTGTCATCTTGGCGGGAACCTTCGCGGCGATGCTGCCGTCCGGCGTTTTATCGCTTCTGCAAATCGCCACCCTTGTGCTGACGGGTCTTTTGCTGTATGCATTCGTCATGCTGCCGCTGTTCGTCCCTGTAATGGTTCGGATCTTCGGCTCAGCCAACTGGTTTCCGTTTAAAAGAAAAGAATAAACGGCTCGTCCATCCGCAGAAGAACCATTCGCCCATGCTCCCCGAAATCGGGCGGTCAGCTCCATTTGGGGAGTAACGGGCGCCATTGTGTGAGATGATAAAAGGACCGGTGAAGATGATGAGGAAACAGAAGAAAATTCCATTCGGACTCGGATGAACACTGCTCATCAGCAGTGTTTTTTTCTGTAAAAATACCAGCACTGATTCAGCAATTTAATCTGGTAATGATCTTTTTCATAAAAAGCTCTCTGCATCTGGTTTTTGAGCCAATTCGGCATTGCTCATCCCTCCTCAGGCTCTTATCATAAGAGTATGGGTGTCGTGTATTAGTTTATGCCGCCCGGAATTTGTCCTGTTCAATGTTTTTAAAAATGAGGTGGACCCAAGCAATGGATGAACAACAACTGCAGCAGCTGACAGAACAGCTTTCGCTCACATACTTTAAAAAACCGTTCCGGCACCGCGCTTACTTCAACAGCCGCCTGAAAACGACAGGAGGCAGGTATTTGCTGAATTCCCACAATATCGAGCTGAATAAAAAATACCTGACAGAACACGGGCAAAAAGAGCTTGAAGGCATCATCAAGCATGAATTGTGCCATTACCACCTCCATCTTGAAGGAAAAGGCTACAAGCACCGCGACAAGGATTTTAGAACGCTATTAAAGGAAGTCGGTGCGCCGCGGTTCTGCACGCCGCTCGAAAAAGAGAAAAAGCCGCAAAGAAAAGTACGCACATACAAGTGTGAAGCATGCGGACAAACGTTTCTCCGAAAGCGGAAAATGGATACAAGCCGTTACGTTTGCGGCAAGTGCGGAGGGAAAATAAAAGAAATCATAAAAAAGGGTTGACTGATCAGGCTTGTCTATGATAAATTATAAAAGCCGTCGCAAGACGAGCCACAAAGACAAATTGTTCTTCTTGACACATTTTGTCGACATATTTATAATAAAATGAGTCTGATCATTCCACAGTAGCTCAGTGGTAGAGCTATCGGCTGTTAACCGATCGGTCGCAGGTTCGAATCCTGCCTGTGGAGCCAATGGAGAAGTACTCAAGTGGCTGAAGAGGCGCCCCTGCTAAGGGTGTAGGTCGCGTAAGCGGCGCGAGGGTTCAAATCCCTCCTTCTCCGCCATTAGGAAAATATGATGCTGACTTCATATGGCCCGTTGGTCAAGTGGTTAAGACACCGCCCTTTCACGGCGGTAACACGGGTTCGAATCCCGTACGGGTCATTTCTCATATGTTGGGCTATAGCCAAGCGGTAAGGCAACGGACTTTGACTCCGTCATGCGTTGGTTCGAATCCAGCTAGCCCAGCCATTATATTTGAGCCATTAGCTCAGTTGGTAGAGCATCTGACTTTTAATCAGAGGGTCGAAGGTTCGAGTCCTTCATGGCTCACCATTGTTTTTTCACGCGGGTGTGGCGGAATTGGCAGACGCGCTAGACTTAGGATCTAGTGTCTTTACGGCGTGGGGGTTCGAGTCCCTTCACCCGCACTTAAAAAACAACATATCATGCGGTCGTGGCGGAATGGCAGACGCGCTAGGTTGAGGGCCTAGTGGGTGAATAACCCGTGGAGGTTCAAGTCCTCTCGGCCGCATCCCAGAGATACCAAGGGTTTTGACGCCCTTGGTGTTTTTTTGTTTCTTCAAGTTTTTTGATTCTTGTGACCAAATAGTGTCCAATTGGTTAAAAATAAGTCATTTAACTTGTGAGCTATTTGAGGAGGAAAGACAATTCTGTGTTGTTATGTTATGTAGCTCCTTTGGATCAAAGGAGTTTGGAATCTGTTTCGGTTTATTAGGATTAATCATCAAATTTCTCATAGAGGGAAGAAACTAAAGTTAAAAGAAAAGCAAACTATATAAAATAGTTTGCTTTTCTTTTTGTTATGAATTAACGTCTTTTTCTTTCTCTTTAATAACTAATAAAACACCAATAAGAATTAAAAACGAACCTATCCAAAATGTCCCGCCTATTTTTTCTCCCAGCAGAAGCCATCCAAGTAAGGTTCCAACTAGAGGCTGAAAAAAGAAAAAGAGACCTCCACTTGAAGCATTTAATAATTGCAATCCACGGTTCCATAATAAAAAAGCACAAGCTGTTGAAACAATTCCTAAATACAAAAGACCACCTAGAATTTTAGGGTCAAGCAGTTGTGACGTGAAAATTGCGGTAGGTTTTACAAAAGGAGTTAGTGCCACAATGGCAACAAAAGTTGAATACGTTGTCACAAGTAAAGACGAATAGCTGTTGGGCACGAGTTTGATAAGCACTGACATTAGCGCCCATGTAAGTGCTGCAGCAAGCAGAGAAATACCACCAATCTGATTAGAAGTATCAATATGACCGTTTCCAACAATAAATAATACGCCTATAGTCGCTAAAATAATTGAGGTTCCTTTTTTTATATTCAATGGTTCTTTAAGTAATAGACGAGCAAAAATAACCATGAACGCTGGTGTGGAAGACGTAATAATCGCCCCCATTTGTGCTGAAGATAACATCGTTCCATATTCTTGCGTAACAATTGAAATTGTGTTGCCAACTATTCCAATGACAACAATTAATAAAAGGTCACGTTTATGAATTTTCCAAGATTGTCTCTTTATTAAACCAACGATAAGAAGTGTAAGGATGGCGATTACGTACCTAATCCAAACCAATTCAATAGGCGGAATTACTGCGACAACAACCTTAACCACTACATACATGCCGCCCCAGATACTAGCGGCTAAAGCTAAATATATAGAACCTAACAGGGTATTTTTCATTTTTTTGTTCCCTCCGTATTTATAATTAGGTCAATAAATGCCCTAACGGAGAGAAGTAGTCACTTTACTCCATTAAGGGCGGAGAAGTGCTACTGGAACATCATTTTCAAATAGTGGAGCTAAAAACATGTTTTTTCACCTCAACTTTATTATTGCACTTATTATACAATGTCTGTTATTAAGCGGCAAACACCTCTATTTATATAGTGGGAGTTGTTTGAAGTAAGCCGTGGGATTTTCTTGAAGTGTGTTTTCTTAGACGAAGATAAAATTCAATACGTGACACAGAAGTCATGTTTGTTTTAGTCTGAAAACAGTTCCCCATTTTGTGACCAAAAAGAACATAAAATGATAAGTATAATGAGTATCTGTGAATGCTTGATATGACAGGCTTTTGTAACTGATGATAAGCTTTCACTTTATATTGAGGGCCTAGTGGGGGCAACCCCGTGGAGGTTCAAGTCCTCTCGGCCGCATACCAGAGATACCAAGGGTTTTGACGCCCTTGGTGTTTTTTTATGTCTACTTCCCACGAATTAGATTGCACCGGAAATCGAACGATTTAGGGCTGTAATTGAAAAGTACGCCCGTGAGGAAGTTGTTTTTGACCAAGTGAATATTATCGACCGATTGCGCCACGCTAACCATCTTTTGCGCCATCCAATATCGTGTAATCCACCACTGAATATCATAAGTTGCACCACCGCTTATAAAAAAGCCGCCAATCATCATTCAATACGAGGTTGGTGGCTTCTTAAAATAGGAATTCAGCAATCTCTGGCTTAAGGGGGGTGATTATCATTAGTCTGTAAGGAGGTATTGTCTAATCCTCCGCCCATGGCTGAGAATCACTCCCCGGCCTTTCTTATGAAAAATCCTTTTTATATTGGACGGATAGGTAAATCCCAGCAGCTAAAAATGCCAGCGCATATTTGTACAAGAAAAAGATGGTCCACATATCATCTTTAGGAAAAATCATGTCACATAGAATAATGACCAACAGCATATAGGAACTACTTTTCAAATAGATTTTATTTGTCCGTTCGTCGTCTTTTCCAAGCTTTTTATAAAATACATAGACCAAAATCCCGCTACCATAAACCAATAAAAAACCAACAACGATGAGAATATTCCAATTTCCCGGAGATTGTTCAGCCCAGGACCTTAAAGGGGAAAAAATTGTGTTATGGATACCTGAGAAAAACTTACTTATCATTTTGATCATTTCCTTTCACATAAGTAAAAATTTCGTTTACATCAACATTAAAAAATTCAGCAATTCGAAAAGCCAACAGCAGAGTCGGAACATAATTTCCTTTTTCCATTACGAAAATGGTTTGTTTGGAAACCCCGACTTTCTCCGCTAATTCTTGCTGAGACATTCTGGCAAGTACACGATATTCATAAACCTTATTTGATATCGAATCACCAAAGTCTTTCTTCACGACCATCACCTCTTGAATCAAATTATAAACTTACTTTTTATAAAAGTAAAGTAAACTTATACAAAAGGATAAAATAATTTTATTTTTGTTTAGGTTACTTTGATATAACAAGAGCCAAATTGCAGAAAGAACCTGACGAAATTCTTGTTCCGTCAGGTTCACATTTTGCTCTGGTGTAATTCATGGTTTTTAATGGGGCATTTTATGGTTTTCGGTGGGGCAAAGACCGGTAAGAATGGTGCGGTCGGGTGATAATATTCACTAGAAAATCAACTTTGATAAGCTTTACTGAAAAGCTTACTCCATAATTAATAAAAAACAATCAAATTTTGTGTAATCGATTAAATAGATGCAATGAAAATAAGCTTTCATAAACCATGATAAGCTTTCACTTTATTGAGGGCCACCCCCGTGGGAGGTTCAGGTCTCTCGGTTTAACACCAAATAATACCAAAGTTTTAATTGCCTTTGGTATTATTTTTTTGCGGAAAATCGGCAAAAAATGTACAGCATTGTCCAAGTCTGCAAGTATATTTGGCACTAAAAAAGTGCTGACCTCTGCACAAAACCGTTGTGCGAGTCTGCACTTTTATTCTCAAGATACACTGCCTATTATCATCGATTATGGGAAGTTTATTTAATCCGTTCTTAGTTGCGCTGATACTTGGCTTTTAGAAGCTTTTTTTAAGTGGCTAAAACCAACAAATTTTTTGCTTTCTTCATCCCATAGTCGGAACTTTAACGACTTAAGACTTGTTGCCAGTGTAATGGTTGGAACGTTTTGCAATGGTTCAATGTTGTTATGCACTTCTTCAAGCTTATAGTTTGGGACTCTCGGGCTTAAATGATGAACATGATGGAAACCGATATTGCCTGTTAGCCATTGCATGACTTTTGGAAGCTTATAAAAAGAGCTTCCTTCAACTGCTGCTTTTACATATTCCCAATGCTCATCTTCTTCAAAATAAGAATCCTCAAACGTATGCTGAATATAAAACATCCAAATTCCGAGAGATCCCGATATCATAAAAATTGGCGCCTGAACCAGCAGGAAGTTTTGCCAGCCAATAGCCCAGCATAAAAGTGCTGTCAAAGCGGCGATTCCCAAGTTCGTTACATACGTATTCATCCGTTCTTTGCGTTTTGCCCCTTTACGATTAAAACGATTGGTAATCCCGAAGACGTAAATCGGCCCAATCATAAACATAACAAACGGATTTCTGTATAAACGGTACATTATTTTTGTCTTAGTTGAGGCTTCCTTATATTCTTCAACGGTCAGCAACCAAATATCGCCTGTACCTCGTTTGTCCAGGTTGCTGCTTGTCGCATGGTGGATAGAATGGTCGCGTCCCCAATGATCAAAAGGATGCAAAGTTAGAATTCCTGTGATTGTTCCAAGGATTCGATTCGCCTTTTTGTTCTTAAAAAAGGAATAGTGGCAGCAATCATGAAAGATGATGAAGGTTCTCACTAAAAAACCTGCCGCAACGATAGAAATCGCTAATGTAAGGAAATAAGAAATCGACAAGCTCTTATATGCTAAACACCATAACAGGAAAAATGGTATCAATGTGTTAATGATTTGGTAAATGCTTTTTTGTAAATCGGACTTTTCATAAGGTGTAACTAGTTTTCTCAAAGTCTTTAGATTTTGGTCATTCATTTTTAAAAGTTTCCCCTTCCCTGATGAGTTTCTAAGTTTACGTTAGTCCAAGCGTCATACATCATATAAGTATCGTTCTTAGCCCTCTTTATTGGAAACTCGAAACTGATTTCCAGCTCAATTTTATGAAAATTATACCCGGCTCTTTATCGGGCCAAACTCTCTCCCTGCTTCCCTATGGGAATTGTTTTTTTTTAGACCGTGAACATTGATTGTTTAACTAACAAACATGATGAACAAGAAACAGCAGAGCTTTTTAAAGAAAATCAATTTTAGCAAAGAAAAAGGTTTGAAGACACTCGTGATTCATTTTCACGGTGTTTTCAAACCATAGTTCTTAGCCCTCTAAGATATGTTGTAAATTTTATGCGGAATGATTGACGCCTATCGCTTCTGCACTGATATCCACGCGTTTAAGAAATAATGCCATGAATAAAACAATAATAGGAATTGCAATTATTTCCGTTTCCTGTTATGATAAAGGAGAATTATTTTTGTTCGGTGTAAAGGATAGTATGAATATTGACTTTTCGTCTTGATGATACTTTGGGCAAGGATAGTAATACAATGTGCGGTAACGCACTAGGAGGCAACAAAAATGGAACAAGGTACAGTTAAATGGTTTAATGCAGAAAAAGGTTTTGGATTTATCGAACGTGAAAATGGAGACGATGTATTCGTACACTTTTCTGCAATCCAAAGCGACGGATTCAAATCATTAGACGAAGGTCAAAAAGTAACATTTGACGTTGAGCAAGGTCCTCGCGGAGCTCAAGCTGCTAACGTTCAAAAAACTGCTTAATTTTCAATCGTTTATACAAACAGGCTCTCTATGTAGAGCCTGTTTTTTTATGTTCTCTGTATAATGCTTAATAAGAAAACCTACTCAACGTTCGAGTAGGGAGATGGTGCAAAGCAATAAAAAGAAGATTTCAAGCTTAAAAGGTTGTTTACAGTATAACATACTGGATTGACAATATGCGGAATGTATATAAATTATTTATTTTTCTTTTCGAATACAACTACTTCTCATTCTTTCTTTTTGGTTACATCTCCTTCATGCAAAGTTCAACAGTATTTTTCCATTCAAACCCGGCTGTTCATAATGCTTCAAGGCATCATAAAAATCTTCAAAATCATATATTTTTTCTGGGGCATTGATGACCATTCTTCCGCTCTCAACAAGCTTAATCACCTCTGAGAAGCGATTGCGGTATTCAGAAACAGAATGTCTCTCATTCCAAAGTCTTAAGGCGAATAATTGCGGTGACACATGGTATACATCGTGTAGCTTTCGCCAATCGTTTGGTATACCTGACAATAGACCATAACTGACAAACGTCCCTTCAGGTTTTAATGCCCTCGCCAGCAGTTCGCCGCTTTCTCCTCCCACAGAGTCAATTGCATGGTCAACACCGATGTCGCAACCATCAGAAATCTTTTCATATATAGAACCTTTGGAAGCGTCGATGGCTCTCCATGCCCCGAGTTTTTGAAGTTTTTCTATCTTGCGGCTGTTTCTTGTCATGACAATTAAACGGAATCCCAGTATTTTGGAAATTTGCGCAAACAAACCTGCAATAGATGTACCTCCGCCATTCATTAAAACAATTTCATTCGGCTGAACACGCAATGATTCCGTACAAATTAGCCAGGCTGTTAATGGATTAATATACAGTTGACTGGCGTCGTTATCACTTATTGATGGAGGAAGTTCTATAGCATAATCAGCTTTTGTGGTTACATATTGTTGCCAAGTTCCCTCTCCTCTTACAGGGAGGACCCTTTTTCCAATCAATGATGGTGATACATCTTTGCCCTGATCTATGACAATCCCCACACCATCATATCCTGCAACAGCCGGCAGCTTAATTCTATGAGAATAGGCTCCTCTAATTGGAAGCAAATCTGATGGATTAATTGGACTGGCAATCATTTTGACAAGAATTTCATTTGGCTGAAGAGGAAGCTTTTCTCCGGCATGTAGCTGTAATTTTTGAAGCGGATCACCGAATTCCTTATATATTAATGAAACATTATTCATGATTTGTTATTGGCTCCTTAGGTTAATACTTCTATAAATAAAGTTGCACTTATTTGAGATTATGTCAATATTGTCTTTCTTTTAATATATTGAAGGGGGGTATGAATAAGGAGGAACAAAATAGGGAATTTCTCAACTAAACTTTTAAAGGCTTGGCTCGCAATCCCCAGATGGTTCAGAATGTTTACGCTAAGTGCTATCACGATATATATTTTATGGTCATTTTTCTTTAATGGGATAAAAAATATATTTAGGTTAGATACCTCTACATTAGTTATAAGCTTAATAGCATCCGGAATCATATTGATGATTTTCAATAAAGGTTCTGTGAAAAAGTAGGGAGCGGCATTAAAAACATTCCTTATCGTCATGTACGAGCGTCTGTAAAGCGACCCAACACTTTTCCAGCAAACGGCATAAACAAATGAAGGGCCAGCCCTCCTAAACAAACGGTTAATAAAGTTCCGATGCCAATCGGTCCTTTTAACATGACGGCCGCTGTCAAGAAGACAAGGTAAATGATGGTTCTCGAAAAAAATATATTGGTTCCTGTTAATTCTTTTATGATGAATGTTAGACGGTCAATTGGCATCGAAGCAAAATTTGTGTATAAGTATGTCGCGGTTCCTAATCCTGTAACAACCAAGCCGATCCCAAAACAAACCGCTTTGCTGTACCATTGTTCTGGTGTCACAAAAAAATGCAGCAAAAAAAGCCACATGTCAATGCCGATACCGGTTATAAACGCCGTTAGCAGCCCCGAAACTTCCGGTCTTTGTCTTTTTAAAAACGAATTGCAGCCTATTAATAGCAGAGCAATGATGACTTCCCAACTTCCCACAGTAAGCCCCGCATGTACGGCCAGTCCCACCAAAAGTGCGTCAAAAGGCGAAGCGCCGAGATCTGATTGAATCGTGAAAGCAATACCAAGGGTTAAGATTAAAATTCCTATTACATAAAAAAGATATTTCACTTTGACTCGACCTCTTTTTGTTTTTTTATTGCAAATGCAACAATATTCCGGTATATTTAATGTACGCTAATTATATTGCATTTGCAACAAAAAGCTCGAAAGGGGTTTATGATGAAGGATATTCTGCGTGAAATTGGAATGATTGCCCGAGCATTGGATTCTATAAGCAATATCGAATTTAAAGAACATGACCTGACAAAAGGGCAATATTTGTACCTTGTCCGAATATGCGAAAACCCGGGAATCATTCAGGAGAAGCTGGCTGAGATGATTAAAGTAGACAGGACCACCGCAGCCCGTGCAATAAAAAAACTTGAAATGAAGGGCTTTATTGAACGGAGAGATGATGAACATAACAAAAAAATAAAAAAACTTTTTCCGACGGAAAAGGGAAATGAGGTATTTCCTTTTATAAAAAGAGAAAATGACCATTCGAATCGTGTGGCATTAGAGGGATTTTCCGAGGGGGAAGCGGAGATCATCTTCAATCTTCTTCAAAGAGTAAGAAAAAATGTAGAAAAGGACTGGGAATTCGTGAAAAAGGGGAACAAGAGAAATTATTGACACGTAAAGGAGCGGCAGATTGAAATGACAGTAAATATAAAAAGGTGTACCCTTGAAGACTTACACAAGCTTCAGGAAATTGGTTATGAAACATTTAATGAGACATTTAAGCATCAGAATTCGCCAGAAAATATGAAAGCCTACTTGGACAAGGCATTTAACTTAAAACAATTAGAAAAAGAATTATCCAATAGCTCTTCGCAATTCTTTTTTGTTTATTTTAACAACGAAATCGCTGGATATTTAAAGGTCAACACCGATGAGGCCCAGTCTGAAAAAATGGGTGATGAATCACTTGAAATCGAGAGAATTTATATCAAGAACAACTTTCAAAAACACGGCCTGGGCAAATATCTGTTCAATAAAGCTGTGGAAATTGCAAAGGAACTGAATAAAAAGAAAATCTGGCTGGGCGTATGGGAAAAAAACGAAAATGCGATTGCTTTTTATAAGAAAATGGGGTTTGTACAAACCGGCGCCCACTCTTTTTATATGGGAGATGAAGAGCAAACGGACTTTATCATGGCCAAAACAATCCTATAACTTTTTAAAAGGAGGATGACGATGTATATTCCAAAATATTTTAAAGTCGAAAATGCTGATGAAATTTTGGATTTTGTCCAAAAAAACTCTTTTGGCACGATTGTTACGACAGAACAAGGGAAGCCAATCGCGACTCATTTGCCTTTAGGGCTCAATAAAAAAGGCGATGATTACTATATCACTGGCCATATCGCTTATGGAAACCCGCAGGTGGGAACTTTGGAAACCTGTAAAGATGTGCTTGTCATGTTTCAGGGGCCGCACGCATATATTTCTTCTTCCTGGTATGGGCATGAGGATGTTCCAACATGGAATTATCAAGCCGTCCATATATACGGTAAAGCAAGCATTCTAGAGAGAGATGAATTAATAGAAGAATTAACAATCATGATGGAAAAATACGAGAAGCATCGGGAAAATCCAATTTTATGGGATAACCTTTCTCCTCAACTTTTGGAGAGACAACTGAAAGCGATTGTCGGGTTTAAGATTAAGGTGGAAGACATTCAGGCTGCATATAAATTAAGTCAGAACCGAAATGATACAGACTACATGAACATCATTGATCAATTGCAAAATGAAGGAGATCCAGATTCGGAGCAATTGGCAGCAGCGATGAAAAAGAGGCTGGAAAATTAGATATAAATCTACCTTCAACCCTTTCGTATAGGAATTAAAGGTCGGAATCAGAGCAGTCATATTTGCAGCATCATAAAGAGCGAGAAATGAAAAGGCAGGCCGAATGATTTGCTTTTTTTATGTCGTGTAGAGTTGTTTATTGTGAAAAGGGCGATAAACTTTGTCGAGGACCTAATGGGGAGGGGGACAACCCCGCGGAAGTTCAAGTTGTCTCGACCGCATCATAGGAATACCAAGGGTTGATAAGCCCTTGGTATTTCTTTCTTCCACTTGATTCTAGTGAGCAACATGTGAAGGGCAAAAATCATGTAACATGACAAGGCGATGGAAAGCTATCTCTATTATTATGGAGAGTTTCGACTCTATTATTTTGTTGTCATCCCGTTTAAAAAATTATTGGGTTAAAATAGGGATTTCACTAAGCAATTTCTTCAAATGAATAGAATCCCACGGCAAATGCTCGGTTATACCTAATCCAACCACATCCGTTTCGGAAGAGAGTTCTTTCAGAAGATGAAGCAGGTACGGCATTTGCATTGTTCCCTCAGGAGAAAAATTTACAGGTGCTTCAGGATTGGCGAATAATAAAGAACGAAACGCCTTCGGATCAAGCACGTCTAAATCAAGGTGTATTGCCAGATACTTGATGTTGCTTTCTTTTATCCATTCTTTTATAGGTTCGGTACTGGTCATTAACTTTTTAGTTCCGGCAGTTCTAATCCCAAGTCTTTGAATCACCTCAGTGTCTGGTTCTGTGGGAGCTATACCTTGTCTTTGAAGTTCATTTGATATCACTTTTGTTTCTTCTTCTGTAGGAGCTGCTAATCCCGCAATAAAGACATTTTCAGGTTTCAGGGGAATTTTCACATGTTTTGCGAACTCTTCATCTCCTTCTCCCAAAAGATTCCCGAGCGGTAATGTATGACCGTTGTCATAACCGGCATATCTAACTAAATCGCTATGAGCGTCAATCCAAATTAAACCTAAGTCCCCGCCGTATCGTTCGTTTAAATAAGCAAATGGTGCTTGTTCGACTAAGCAGTCACCGCCAAACATGACAATGCGATCCGGCTTATGAGCATGAATGATATGCTGAGCAGCCTCCAATTGTTCCAGCAGTTGTTTTCTCCCGTTTATCCCGTTTTCGTTTTCAAGCGGAGTTCCATCATAAGGTTGAACCGGAACATGAATAAGGGGCTGATCATTTTCAGGAGCCAGCCAAGCAAGCAGTTCTGCTCCAAAAGAGTAGTTGGGATTGTTTCCCCCTTGCCATTGCGGCATTAACAGACGAATTGTTTTTTTAGCCATGTTTTAGTCTCCTTTACTTCAAAGTAAGGTTAGTATAAAATGAACGCAAATAAAAAAATAGTACGCACTTTAATGACAGGTACTATCCAAAAGGAGAGTGTAAAAATGAGTATGGCAGAATATAAAGGTAAAGTGAAAAATATTCAAGATACACCTTTTGGATACACATTGTCTGTTATCGGCGGTAAATGGAAAATGGTTATTATTTACCTCCTGGCAGAAAATCAACCAATTCGCTTCAATGAGTTGAAAAGACAAATAGGGGCTATTACTTATAAAACATTGAGTTCACAACTTAAAGAATTGGAAGCGGATGGACTGGTGAAACGGAAAGAGTACCCTCAAGTTCCCCCTAAGGTCGAGTACAGTCTCACGGATAAAGCGGAATCCCTATTGCCGGTTTTAGAAGGGTTATGTGAATGGGGTTTAAAAAACCAATAAAGTTAAGGTTTCATTCTTACTGGAGAGGGAAGAATCAAAAAGCTTCGTTCTATTGCCAACAATCCTTTTGTTTGTCTGGAAATGTCAATATACATTAACTGCAGAACGATGTGTCGGTTGCTTCTTAAGAGAGGGCCTTTAGTGTTGCTAAAACTGGGTGCTTGCAATATAGCTTTGTCGGCACATGAATGTTCCAAGTCTAAAAGGGGTACCTTAATTCAAGTAAAGAGCGGTATTCGCGGCAGCCTGCTTACCATGATACGTGATTGAACTTTTTAACAGAATAAATTTATTATGGTATATTTAAATATAACGTAAAAATTGAAATGAGGAATGGCATGAATAAAATCGAAAAACATAGGAAATTTAGAGCGAAGATGATTTTCAAAGTCATAATGGTCATGATCGGAGGAATCATAGCGGCATATGGATTGGAAACAGTGCTGATTCCAAACAGTGTATCTGATGGCGGAGTGACAGGACTTAGCATTGTTGGTTCACAACTGTTTGATTTGCCGCTTGGGATTCTTATCGCGGTTTTAAACATACCGTTTGTCTGGCTGGGATATAAGCAAATCGGGAAAAGCTTTGCGCTATTGTCCATTATCGGAATCGCATCACTTGCAGCAGGGACAGGTTTTATGCACCACACTCCAGCTATAATCGAAGGGGATACCTTGCTAGTCACTGTTGTCGGGGGGATCATCCTTGGATTTGGAATGGGGCTGGCGCTCCGCAATGGCGGAGCATTGGACGGAATTGATATGCTTGCTGTTTTGTTATCGCGAAAATTGCCATTTGGAACGAGCGATCTTATTCTATTCTTTAACCTTTTTGTGTTTATTTTTGTTTCCGCTGTATTTGGCTTGCAGGGGGCATTGCTGTCAGTCATTGCCTACTACATCGCGTCCAAAGTCATTCATGTTGTCGAGGAAGGGTTAAGCGGATCTAAAACTTTTCAAATCATTACAAGCGAACCTGAATTAATGGTTGAGACAATTCGTGATCAATTGGGCCGAAGTGCTACATATAAAGAAGCTTACGGGGGTTTTTCCCACGAGAAATTTAAAGAAATCACCTGTGTCATCAACCGCTTAGAAGACACCAAATTAAAAGAAATCATTAATGAAGTTGATAAAAATGCTTTTGTTACTGTATATGACGTAGCTGAAGTTAAGGGCAGTAATTTTAGAAAACCTAATATTCATTAGCAAAAATTTTTGAGGGCCTTCCTAAGAAAAAACATACCACGTCTTGTTGGTATGTTTTTTTTGTCCTTCGAAGCGATTTCCAATAAATTGATGATCAGTCATCGGAAAATAGACACCGCAGAATACATGAGCAGCAGGCACATAAGGACTCGAAATACCCGGTCGTGCTTTGCAAATACCCTTTTAAAAACGGAGCCGAATCCCGACCATAATAGCAGCGCCAGCCACCCGAGAACAATGGCTAATGCCAAATAATAGATTGTCGATTTCAAGGAATGGTTGAACGGCAAAACGAACGCGCTCATTACGGTTAAGAAGAACAAAATGCTTTTAATATTGATCAGCTGAAATATAAAGCCGGATATAAAAGAGGAGCGGGCTTCTGTGGAATCCTGTTTTTTATTTTTGATAAAGCCGACTTGCAAAGCCAAATAAATCAAATAACACGCGCCGGCAAGTTTAAAATAAGGCTCTACAACGGGAATCCAATTGTACAGGCTGATTGTAAAGGCATCGCTGAGAATCCCAAGTACTGCAAACCCCGCCAAGATGCCGCTGCTAAAACGCCATTGAACCTGTAAAGCCGAACCTTTGCGCTTCATTCATCATTAAAATATTGCTCGGGCCGGGCGTAATGGATGTCATAATTACATACGAAAGAAAAGCTATAATACTCATTTAATCACCTTCATTTGCTAATGTCATAGTGGGCAGTTTTTATTGTATGATAATGATAACTATAAATAAAATTGAAATATCAAAATGCATTATTGATTTTTTCGATAGATCAAGTGTTAAGGAGACATCGAATGGAAATCAGACATTTAATCACGTTTCAGACCATCGTTGAAATGGGAAGTTATACAGGGGCGGCTTCGAAATTAGGCTATACTCAATCCACGATCACCACTCATATCCAGGCTCTTGAGCATGAGATCGGCGGGGCTTTATTTACGTATGAAAAAAGGAATTTAAAACTGACTCAGTTAGGAAGGGAGTTAATGCCTTTAGCCGAAGAATTGCTGTCAACCCATAATCAGATCAAGAATTTGCAGAGCGCTCACGAAGTGAAGGGGGTATTGAAAGTGGCTGCGCCCGAGTCTTTAACCATTTATAGGCTGGGGCCAATAATAAGGGAGTATTCGTTGAAATATCCTCATGTCAAATTGAAACTGAGCAACGGTACATGCGGACAAAACCAAGTCGACTTATTAAGCGGGAATGTGGATGTCGCTTTAATGGTTTATCCCGAAATCGAGCTGGACAAATGCATTCGCTACACGTTGGCTGAGGAGAAGATCGTCCTTGTCGGCAGCAGTGAAGGGCCTGAGGATTTAGAAGAATATCAAAAACATTTTTTTATAACGAATGAAGAAGACTGCAGCTATCGAACCATGTTTGAAAAATATCTCTTGAAAAACGATATTCATTACTTTCCAACGATGGAGTTGTGGAGCATCGAAGCAATAAAACAAACGGTCATGAGCGGACTCGGATTTTCTGTTTTGCCTTACATTACGGTGAAAGACGAAGTGGAAAGCGGTAAACTGAAAATCCTTCCTCATTCTCAATACCTCGACCCGCTTTATTCCCAGATGCTTATCAAAAAGAAAAAGTGGCAGCTGCCTGCTGTGGATGCTTTTGCGGATCTGGTATTGCATTCGTTTCGTGAACCTCGATTAATAGGATAAAATGAATAGTGAAAGATTCACTTGAATTCCTTATTTTGCAGATTAGATGTGCTATGATACAAAAAAAGGGCGGGAATACTTTTGCGCGAATTTGCACCTAAAGTTTTTCAAACGACAGGGATTATTGGTTTTATTTTAGCTTTTGTCCAAATTCCAATCGGCTGGTTTATCGGATTTTTCTTTTCCGGTTTGTTCTTCATGATGTTGAAATCAAACAATGAAAAATCGGGAACCTTCAACATGATGGCTGGGATTGCGTGTTTATTGTATTCATTCTATTGTTTGTTTACGCAAGTGTTGTGATTGATATTATAAAGAAAAAAATAAAAAGCAGGTGGATGTCACATTTATAATCATGAGTTTTAAATACGGAGCGTGATGAAATGAAAGAAAACAGCCTTTTCCATTCTGTACCCCAAAATCTATTTGTCTTTTATCTAATTCCATCGTGTGCATTTGGAAACCAAAATGGGTGATTTGTAATTGCGAAAGTTGAAACTGTTGCTTGCCGCTAATTTGATTTCCACCGTAGGTACCGGCATCACTTCCTATTTGATTGTCTGGCTGCTGATTGATCAATTGAAACAATCCGTTTTATATGGGTTATTGACGATGGCAACGATGATTTTAGTGTTTTTTGCCTCACCCTATTTAGGGAGTTTGGTGGATCGATATTCTCGAAAAGCGATATTCCTCTATATGGAAATTACAGGAATAGTGGTCTTGGGCGTTTTTTCTGTTCTATGCAATGTTTCCGCCGTGTTGGACATCACCCTTGTTGTGATGCTGATTTTTTATCATACAGCTTACGATTCGATAAAGTATCCTGCTTTAGCCGCTTTAACACAGGAAATGTTCAAAAAAGAGGACTATAGTAAAGTGAACAGCAGTCTTGAAGTTCAGGGGCAGGCGGCGCTGATGATTAGTTCGGGGCTGGCTGCCATGATGATCGGCAAGATGGATGCGGCAGTTATTTTGGTTATGAACATCTCTACATTTATAGCAGCTTCCATCCTCATCTACCAACTTCCTTATCAAAGAAATGCTGAAGCGGAAGAGCATTCCAATACAATGAAAAATGAATCTTACTGGAAAAACTTCAGATCCTCACTCCAATATTTATGTTATCGAAAAGTTTTGTTTGTTCTTTTATTGACTTCTTTTATACCAAGCATCGTGATTATTGTCGCAAACTACTTGGATCCGGTTTTCATTTACGACTATTTAAACGAAGGTCCGTCAGTTATCGGCATTGCCAATATTGTTTACGCCATTGGAGCTATGGGTGCGGGCTTTGTCGCATATCAAATATCAAAGAAATGGTCTGATATGCAAGGTGTTATATTGTTTATGGCAGTATTTGCTCTAGCAACAATTGCGATCTTCCTCGTTCCGAATGCCGTGACATTTATAGTGGCAAGCCTCTTTTGGGGGCATTCAAATGCTGCGATCAGAGTATTTAGAAAAAGCTATATGTTCCATCATGTCGATAATGCATATATGGGACGTGTCAATTCGTTGTTTAATGCGGTAAAGCTGTTGGGACAAGTTGCTTTAATAGGCATCTTGACGATTACAGTAGTGCCGGCGGGTCAAACTGTTTACGGATACTTCGTTTTATTCATCATTGTAATTGCTGCTCTTTTAACAACAACTTATTTATTTAACAGAACTTATAACAAAGATAAAGAAAAGCGGGTATCTTTATAGAGTAGCTTCCCCCGTAGAGGAGGCATAAAAAAGCATTGCTGTTTAAATACGATACTTTTTTATGCCAAGGGAGCCCCCGCGATGATCCCTAGGCTTCATTCACCGCTAAGAATTGCAACCGGACGCGCCCAGCCGGCCGACGCTTTTTCAACTTTTACGGGAAAAGCCATGACATAAAATCCGGTGGAAGGCAATTGATCCAGGTTGGCGAGCTTTTCAATTTGGCAGTAAGGAATGGTGCTTCCTGAATAATGACCTTCCCAAATAATCGACGGGTCTTTTTCCTGTTCAAAGCGCTTGACGGTCATGCTGAATGGAGCGTCCCAGCTCCAAGCGTCAGTTCCGACAAGGCGCACGCCCCGTTCCGTTAAAAAAAGCGTTGCTTCGCGCCCCATCCCGCAGCCGCTGTCCAGGTAATCGCTTTGCCCGTATTTGGCACCGGCCGACGTATTCACAAGAACAATATCCCCGGGCGCGAGTTTATGATTGATGCGGTGAAGTTCTTGTTCGATTTCTTCAGGGGTTACGATATGCCCGTCTTTCAGATGTCTGAAATCCAGCTTAACACCGGGGCCATGAAACCAGTCAAGCGGAACTTCGTCAATCGTCATCATCCGCTTGCCGTCATCAGTAACAGAACGGTAATGGTATGGAGCGTCTATATGCGTTCCGGCATGCGTTGACATTTTCACTTTTTCCAGCGACCAGCCTTCTCCCCCGGGAAGATCTTGCGAAGAGAGGCCGGGAAAGCTCTGGACCATCTGTTTGGCTCCTTGCTTATGATCCGCATATTCGATTTCAGGGATAAACCCCGGCGGGTCAGACGGAATATCGCCTCTTAGCGATACCGACAAATCTACAATTTGATTGATTTTCATCTGTTTTCCCCTTTCTGCCTAAGCGGCTGACCATTGAATTGATGTGCGGCTGTTGTCTTTTTAATTTTACAGCAAGAGCCATACAAAAAGCCCGCAGAACTTTCTGCAGGCGATTCGCATTTTTTCTACACTTGCCGTGACTTAGGTTTTCTCAGCTTGTAAATCGCGATCAGCATGATAAACCAAACCGGCGTGACAAATAAGGAAACACGGGTGTCCTGCGCCAGTGCGAGCACAATGAGGATAAACGCAAGAAAACCGAGAACCACATAATTTGAAAACGGGTAAAGCGGCATCTTGAATTTGTTTCTTTTCGCTAAATCCGGTCTAGTTCTGCGGTATTTCAAATGGCAGATGACGGTTATTCCCCAAATAAAGATGAAGCATATCGTCGAGATGCTTGTAATGAGCGTAAACACTTGCTCAGGCATGATATAGTTCAGCATGATGCCAATCAGAATAACGACCGCTGAGAAAAACAATGCATTGCCCGGCACTTTGCGGGAGGTCAGTTTGGTCATAGCGCCGGGCGCATTATGTTCTTTCGCGAGCGAGTATATCATCCGGCTTGTGCTGAAGACTGCGCTGTTGCTTGCCGAAGCCGCCGATGTCAGCACCACAAAGTTGATGATGCTTGCAGCCGCAATGATGCCGACCGCTGCGAAGACTTGGACGAACGGACTCTCATTAGGATTGATGACATTCCACGGATAGATGCTCATGATTACAAGGAGCGCACCGATATAAAAAAGCAAAACCCGAACGGGGATATTGTTGATCGCTTTAGGAATGACCTTTTCGGGATCTTTCGTTTCCCCCGCTGTCAGCCCCACAAGTTCGATGCCTACAAACGCAAAGACAACCATCTGGAATGAAAGGAGAAATCCGTGCAGTCCATTAGGAAACATGCCGCCGTGGCTCCAAAGGTTGTGAAAGGCGGCAGTGCCCGAATGGGTGGAAAATCCTTTGAAGATCATGAAAAGTCCGATCGCGGTCAGCGCCAATATCGCAATGACTTTGATTAACGCGAACCAGAACTCCAATTCTCCAAAAAGCTTGACGGTGGCCAGGTTCATGATCAGCAAAATGATCAGGGCGATCAATCCGGGCAGCCATTGCGGTACATCAGGCAGCCAGTATTGGGTATAAAGCCCGACCGCGGTTAAATCGGCCATTGCGAGCGAAATCCAGCAAAACCAGTATGTCCACCCCGTTATAAATGCCGCCATGTCGCCTAAGTAGTCTCTTACAAAGTCGACAAACGAATGGTATTCCAAATTGGATAAGAGCAGTTCTCCAAGAGAACGCATAATGAAAAAACAAATGATTCCCGTAATCAGATAAGCAAATAAAATCGACGGTCCTGCAAAATGGATTGATTTCCCCGAACCAAGAAACAGCCCCGTTCCGATCGCCCCGCCGATGGCGATGAGCTGAATATGCCTGTTTTTCAGGCCTCTCGATAATTTTTGTTCGTGTATATCGTTGTCAGTTACATCTTCTGTCACTTTATGTATGCCTCCATTTTTTGTTTTTAAGCCTGATCTCCCGCATGTTTTAAAGTCTATTATAACATTAAAATTTGAAGTAATTGATCATATCGGCTTGTGGGATAGAATTCATCTGTTATCGTCGATAACACTTCAAGCAGAGACATCATTCAAAAGTATGCCGCAAAAGATGACAGAGTTATACCGGTTTCCCAGGAAAACTCAGATCCGAACAAAGGGAAGAAACAGTACACGGCTTGTTTTTAATGGTTTTGTTATTGAGAGGTCCTAAAACGCCAAGCTGCTGCGCTCGTCCGCTTTCGTGATACAATATAAGCACCTGAGAGAGCATGATGTTTTAGGAGGGACAAAAGCTGAACAAAAATAAATTTAAACGCAGTCAATCGGTTTTTTCGGCAATGCTGATCCTAATCGCGGTGTATGTTCTGTATACATTGTTTGAAAATTTAATTCTTGATCCGCAATCAACGTCCTTTCTGAGCCATAAATCTCACCTGCGAGACTCCTTTCACCTCCCGATCTGGCTAAAGGTGATGTATGTTCATGTCATTGCCGCTTGTTTGGCGATGGTTTCGGGAGCTGTCAACTTCTCCAGCGGCTTGTTGGCCAAAAGCCGCAAAATCCACCGGCTTAACGGCTTTATTTACGTCGTCTCGGTGATGGTAGTTACGCTATCATCAGGCTATATGGCACCCCATTCTACGGGAGGTAGAGCCGTCAGCATAGCCTTTAACATGGTGAACATGTATTGGCCGGCGGCCACTGTTATTTCCGTCATCAAAGCACGGCGAAATCAGTTTACAAAGCATCGGAATTGGATGATTCGCAGCTATCTATTCTGTTTTACCAATCTGTTTATTCATTTCATCACGTTTGTGTGCCGAAGCGGATTCGGTTTGCCATACGATATCAGCTACACGATAGGCGTTTACGGGGCGATTGCACTGAACGTGGCGGCAGCTGAGTTCGTCATTCATTTTACACGCAGAAAAGCGGTGGACATTTTGCATACAGCTGGATTCGATAAGGTATAGATAATTCGCTGTGCCAAGGGTATTTGAGCCCTTGGCATTCTGTTTTTTTAGCTCTTACAAACAAGTACAGGGCTATAACTGTTGCGGCAGGAACCATTTTTCTCTTGATCTCTTATTTTTATGTAAGTTTAAGCTGGGTTTAAGGTCAGTCATGTAAACTTTGAAGGATACCGTATATGGAGGAATAGAAGCATGGATGACAGAATTGAAACAAAAGAGCCGATGCCTTCATTAATCGGCTTGATCACGAACCCGGCATTGCAGTTTGAAAGAATGAAAAGGCGGCCGGCGGTTGCTCTGCCGATGTTTATTGTATTCGTTTTATCGGTTTTATCTGCTTATCTTTATATTTCAAAAGATTTTCCCGATACGTATACCTACTTTGGAATGATCATATTTTTATGGGAGTTTTTAAAGACGGGGATCTATTTGTTTGTATCAGCTTTAATATTATGGCTGATCGCGACAATAGGGGGCGGAAAAACAAACTTTGTGACGATGTTTTCGTTGGCGTCTTTTGTAGGCTTTGCCAAAATCATTGGCGACGTGATAAACAATACAGTTTATCGTTTTGCGAATGTGCCGGAAGGGACTTCGTTTACATCTTTGCACGATGTTTTTTCGGCCGTCGAGCCTTATAAAAGCATATTGGGCGTGTTTGATATCTTTATGGTTTGGGCGCTTGTGTTAGCGGCTGAAGGTCTTCAGAAAGCGGGTGGAGCTTCGAAACGGGCTTCATGGATCGCCGTTGCAGTTTTATTTATTCTCAAGTTTTTGTTCGCTTGTTTTTTTGGTTTGTTTGCCGCATTGTTTGAGGATATTTTTTAGAATTTCGATTCGGATTATTTCAATATACAAAATCAGTTTCTCGCGAGGTTTATATCGGTGTTTTTTTTCTCTATCCGCTAAAAGGGAGCAAGGGCTACGGAGCAAACCTTTATATATGGTTTGCTCTTTTTTTGTTTCTCATCATTGATTTGCGCAAACCGGCATTCTGGCGACTCAATTTCCTTCGCCTCCCTTTCCGGTATTTTTCAGGGTAGAATAAATGAAGTGATGTTTTCTTTAAAAAAAACACGTCTTTCCGCAAACTATTTTTCGCACTCCCGCGTCTATCCTAATGTAACAGCCGTATATACGTATATTCGAAAAAGGAGTTCTTTATTGCAATGAAGAAACAAGCAGCCAGAGCGTCTCTTGTCGCTTGCATAACAGACCGGAAAGAAGACTTTTACCGGCTGGCATACAGCTATGTGAAAAATCAAGAAGACGCCTTAGATATTGTCCAGGAATCAATCAAAAAAGCGCTCGATTCCGTCGATTCCGTTCGCAATCCGGATACGATCAAAAGCTGGTTTTATAAAATTTTGGTGCGGACGGCAATCGATTTTTTGCGCAAACAGAAAAAACTAAAGGTTATGGATGATCAAACGATCGAGTTTTTAAGCCAGGGCAAGGAAGATACCTACCGGGATACAGATCTCCATGAGGCGCTTGATGAGTTGCCGCAACCCTACCATACCATTATTGTTCTGCGGTTTTTCGAGGATCTCAAACTGGAAGAGATAGCGGAAATCACAGGCGAAAACTTGAATACGATCAAAACGCGCCTTTACAGAGGATTGAAGCTTATGCGCATCCAATTGACGAAGGAGGATCTTTCTTAATGGATAAGAAATTGGAACAGCTGAGAAAAGCATATCAAAACGTCCCCATTCCGAAGGAGCTGGATCAGGTTGTCGAGACTGCGCTTCAGCATAAACCGAAGAAGAAGAGAAGGATAGTGGTATGGCCCGCATCAACGCTGGTCGCGGCGGCTGTACTATTGGCTGCCGTCGTGAATATCAATCCCGGAGCAGCGCAGGCCATGTCGCAGATACCTGTCATCGGCAAGGTCGTTAAAGCCATCACATTCACCGAGATCAAACAGAAAGATGGAGAATCGAGCATTGACGTGAAAACACCGGCTCTTTCCGGCTTGAATAACCGGGAGCTCGAAAATGGCATCAACGAGAAATATGTAAAGGAAAGCCATCAGCTTTACCGGGAATTCATGAAGGAGACGTCCCGGAATAAAAAAGGGCATCTCAGCATCTACAGCGATTATGAGACAGTCACGGATACGAAAGATTTGATTTCGATTCGGCGAAGCGTCGAAAGAACGGAAGCGTCCAGCTATACCGAACGGCGCTATATCACCATTGACAAAAAGAATGAAGTCCTGCTCACCTTGAAAAGCTTGTTTAAAGACGACCGGTATATCACCGCCATCAGCGAAAACATTAAAGAGCAAATGAAACAGCAAATGAAAGATGATCCTGATAAAATATATTGGATCGGTGACGAAGAAGTCGAGCCATTCAAACGAATCAAGGCCGACCAAAATTTTTACATTACAGAGAATCATAAACTGGTGATTTCGTTTGATGATTATGAAGTCGCTCCCGGCTATATGGGCGCGGTGGAGTTTGAAATTCCGACTAAGGCGATTTCGAACCTGCTGATCGGCGACCGCTATATCCGCTAGTGAAAGAAATCCATGATTCGCTGAAATCATGGATTTCTTATTTTTTTACAACTTTGTAACAACATATTCTGCAGGAAACTCTTATACTAGAGAGACGGCATTACTCAGGGAAGATAAAAATGACGATTTTTTGAAACAAAAAACCGTCCTGACTTCGTCTATAATATCGGAGCCGTAAAAGGCACGAAACATACAGAAGAATCGTACGTACATATCATTGGAGGAATACCATGCGAGATCAGACACAACAACACCGTTACATACCGGGGTTAGACGGCCTTCGGGCTTTTGCCGTTTTGGCGGTTATCGCTTACCACCTCAACATGAGCTGGGCCGACGGAGGCTTCATTGGGGTTGATATCTTTTTTGTTTTATCAGGATATTTGATTACATCGATTATCCTGCCGGCGTATGGAAATGACATTTCCCTCACATTCCGCGATTTTTGGGTGCGCCGGATACGGCGGCTGCTTCCAGCGGCGACGCTCATGATTTTCGCAACCGTCATATGGGTCGCTTTGTTTAACAGAGAGCTGATGCATACCGTACGGGGAGATGCGATCTCCTCTCTTTTGTATGTCAGCAATTGGTGGTTTATCTTTCACGACCTGTCATATTTTGATAGTTTCGGATCGCCGTCTCCTTTAAAAAACTTGTGGTCACTGGCGATTGAAGAACAGTTTTATTTTATCTGGCCGATCATTTTGCTGTTGGGCATCTACATATTTAAAAAGCGGGAGAGGTTTGCAGCGGCGGTTGTGCTGTGTGCGCTTTGTTCAGCCATATGGATGAGCATCCTGTACGTCCCGGGCGGCGATCCGAGCCGTGTATATTACGGGACGGATACACGCGCTTTCGAGCTGTTGATCGGATGCGCATTAGCCCTTGTGTGGCCGATGAAAAGGCTGTCTGGGAACAGGCTCCCCAACAGCCTCAAGCATGCATTGCACGGAACTGAGCTTGCCGCTTTCGCGCTGCTTATGATGTGCATTTATTTTGTCGATGAATTCAGCCCGTTTCTCTATCACGGCGGAATGCTTATAATCAGCATAATCGCAGCTATTTTGATTGCATGCGTCAGTCATCCGAGCAGCTTCCTGGGCTTTGCCCTTTCCGTGAAGCCGCTGCGCTGGATCGGGAAAAGGTCGTACGGCATTTATCTTTGGCACTATCCCGTTATCGTGCTGAGCACGCCTGTTCAGGAGATTGGAAATCCGGTGTACTGGCATGTTGCGATGAAGGTCGCCGTTACATTTATTCTGGCGGAACTTTCGTATCGCTTTATTGAGAAGCCGATCCGAAAAGACGGTTTTAAACCGTTTGTCAGCCGGGTTTTTCTGGATAAGATCACGGAATGGAAAACGGCTTCCGTTCCAAGCAAAATATCAATCGGCCTGATGTTTGCCGCGCTCCTCGTTTTTGCAGGGGGTCTGTCGGGATTGGCCGACGAAAAGAAACAGCCGCAGCAGGCCTATTCAAAATCTTATGAGGAAACAAGCGCCTCAGCGGATCAGCCGGCTGACAAAAGTGAAGAACGGCAGGACGATAAGAAAGCACAAACTGAGAGCGGAAATGAGAGTAAAACCGGAAACGGGGAGGAATCGTCAGATACGAAAGATGAGCAGTCTGCGGAAAAAGAGCCGGATCGCATCGAAAAAGAAGTATTGGCTGTCGGGGATTCGGTCATGCTGGACATCGCTTCAAGCCTGCGCCGGAAGATTCCGGGAATCACAATCGACGGACAGGTTGGAAGGCAAGTGAGGGAAGCGCTTCAATTGACATCAACCTACGCCTCCTTTAATCATCCGGACAAAGCCGTCGTCATTGAATTGGGAACAAACGGCTATTTTACGGACGGCCAATTGGACGCTTTGCTTGATGCTTTCTCAAAAGCGGATGTCTATCTCGTGAATACGCGCGTCCCCCGACAATGGGAGAGCAAGGTGAATGAATCGCTTCGGAAGCATGCGGACAGCCGTCAAAATGTGACATTGGTCGATTGGCACGCTGAAGCACTGCAACATCCCGAATATTTCACCGCCGACGGCGTCCACCTGATGCCGAAAGGTGCTGAAGCCTTGGCATCGCTTATCGTCAAAGCGATGAAATAATCTATAAAAAGAGGCTCTCCTTTAAGGAGGCCTTTTTTTATGGCAATAAAGTCAATTGGGTGCATTTATTTTTCATGCAACCGCCTTTCACTGTTCAAAAAATATGGTACAATATACAAATGTTTTGCAGCCTGTAACAATAGAAACAGAGATGTTAACTAGGTTGATAGAAAGGTTTTGATGTTTTTATGCTTCATAATCCAGTTGGAAAAGAGAGGTTGGCATTGGCTTTTCTGCTCGGAATGCTTGCCATACTTGGACCTCTTAATATCGATATGTATTTGCCGAGCTTCCCTGAAATAGCGGATGACCTGGGAGCCGGTGCGTCGCTTGTGCAACTCAGCTTAACGGCTTGCTTGATCGGCCTTACCATCGGCCAGCTCGTGATTGGGCCTGTGAGCGATGCGAAGGGAAGGCGAAAACCTTTATTAATTTCGATTTCGCTGTTTGCGCTGTCTTCACTGTTTTGCGCGCTGTCGCCTAATATCGCGACATTAGTGCTTGCCCGTTTTTTACAGGGATTTACCGCTTCGGCTGGAATTGTGCTGTCGCGCGCCATTGTACGGGACGTGTTTACAGGGAGAGAGCTTTCTAAATTTTTCTCGCTTCTAATGGTTATCACCGCGGTTGCGCCGATGGTCGCGCCGATGACGGGGGGAGCCATCCTGCTTTTGCCGTTCGCTACTTGGCATACGATTTTTTATACGCTGGCATTGATCGGATTGTTACTAGTACTCGTTATCTCGATGAAATTGACTGAAACATTGCCGCCCGAAAAACGGATTCCAAGCTCAATCGGTTCGTCTCTCAAAACGATGGGGAGCTTGTTGAAGGATCGGTCTTTTATCGGCTATGCGCTGACTGTCGGTTTCATTCACGGAGGCAGCTTTGCCTACGTATCCGGAACGCCTTTTGTATATCAGGATATCTATGGGGTTTCTCCTCAGGTGTTCAGCGTGCTGTTCGGCATTAACGGCCTCGCCATTATTTCGGGAAGCTTTATTATCGGGCGATTCGGGGGAATCATTCATGAGAGGAAGCTCTTGCGGATCGCGGTCATTACCGCTGTCATCGCGACATCCGTTCTCCTGACGATGACGATTTTGAAAGGACCGCTTGCAGCGATTGTCATTTCAATCTTTATCTACATGATAACCATCGGAATGACGTTGACAAGCACATTTACGCTGGCGATGGAAAACCAGGGGCACCGTGCGGGCAGTGCAAGCGCAATGCTGGGCATGCTTCCGCTGCTGCTCGGTTCGATCGTTTCGCCTCTCGTTGGAATGAATGAAACAACGGCCGTTCCAATGGGTGCGATCATGTTCATCACTGCTGTGATCGGCTCTTTCGCTTTTTTTGCTTTAACGCGGGAAAACCAGGGGGAGCGGTAAAGGTAAAGGACGGAATCACTTGATTCCGTCCTTTTGTTGTTATAGAGGCGCCCGCTGGATGGCGGAGTCTGAGACGTCCGCGGATTCATTGATAGAAATGACCATTGAGACAGCGGTCCCGCTATCAGGCGTACTTTCGATATTCAGTTCACTTCCGCAGAAGTGTTTCAGCCTGCGGTTGATATTTTTCATACCGACACTATGAGTGAAATGAGAAGAAAAGATATCTTGTTGTTTCTCCGGCGGCATGCCGATTCCGTTGTCCTCTATCTTGATATAATAGCGGTTTTCGCTTTCTTTTTTTGCCGTCAGCTTGATCCAGCCTCCGCCTCTTTTCTTGCTGATGCCATGGTGGACGGCATTCTCGACAAGAGGCTGAATCATTAAAGGCGGAAGGGTAAAGTCGATGTCTTCCTCAATATCGTAAATGACGTCCAGCCGATCGCCGAAGCGCGTTTTTTCAATGGAAAGATACGAATTCACAATCGACAGTTCATGCTTGAAAGAACTCATCCCTGATGTATTTTGAAAGTCAAAACTCATTCTCAAGTAGTTTGTAAAATCAGCCGTCACTTCGCGCGCCTTTTCAATATCCAAATGACTGAGCGCGATAATGGTATTTAATACATTGAAAAGAAAGTGCGGCTTGATCTGCGATTGGAGGAATGCCATCTCCATATTTGTCGCTTGGGCTGCCGTATCTTTCATCATGATCAGGTTTTTAACGCGGGCTGCAAATTCAGTGTAGTTGTACGGTTTCTGCAAAATGTCATTTGCCCCAGCGTGAAAAGCCTTGTATTTATCATGGTCGATGATGGCTGCCGTAATGATCAGAACCGGAAGTTCCACCATTGTGAACCTTTCGCGGATTTTCATGCAGACTTCAAACCCTGTCATATCCGGCATCATCAGGTCCAAAATCACCAAGTCAAGCTTTGAACGGGAGACGACTTCGAGAGCCTCATGGCCGCTTTTTGCTGCGATGACTTGATAAGGAACGCCTTCAAGCATATCGGCCAAAATTTTTAAGCTTTCGATGTTATCATCGACGATCAAAACAGTTGAAGCATCCATTTTCTTTGAGTAGTACGGCGTGCTGATAGAAACATCGGGCAGATCTCTGACGGCTTGCTGTTGAGGCATGTTCTCCTTCTTCGCGTCAGGAAGAGGGTCATTTTTTGCAACAGGCAGTGTGAAATGAAATGCCGATCCTTTCCCTTCTTCCGATTCTACCCAGATCTCTCCATTTTGAAGCTGAACGAGCTGTCTGACGATGCTTAAACCAAGCCCGGCTCCGTCGTCTTTATGGTTTTTTGCTTGTTGAAAAGCTTCGAATATCAATTGACGCACGGCTTTTGGTATGCCGACTCCTGTATCTGCTACTGTAATTTTGACCTTCTCTTGGTCGAGCCTTTCGGCGGAGAGCGTAATCTGCCCCTCCGGCGTATACTTGATCGCGTTATCAACCAGGTTGGTCATGATTTGCCGGAAGCGGTTTTCGTCGGCCAAGACGAGCGGCAGTCCGGATGGAACACGGTTTACAATCCGGACATTTTTATTTTTTGACAACAGCCGATAGAAGTCCATTTCCGTGCTGATCGCCGAATGGGCATCGACAGGAACGGCCTGAATCTGCAGCATGCCCTGCTTCATTTTTTCCAAATCGAGAATGTCGTTCACCAGACTGGAGAGTCTGTATCCCATGCGGATGACCAGCTGCAGATTTTCTTTTTCTTCCTCTAACGTCCTTTTTCTCTTCCTTGCCAAAAGGGTCTGGCATATATTAATCATGCTGTTCAGCGGCGTTTTAAATTCATGTGATGTTTTGGCGATAAACTCGTCTTTTAATCGATTCATTCTGAGCAATTTCAAGGACAGGATTTCGTTCTCGCGGAATGCGCCTGCGAATTGCTGCGCCATCATCAGTACAGCCGCCAGCAAAGCGATGATCGACGGCACGGCATAGAGCGAATTGAATGAAAAGCCTCTTTTGCCGCTGTAAGCAGAAACTGTCGTTAAAATGACGAATGCGCTCATCGAGATCGCTGCAATCGTAAGATAAAGGCTGCCTTTCATTTTCCGAACAGCAGAAATCGCAAACACATACGTAATATAAATCAAAGTCGTGACTGCAAGAACAGAGTGCAATATATATGCGAGACGGTCTGTGTAACCCCAGGTAATAAAATCAATCATCAAAACCAGTACAGAAAATGCAGTCGCGGCGATTATCCATTTTTTCGAAACGATTTCTTTGTAAGCGAAATATAGATAGAGAAAAACCGCCATACTGACAAGCACCATTGTGGTCGCCCTCACGACGCTTAAAGCTGAGAATGAGATAGACGGAAAGAGAAGAAAGATCATTCGTTCTCTTCCGATTAAAAGCACTATGACCGAAAAAAGAAGACACATCGTGGAAAAAAAGAATAAGTGCTTATCCTTTCTTCGATGCAGAAAAAAGCCGAGAAAGTATAAACCGGTAATAAAGAATGCTGTGATCATGCTGGTTTCATTTAAAAAAGAGATTTTGCTTTGGTGTAAAATGTGCTGCTGCATCCCAAAGGCAATCGGTTTTTCTATCCCCCATGAAGGTGTTTTTTTGAAGTTCGAAAATTGTACAATCAACTCGTTGTCTCCGCGGCGAACCTCGAAAAAACTCGTATAAGGCCTGTTTTGCGCCGTGAAATTCGCTTTGTTTGAAGGGGTTCCGCTCTGCCCGATCAATTTGCCGTTGAAATAAACTCGGTTTGCGCTGTTTATAAAAGAGGTGCTGATTCCGAACATCTCATTGTCTTGCTTTGACCGGATCATCAGTCTGTATGTACCGTAATCCACGTTTTTTCCTGAATCGGTAAGTTTGACATTGTTAGGCACATCGGAATAAATGGGGGCTTTTCCTTTGCCTGCATGAATGTCCTTTGGGGAGAGAAGCTGGTTTCGGTATAGTGCCCATTCTCCGGTGAGCGCGATGTTCCCGTCTTTCTGAAAATCCCATGTTTCCAGATTGATGATTCCTTGCTTCGCTTCAGGGTAGTTTTGCTCGGACAATTGGTTGTTAATGAATAAGAAAATAAAAAAGAAGCCGGCATAGCCGAGAATAATCGAAATGAAAACAAATAGCTTTTTCAACATGAGCACTCCTCATTCCACCTGCTGCAGTCTTGTCGAATCTTATGAATATTGTACTCTTAAATGTTAATAAACGACAAGATTAAGAAAATGAATCCAACTAAATAGGTCCGTAGACATGATATAATCATTATCATAATTTCCAGATGATTCGATGAAAAATGGGGTGGGTGTGTCGTGAAAGCGTTAATTGTGGATGACGAGGAACTGGCATTGCTTCATTTTAAAAATATGCTTGAACGAACAAATTGCTTTCGATTCATTGAAATGTTTCAAGATCCGGCTGATGTTCTGGAATATCCGGATATTCGGGATATAGACACGGTGTTTCTTGACATTGAAATGCCGGGGATAAACGGGATTGAGCTCGCTGAAGCGATTCAATCGATGAATGAAAACATTCAGGTTGTTTTTATCACGGCTTATAACGATTTTGCCATAAAAGCGTTTGAATTAAATGCGGTGGATTATTTGCTTAAACCCGTCGATTACGTCCGGCTCGTGAAGACGGTTGAACGGATCAGGGAAAACAGCTTGCTAAAGGCTTCAGCGGTAAATGCCGGAGGGGACTATTTCATCCAATGTTTTGGGAATTTGCAATTTTACAAAGCAGAGAAGGGAGTCAAAACATATATACCTGTTAAGTGGAGAACATCCAAGGCCCGTGAAATTTACGCGTATTTGCTTCATCATCACGGCCATGTGATCAGCAAAGACGTGCTGATCGACCTGTTCTGGCAGGATCATGATGTCTCTAAAGCAAGCACTCAGCTATATTCAGCGATTTATCAAATCAGGAAATTAATCGATAGGCTTCCTTTCGGTCAATCCATCGAGAAGACTGACACAGGATATGTCCTCCGGATTTCCGGTGTGAAAGTGGATGCTGACGAATGGGAAAAGTCGCTGAAAGAGGCTCCTCCCATCCATATGGCGACGATCAACAGGCACATGGAATTGCTGCTTGCATACGAAAACCATTACTTTATGGAACACGGTTATTTGTGGGCCGAACCCGAAAAGACGCGGCTTGCCCGGATCTGGCTTGGAAAAGCTTATGAACTGGTCGATTTTCTTATTCATGAAAAAGACTACCGCCGGGGGCTTGATATATGTCTGCTGGTCGAGAAAATCGAACCGTGCGATCATAAAATCATCCAATACAAGATGCAGCTGTTTAATAAAACCGGGAATGTAGAAGAAGCGATCAAGGAATATGAGCGCTATAAACTTATGAAGGACAAAATGAATTAAAGGTAAACGCGAGACCGGATCAGCCGGTCTTTTTTTATGCCATTTTCAGCTTACATTTCGATGTTCAGAAATTGTATAGTTCCATCCCATACAATGTAGTTTGGTTCGGATGATGTCAGCTGACATAAAGCAAAATTCATACCCGCGACATCTTGACTACCGCCGCTAAACATACAGCAACGATTTTAAAAGCCTGTCATTCTGCAAATAGAAAAAATTTTTCAGGAGGGAGGCCGTCCATTTCCAGGCTCAATCGATCCGTACACAAAAACATTATAAAAGGGGAGGAATCACAATTTGAGATCGAAAAAATATTCGTTCAGCCTCAGCAAAAAAAGAGGGCTGAAATCATTTTTGGTCACTTGCCTGGCATTGTATTTGATCTTCAGTCAAGTTGTCGGCTTTACGCTGACGGCAGTGGCTGCCGGCACATCAACAGGCGGCAGCGTGTTTTTTGATTCAGTGACAATCAAAAACAGCGAAGATCAAACGGTTGACGGCTCAAAGGGAGACGAACCAGCATTAAAGCCGGGAGACAAAGTGACACTCACATACGAGTGGTCGTTAAAAAACGATGAAGAAGCCGGCGCCGAAAACAGTTTCACTGTAGAGGTACCTAAAAGCTTCGAATTCGCTCAGGATGCCGAGGGAGAAGTGAAATCGGCAGATCAGCAGATCATCGGCAGCTATCAAGTGAAAGCGGACAGCAACATTTTTACCGTAACTCTAAAAAGCCCTGCCGAGGGCTCTGCCGGAGCAAAAGGGGCCATTGCGCTGTCAGCAAAGTTTGCCGCAGATATGAAAAGCGATACAAAAACGGTCACAGCTCTCTTTCAACTCGGAGCAGGCAAGACACAGCAAGTGATCATACCCGTGAATACAGGCTCCGAATCGGAAACGGCGAAAAATGATCCTCCGTCATCTGAGGACGATCAGTCAGACGATCAATCAAAATCTTCAGGAGGACAGGACCAAGAGGAAACGAAGAAAAAAGCTGCCGACGCTGAGAACAGCGATTCAAAACCGGCGGCATCTTCCAGACTGGCGGCAGCCGGAAGCCTTGCGTCCGGTGGCAATCAAATCACCCAAAATATTTTAACCGGCGTGACGCTGACGGATGAGCACGGAAAGCCTTATGACAAAAGCAATCGAGCCGACACGAATTCTCCGGCGAAAATCTCAATTACTTGGGACATCCCGAATGAGCTCGGAAAGACGATAAACGACGGCGACCGCTATGAATTTGATCTGCCTGAAGCTTTTATCATGTACAACGACATTACGAATCAGCCATTAAGCTCAGACGGCATCACGTACGGCTATTTTTCAATTGATACAAAAGGCCACGTTGTGATGACGTTTAACGGCGAAGTGAAAGAAGATTCGAATGTCAAAGGGACGTTGTTTGTCAACACCCAGTTCAACGCACAAAAAATAAAAGGCTCGACGACTCAAAAGATTCCTTTTCCGGTGAAATCAGACACTCCGGAAGTAACGGTTTATTTCAAACCAAAAGTAAGCAAAACCATTGATAAATCAGGAACTTTCGATAAAGGCATCAACCCCGGGCAGGTCACATGGACAGTCGACCTCAACAAAAAATTGGATCAGGTGAAAAATGCCAAGCTGCAGAACTTTCCAGAGGGGCTGACCTATCGTTCTGTCAAAGTTTATCAGCTGGATGTCAACATAGATGGTTCAGTCAGCCGGGGAGATGAAGTTCTTTCAGGCTACACCGTAGACGCAGATGGAAATGTCACATTCGACGGTGAGATAGATTCGGCTTACCGCCTCATCTATGTGACGGACATCGATGACTCCGCAAAACCGAACGAAGGCGGAAACGCTGCATTTAGGAACAAGGCAACGTTCGGCGGAGACAATCTGGAACCGGCTTCTGCAGAGGCCTCTGTCACGGCCAAATACGGGAAAATGATCGAAAAATCGTCGACAGGTTATAAAAGCGATTCACAGACGTTCAGCTGGACGATTTTATATAACTATGGAGAGAAAAAAATCGACGAATCCAAAGCGAGCATAACAGACTCGTTTGGTTCCGCTGATTTGCATCTTGTTTCAGATTCCTTAAAGGTGATTCCGATTACTTTCAATCAGAACGGCAGTGAGCAGGCTGGAACGCCTCTAACGGAAGGCAAGGATTATACGCTCTCTGATAATGGAAGCGGGTTTGAAATCAAATTTAACCAAGATGTTACCGGAGCTTACAAAATCACGTATCAAACCGAGGTCAACAGCGGAGTAATCATCGATAAATCAACAACCTATACGAACACTGCAGTGACCGGAACAGGAGAATCAAAGAAAGCTTCAGGTACAGCCGTTCAGCAGAATTTGATAAAAGGCTACTCAAACATTGATTACAAGAAGAAAACGGTCGATTGGACGATCGCAATCAACAAAAACAACTACACGATGAACAATTGGAAGTTGGATGACAATTTCGAAAGCGGCGGGCTCACGCTCCTCGACGGATCATTCCGCCTTCAGGATGTGACGAATAACAAAACGCTTGAAGAAGGCAAAGACTATACATTGATAATAAAACCGGATCATGAAGGTTTTCTCCTGGAACTCATCGGAGATTATGCGACAACGAACAGCCAGCTTAAGATCACGTATACCACGAATATGAATGCCGACTTTTCCAACGAAAATGTCAAAAACACGGCAGAATCAACGTGGACTGATCACAGCAGCACTGAACGCAAAAATAAGGAAGCGAGCAGTTTTACGCCGAATCGCCAGACATCCCACAACGGCTTCAAACACGGCTTATACAACGCTGTTTCAAAAGAAATCACGTGGAAAATCGGCATCAACTATAATGGAGAGCCGTCAAAAAACCCTTATATTAAAGATTCTTTAGCAGATGACCAGCAATTTGAAAAAGGCTCGGTTGTCGTCAAGAGCTATTCAGTTAATAAAGACGGTTCCATCACAGAAGGAGACATCCTGCCCGCCTCCCAATATGATGTGGAAGAGCCGTCGGCTGCCAATAAACAAACTTTGACCGTCCATTTGAAAACGGACGATTCCGTCCCGTATCTTATTGAATTTAAAACATCGCTAAAAGGACAGGTCATTAAGCACGATCCTTACACCAATAAGGCCACGTACCATAATGCCGGATATTCAGAGCGTGAGTTGACGGCATCCGTTTCGGTCGCAGACGGAGGAAGCCTCGTTTTCAAAGGAGGCAAACAAAACGGAGGTTATGTCGATTGGAGCATCAATGTCAACGCGAGCCAGTCGGTGTTGGAAGATGTAAAAGTCACCGATACTCCGGATACCAATCAAATTTTAGCTGAAGATTCTTTTAAAGTTTATCAGGCTAAATATGATGAAAAAGGTGCAGTCAAAGACAGCAGCGGAAATCTTGTCCCGGATGATGTTCAGCTTAAGAAAGGCGAGGACTATACACTGGATATCAAGACCGACAATGCAACCGGCGAACAATCATTTGTCCTGAAATTTACAGGCGATTACAAAAAAATCGACCGCGCCTATGTTATTCAATATCAATCATTGATCAATATTGCCGGCACGAGCGGCCATGTTAACAACAAAGTGTCGATTTCGGGAACGAATGTCCAGGAACAGACCCAGGAAAACAACAGCTCGGTCTTTGTTGCCGTTTCAAGCGGCGGCGGTTCAGGCTCAGGGGAAAGAGGAAGCCTGACAATCCTTAAAACGGGAGAAGACGGGACGCCGCTTTCCGGAGCAGATTTTCAATTGCGGACAAAAGATAATGAGCAGCTCCTGCGGACAGGAACGACTGACGACAACGGCAAGCTGACATTCGGCAATATTCGCTATGGCACTTACATTTTAAAAGAAATCAAGGCGCCTGACGGATATACGATCAGCGACGCCTATGCAGACGGGGTCTCCGTTGAGATTAACAGCAGCTCTTCAAGTGCCGGAGCGCTTTACAAAGTCGTGAATGAGAAGAATAAGGTGACGCTTATCAAACAAGACGAACAAAAGAATCCGTTGGAAGGAGCCGTGTTCAAGCTGGAGAAAAAATCCGGCGATGGCGCCTTTACGACAATACGTACAAATATTAAGAGCGACAAAAACGGAAAAGTTGAGATCAACGGTTTGCCGCCCGGCGATTATCGTTTGCTGGAAACGAAAGCGCCTGAAGGTTATCTCTTAAATACAAAAGAACTCGGCTTCTCCGTCAAAACGAATGATAAGAATCAAGTACCTGACGTTGATTTAGGAACATTGATCAACTATAAAGGCAGAGCACATTTAACGAAAGAAGATGCAGAAGGCCGTCAATTAGAGGGGGCTGAATTCAAGCTCATTGATCATGAAGGCAAAACCATTCATGAAAAGCTCACCTCAGATCAAGACGGGAAAACCGCGGTATCTGACCTTGCGCCTGGCCGCTATGCCTTTGTTGAAACCAAAGCGCCCGAGGGCTATGTGATAAACAGCAAGGCAATCGAGTTTACCATATCTGAATCGGCAAAAGAAAAACCGGAATCCGTGGACGCAGGCAAAGCCGTCAACTATAAAGGTTCGGTTTATTTGACAAAAGAGGATGCGGAAGGCCGTACGCTGAAGGGCGCTGAGTTTAAGATCGTTGATCATGAAGGCAAAACCGTTCATGAAAAGCTCACTTCCGATGAAGACGGAAAAATCGCAGTTTCAGGCCTGGCGCCTGGGCGCTATGCTTTCGTGGAAACGAAGGCGCCCGAGGGCTTTATGTTAAACAACGATCAAATAGAATTCACCATCCCGGGCTCAGCTGAAGGGAAACCGGAGCCGGTTGATGCAGGCGCCGCTGTTAATTATAAAGGCTCGGTTCATTTAACAAAAGAAGATGCGAAAGGCCACAAGCTTGAAGGAGCCGTTTTTAAGATCGCAGATCAAATCGGGAATACCGTACAGGAGGAACTGGTCTCAGATCGAAATGGAACTGTTACGGCTTCAGGCCTGGCGCCTGGGCGCTATGCTTTCGTAGAAACGAAAGCGCCTGATGGATTTGTATTGAACAGCGGGAAAATCGAGTTTGTCATCCCGGATTCCGCTAAAGGAAAACCTGAACATGTAGATGCGGGCACATTCGTTAACTATAAAGGTTCTGTTTACTTGGAGAAAAAAGATGAAGACGGCAATGGATTAGAAGGAGCCGTGTTTAAAATCATTGACAGCGAAGGCAAAACGGTCAAAGACGATTTGATCTCTAAAGAAGGCGGCAAAATCGAGGCTGGCGATTTGGCGCCGGGAAGCTATCAATTTGTTGAAAAACATGCGCCTGACGGCTACCTGCTGTCAACAGATCCGATCCCATTTTCCATTACCGGGAAACACGAAGGTGAGCCGAAACAGGTTAAACTGACGGCTCTCAACAAGAAAAACAGCGTTGTGCTCACAAAAGTCGGCCAGGATGACAAGAGCGCCGGACTTCAGGGAGCGCAGTTCGATTTGACAGATGAAACCGGCAAGGTGCTGAAAACCGGTTTGGCAACAGACGCAGACGGCCGGATCACAGTGTACGGTCTTAAGCCCGGTAACTACCAATTTGTCGAAACAAAAGCGCCTAAGCATTATCAATTGGATAAGACGCCAATATCGTTCACAGTCAAAAATACTGATACAAAGCAAATCGAACTGACTGCAGAGAACCAATTGACACCTGGCGATGTGAAACTGACGAAAGTGGACAGCAACAATAAAAAGGCTGTTTTAAAAGGAGCCGAATTCAAACTGCTCGATGCCGATGGAAAGCCAGTTAAAGCCGGAGGCAACAGCAAAAAGCTGCCGGCAGTCTGGACTACAGACCAAAACGGGCAGTTCACAGCGGAGGGATTGGCACCTGGACGCTATCAATTTGTCGAAACGAAGGCTCCTGACGGTTACAAGCTGGATGAAACACCGATTCCTTTTGAAATTAAAAAAGGACAGACAAAACCGGTCGAGGTGATCGCGTCCAATGAAAAACTGAAAACGCCGGCTGTTGATAAAGGCGCACCGGACCCGAATTCGGGAGACCCTAAAACAGATAACAAAGGCACACCGGACCGAAATTCGAAAGGAGATCCTAAAACAAATGACAACGGTCATTTGAAAGATACGCTTCCGAAAACCGGTGACACAGACAGCATCATTCCGATCATGATCGGCATCCTGCTGATTCTGTCTGGAGGAGCCTTCGCTTTCTTCACAAGAAAGAAACAAAGAAAGGCGTAAACGAATCATTGAAGCACCTGATCATTGAACCGGTCAGGTGCTTTTTTAAAGAAAGGACTGTGAGGCATGTATAAAAAAATGATCGTTGCCGTGCTTGTCATATCAGGAATACTCTTCGTCTTGTCTCCTTTCATTAAAGAAAGCATCATCATCAATCTCAACAAGAATAAAAATTTTGATTTGACTGCTGAACAGGCGGAACAAAACAATGCACAAAAGGCTTCATTTGATTTTGAGGCGATTCAGCCGCCTTCTATTTTGGAAACAATAAAAGCCAGCCTCGATCGTGAATCAAAAGCGGTCATCGGCCGGATCACCATAAGCAGCGTCAATCTCAAGCTTCCGATATTGAAGGGCACAACCAATCAAAATCTTCTTTACGGAGCGACAACAATGCGACCCGATCAGAAAATGGGCGAAGGCAACTACCCGCTGGCAGGCCATCATATGAAGCGGGAGAGCCTCTTATTCGGTCCCCTTCTCAACATTGAAAAAGGAGATACCGTTAAAATCACAGACTTTAAAAAAGACTATATATACGCTGTGACGTCGAAACAATTCATTTCTGAAATGGACACAGATGTGATTCAAGAGACGAAAAAAAAGGAAATTACACTGATTACATGTGACAAAGCTGTGAGAACCGAAGGACGCCTTGCTGTCAAAGGAAAGCTGATTCATGTTGCTGTACACAGATAATTGAATGTCCGCTGCAGGCAGGCAAAAATACTGAGGGATTGCCCCTTGGTATTTTTTTATTGGGACTAAAATTCTATACATCACAAAAAAATGACAAAAAGATCACTATGAAATGACAAGAGTAAAAAAGTAATGAGAAATAACAAAAAAAGAAAATGAAACGATGCGGATTGGATATTTTTCTTTCATACCGGGGTTGGCGGCGATTTTACTCAATGAAAATAGATAAGTTTTCTGAAATTTATATTGACTGAAAGCGCTTTTAAAATTATGATAATATCAGACCTAACAAAGATGTACCAAAAACATAACTATAACCTAACAATTTATTTAAACGGAATAGAAATGAAAGCGATTCCAAAATATTCCGTTGCGGGTAATTGGTTGCAAGGAGGCTTCAGCTTCCATCAAAATAAAATTTTTAATTTTCTGTTAAGGAGGGGTTGCTTGGGGCGAAACTTTCAAAAGTTAGATATGAAGCTTTTAGGAAAAAGAAATGAGCTACTATTAAGGATGTTTCGAAAACCTTTGGAAATAAATCAATTTTCATTTAAACAAAGGCGGGGGAAATCAATATGAATGAACAGGGAAATCAGAAATCATTTTTGCGTACTATTATTTTAGTCTCGACGTTCGGCGGGCTTCTATTCGGGTATGATACCGGAGTAATCAACGGAGCCTTGCCTTATATGTCTGAAGGAGATCAGCTGAACCTGACAGCATTTACAGAAGGATTGGTCGCGAGTTCGCTTCTCCTGGGAGCCGCATTGGGAGCGGTGTTCGGCGGAAGGCTATCCGATTATATCGGACGCCGCAAGAACATCATTTTTCTAGCTGTACTTTTCTTTTTCTCGACGCTTGGATGTACGCTTGCGCCTGATGTGACGGTTATGGTTATCTCACGGTTCCTGCTCGGAGTTGCCGTAGGAGGAGCATCTGTTACAGTCCCGACTTACTTGGCTGAAATGTCTCCTTCAGAAAAAAGGGGACGAATGGTTACCCAAAATGAATTAATGATTGTCTCCGGACAGCTTTTGGCATTTACCTTCAATGCCATCCTCGGAACCACAATGGGCGATTCCTCACATGTTTGGCGTTACATGCTGGCCATTGCCGCAGTCCCGGCTGTATTCTTGTTCTTTGGTATGCTGAGAATGCCCGAAAGTCCGCGATGGCTTGTCTCTAAAGGGAAAAATGAAGCGGCGCTGGGTGTTCTGAAAAGAATCCGCAAGGAAAAAAGGGCGCATTCGGAAGTTGCTGAAATCGAAGCTGCAGTCATGAAAGAATCGGAAATGAAAAAAGCGAATTATAAGGACCTGGCTGTTCCTTGGGTGCGCCGAATCGTATTTCTTGGAATCGGTATCGCTGTCGTTCAGCAGATTACCGGTGTAAACTCTATTATGTATTACGGAACAGAAATTCTTAAAAATGCCGGGTTTGAAACTAAAGCTGCACTCATCGGCAATATTGCAAACGGTGTCATTTCAGTATTGGCGACGTTCGTGGGGATTTGGCTTTTAGGAAAAGTGGGACGCAGACCGATGCTGTTGACCGGTTTAATAGGAACGACATCAGCTTTGCTGCTTATCGGCATCTTCTCAAACGTCCTTCAAGGTTCAGCTGCTCTTCCTTATGTCGTACTTACGCTGACTGTAACCTTCCTTGCATTCCAACAAGGCGCCATTTCTCCTGTAACATGGCTCATGCTTTCTGAAATATTCCCGCTTCGCGTACGCGGCCTCGGGATGGGCGTCACCGTGTTTTGTTTGTGGATCGCCAATTTCTTTGTCGGATTCTCGTTTCCGATACTGCTTGAATCGATTGGGCTGTCCTCGACATTCTACATTTTTGTCGGACTTGGACTTCTTTCCATTGCATTCGTGAAAAAATTCCTTCCTGAAACAAAAGGCCTCACGCTTGAACAGCTTGAGCATAATTTCCGCAACTATAAATCGGAAACAGCACAAAGCGGTGCAAGCGCTAAAATCAGCGGGTGACCATTTGAATTGTTGAGGGACATGCAGGTCGAGTCTCAACGGCAGAGCATAAGAGCATATAGATGAAGCATTTGAAGTTTGCAGGCGGAAATTTTCCTATAGCGAAGATTTCTGCCTGCATATTTGTATGTATCGGAGGCGTCTTAGATATCCTAAAAGAAGATCTTGAATAAAAGCTTCATTAAATGACCGTGCAAAAGTGCTGTCGAGGTTAATGGTTTATAGTTCGGTTCAGTATATATTGTAATGAAGTTGGGGAACATTCAATAAAACATCACATAAGATGAAAAGGCAAGTAAAGCGTCATTTATTATGAATGGCTGTAAGCATTATTTTTTCAGGGGTATAAAAAATGAAAAAAGTGTTGACGGATCAGTTGGATGCATGATATATTATTATTCGTCGCTGAGACAACGAAGTTACAGCTTTTAAATACAGATATTATATTCATCATTTAAAGGGTGTACAAAAATCTTAAAATGTGTATAATGGATAAAGTCGAAACAAAAAAGACTTCATTCATTCGGCAGAAAAACTTCAAAAAACTTCTTGACTTTAACTGATATTCATAGTATTATAGTTAAGTCGCCTGATGAAGCGCCCGTAGCTCAATTGGATAGAGCGTTTGACTACGGATCAAAAGGTTAGGGGTTCGACTCCTCTCGGGCGCGCCATATATTCGCGATGCGGGTGTAGTTTAGTGGTAAAACCTCAGCCTTCCAAGCTGATGTCGTGAGTTCGATTCTCATCACCCGCTCCATTTTTAGAATGATCTTTGAAAACTAAACAAGACAAAACGTACCTGTTAATTCATTAAATAAATCGTACATGCGAATGTGCGTAGTCAGGGGCCTGCACGATGCAGGTCATGCAGATGTTGTCACAGGATGTGACGAACTTAATCTGCGCTCCATTATTTCATGGAGAGTTTGATCCTGGCTCAGGACGAACGCTGGCGGCGTGCCTAATACATGCAAGTCGAGCGGACCGACGGGAGCTTGCTCCCTTAGGTCAGCGGCGGACGGGTGAGTAACACGTGGGTAACCTGCCTGTAAGACTGGGATAACTCCGGGAAACCGGGGCTAATACCGGATGCTTGATTGAACCGCATGGTTCAATCATAAAAGGTGGCTTTTAGCTACCACTTACAGATGGACCCGCGGCGCATTAGCTAGTTGGTGAGGTAACGGCTCACCAAGGCGACGATGCGTAGCCGACCTGAGAGGGTGATCGGCCACACTGGGACTGAGACACGGCCCAGACTCCTACGGGAGGCAGCAGTAGGGAATCTTCCGCAATGGACGAAAGTCTGACGGAGCAACGCCGCGTGAGTGATGAAGGTTTTCGGATCGTAAAACTCTGTTGTTAGGGAAGAACAAGTACCGTTCGAATAGGGCGGCACCTTGACGGTACCTAACCAGAAAGCCACGGCTAACTACGTGCCAGCAGCCGCGGTAATACGTAGGTGGCAAGCGTTGTCCGGAATTATTGGGCGTAAAGCGCGCGCAGGCGGTTTCTTAAGTCTGATGTGAAAGCCCCCGGCTCAACCGGGGAGGGTCATTGGAAACTGGGGAACTTGAGTGCAGAAGAGGAGAGTGGAATTCCACGTGTAGCGGTGAAATGCGTAGAGATGTGGAGGAACACCAGTGGCGAAGGCGACTCTCTGGTCTGTAACTGACGCTGAGGCGCGAAAGCGTGGGGAGCGAACAGGATTAGATACCCTGGTAGTCCACGCCGTAAACGATGAGTGCTAAGTGTTAGAGGGTTTCCGCCCTTTAGTGCTGCAGCAAACGCATTAAGCACTCCGCCTGGGGAGTACGGTCGCAAGACTGAAACTCAAAGGAATTGACGGGGGCCCGCACAAGCGGTGGAGCATGTGGTTTAATTCGAAGCAACGCGAAGAACCTTACCAGGTCTTGACATCCTCTGACAACCCTAGAGATAGGGCTTCCCCTTCGGGGGCAGAGTGACAGGTGGTGCATGGTTGTCGTCAGCTCGTGTCGTGAGATGTTGGGTTAAGTCCCGCAACGAGCGCAACCCTTGATCTTAGTTGCCAGCATTCAGTTGGGCACTCTAAGGTGACTGCCGGTGACAAACCGGAGGAAGGTGGGGATGACGTCAAATCATCATGCCCCTTATGACCTGGGCTACACACGTGCTACAATGGGCAGAACAAAGGGCAGCGAAGCCGCGAGGCTAAGCCAATCCCACAAATCTGTTCTCAGTTCGGATCGCAGTCTGCAACTCGACTGCGTGAAGCTGGAATCGCTAGTAATCGCGGATCAGCATGCCGCGGTGAATACGTTCCCGGGCCTTGTACACACCGCCCGTCACACCACGAGAGTTTGTAACACCCGAAGTCGGTGAGGTAACCTTTTGGAGCCAGCCGCCGAAGGTGGGACAGATGATTGGGGTGAAGTCGTAACAAGGTAGCCGTATCGGAAGGTGCGGCTGGATCACCTCCTTTCTAAGGATATTATAC